>PAXN01000061.1 GCA_002715005.1 Rhodospirillaceae bacterium
CGTCGAAACCGACGACAGCGGCGCCCAGCTTGTGCGTTTGGTCAAGCATTTTAGCGATGGTCGTTCGGGGCCAGGGCCATTGCCCGACTTCCGCGAGGCTCTTTTCGTCGATATCGATAATGCCCACTCTATATTCGCCGGTTGGGCGAGGCGAAAGACGTTGGTACAGGTCGAACGTCTTAACGCGGAGGATCTCGACCATCGGCGGATCAAAAATCCGGACGCCCAGTCCCATGATCAGGATAGCAACGCATATCAAGGTGGTCAGCGGGAGGTTCTTCAACCAGCCGCCAGAAGGCTTGTCGTCCTCGTCGTCGCCTCCCTTGTTCGAGGCTGGTTTATCGGACGCGGTAGTCTTTCGTTGCCAGGGCAGCAGTGTTTGCATCCGGGCCCAGACGCCTGTGACATCTTCGGTGCGTTGCAGCGTATCGGCGTCAGCCATGTTTATGTCTCTCCCAGGCAGATCGATTTGGTGGCGAATCCGGAGTATTAAACCGAGAGTGAATTGTCCGTCCAAAGCCTATCTGGCGTCAAGGTTTCAGAGCAGATAATTGGTCTGTTTGAAGGTGCTGGTTTCCGCCTGCGGCTGGCGCAAATCCTGATTCGAGTCGCTCTGTCTCATACTCCACATGGCTTGGGGGTTAGCAGTCTGCCCATGACGTGGCCGATTTCGACGGCCAACCACACAGGTATCACGATCAGGGCTGCGATCCAAAATACATGCATAGAACAACGGTGTAACTGACGGCTTCGCATATTGGATACGGATTTAGCTTCGCAGGAATTTGTTTCCTCCGTCAATCCGAAGTCATCGGGTTTCAGTCCGCGATCGCGGATTGCGTCGCGAAGGTTCGGCTTCGGCCGGTTCAGGTGCGGGCTTGGCGGGATGGTTTGTGGTGCCGGTGTTCTGTAGCCGAGCGCACTGTGCGGTCTGATGGTGTTTTAGTGATTATGCCATCTTTCAATCAGCACCTTCGCCTCCGCCAGATGGTAGAAGATTTTTCCCCATTCCGCAGCTCGTCCCGGAGCTTGCCGTTGAAGCTCTGGTTAAGGTGCTAGATTGATCTCGGTTGACCAAAAACATTGCATGCACGACGTTCGGTCAACTCAAACCTCGATTGCACGTGACGCACGCATCTTGCGACGACGCTCGGGGCTTACCAATTTCCATCCGCAGCTTCTTTCAGGATCAGCTTGTCCAAGGCCAAGTCATTCATCATACGAATGCGCATTTTCCTCCTCCAATTCTTCAAGCGAAGCGCCCGATTGAACTTCAGACCGCCATTTCCGTTGACTTGTCGGTCACCTTTGTCCCTAAAGGTATATTATACATATGTTTTTCGCTTTAAGGCGTGTGATGTTCGTCACAGTTTAATACTATCGCTAAGGATTAAACTCTGTTAGTTTTGGAGCGGAGTTTTATTCGCAGCATTAGATCTGAAAATGGTCAATTTGCGGTTATAAATTGGTGGCTAAAATCGATACTGAGCACGGTCAATCTGAAGAGTTGATTATTGCTTCCGATGGAGGAGACATAGTTTCTCTCCCTTGGGCTGGTGAGGCCCTTACTGCTGACTTTTTGCGGAGTGGTCCTGATCTAGTAATCGTTTCGGAAAGCGGCGAAAAAATTATCGTTGAGGACTATTTTCTCAACTTACAGCTTAAAGACATTTATACCGCAGGCGGAGCTAAGATCTCCGGTAACGTAGTCCATCATCTTTCAGGCAATCCATATCCAGGCGCATATGCTCAAAGTGGCGACAGCACTTCAGGCGCTGGGCAACCGATAGGCGTAATCACGCTTGTAGAGGGGATAGTTCGTATAAAGCGTTCTGATGGTACTGAGGACGCGGTGGAGGCTGGCGCGCCGATTTATGAAGGAGATGTTGTTGAGACGAAGGAAAATGCGGCTGTAGGTATAGAATTTGAAGATAAAACGACACTTTCGTTGGGGCCAGATGCCCGAATGGTGCTGGACGAATTTGTTTATAACCCTGCAGAGAAGGCAGGAAACTTGGGAGTTAGTGTTCTACAGGGAGCATTCTCGTTTGTGAGTGGTGAAGTAGCTAAACTATCACCCGACTCAATGATCGTAACAACTCCGACGGCTACAATTGGTATCCGGGGTACGAAGGTAGCGGGTATTGCTGCGGCCGAGGGCGAACTTAGCACAATATCATTATTGCCAGAAGGCGATGGGACCGTTGGCGCGATTGCAATCTCCAATGACGGCGGGAGTGTGGTTCTGACCCAAGCGGGCGCAACCATTCAACTGACCAGCTTTAATCAATCGCCTCCACCTCCAATCATTCTCAGCCAAGCTGAAATTACGTCAAAATTTGGCGGTGCACTTAACGCTTTGCCATCCGCAAGTTCGCCGGGGACTGATGATGAGCCCAGTTCTGATCAAGGTAGTGAAGAAGATCAAAGTAATAATGCGGGCGAAGATCAATTAATTGAGCAAGCTGTTCAAGAAGCAAAAAAGGCAACTGAGGAACTAAAGCAACACGCAGAAAAAGCGAGATTAGAGGGACGGCTTGAAGCTCAAAGATTGGGGAAAAAATTAGCAGAAGCTCGAGAGGACTTGAAGCTATTTGCAGAGAAACTCGATCGAGATATTCGCCGATTTGAAAAAAGGGCTGAGGAAGAGGTTTTAAGAGGCGAAGAAGTCCGATTTCTATCCAGAGATTTCGGTGGAGAAGTTGGTAAATTTGCGGCGGCAATACAAAGCGCCAGTGATGCTTCCTCGCTCTCAAGCTCCGCTGAAGTGCTCGCCGCTCAGGCACTTACAATTGCTCAGTTAAACGGTTCCCCGGATGAGCAAATTTCCCGTTTAGAGGCTCTTGGTGCTGCGTCAGCAGTTTCTTCAGCTGCCACTGCGCAAATACAATTTTCGTTAGCACTATCAACAACGGCAGCAAGAGGTGAAACGGTAGATCCACAGTTACTCGCTACATTAAATCTGTCCACCGGAAAAACATTAGACGCGGCAAATTCGTCCGCTAGTGCAATTATAAATTCGATTGGGGCGATCGCGGCAGAAGCTTATGCCAGCGCATATCAAAATGCGAAACACATTCGCGGCTTAAGTGACAGCCAGGCTACGCTAAAGGCAAATTTATCATTGAACCCTTTTAAGGGTTTGAAAGACACCTTAACGCAAAAATCATTAGATGCAGGTAACAAGGCAGCTCAAGCTGCGGAAGCGAATGCAAAGGAAAATAGCGCCACCCCACTAGAGGTGGAGCGTTTAAAGGCATCTGCCTTCAAAAGAGCTTCAGAACCTTACGAAGCGTTAAAAACGAAATTAAATATCATACTCGAGCGCGCAGCCAATGACCGCGCAGAAATTGAGAAAGAAGCCGCCAATTCAGCATCGGAATTCGCAGAAAAGGCTGCGGATATATCCACAGAAATTACCAAAATTACCGAGCAAACCAATGCGGCTGATGCAACTATTTTGCAAAGTGCAAAAATGGCAGCAGAGGCAGTTAAGGCAGCCGTATCGTCTGCGTCATCTGCGTCCGAGACGGTGCGCTTGGGGGTAATAGCGGGTGAGGCGCGTGATAGAGCTTTTCAAAATGCGGTAGACAATGGAAAGTCTGGTGCAGATGCACTGAGCATCGCTAATGCTGTGGCCAAAGGATATGCTGACGCAGCAAAGGCAAGTGCGTCCGCCGCGAAAAAAGCGCAAGAGACTGCACAAAGTGCAACAAATTTAGCCACCCTAGCTAGAAATGGCCAAATTGCGAAAAACGAATTTGACGAGTTTACACTGGAAGTTTCGAAAGCTCTCTCGGCTGCCGACGAATTTATCAATGAGGCGAAAAAGCACTCTTTAGAGGATTTAGCGGATCATATAAGCACTGTAACTGCCGTTATTGATGCAGGCGGTAGCGTTGCGGATGCGGAAACAAAATCATTAGAGCGCCTAAGCGGCCTCCAAACAAAAATTGACGTTGGTCTTAGTAGCCTCACAAATTTATCAACTTTTTCCGATAAAGCGCAGACTGCAGGTGGAGCGCTAGAGAAACTCAAGTTTGACATTGATGCATCAGCTTCCGATGAAATATTGGAATTATTCTCAGAAGGTGCTTTTGCGGATACGGCTAGCTCTTTGTCTGATGCGGCAATTAGTGCCTCAGTAGATGCCGCCGCGGCTGCGGACGCGTTTATCGACGGAAGCGCGCAAAAGTCTGTAACAGATAACAAAAAAATAGTTGTTGAAAAAGCAACCATTAAGGATGCCGCGTCATCAAGTTTGGAAAAAGTAAATTTAGACGTTGAGAATGCGCGTAGTGAATTAATTCGTTTACTTGTTGTTGAAGCGCAAAAAAAAGCGGTTGTCCAAGCGCTTGATAATGCAAAGACTACTGCTGAACTGGCGCTTGTAAACCCGGCTAAAGAGCTTGTTGAATCACAAGAAAAGTTAGCCGAAGAACAATCGAATTTAGCCGATAAAGAAGCGTTATTAGAAGTTGCGAAAAAAGAATTATCTGATGACCCGTTAAATTCTGTAGCTTCGGCTAATGTCGACTTGGCGCAAGCTGCTGTGGACTTAGCTGGTCAGCTTACGGAAAACGCGAAATCCGAATTAAATTTTATAGAGCAGATACGTAATCTTTTTCGAAATAACTTAGATAAAATAACTTCTGATCTTACATCAGCTCAATCAGAATCAACGACAGCTCAGCGATCGGTCAACGATCAACAAGAAACGCTTGCGAATCTTGAGGAGCAAGCTGCGGAAAAATTGAGTGATGCATTAATCGCGTCAGATGAACACGCGTCAGCGTTGAGCGAATTAGCGCAGGCGGAAGGTTTTCTCTCTGTTGCGCAATCCGCAGCAGTAACTCAAGCAGAAGTTCAAGTAAATTCACTTATAGGAGAGGCTTTTGCTGCAGCAAATTTAGCTAAAGACGCTGCGGCAGAAGCAAAATCTTTTTCTGATGCTGCAAAGTTTGATGCTACCGAAGGGTCGCATCCAGATTTACCCGGCACTGTGGATAAGCCAGGAGCAGCAGAAAAAGCTGAACTCGCATCAGATGCAGCAAGTAGAGCCACAGCTGCTCGTGAATTGGTCGAATCCGCGGTTGAAGAGGCCAAGTTTATACTCAAAGAGGCGTCTTCATATTCAAGTCAGGATATTACGGCGGTTGCTTCAAGAAATGCTGCGATTGCCTCAGCAGATAGTGCGTTAAAATCTGCAGAAGCCGACGAAAAATTTGCATTATCATCAAAAAAACTTGCACAAACTGCCGCAGATTTAGCTGCTATATTAAATCCTGAACCTGTTTCACCAGATGAATTGAAACAGCAACTTTTAGCTGATCAAGCGCAAGTAAATTTTGCCAGATCTGAAAAAGATGCAGAGTTGGCGAAACAAATAGCAAGTGAACAGGCGGCGGCACAGGCTGAGCAGGATAAACAAAATGCTGATATAAATGCGGAGGTATCAGTTGTTAAAATTCTTGCTAGTGTTGAGATAATAAGTGAAAAAATTTCTGAATTAAAAAATAACGCAGATGTAACATCAGAAGCGCTTAAAGGACTTGTTGAAGAAGCGGAATCAATAGAAAACCTTGAGGATACTATAGCGCAAGAGGTTGGTGATAGGCTTGGTATATTTGCCATAGAAAGCAATAACGGATCTGAAATAAATTTTTCAATTTCTGTTACCGATAAATCGGGTTCAATTATTAATAGTGCAGCAAGTTCACCATTCATTAATCAAATTGATGACGTGGAATTTGGGGCATTTAAAGGAGATGTTTTAGAAGGTCATAAATATACAGTTACGATAAATGGCAAATCGGCTGGTTATACCGCCGATGGTAATGAAGTAAGCTTGCGTGATGTGGTTGAATCTCTTGTAGAGGTCGTTGATCAAGAAAATAATGTTTCTTTTGGAACGGTTTCTGAACTGGTTTCAGCGAGAGCAAATGCCGCTTCAACAAAATTGGCGAGTATTTCAGATATTGCCGACCAGATCGGTATATTGGCCAATTCAGTTGAATTGGCAAATCAATCGGCGATAAAAACCGCTTCTGGTGCCGGTTCAGTTGATGGCCTCCTAATCCTTCGTTCAATTGATGGAATTGATAAACATAATTTGACGGTAGCTTTGGGTGATACTGGAGAAACCCAAGACAATTCGATTGAGGTAATTAATGGTGGCGTTGACAGTACATTTTCTGCTTTCCGAATAAATGGTTCTGTCGAGGCTGGAGATCAATTTTCAGTCACTATTAATGAGCAGGCAGTTACCTATACCGTCACTGGTCTTGAAGGTAGCCTCAATGAGGTGCGCGATGGATTAACTGCCGCCATTAATTCAAATGTTGTCACTTCGTCAGCAGTGCTGGCGCTTTCTGGTATAGGTGCTGCCGGTCAAGTAAGCAGCTTAGCCTCTGTAGCAGAGACGATCTTTACAAATGCAAATCTTGTTGAGCAAAACGCCACGTCTTCAAGATCACAATTTCTAGAGGCAAAATTTTCTGCAGATCTGCAAACGGCTGAAGAATTATCAGATAAACTTGCAAAAAAAGCTGAATTTGACGCAGAAGCAGCATCAACAAAAGCAGCCGAAGCAGCTCAGGCGGTGGCTGATCAACAAGCTGCCGATCGAATTGCTGAACAAGTAGCTGCTACAAAGCTAGCGAGTGACTTAGCGACGCAAGCTGCAACACAAGCATCTGATGATGATCTTTCCACTCTTGACGCGCTACAAGCCAGAAATCAGGGAGAGGTGGCTCTCGATAATCTCGACGCTGCCGCAGCAGATGCATTCGCGGATGCCGCCGAATTAGCCGCGGATATCGCTCAAGCTGCAGCCGATGCAGCAGCTCAGGCTGCACGAGGTAAAGGAATTGATGCAATAAATGAGGCGACAAAGGCAGCAGCTTCGTCTCTTAGCGCTCGAATTAGCGCAAGTGAGGCGCGCGCATTTGCCGAACTCGCCGAACAAAATGCTACTGCTGTTGAAGATTGGGTGTCCGGCGCCGCATCAGAAAACCGCGCAGGTGCAACTCAAGCGGCCTCTGAAGCTGCAACCACCGCTTCTTCAGCATCGACTGCCGCAAAAACGGCCATTGCTAACGCTGATGCATTAATTGCAGCGGCCGTAGGCCCAAATGTTGCCCTGGCGTCGGCAAAGGCAATCGTATCGTCGCGTGCGCTTTCTCTAGAGGAAGTGATCGCCCAGCGTGCTTTGGCGGACGATGGGAATGATAGTGTAACAAACGCCATCGAGGCTGTATGGGACGCCTCAATAAGCAAGGCTTCGTCAGCCTTGAACACAGCTCAGGATGCGCTGGTTGCGGCACAATCTGCGGCAGATGCAGCTAACGAGGCCGCATCCATTGGGCAAGCGTCAGCCGATGCCGCTCTAACTACCGCACAAAATGCAGCAGCGGTTGCCGCACAAGCTGCTGCAGCGGCTAGTTTCGCAGCTACCTTCGAAATTGGTGCGCAAGGTTTGGCCCAATTGCGAGCTGATAAAGCCATAGAATTTATTGGAGAAGCGGTTTCTGAACTTGAGAAGCTTGCTGTATCAGCATCAACTCAAGCAGGTGATGAAGCAAATAACGCCCGAGATGCGGCACAGAGCGCCGGAGCCGCATTAGATGATACTGCTACTCTCAATAAATTAATCAATGACGCGCAAATTGCGTCCAACAGTGCCTCTAATCAATTCAGTGATTTATTAAATAGCCTTAAAGGCACAGCAGTAAAACTTAATTTAAATTTAGAAAATACTGCAACAGAAACAATTCTTAATGGATTAAAGTCGGCTGTTGATACATCCGCAACATTAGATGATATCGGGGCGTCAATTGACGCGACCCTGGCGCTTAAAAATGCGCAAAACGCGGCGAACCAGGCTCAATTGACAGAGGTGGCTTCAATAAAGGCCACGATTGATTCTATTTCTAAAGCAATAGAAGCTACGCAAGCGAGTAAAACGTTAGCGGCGTCTCAGCTTGATGTGACTTTAGCTGCGCGGGACGATGCAGCCAAACTCGTTAGTCTGCAAGTGGCTGCTGCAATAGAAGAATTAAATTCCGTAAAGGCCGAAATATCGTCATTATCAGAAAAGACAACGGCATTTGAAGCAAAGGCGGCATCGGCATTAAAGGCAGGTGAAACGAGAATTGATGATATAAAATCTGCAATTCTTGCAGCAGATGCTGCTCAAAATTCGGCTGATATCGCGTTAGCAGCGTCAAATGCAGCTAAAAGTAGTTTAGAAAAAACAAATAAACAAAAAACCAATGCTGAACAAAATTCCCTTACATCACAAAGCGTATTTGAATCTGCATCCACCGTATCTGAAATAGATCCGGAACTGTTTGAAGCTATTAAGCAATTAAACTCGAAAACCCAATCAGCTTTCACCGCAATAAACACCGCTGTAGCTGACGCGCAGTCTGCTTCGATTTCAGCGCAAACTGCTTCATCTGAAGCGTCTTCTGCAGCGGTTACAGCGGATAACTCTCTTAATGCATTAGATTTGACTACAGGAAATACGGTTGATGAAAAAATAATAAAATTCTCATCAACCTTAAATAAAATTGAAGGACATTTTAACGCGGTTAAGGTTCAAACCCTTATTACAAAGAAGCAGTTAGAGAACCTTGATGATGGGAAATTTAATCTCAAATTTGATAAGGAATTTTCATATTCCACTAATGATTTATCAGATATTGTGAGTATCATTAATGAAGCGAAAGAGTTTTTAAAGGTAAGCGCATCGGCAACAGGAACGGCTAGTGCATCATCTGATTTAGCAGAAGGTCAACTAGTTGACATCCCAAATGCCGTTAAAATTCGTACGGCGGCGCAGAGTGCGGCCGACACAGCGGCATCTGCAGCTGCTACTGCTTCAGGAGTTGCTCAAGAAGATACAATAAGTATTTCTGGAACAATTGAAGCGGGTGACTCATATAGTGTTACAATTAATAGTAAAACTTTCGATGTAGAAATTGATACTCAAAAAACAATAAACAATGTTGTCGAAGACCTAATTAGTAAAATTAATAATCCAGATAACGGTTCAGCAAGTGTCACTGCCTCTGCTGGCGACAATGTCGGTCAAATACTGCTCACTGCAGAATCGGCTGGTGTGGCGTTTAAGGCTTCGGCACTAGCGGTCAATGTAGATAGTGGAATTGCAGATAATACTGCAACGATTACGACAACAACTTCAAGCTCAGGTGGAGCCACGCAGGTCGCCCAGATAGACTCGATGAAATTGGCTGGTACTGCAGAGGTTGGTGACGTTTATGGAGTAAATATAAACGATCAAATTAAAGTCACTTATTCCGTACAAAGTGGCGATACGATCATATCAATTAGAAATAAATTATTAAATTCTATAAATAATAATGAAGACTTATCGGATATATTAGTGGCTAGTGAGGGAGATGAACAATCTCAGATAACATTAACTGCAAAAATAGCCGGTAGTGGTTTCAGCGCAGAAGCAATTGTTGAAAATGTGGACGCGGGTATCAATGATAATAAGATAAACATTAGTACAACTACCCAAAATTTATTAGGCGCTGATGAGCTTGCGGCGGAGGCCGAAAATGAAGCGGTTTCAGCTACTGCAATTATTACTCAACAAATTAATGCTATTAAAATTAAGAGCCTTCAGGCAGATGTTGTCGTTGATGCGCATAATTTAAAATTAGCAATTACAAACCTTAATGAAGAATTGCAGCCGTTATTATTTGACGAGGATAATTCTACGTCCGATGTAAATCAAAACGCGGTATTAATTAAAGAAAAATCTGAGAAAGCTGCAAAAGCAGCTGCGACGGCTGTAGAAAAAGCAAAAGAAATACTAGAATTAGAAAATGATGAAGATGGGTCCGTTGAAGCAGGGCTGAGGTCATCTTTAGCTGAAGCTCAGTCCATTGCTAAGACGAATGCAGGCGATGCCCAATCGCTTTTTGTAATTGCTCAGAAATCAAGGGACCTAGCGTCCGATCAAATTAAATTAGCGGCTGAAGCCGCGAGAATAGACCCCACTGACTTAAGCGAAGATCAAATTATTACGTCTCTTCAAGGCAAAATTGTTGCCCTNGAGGGCNCTGATAATTTATCNGAATCGGCTAATTTACTTTTAAAGATATCTAAAAGTAGTTTGGAGAGTTCGTCGCAACTTCTTAAAAGTGCTGATGCAAATTTAGTGGCCGCAAATAAGTCGGTAGAGAATGCTAACGCCCAGGCGGCACTGGCTGAAGGCGTTGAAGAAGATTTAGAGAANCTGCTGGCACAGGCGGAGGCAGCGGCAATTGCGCAGGCGGATGACGATGCCGAGGTATCCGCCGTGAATGCCGAAAATTCATTCTCCGTCGCAGCAGATGCAGCGAAAAGCGTTTTTACCGGTGTATCTACGGCCCTCGATGCAGCNGAAAAAGCATTCGATGTGGCATTTGAATTTGAAACAACTCAGGGCGGTAGTTCGGTAAACGCCTTGAGTAAGGTGAAAGATGCTGTTTCATCGCTTCAGGAGCAGATTAGTGCTGTTCTTTCAAAGACTGCAATCACCGGTGATGATGGAACGGCGATTTCACAAGGCCTTGATAATTTAGTTTCATCAGTTGATGACGTTATCGATGATCTCAATCAAGAGTTTATAATTAGTTTATCTAAAGAACTTACGGCAAACAATTCAATTACCGTATCTATAAAAGGCGCTACACAGAACGCATCGGCTTCGGTAACTTTAGAAATAAATGATGATAATGTGCCTACGTCTGATGCTGCTTTAGAAAGTTTGAGAGACGACGTAGTCGAATTGATTAATAAAAAGTCTGAGTTTGATAATGTAATTACAGTTGAAAGTGGATTTGGGATTGGCGACATCCTTATTACGTCAAAATCAAAAACCGATGACTTATTTGAAATTTCTGTATTCGAAGACACGAATTCTAAAGATCTCACAATTATAAACGCTTCGTCGAGTGGGATCGAAGGGGCCATTCGGGCTGTAAATGAAGGCTTAACCGGTTTGTCGGATGTGGCGTCCACTATACAATCGGCTGTTACGGATGCGGAAAAATCATCAGTAAATGCGCGGATATTCGCGGATCAGATAGATAAAAATAGTGATCCGCAGCCGTTGACCAGTGTCGAAGCTCAAGAAAAGCTTACTACCATTCAAGCGCAAGAAGTCATAGCAAAAGATGCGTCAGATTTATCGTTTGCGCAGCAATTTGTAGGTAGTGCATCACTCTCTCAGGTTCAATCGGGTGAAGGACAACTCCTGCAAAATGTTGAAAAATTCAGCCAGGAAAAAGCTTTGTTTGATGCCCGAGAAGCGGCGAACGCCGCTCCGATTTCTGGNGATGACGCAGTTAAGCTGGTTGAAGATACGAGCTTTACATTTTCGGTTTTAGATAATGACAAACGTGCGGATGGAGATGACCTCGAGCGCGCAACTCTTTTGTCTGTNGGTACGCCTNCAAATGGTTCTATCAAAGTTCTTTCACAAAAAGATGAAGTAGATTTTTCCGGAGTNTCCTTNGCTGGNGGCGATAAAGTCCGATTAACCATAAATGGAATATCTATTGAAACAACGTTTTCNAGTAAGGATAAACTTGTTGAAGACCTGACTAATAATTCAAACAGAAGTGCATTATTATCAGAATTCGTTACGGTAACCAAATCNGGACAAAAAATAATAATTGAGGCAGATAAAGCGGGGGACGGGCAGGATATCTCTTTAAAGAAAATTAATTNAAATAATGAGTTTTCGGATATCGCTGTAAGTTCAATTGTAAAAAACGGATCATTAGTTTACACGCCAAGTGCTAATTTTAATGGCAGTGACAGTTTCATTTATACGATTACCAATAACTTCGAAGTAGAGAGCTTTAGTTCCGCTACGGTGGCAATTGAANTTACTCCAGATAATGATGCGCCGGTCGCTTCGAAAGATTTTAAAACCACAGCAGANGATGATGAANTTATCTCGGTCGATCTNGTTAGCAATGATACCGATATAGATGGAGATCAATTAAGTGTTCTTCATATTAATGGCGTTGATGTAACGAATGCCGATGNAATTAATTTGTCATCTGGTGCCAAGATTAAGATTACCAAATTAGACAATGGTGAAGTTGACGATATTCAATTTGACCCGTCTGGCGCGTTTAATTCGTTAAGTGTTGGGCAAGAGGTTGTTGAAGAATTTGAATACACAGTTACCGACGGAAATATTGGTAAAGATGACACACAAAAAATTGAACTGTTGTCAGTGGCTAAGGCGTCCAATGGAAAACAAATAGATAAGTTGGTTATTTCCGGGGTTGTGGATAAAGGCGATAATTATTTTATCANTGTNGAAGGTGTTGAAGTTTCCTATCAGGCAATTAATGGTGACCNAATAAATGATGTAGTCTCTTCNTTGATAGATGTTATNAACGCGAATGGNGATTTAAAACAAAATGTTCTNGCCAANGAGGGTGACAATCCCTCAGAGATAATTTTAGAAGGCGCAATTAACGGTAAGTCTTTAGATATCTCGACGAGAGCGAATAATGCCGGAACGGATACACAAGTTGTAGAAATAACGGTTACTGGTAGTAATGATGCGCCTGTAGCTAAAGAGGCGAGTTTTTCGGTTAAAGAAGATGGTGAATTAATTGGCAGCTTAGAAGCGATTGATCCAGATAATGGTGATACAATTGATATAGCGATTGCAGCCGGCGGCGATCCTGCGTCAGGGGCGGTGGAAATTTTAGCGCCGGATAAGGACAATCCAAAATTTAGGTTCAAGTATAAACCGGATGCGGATTTTTTCGGGTCCGATAGCTTTGAATTTCGTGTCGAAGATAGTTTCGGCGCTACAAGTACTGCAAAGATTAANTTAAATATNACTCCTGTAAACGATGCCCCNATAGCGTTAGCTGATGCTACATCGGTTAAAGANGGCGAATCCATTACGGTAGATGTGTTAAAAAATGACTTGGATATCGAGAATGATCAATTATCAGTAAAGTCCGTTTCTACGTCTAAATTGGGCGATGTATCTATATCCGCCGACGGTAAAAATATTATTTTCGNTGCCAATTCATCGACAGTAAATGCACTTAAGGTCGGTGAAANTCTAGGNGANAAAATTACGTATGACATCAGTGANGGNAGCGCGATTTCTAATTCAGCGGATATTGAGATTCTCATTACGGGCGTGAATGANGATCCAATAGCAAATGCTGATACAGCAAAAGTTAATAAAGATGAGAGCGTTATTTTAAATGTCATACTAAATGATTCCGATGTCGATGGAGACACCTTGACCGTGTCCGGAGTGACTCAAGGCGAAAAAGGTTTCGCTGAGTTGAATGGCACTGGCGATATTATTTATACACCCAATCCGAATGCNTTGACCGAACTTAATGATGGCGAAAAAGAGGAAGATACGTTTACTTATACCGTATCGGATGGGAGCGGTGGTGTAGTAGAAGGTAANGCAAGTGTAACCATACTAGGTATTAATGATGCCCCAACCGCTGTAAATGACGCAGTTACTATTACCTCCAGAACGAAATTGGTAACTATTGATGTTTTGGGGAATGATTTCGATCCGGACAGTGCGTCTGCTAACGATATTATTGCTCTTAAGAGCTTCACTCAACCTAGCCAAGGCGTAGTGAGTATAAATAACGATGGTGAGCTGGTTTATACACCCGCACCCGGTATTTTCTTTGATTTAGGTCTCGACGAGACTGCGTCCGACAAGTTTAGTTATACAATTTCTGATACAAAGGGACTTACTTCCACTACAGAAGTTAATATTGAAGTTTTAGGCGTTACAGATATTAAAATCTCTTTGGGGGGAGGAAATCCTAGTGATTATGAATTTATCTCAGGCCTTGGGGATTTGCTGTCAGGCTCGGTAGGAAACGATAGTATCGTTCTTTCTGCATCCGCTGAAGAAGGCGATACCTTTGACGGATTGGGAGGCGTAGATACTCTGAAATTTTCAGATGAAAATGACGTTATTTCATTAACAGCCACGGAAACAATTTTGGCTGGCGGTGGTAATGATGTGCTTACGATTACCACTAACGATACAGATTTTATTTCTGGTGGGGATGGCACAGATCAAACAGTTTTCACAAGTGTAGATGGAAATATTGTAACATTAAACTCAATTGAGACGGTGGTTGGCGGGGCAGGTAATGACTCGTTTTCAGTTAGCGATGGAACAGCATTTTCAATCGAGCTACCGGGTGAACTAGACAGTGGAGATATCATAGAACTCTTTATAAGTGCCCCATCTAATAGAGTTGAATCTGGCCTTATAAAATTATCCGTAACAGTTGATAGTAATGCATCACCGCCGATTTCTGAGATATTAGATGTAGCTAATAGTTTAATGGAACAAATTTCAGCGGCGTCGGATGATCAAGGTGGTTCCTTAGGTCTATCGTCACAATTTGTTTTGGCTAATGATGGGACTTCGGTTCTTAATGTAAATTCTCCCGGAGATTTTGCGCTTGTATCTATCGGTTTGGTACATCATGAGACACTCGGAATTAATTCAAGCTCCATCAATTTTGAGGAACATGCGTCAACTGTAGTATTTCAAACAGACGATACTTCTTTAGGAGGAATAGACGCGACACGGTTGTCTGTTTTTATCTCAGGAGGGGGATTAACGGCGCCACTTGACTTTGATTTTGATTTCTCTGGTTTTAAATCGGCTCTGGAGTTTGAGGCGGCGCTTCAGAGCGAACTTACTGGCCGTCTTTCAAGCCATAATCTCAATATTGATTTATCCGTCGATGTGGAGACTGTTGATAATGGTTTATCNGTGGTCCTNCGATCAAATGATAGTGCTTTCAACACGGATTTTGAAATCGTTAATTCTTTCGTCGGTTTAACGGGGAATGATGGATTTCGAGAGTTAAGAATTCCCGATAATGATGTTGTAATTGGTAATTTTGAGTTAACAATTTCCGGCCTCCCTACGGACGCGGGCTCATTCACATTATCCAAAATAGCGGATCAGGGAGAGACCATAACGGATATCGCTAATAGCTTTGCTTCACAGATTTCGGAGCTGTTGCAAGATGAAGAAGGTCTGAACGAGATCACGGCAGAGGTCACCAAATCCGCAGGGGGAGAAATCAATTTAAAAATTCTGACCGACGGTTTTTCACTCGCTTCTGTTGGAATGTCGCATACTAAGGCCTTACCGGTTACGACCGACGTCGTACAAACGACCAATCATCTTTCAACAGTGGAAATACCAGCTGATACTAAAGTTTCTGAATTATCGGAAAGTTCTCTTTTAAGTGTTTTGATCTCAGGGGGCGGGTTATCCGATCCATTAGATTTTGAAATACCATTAGCGGAATTAGAAACAGGAGCAGATTTCGCAACGGTCTTGAAAGAAGCAGTTGAAAGTCGCCTGACGACATCTGCACCAGATATTACTGTGACACTTTCTTCGCTCGATAACGGTAATGTTGTTACCCTTCAATCGCTTGAAGGTCATGTTTCATTAGACCTCGTTATTGAAAGNTCAGTGAGCGCCGAGGTTATCGGTGCAATCAAGAACTCTATCACGCTTGATGGTGGTTTAGGCGACGACACGCTGTTGGGCGGCAGTGGTGATGACACGCTTATAGGTGGTGACGGTTCGGATGTATTGGTTGGTGGTCCGGATGATGGGTTGCCGGGTTCAGATGCCGATGTTGCTGTGTTTGAGGGTTCGAAGGGTTCTTATGAGTTTGGCGTAGATGCATTGTCTGGTTCTTTGACGGTGACGTCGAAGGATACGGGCAGTGTAGACATAGTAGAGGGAATAGAGACGCTCTCGTTTG
>PAXN01000062.1 GCA_002715005.1 Rhodospirillaceae bacterium
AATATCGACATAAGCCATATCCTAGCGTTCGCGCGGGACAAAACGTTCACGCCCTATGTTACTCGTCTCACAACAGCGTCACGCTTGGTCCAGAGAGGGCTTGAACTAGCCAAGATCAAGAAGTGGCTAGACCATAGCTTGATCAAAGTGACAGAGCGTTACGCTAAGATGTCCTCAAGAGATATTCGAGATGGTGTGAATATGCTTGAGAGTTTTGCGGCAGAGGATTAGTTTCCTCCGCACATCCGAAGAGTGGTTGTCGAAGGTGTACGAAACGCAGTTAAATTATTGATATTAAAAGAAGGTCCGGTGGCAGAGTGGCTATGCGGAGGACTGCAAATCCTTATACGTCGGTTCGATTCCGGCCCGGACCTCCAAGACCCTGCGCCAGAAAATTCCAAGCACACTATTTACGCGCTGCCGCGCCTCAGGGAGAATGTATCTCATCCTGATTGGCCGTCTTTCCGGAGGCGTCTAAAATGCGATCGTGAATCGTATGAGTAATTTGACACTAAATTTATTCTTGGTCGCCGCAACAATCACGATTGGTCTGGCGGCGCTTGAACTCAGTCTTCGGTTAGTCGGTTACAACAAGCCGATGGTTTACGCCTATTCGCTACATACCGGCACAACAATTCGGCCAAATATTGCGGGATGGGTGGAAAATGAAGCGAGCGTCTTTGTGAAGACCAATGAATTCGGCTTACGCACTGGGGTCGATGCACCGGCGGATGGGCAACCCCACCGCAGGTCCGAGAAAAACCTTATCCGCATAGCGATTATTGGTGATTCCTATACGGAGAGCCATCATGTCGAACACGAATCAAGTTTTCCTTACTTGCTAGAGCAAAAGCTATCGACATGCGTTGATCCCCACGTAAAGGTTGAAGTGCTAAATTTTGCAGTCTCCGGCTATAACAATGTTCAAGCGTTACAGTCACTTCGCCACCGTGCACGCGCCTTCTCTCCGGACATCGTTCTACTCGTTTTTCACGCAAATAACGACCTTGCCGGAAACTACCGAAAGCTAGAGAAGAACCCCTATGTTCCTTATGCGGAATTCGATAATGGCGACCTCAAGCTTGATCTTTCCTTTGAAAAAGATGCCGTTTTCCAACAAAAGCTAAGATGGTCGAATTTGCGGAATGACGTATCAAACCAGATCCGCGTTCTACAACTCCTCACGAACGCCTATGGGACAATTGTTAATTGGCGAGCGCGGGCCGCCCACGCCCCGAACCATAAACCTCCCCAACGCGAAGATTCTTCATCGGCTAGTTCCCTTGGACCGCCCGCTTTGCAAGCAAATCGCAGCGACTACTTCAAGACGGATTTCATCCCTGCAGGGTTGACGGCTTCAGGCGAACATCACCCGCCACGGGACGGATTCCAGGAGATGCTATGGCAGTTGGCAGAAGCGGTGGTAAGACGCATTGCTGAAGATGTTCACGCCTCTGGTGCGTCGTTTTGGCTCACTGCTACTGCAACCGGTGCGGCAATAGCTCCCTCGCAGGAAGGTCGACAACAGAATGATATTCCCGACGACGGTCACGCATATGCCACTCAACGACTGTCCCGGTTTGCCGCTTCCATTGGGATTCCGTTCGTTTCACTGAGGGAAGCGCTTCTGCGAAAGGCTTCGACAAGTGGGAACAACCTAGAATATTTTGAGAAGAAGAATGTACATGGACATTGGAATGTACTGGGGCATGCGACTGTAGGCGAAACGCTCGCAAACGCACTCTGTCCGCACCTAAAAGAAAAAATTGTGGTAAAATAGGCTGCACTACCTAGAAAATAATCCGTAGTCTTGATTCGAATTGATCTACATCAAAGTGCTATAAATCGTTCGTCTTGCATTCTCAAATCGTCCCAAAGTCCCTTTATGCGACAAGCCGGCGCCGCGTTCAAAACTCAGCGCGGTCGCAGTGCCAATTTGACTTCCACAAGGCACAAGAACCGCTTTGCAACTGAGCGGGCTTTTGGTATAAGCCGCCCCCGGTTGCTGAATAATTGCGGCACTAATCCGCGGTAGCTCAGTTGGTAGAGCAGGTGGCTGTTAACCACCTTGTCGCAGGTTCGAGTCCTGCCCGCGGAGCCAATAAAAACAAGGGCTTAGAGGTAATTTAGAAATCGCCTCTAAGCCCTTTTTTCATCTGGGGGGCACGTGGAGGGCAGAATTATTTGCCATTTGACGTCCGCTCCAGCCATTCCTTGGCGTTTTCACCTGGCAGCCGATTCTCAAGATACCGCTCTCGGAGCGTTTTAATCGCCAGCACATAAGACGCAATCGCGTCCTCGGCCCAGTCGTACTGGTTACTCAAGCGGCCTGCTCCATACCTCGTACTGGCACCGGCTGGCGTGAGGGCTTTCCCATATAGAGATCGCCAAAGCCCAATCCGAAGATCCGCCTTTGCCCAGGTAGTCTTCTCTATAATTTAAGTTGATAAACCTCTGGCCGGCCGGTGGCGGTGGAACTGCTCCCAACCCTTCTTGCACGCCCATAGTCGCTCTGGGCACACGAGAACCATACGCTCGACGCCGATCGCGAACGCGTGATCGATGAGCGGGCGGATCTTTTTGAAGGGAGGCGTCTGCGTCCTGGGCCCAGCCGTAACGGACATCGTGCTGCGCTTGCAGACGCTAACAATAAATCCACTATTGTAGCGGACGTGGTTAGCGGTAAAGGGGCACGGTATCTATCTAATACATTGACCAAAACCCTATCCTCTAAAAAAAACCGCTGCCTTTTCCGGCACAATTGCAATTGACGGCCCCGCTGGCTGATACTGGCGATCGACAGTTTATAGATCTTTTTGCAGGCAAAGCCGCAGGCCTGATTATAGAAAAACCAGCAGGCGATTTAGTGAATAAATTAGCTAAAGATGCTGAATATTTCTTTAATAGATTCGTTACATAATTCAGATGAGCCTTACTTATAGGGTGATTTTATCTATACACGGAGAATTTTCTGTAAATTATTTAAATTATTAGATTAGAAATCTCGTATTATTCGCCAAAATCAAAGGATATATTATGAATTTGGATGTTTTGATTTAGAAAAAATAAATTTTTTTTATTTACCGAATACTTAATCTCAAGGCTATATCTCTCGTACTCAAATCGGCCAACAAAAGGCGATCGGTTGACGAAATAGACGCGTCATTTTTGATGAATTCTTTTACAAGAAAAGCTATGTCACTGGTTGAATTATAATACATATCTCCGTGTATTTTACTTAATCTATGTACGACCTCCAAAATAATCTTTTTNTGTCTTTCAACATCTAAATCGACACGCTTTTCTTCCAAAATATTCTCCAATTATNTGGCTTGATGATTGCTGTTTGTATAAAATAAAAATTCTAATGTAAGGATTCAAGGTTAACTATTTTTTTCGGGTGCAAATTTTNTTAATTGGCAAAATTGTCATTGTATATCGATATCAATCGGTGAGTATTAAAAATTGAAGAATTGGTTTAATATTCGCAAAAATATTCCCCTTCGGGACAAACTTTCTACATCCCGACATGTGCCGAAAACATTTATAAACTTCGAAGAAAAAAACTTAGGGATATATATATCAACAGATAACATTGATCTAAAATTGNTATCTGTATTTGATGATNTATCGTATGACCGANCAGACTTGGATGTTTTGACTANTTCCATGCGAAGTNACGCNATTAANGAACTTAAAAANAGTGGATTTA
Source organism: Rhodospirillaceae bacterium (assembly GCA_002715005.1). Taxonomy (GTDB): domain Bacteria; phylum Pseudomonadota; class Alphaproteobacteria; order UBA8366; family UBA8366. Next base: position 3,713 of record PAXN01000062.1, read on the forward strand.
GGCAAATAAGTGGTACCGTCTTAGANAACANNNAAGTTGATATAANGTGCATAATTCCAAAATTTCATGCNNTGGGTACATCACCTTTCGATGCTCTGCGTTACGCACAAAAACGTCAGCAGGATTTTTTTCTCGTAACTCCGACACAGGCCGCGTGTCAAATTATTGATAAATGTCCCCCGGCCAATTTCCTAGAACGTATTCATTCTCTGATACATTCACAGCCCGTTAACTTATTACGTATTTGGGATTTTTTGGAGAACAAACCCCGTCATATCAATTTTAAATCCGAAATTGGCAATCTTATTGATTTACAGAGCCGAGTTACAAAAATACCGCCGTTGAGTCGACTTAAACCTCTAGGTCGATTTTGGTAGAAAATATTGGATTTGTGGTTTTTAAATATTTTGACAAAATCTCGAGTACTCAAGGCTAATTGATGTTTTTTATGCGTGATATAGAATCCGTCTTCTTAATTATCCGCCAAAATCATCAAGCATTATGTCCTCACGATCCACTCCTAACTCTAAAAGCATGTCTGTGCATGATGAATTCATGATAGGAGGACCACACATATAATATTCACAATCCTCTGGAGCCGGATGGTCTTTGAGGTACTGTTCATATACGACATTATGGATAAAGCCGGTATGCCCATCCCATTCGTCTTCTGGCAGTGCGTCAGACAAAGCGACATTCCATGTGAAATTATCGAATTCCTCAGCTAATTGATCAAAGTCTTCAACAAAGAACATTTCCTTCTTGGATCTTGCACCATACCAAAATGTTATCTTCCGTTCTCTATTTTTTAGTCTTTTCAATTGATCAAAAATATGGCTTCGCATTGGCGCCATTCCCGCACCACCCCCTATAAATACCATCTCTTTTTGTGTATCTCGTGCAAAAAATTCACCAAACGGTCCAGAAATAGTAACTTTATCGCCAGGCTTTAAGTTNAAGATATATGATGACATTTGACCTGGTGGAACTGTATCGTTNCCTGGAGGCGGNGAGGCAACCCGGACGTTAAGCATAATAACCCCTTTTTCATCCGGGTAATTTGCCATTGAGTATGCGCGCTCAATGGGCTCTGAGACATTGGATTCATATCTCCAGACGTCAAATTTATCCCAATCCTCTTGATACTCGTCCTCAACATGGAAGTCTTTATAATTTAACGAGTGGGCCGGTGCTTCTATTTGTATATATCCGCCTGCACGAAAGGCGACGTCCTCTCCGTCAGGCAACTTCAGGACGAGATTTTTAATAAAAGTCGCAACATTTTCATTTGAAGCTACTGTGCATTCCCATTTTTTGACACCAAAAACATCTTCGGGGACTTCAATTTTCATATCCTGCTTAACTGCTACCTGGCAAGATAACCTATCCCCGCATGAAGCCTCACGCTTTGTGATGTGGCTTTCTTCAGTAGGAAGAATAGATCCGCCCCCCTCGTGTATTTTAACTCTACATTGGGCGCAAGTACCACCGCCTCCACAGGCCGAGGGCACAAAAAGTTTTTGCTCAGCGAGTGTTTGCAACAACTTGCCGCCAGCAGGAACTGACAAAGTCCGTTCGTCGTTGATAATTATTGTAACATCGCCTGTCGAAACTAACCTGGACCGGGCAGCTAAAATGATTGTTACCANCGTAATCACTATCAGCGTGAACAGCAAAATTCCTAAACTGAATGTCGCCATTTCTTGTCTCCTAGAGTTTAACTCCGCTGAACGACATGAATGCCATCGCCATCAAACCAGCGGTTATAAATGTTATACCCAAACCTTGTAGGCCATCAGGAATGTCGGAGTATTTTAACTTTTCCCGCACGCCCGCCATGGCTGTAATTGCTAAAGCCCAACCAAATCCAGATGAAAGACCGTATGTTACTGACTCCGCAAAATCGTACTGCCTTTCGACCATAAATAAAGATCCNCCNAGTATGGCGCAATTAACAGTAATAAGCGGCAAAAACACGCCTAAAGCGTTGTAAAGAGGCGGAAAATATTTATCCAGCGTCATCTCTAAAATCTGCACGAGCGCTGCTATAACGCCAATGTAAGAGATTAAACCAAGAAAAGTGAGATCAACATTAGGAAAACCCGCCCACGACAGAGCTCCTGGGCCGAGCAAATACGTTAAAATTAGGTTATTTGCAGGTACTGTGATCGCTTGCACAATCATGACAGAAATACCTAAACCCATTGCCGTAGCAATTTTCTTAGACACGGCTATGAAGGTGCACATTCCCAAGAAAAANGANAATGCCAAATTTTCGACAAAAATGGCCTTAACGGCGAGAGAAATTAGNCCTTCCATTAGTGCGAATTCACTACTTGTATTTTNAATTCTCTCGANTCTACCTGTGTGGGTTTCCAAGCTCGGATAGCCCAAATCAGAAGTCCGATTATGAAGAATGCGGATGGAGGAAGAAGCAGAAGCCCATTCGGTATGTACCAGCCACCGTTATTTACAGTCTCGAATATAGTGACCCCAAACAAACTTCCAGCACCAAATAACTCTCGGATTGTGCCTACAAGCATCAAAATTAACCCATATCCCGCCCCGTTTCCTACACCATCAAGAAAAGAATCTATCGGAGGATTTTTCATTGCAAACGCTTCAGCACGTCCCATTACAATGCAATTAGTAATGATTAAACCAACAAATACTGATAAGGTTTTCGATATTTCGTAGAAATAGGCCTTGAGGATTTGATCTACCAAAATCACTAAGGAGGCGATAATGACCATTTGTACAATAATTCTAATCGAACTGGGTATGTGATTTCGTATAACGGAAATAAACATCGACGAAAAGCCAGTCACGAAGATGACTGCAATAGACATCACTAGTGAGACCTGTAAAGACGATGTTACCGCTAAAGCGGAACATATACCTAATACTTGCAAAGCGATCGGGTTGTTATCAACCAGGGGGTCCACAAGCATATCTTTTCGAGTTTGCGACATCGTACCCTGCTATATAGTGCCCGTTTCAAGATTTTTCAAAAAGGGTTTGAATCCGGCCTCACCCATCCAGAATCTAACCAAATTATTGACGCCGACCGTCGTCAACGTAGCGCCGGCTAGACCATCAATGTGGTACTGCTTACCAGCAGATGGCTTGATTTTTGACACACTAATTTGCAGCATTCCATCTGCGTCTACGAGCTTCTTACCCTTCCACAGCGCCTTCCACCGTGGATTGTCTACCTCAGCCCCTAGGCCTGGTGTCTCCGCATGTTCGTAGAATTGTAATCCGAAGATATCATTGCCGTTCTCTTCTAAGGCAATATAGCCGTATAGGGTCGACCAAAGTCCATATCCATGTATGGGTAATATAACTTTGTCGATTTTGCCTGCTGTATCTCTTAGAAGGTAAATTTTAGCGTATTTCGTTTTCCTACCTATGCCTGCGGGATCACTTTTTAAAGCTACCGATATTTTGGGGTCTTTTGCTGCAATTCGATCATCAAAATTTTCCACCTCAAATTTATCAGTGAATTTCCCCGTTTTTAATTCGACAATATGTGTTTCAAAAATGGAAAAAGATTCTACAATATCTTTGCTAGGATCGTAAACTCCCGCCACCTGTAAGATATTGATTTGTTTGTCCTTAAGGGCATTTACCTCTTGCAATGGGCGCATAGACACAGCGACAGCTGACACTACCATAGAGGCAACTAAACATAGCGCTACAGCGACAAGAATTGTCTTACCAATTGAGTCTGCCGGCAGTGCCAAAAATTTCTTGATGACGTTCCGGACATCACTGGGCATAACGTTTTACTCTTCTCCTTATATTCGCCTGTATAACGAAGTAGTCTATTAAAGGTGCGAAGACGTTACCAAATAAAATAGCTAACATCATACCTTCTGGGAATGCCGGGTTTATTACCCGGATCATAACTACCATAAAACCTATGAGCGCCCCGTATACGTAACGGCCCATGTTAGTGTGAGAACCAGAAACTGGCTCTGTTACCATAAAAACTAGGCCAAATGCGTATCCCCCAAGAACAAGATGCCAGTGCCAAGGCATGTCGAACATGGGGTTTGTATCTGACCCGATCCAGTTCAAAAGCATCGAGAATGCTATCATTCCGCCTAAACAGCCGATAACCATTCTGTAATTTGCAATCTTTGTGGCAAGTAAAAAAAGCAGACCAATCAAAGCAGCAAGTGTTGACGTCTCACCCATTGATCCCGGCACCAGGCCAACGAAGCTGTCCCACCAGGTTATCCCACGAATCGTGAGTTCTTGGATGCCATCTGATGCGGATATAGCTAGAGCCGTTGCTCCTGAAAAACCATCAACAGGTATCCAAACTGCATCGCCTGATAGTTGTGCAGGGAACGCAAAATACAGAAAAGCACGGCCGGTCAATGCCGGGTTCAGAAAATTTTTACCTGTACCACCGAAAACCTCTTTACCAATAACGACCCCGAATATAATGCCGAGTGCGACCTGCCATAACGGGGTGCTCGCAGGTAAAATCAAGGCATAAAGCATTGAAGAAACTAAAAATCCTTCGTTGACTTCATGTTTTCGAACGGTGGCGAACCAGACTTCAAAAATTCCCCCTGCAACCAAGGTGGTCAGATATATTGGAATAAAATACAGTGCCCCATGGAAAATATTCGCTAAGATATTGTTTGGATCAAAGCCAATACCAAGGAACTCAATAATGCTTGAGCGCCATCCAGATGCTTCAAATTCTGATAGAGCGGTATTTGTCTGATAACCAGTGTTATACAGCCCCAAGATTATGCAAGGTAGTGTAGCCAGAACAACGTAGGTCATTATTCGTTTCATATCGATGTACGAACGAACGTGAGGTGCTCCAGTGGTTACTGTTTTTGGAGTGTAGAGAAAGCTCTCTACCATCTCGTAAATTGGGAAATATTTCTCCCACTTTCCGCCTTCCTCAAAATGCGGCTCTATATAATCAAAGTACTTACGAAGTGCCACTTTCAGCCCTCTTTTTCAATTTTTGCCAGACAGTCGCGTAAGGCAACTCCATACTCATATTTAGCTGGGCAGGCGAAGTCAGCGAGAGCGAGATCCTCTTCATCTAGTTCTAAAGCGCCCAATGCTTGCGCCTGATCCGTGTCCATCACAATTAGCGCTCGCAAAAGTTGTGTTGGTAAAAAATCTTGCGGCATTAATTGTTCAAAAGTACCGGTTGGAACCATCGCACGGCGACCACCATTAAGATTGCTGGTGAGATGGAATAATTTTTTGCTAAATGCGGACCCTAGGACTGGTTGCATCGCAAATTTTGAGGGCATTGGCCTAATCCAACCAAGTGGAATTTGCTTGCGGTCTTCTTCGATTACTGTCGCTTGTCTCGCGTAGCGACCCAAAAATGCACCGGGGCCTTCCGCTGCACGACCACTCAATACAGAGCCCGAAATCATCCTTATATTTTCAGCATTCTCCAACTCGTTCGAGAACAAATCTCTCAGAGATGCTCCGGCAGCCACATTGACTAATTTTGGTTGCATGCATGCAGGTCCGCATATCGAAATAGTCCTAGATGGATCATAAATGCGCTTGTTAAGCAGTCGACCGATCACAATAACATCGTGATAGCCTATCGTCCAAACCGGTTGGTCGATTGTCGGGGGGCGGAGAAAATGCATATGCGTACCCGGCAGTCCTGCTGGGTGCGGACCACTAAACATGACTGCTTCGATATTGTTATTTTCTAGTCGACCTTCTGATTGCGCAGAATCGAGAATCATTGAATCGTTTAAACAAATGTAAGTTAGGCCCTCGCTTAATGATGCAACAGCACTGACACCAGCCCAAAACGCCTCAGGTTCTGCTGCTATAATTTGTGCGGGATCCGGAGACAGAGGCTCAGTGTCGATAGCAGTGATGTAAATTGTCGCAGGTCTCTCATCAGGCATGGGGACCTTGGAATATGGCCTAGTTTTAAATGATGTCCAAAGTCCGTAGGTGCACAACAAATCAACTAGTTTCGGCGTGGAATTTAATTCATCGACATCGATATCATCTTGCTCGGTGTGAACTTGCTCATCAGCCTGCACAATTACGCTGATCAAGCGTCGCCTAGCCCCACGATTGATTGATGCAACAGTGCCGTGTATTGGCGAAACAATTTTGCACCCTGGATTATCCTTATCGAATAGTATGGGTGAACCTGGCGAAACAGATTCTCCCTCTTCAACAACTAATCTCGGTTTTAGTCCGATATAATCATCGCCAATTATGGCAGAGGATGTGACTTTAACATTTTCTGGTTCATAGTTAATTGGACCGCCTGTAATCGGCAAATCCAGCCCTTTGCGTAATTCGAAATGGCGCACTGAACAATCCTTTCAGCTTGGCTTTTGCCAAAACGGTGATGGGGCAGACGATAACCATAATTGCGCGCGGATGACTTGTAAATCTTTGCCTTAATACAACGAGTCCGTGCACCGGCGTGAGACGCTGCAGGCAGCCCTGAGGCCTCATTCAAACACTGGCCGTCTGAATCCTTCATTATGAGACCCTGTTTTGGCCAGAGCGTAGATCGTTGATTCTGGTGCAACAAATTACCTGTACTCTCGGTCGCCACTAATTTCATCTCGAAGGAAAAGTTAACATTCGAACGGTGCTTCGGTGACGAATTCATTTGAATGTGTTTTTTTACCCATGGCCCACGCACCTCTCTCTGACACAAAACGCGCCACACAGTCTAATTAATAATTCGATGCCATGTTTTACAGGGTAAGGCAATCGCAAGGGCCGATCTGGGGGAGGTTCAAATCGACGCAGTCTTTACTTCTTGGTTTTTGGGTTGTGCGTACCCAGATGGAGAAAGGAGCCGGTACATGTGTGTTTATTTATCGCTGAGGGCTGTGCCGAATGCGTGTGCGTTAATAGAATGTACTTAACGACAGGCCTTGCCCCTTCCTGGGAGATATCATAATCCTGCAAGTACCAAGGGTGCCGTAGTTTATCGTAAGCTCACTTCGGCGCTCACGAAGGAAGTAGAAAAGGACTGAGATAGAGCCAAAAGTTCAGGTATTTGGCTACGATTCTGAACGTGAGTAGGTTGGGGTCACCTCGAATACTGAACCTAGATATTTTGAGTGGGAGTAGATCAGGACATGCCGGTTTCGCGTCGCACTTTTTTATTAACTCCAATTGGGCTTGCGGCCTGCAAATTTGACCCATCTACCTATCAGGTTTCTGGAGCTACGATGGGTACAAATTTTAACGTTACAGTTGCAAACGCTCCCAGCGAACTTAGTCAAAGATCAATTGAAACAGCAGTATCTGAAGCGCTTTCGAAAGCTAATAAGCATCTTTCAAATTGGGACCAATCATCAGAAATTTCCCGATTAAACAGTATTTATGCTACAAGCCAGATTCCTGTTTCCCCTATTCTATCCGAAGTTTTACGATGCGCTGTCGATATCCAAAAAAAGAGTGCTGGGCGCTTTGACGTTACAATAGCACCACTTCTTGAGCTTTGGGGATTCGGTGCCACCGAGCGGCGCTCACGACCTCCTTCGCCCGAAAGCCTGGCTCGTGCGATGAATTATTCGGGACAACAACGTATCCTCGAATTTGGTCCTAATACGGTCAGAAAGACAAAGGCAGACACCCAAATAATTTTAGCAGCTATTGGTAAAGGCTATGGTGCTGATCTTATTGGGCGATCCCTTGAGGAGATCGGAGCGACGAATTTCCTTGTGGAGATTGGAGGCGATTTGTTAGCCAAAGGCAGAAATCACTTAGGTTTGCCATGGCAGATAGGGATTGAAGAGCCAATTTTATCAAGCAACGGCGTTTTGGATTTGGTGGAGGTAAACAATCTTGGTATGGCATCGTCCGGCGACTACCGGAATTTTTTTGAACTGGATGGTGTACGATACTCTCATATAGTTGATCCGATGACAGGATTGCCGGTGAGACATCGCACAACCTCTGCTACCGTTTTGGCAAATAATGCAATGCTCGCAGATGCTTGGGCCACAGCTTTATTAACCTTAGGCCGCGAAGAGGGGTTAAAGGTCGCAGATGCGAATGAAGTCGCCGTTATGTTTACAGAAGGCCCCTTAAGTAAATCAAAAAAAGATGTAACCATTACCAAAAATATTTGGTTTAAATCGCTTAGTGCTTAATTCTTATGATAACCGAAATGGCAACATTTTTTCTGACATTCTGTTTGTTTTTGGTTGTTATGCTTGGAATGGCTCTTGGTGTAATCTTCATGGGGCGGCGTATAAAAGGTAGTTGCGGTGGCCTAAACGCAATTAGCGACGGAGATGAATGCATTATTTGTCACAAGGAAATTGACCGTAATAGCCCGCTTGTAGAGCGCTTAAATTGTCCGTTTGTCAAAAAATCGTAAATCTAATCATTTTACGTTAAAGCTAGGGGCTCGGTTGCAACTGAGGTGGTCAAGATGGCAAGGAGATGGGTATAAAACCCACTATCAAAAGAGAAATAGCCGCTACCAAACCGAATGCCCATAGCTTCTCTGGTGGTCCATTCGCCTTCCAAACACGACGAAACTGTGTTCCGGCTAAACAACCAATACAAAATATAAAAAGAGCAAGGCCGGTGCTTATCAAATTACTCTCACTAAAGCTGTTACTAGGTTTTGAGACATACCGGTGTGTTTTTTTCAAGTGTAGTTTTGCAACCTGAGATGTAATTGTCTATTCTAAATCTACAATGAGGTTTATACTTGATCATTCGTTCATGGTTCGCACCATCCTCAGATCTTATTCTTAATTCCGACATGATTGCAGCAAAGAAAAGAAAAGCTCAGTCAGTGAAACCCGCCTTGAGAAGACCATCGCGGAAGTGTTGGATATCTTCCTCCCGAGCATAGTGCTGCAAAGTCATCAGATTACTAATGGTGAGATCAGGGTTTTGACGCATTGCCAACTGGACACAGTGTTCCGCTTGTANGTGATCTCCNCCNCGGGCATGACTGGCGGCCAAAAATGCGANCTGTAGCATATCCGGGCTCTCAATGTGCCCGGTCGCAGATATTGCCTCGGCGTAACGTTTGGCGGTGTAATGAGCGCGCGCCAAGTGGCCCCAGAACCGAGGCGGGTGTAACGGGTTGAGCTCCATCGCCTGCTGGATNAGCTCTATGCCCTCCTCCGGACGGCCTTGCCAGGTTAATAGTTCGCCCGACTGCACGACAACAATATCGTAGTTCGGGTTCAACCGGTGCGCTTTGTGTTGATGATGTTGGGCCTGATCGAGATTGTTACGGGCGATATGGATGGCGGCCAATACGCGGTGAATATCCGCATCGTTCTCATCGAGTGCCTGTGCCTTGTCCAAATCGTTCTGAACCTCAGCCAATGCTTCATCAATATCGCGGTTCGACCAGCCATAAGTTAGAGCCTGGCCGAAGACACATGCCCGCCACGCATAAGCATGAGCATAATTTGGATCTAGCACAATCGCCCGCTCCAAAAGCTTCGAAGCCTCGGCGTTATCGAGTTGATTACTTTTGTGATGCAAAACCTTGGCTGCCAAGACACATTCGTAAGCTGGCATGCTCTCGGTCGGGATACGTCGGGCACGATCTGCATTATCCGACTCGATACGCCCCGGCACCATCGCTACAATCGCCGCGGTGATCTCATCCTGTAAGGCGAAAACATCCTCAAGATCCCGATCATAACGTTCAGCCCAAACATGCCGGTCAGCGTGCCCATCAATTAGCTGCACATTGATCCGCACACGATTACCCGCCTTGCGGACGCTACCCTCAACCACATAACGGGCATTGAGTTCCCTCGCCACGTCGGCCGCCAGAAATTTCTTTCCCTTATAGGTGAACGTTGAGTTTCGAGATATTACAAACAGGTCGCTGAAACGGGACAGCTCAGTGATAATGTCCTCAGTAAGGCCATCAACAAAAAATTCCTGCTCAGGATCTGAGCTCATATTATCGAAGGGCAACACAGCGATCGACGGCATTCTCGCCTCGCCACCGCCATCACCGCTATCCTCGTCGGTGGGAGCTTCCGGATGCCCGCAAAGTATGCGATAGACACGAACGGGATCCGCTATGTTTTTTACTAATGTGTCGCCGATGTCCTCGAATCTGCAAGTCACCTTATTGCGGATCTGATCATAAACATGCGAGGAAATACATATACCTGGTGCTTCGGCCAAGCCTTCAAGACGCGCCGCGATATTTACGCCATCGCCATAAAAATCATCCGTATCAACTGTGATCTCGCCAAGATTGATCCCCATACGGAACTTTAGCTGGCGCTCCTCTGGCCTGTCTCTGTTCTGTTCGATAAACATCGTCTGCATTGCCACGCCACATTCAACAGCACCACTCACGGTCGCAAACTCCGCCACAAAACCGTCGCCTGTATTCTTGATTATGTTTCCCGAATGGCTCGCAATGGTCGGCTTAACCACTTCTTCTCGCGTTTTCTGCCAAGCCAACACCGTTCCCCGCTCGTCCTCATGCATCAAGCGCGAATATTGCTCCATATCAGCAACCATTATTGCCGCGAGCCGCCGATCGAATGCCTCCATAGTGTCAACTACCCCCTAATTCTGGCGCCTCTGGCAAGGCATCACCAGAGCCTATCAAAAACCAAATTCATCTATCCTATCAATGCGGCGCCTGGCTAATGTATGATCCATGTGAAGCAGGTCCTTTTCATTCTTGGCTCTCATAAGAACCGACAAAAGTGTTCCAACATCGACTTCTAAATTTTGAATCGCATCAGCGAGTCTTTCGGCCGTAAGATGATCCAGTTCAGGCATCTCAGAAACTTTTCCGAGGAACGTTTCTAGCACTAAGCTGTGGCGAATGTTAGATGCGATGGCTGAATTTGTGGCGTCTTTCAATGCGTCAATTTGATCTTGTTTCAAATTCATTACATCAACTCTGTGATTTTAACTATATTCTATACGTTTTAACGCAGTTTGGAGTTTACAATCACCGATTTTCAGGTGCTGATCTCCCGCTTTCGCCTTATAGTGCCGTCCGTTCTCTCATACAGAGAGTATGCCCTGCTTCAATCCGTCGCAATCCATCATCAAAATGCGTCTATTTTCTTTGTTGAGTGCTTTCTGCGCTTCTGCCCCATTTTTCCAGCACGCTGATCTCAGCGCCAGCCTATGAGTTCCCCCCTCGCCCGGCGCTAATTAGTCTTTTACATAATCGATATTTTTTAGTACCGGGTCCCACTCGACGACGGCGCCGCCCCCTTTTCCCTCTCGAGATCATCCGCCAACTCGCCTAACGCTAGGGTCGCAATCCAAGAGCATATCCAGTGTATCTTAGGGCAGTTTGAACGTTGCGTTAAGTTTATTACCGACCGGGTCGCGAATATACGCAAGATATAGTTCGTACATGCCTCTATCACTAATTTCTGGGGCGGTTATGCTCGTTCCACCATTAGACATTCCCGCAGAGTACCACTCATCAACCATGGATATCGACGAACAATCGAAGCCGATAGTACCACCATTAGCATAAGTGGCAGCTTCACCGTCGATAGGCAATTTAATCAAAAATTGTCCACCTTCCCCGACCCACCTACATTTATCGATTTCATTTGTACCGGGCGATACACCAAGAACATTAAATATGGCGTCATAAAATTTCTTAGATTCCACTAAGTCGATTGCGCCAACCATTACGTGACGAAACAAAGGCATTAACAACCCTTCTCTTTTTTAAACACTTCTCAAATCACTTAAGCTAAATTGATGGAATTCCAATGAAGTTATGTTTAGTAGTCGCAATGGTGCGGCAAAATACCTTCATTAGCAAAAAATAACTACTAGATAAGCAAAGCCAAAGGATACAAATATCCTGCAACTCACTTCATTCAGCGTTACGACCAACCCAACTAGTAGACAGGGAGACCGAAGCAGGGATATAACATCCATCAGACTCGCTTCAAACTGACTAATATATCTTGCGAGTGTCCAGGCGTATCTTTAATAAAAGACCTCTACCAACTTTTTTCTGACATTTGATAAAAATAATAATTGCGAATTCGTCTGGATAACCGGTCAGTAACGCAAATTGGGCCAACTCAGTCTGGCTCAGAAAACGCTTTTCTAAAACCTTTTGTAATCGGCCTCGTGAGATAAGTCATAAGCTTCCGTTTTCCTATAAGTAAATCGGCGGATGCTGTCATACCTGATGTCAATCGAAAATCTTCAGGTAATTTATTAAACTCTCCGTCAAGTACACTTACCCTGGCCCTGTAATAAGAACCCTTCTCACCGGAAAGCGATTCTTCATAGGTATCATCAGAGACATAAACCAACTTTCCCTGAATGTCTCCGTACTCCTGAAATGGCAAAGCATCAAGTTTAATAGACGCAGATGAATCTATTCTGACATCATTTATATCCTTTGGATCTACGTCAACCTCGAGTGCCAAAGGCACATTAGATCGAACAAGTGTGAATAGCTTATCACCTTCTTTTACAATCGATCCAAACCCTAATTTGGGCAAATCCAAAACCACCCCGTCGGCCGGCGCCCGAACTTCAATATCATCTGCCTCACGTAATAACTTAACTCTATCTTCCTCAAATTGGGTTAGTTTTTCTCTTTCAGCTGATTGACTCTCACCAAGCGTTGATATCCATTTTGAATTAAATTCATTTTTGTTGGCCTCAGCTATTCGGAGTTCCGATTTCAGTTTGTCCAACTTTCCTCTCGCTTCAGCCAAAGCTTTTTCGCTCACTAATGCCGCATCTTTAGCAGATAAATATTTAAAATAAGACGATACCTTTTGCTCGTATAAGCTTTGCTGAACCTTTTTGATCTTTTGTTTTAATTCAAGTTGATTTTGCGCTAACTTGACATTATTTTTCGAAGAAATAATTTCCCTTCTTAACTTATAAATCTGCGATTTAAGTGAAATATTCTTTGAGCTATATTGCTGAATTCTTTTTGATAAAATATCCAAATTAACAGCATCTAAACTTGAATTACCGACAAATTCGACTTTTCCCTCTTTTATAGTTTTTTGCTCTAACTCAATTCGGTTAAGTCTTTTCTTTGCTGCGGAAATTTTATCCAAATTTGCCTTAAGGTTTGAACGGGCAATAGTGCCATCAAGCACAGCGATAATCTCTCCACGTTTAACGGCCGACCCCCTGCTGACATTTAAACTTTTAATAACCGAATTATTTGTAGCTTGTACTTCAATATTGGGTACTGTTGTTAAAAATTTTCCAGTGGTATGAACAGTCGTATCAACCGAAAATATACTCAGAAACGATATAGCGATAATAAATGCCATGGATACAGTAATACCCGCTAACATAATCGATTTTTTGGGTCCCGCATTATAGATATGATCTGTATCAAGGATACTCTCATCAATTGAAGTTTCAATTTCATCTAAATAATCAGCAAAACTATCATCTAACTGGCTGTTCTCTGAGGATTGCCCCGACACGGAAATTTGCTTGTTCGCTGCTCTAAGTTGTTCTGATAACCGTTTCATAATATTAAATGCAGCAGTAGGATTTTGCTGAATATATTGTAGAAACGTTTGTGCGTTAACTTCTGTTAGAACGGCGTCTTTTGATACACGCGCCCCCGCGCTCCTGGGCTGCCCGTCAATTAAGGCCATTTCTCCGAATATAGCACCCTTATCAATCGACGTAAGAGTTAAATAACCATCGCCGGTTGATTTAACAATTTCAACTTCACCTTCGACTAATACGTAAGCATAATTCGCAGTTTCCCCTTCACGAAAAATAAATTCACCAGTTTGCAAATTTAAATTATCGGGCATGACCTAACCTAATCCCTTAGATACTTCTACGTCTAAGTCATATAACTCTTTATAAATATCCGATTTCTCTATTAATTCGTTGTGGCTTCCCGTTTGGATTACAGTACCACCATCAAGCACAACAATCTTATCAAATTTAGTAAGTAAACCTATATCATGGGTCGCCATTATGAATGTTCTTCCCCTTGATATATTTTCAAGATTTAATAAGATATGTTTACAAAGTGCTTTATCGACATTTGAAAACACCTCATCAAACAATAAAATCCTCGGGTTTGAAACCAACGCACGTGCCAACGATATGATAATGCGATGACTTGACGAAATTCCACTCGCATTTTGATCTATTAAAGTAGATAGACCTTCAGGAAATTGGTCCATTATATTGTTTAAACCTGACCAATTCAGTGCATCTTGAAACTCTCTTTCACTTATATTCGGCCTGGCGCGGCGTAAATTACTTTCTATCGTACCAGAAAAATATGTTGCTCCTTGACTTATAAGTGCAACTTGAGATCTGTAATTTTCAATATTCAAGTTTGCGTAAGAAACACCATCAATTGTAAATACGCCGGTATTTGGCCTTAAAAGACCCTGTATCAAGCGCAAGAACGTTGTTTTCCCACAACCGGCAGGCCCTACTATACCGACAGATGTGCCTTCAGAAAGGCTGCAGGATAAATTTTCTAAAGCAGGGGAGTTGTCGAATAAAATATTAACATTAGAAAACTCTAAATTACCTCTTACAATCTTTTGGCCTCCAACACCGGAACGCTCAGAGGGTGCATTCCAGAGTTCTGCCACTTGACTCACAACCTCACGAAATACCGAAAGTTCAGCTACAAACATGACAATTTGTTTGATCGGCCCAACTACTTTAGCTCCCAGCATATTACATGAAATTATCGCGCCTGCAGAAAGTCCCCCTGAGAGTACGAGCATTACCCCGGCAAAAATTATAGCCACGGTCATTAACTGTTGGAACACGCTTTGTAACGCGCTATTTAAGTTACTTATTTTATGCCTGCTTGAATAAGCAGTAATAGCCGAGGCGGTATTATGTCGCCAATCCTTCCTTTGGGAGGACTCAAGTGAAAAAACTTTTACTGCGTCGATTCCAGTAATAGTTTCTCGTAGAGTCTGATTTTTTTTCAAACTTTCTGAGGCAAACGCAGCAGTCAAATCACTTTCTGTTCGCCTTAGAAACAATCCAATTAAAGCCGAAACCAAAGAAAAAAGTAACACTATACCCGCAAGAATCGGGCTATAACCAATCAGCACCGGAACAAATACAAGTAGGCCCGCGGCCTCAAATATATTATTCAGAATTTGTCGGTCAACAATCGTTCGAATTGAAGATCCTGCAGAGATAGTCTGCTCCAAATCACTTGAACCTATTGTCTGAAATTTACCTAAAGGCAATTCCAGCATTTTATCGAATAGATCACCAGAAATTCTCGCCTCAATAATAATAGAAATATGTTGTATTATATAATCCTTAACAAAACCTAGAATCCCATTAAATATCAATGTCAGGACAACACCAGCGGTCAGAACATACAATGTTTCGGTCGCGCCATATCCCAATACCTTATCCAAAGTAATTTGGATATAAATAATCGGCGATAGCGACAGGGTATGCAGCAATAACGAGATGAAAAATGTGAGTACGAGAACCCACTTAAATCGATAAAATTCAGGATAAAACCAAGACATATCGAAGAACTTGTCCTTCGAAAAATGACCCGTATATCTACTGACGGTTACTAACCTAGTAGTCCACTGATCCAGAAACGTATTTACCTCCTGTTCCTCGATATTACCTGTGGGATCAATTGGATCTATATATTGAACCTTAAGAATTCCATCGGCATCCCTTTTGAGGGATGTTATGATTACCGCATTTTCCCCATTTAAAATTGCTATAGACGGGAAAATATAAGACCTCTTTTCTAGATCTTTTTTGCTTATCCTAAGTAGATTTATTTCAATTCCAGAAGCATTAAAAAATGATTTAAGATCTGAAAAATCGTTAAGGTCGCCACTTTCAAACTTACTCTCCACTGCGTCTAACGTTACATTAAAGCCATACTGCCTCGCCAACAGACAGCTTCCTACAGATACCGATCTTAAAAATTTTTGATTTTTAATTTTCATAATAATCTAATCCTGATAACTAGAATTAAAAAACTGTTCGACTGCAGAAGACGATATTAATTGGCCTGATAAAATTTTTGTTTCATACGTAAGTATGATTAACCTTTCTTTTTCTTCCAATAATTTTATTTTTGCATCTAGTAGTTCCTTCTCAGAGTCTAAAAGATCTACAATCGCTTTTGTGCCGACATCAACTTCTTTTTTTGTCGCATCTAGAGCTTTGCCGGCCGCTTTAATTTCAATTTTTATTGCCTTAATTTTTTGCAGCAATGCCTGATATTCACCGTTCAAGGAATTAACTTCGGTTTTTATATTTTTAACCGAAGAGTTATATTCATCTTGAGATTTTTTCAATTCAAATAGGCTCGCACTGATTTGGGAGCGATTTTTTCCCCCGTCATAAAGTGGCATCGTTAATGATATTTTAGCTGTGAATTTTGTACTTTGATTATCTCGATTTAAGGTTTGACGAGAGTGGGCTGCGGAACCTGTCACATCCAAGGAAGGGAGATTAGTTCGCTTTTGCTTGGCATACTTTAAATCATTTGATTTGTTGTTTAAAAATGCAGCCCGTAGGGTGTAATTATTCGCAATCACTTCATCGATCGGCAAAAGTTTTATCTCTAAAGGTCTGATTGATGTATTCTTAGTGAATTTAGCTTTATGTTCAGCCTCATACTTTTGTATAGATGTTGCTAGATCATGTTCAGCTTTTATTCTCTCTGAAATTATTGAAGCGTATCGTGCCTCGGATTTAAAAACATCAGTCTCCGATATTTCACCCATTTTAAATCTAATTTTAGAGGATTTCAGGTGATATTCTAAAACATCTTCATTTTTTTCTTTTAAATCTAATACGCTTTGGAACTTAAAAATTTCACTATTTAATTTAATTAATTCTAAAAGTTTTCCCTGTATCTTTTCTAATAATTTATATTCTTCGGATTTATAATCCAACAAAGCAATTTCTTCGGAAAGAGTTGTTTGACCGCCATTCCACAGATTTTGGTCAACAGTTAACGTATACGTATGCGGGTTAGTAACATCGGCAAATCTATCAACTAACGCGGATGTTTTTTTACCTTCCCGAACCCAACTCCCAGACACGTCAGCAGTCAATGTTGGTAAGTAATCTGCTTTTACTGTTTTTATGGCATCTTCTTTGATTGCGAGCGCTTTTCTTGCTGCAGATATTTCATCGCTCGTTAATGCCGTCGCCAGAATGAAATTTGGTATATCGTTTCCTGCAGCAGTACCACAGAAAATTAGGCAGCCTATGGCCGCGGCTATCGCCCAGATCTTTTTGCGTCGTTCCATCAGAAAAAAAAGGCCAGAGAATTATATCCTCTGGCCCTTTTAGATTGATCAAATATTACGCTACATCTGCACCGGTATCACCGGCTTCATCTTGAGGTGCATCTTCAAGAGCAGGATCTACCGCCATATCAGCCGCGGCAACTTCCGCTCCACCCGCGGGAGCGCCACCTTGTGCTGCTCCTGCATCTAGCGCGGAGCCCAATGCACCGGCAGCGCCACCATCGTCGGCTGCTGCCATATCTGGACCAGCTGCATCGGCACCCTCTCCACCAATAGCTCCGGCAAGCGCATCAAGGCCGCCGTCCATTGGAGCATCGGTGGGAGCCATATTACCGGCCTGATCGCCCATCGGGGCACCACCAGCCATATCACCCGGCGCTCCGTCCATTGGCGCATCGGTGGGAGCCATATTACCGGCCTCATCGCCCATCGGGGCACCACCGGCCATATCACCCGGCGCTCCGTCCATTGGCGCATCGGCCATACCGTCCATTGTACCTTGAACGGCATCACCCGCAGCTTCAAACGCAGCGCTGGGATCTGCGCCGCCTTCTATCGCGGATGCAAATGCATCTTGAGCCGACGACATCGCTGCATCCATTGCGTCTGCAGGAATTCCTGCAGCTTCACCAGCTGCCTGTGCAGCGGCTCCAGCTGCCTCAAATGCTGCTTCCGGCGTTGCGCCTTCGCCTAACGCTGTCTCATAGGCCGTGGATGCAGCGTCCCCTACCGCTTCCATCGGATCCGTTTGTTGTTCGCTCATGATTTGTCCTTTTTGTTAAGTTTTAATCCCTGCCACAGCCCATGTCGCTCAATATAGGCCATAACTCACAAATTTACAAAAGGGTTTCGGGTAACCTAAACCAATGGCATTTGACACATTCATTACACCATCAGAAATTTTACATAGACCCCGATCTTTTTTGCTTATGTGATACCTATTTCAGGCTCGAGCCCTGCCCGCGGAGCCAATAAAACGGCGGCTTAGAGGCAACCGAGAAATCGCCTCTAAACCATATGTTTCTTATATTTTAGGCAGAACTAGGGCATGTTGCAGGGTCCTTAAGTGTCCGCTCGAGCCATTCTTTCTCGCTTTCGCACGGCAGCCGCTCCTAAAGATAATGCTCTCGGGGCGTCTCTGTTTCCTAGTTATAAAATTCTACCGTGTCACGAGGTCAGTTATTGACTTGATCATTCACCAAAATAAGTGCGAAATACGTTTCATGCCAAAGTTTGAAGCAGCGATTTATAATTCGCGAGCGCGTGATGCAAAAATCGGCGGTCAACAACCTTCGGGAATATCCGCTGATTGGGCAAATGTGAGGTTTGTTGAGGTAGAAGCCATGAATGAAAACATGGCTCTAATTAAGTTGGACCAAGATTATCCAAAAAAAGACGGATATGTAGTCGAAGAGATTACCCCTGTCTGACTAGGAGCAGACTCGGCCAATTGTGGTCTTCAGTCTATTTAACGCGCAACTCCGATCCGCTGCAGCAGATTTCAGCAGTCAATCACCACTAGTTTCACTACTGGACCATTCGTCGCGACAACCGTGTCCCGTGTATATGGATCGGGCATCGCTTTGATCTCCGCGGTTGCAGCTTAATCCGCTGGCACAAAAATTCTCTAAACCGCAATCGGTTTGCAAGTGCCCCTCTCCGCACAAGTGTTCGTGGTACTGCTCGTTTTCGGCGCCGTTCCCCTTTGATTGAGACCTGCCAAACGAAATCGTATGGGCGGCAGTTGGCCATCCGGCTACCTATCCCTAATTTCGTAGAAGCGACTGTTTGTTCGATTGAGGGAGATGACTATGCGCGGCACTATTATGAATTACCCGCTTACATTGCCGACGATCCTTGAGCATGCGGGCAGGCTACATGGCGCCCAGGAGATTGTCTCCAGAATGCCCGACAAATCGGTGCACAGGTACCGCTTCTCTGAGTTCTACAACCGCACGAAGAAACTTGCCGATGGCCTCATTAAGGCGGGACTCAAATCCGGTGACCGCGTCGGAACCCTATGTTGGAATCATTACGCCCATCTGGAAGCGTATTTTGGCGTCCCTTGCTCAGGCGGTGTCCTGCATACACTGAACCTCCGCCTACATGCCGATGAACTGGCCTATATCGCTAAGCATGCTGGCGATCGATTCTTGATCGTCGATGACGATCTCCTGCCTATTCTCGAGGGATTCAGAGACAAGGTCGATTTTGAGCGTATATTTGTCGTCCGCTACAACGGAGATCTCGTACCGGCCGATATGGAGGATTACGAAGACCTCCTCGACGGCGCTACGAGCGAGTTCACCTATCCCGAGATCGACGAATTCGATGCCTGCGGCATGTGTTATACCTCCGGTACTACCGGTAAACCGAAAGGTGTCGCGTATAGTCATCGCGGTGTTGTGTTGCATACACTGGCCGTCTCGGCGCCCGACGCTTTCGGACTTTCCATGCGGGATTGTATCCTGCCGATTGTTCCAATGTTTCACGCGAACGCCTGGGGCATGCCAACGACCGCTGTGATGGCTGGCGCAAAGACGGTCTTCGCGGGCCCACATACAGACCATGAGAGCGTACTGGAACTCCTCGAGAGTGAGCAGGTCTCGATGACGAGCGGCGTACCGACAGTATGGCTCCCTGTCGTGGATGCCATGAAACGGGAGGCTGATCGGTGGAACTTAAATCCAGCCCTGAAATTCGTTATCGGCGGTTCGGCCGCCCCGGAAGCAATGATCCGTGATTTCGATACCCTGGGACATCAAGTTATTCACGCTTGGGGTATGACAGAAATGACACCCGTCGGAACAACGGGAATTCCAAAACCCTCCTTCGACAGCATGTCGAGAACTGAGCAATTCGCGACCCTGGCGAAGCAAGGAATTCCCCTGCCATTCGTCGATATACGTGTTGTCGGCGACGATGGCCCCGCCCCCTGGGATGGTGAGACGATGGGTGAACTCCAGGTCAAAGGCCCATGGATTGCCGATTCCTATTACGAACCGGACGACCCAATCTTTAGTTGGACGGATGACGGATGGTTTCGAACGGGTGATGTCGTCACGGTCGACCCAGAGGGATATGTGAAAATCACCGACCGCACGAAAGACTTAATCAAGTCAGGGGGCGAATGGATCAGTTCCGTCGATGTTGAGAACGCCCTCATGGGACATCCAGATATTAAGGAGGCCGCGGTTATCGCCATGCCGCACGAACGCTGGGTGGAGCGACCGCTTGCCTGCATCGTCCTTAAAGAAGGCGCTGTCCTTTCGGTCGAGAGCGTGCGCGAATTCCTGGCCGACAAATTCGCCAAATGGTGGCTTCCCGATGCAGTGGAATTTATTGAGGAAATTCCCAGAACCTCTACCGGGAAATTTCAAAAAATGGCTTTGCGCGAACGCTTTAAGGATTATGCGTCGGAGTAGCCACTTAAAGGATTATGCGTCGGAGTAGCCACTTAACGTCCCAAGCAGGGAAAACAACGGTCCACCCAATCGTCAATGATGACAAATGAAATCGCGTGGTATTCGCCTGCGCAAAAGGGCCAAAACGAATGATGCCGCTCTCGATACCGCCCAGCCAACATCCGTATCGCCAAACGGTCATCCAGAGAACGAACACCGCGCCACCCACACGGCAATCATTGCCATCATGAGCAAGGTATCGCGCAATTGGTTATTCGCCCGAACGAAAGGAACGGAATAACGTACCTCGGGCAAGATCGTGCTGTCTGATCACATGCGGCCATCCGTGCCTAGAGACCTAAAATCAACTTCGCGATGATATTTTGCTGGATCTCGTTCGAGCCACCGTAAATCGATGCCTTGCGATAGTTAAAGTACCTAGGCGTGACGGTCGCGGCATACTCGGGTCCGATCGGCTCAGCGTTGCTGCCCGGCGACAGATAGTCCCGGTCATGCGGTTGCGCATAGTAGCCAATGGCCTGCATCGCGAGCTCGGTCATCGCCTGTCCGAGCTCAGTACCGCGCATTTTCAACACCGAGGACTCCGCTCCGGGACGCTCTCCGGCCCCAAGCGCCCCCAATATGCGCAATTCGCTGATCTCAACTGCCCGAACTTCCATATCCAACCGCGCAATTTTCGTACGAAATCCATCATCCTCGATAAGCGGCCGACCAGATGCCGTTTCTTGTTGGGCAATGCTCCGGATTTTTTCGATACCGGCGCGAATACTTGCCCCGTAGGATCCACCACGCTCAAACTCAAGCAGGTATTTTGCGTAGGTCCAGCCTCTGTTTTCTTCACCAATTCTATTCTCAACAGGAACCCGGACATCATCGAAGAAAACTTGGTTGACCTCATGAAATGGTGGCTCTTCCCCGTCGATCAGAACGATCGGTTCCACTCGTATTCCCGGCGTCTTCATATCAATTAGCAAGAAAGAGATGCCTTCCTGACGTTTTCCCTCCGTAGACGTACGAACGAGACAAAAAATCCAGTCAGCGTGCTGCGCCAGGGTCGTCCAAATTTTCGAACCGTTGACAACGTAGTGATCGCCATCGCGAACAGCGCGGGTTGACAGAGACGCTAAGTCCGAACCTGACCCGGGTTCTGAATAGCCCTGGCACCACCAATCGTCGAAAGAAAGGATCCGGGGTAAAAAGCGTTTTTTTTGGTCCGGCCGGCCGAACTGAACGATTACCGGCCCCACCATCCGTGCTCCGAAGCCAATCGGACGTGGTGCACCGGCGGCGGAGATTTCCGTCTCGTAGATATAATGTTCCGCGGCAGTCCAACCCGTGCCACCATATTCCTCCGGCCACTTCGGTGCTGCCCAGCCTTTCTCGTAGAGAGCCTTTTGCCATACGCGTTGACGGTCTGGATCTAAATAGTTTGTCGGTGATTTCTTTAGAGTCTCACGCATATCGGACGTAAACTTTGCGTCGATAAAATCCCGAACTTCTTGTCGAAACGCTTCCTCCGCCGGACTGAAAGTCAGGTCCATCCAGTGTCTCCATGAAAAAAGGCAATTGCAATTTCGTTCATAATACTCGCTCGTGCCGCCGAGGACCATGCGCAGGTCAGAATTAGGAGCCTCTTTCCGCAGGATTAAGGGGCAGCATGGTCTTTGCGAGCCGATTCAATGCACGCGCGCGCCACCAGCGGGTGCGCATGCCGCTAACGACATCTATCGCATTCTGAAAAAAGTTCAGACAGAGCCACTTATAACCCTTCCCATGAAGCGACGCAGGCCTCCAACCAAATTGTCACGCGTTTAAAAGTATCAGTGTCCTCGATTGCGCGCAGTGCGCGAGGCCCAAAACATTCCGCATCACGCCCATTTGCCCACGTATTAGACCACATGCGCCAGAGCGCAAGCGCCCTTGGTCGACTTCGCGGAAACCGCGCATGGTTTTTTGGCCATTCGGCCCACGACCCGTCTCATACAACGAAAAGATTCTCCCTCGCGCGGACACCCAATTACGGCCAGCGGTGAGCTGCGACTATCTGTATTGAAAATCCGTTAACTACCTAACCTTTCGTAAACCTTGCGAGCCCACGACGCCAATACCGATCGGTCCGAGGGTCAGAAAACCGTCCTCGTTGAGTCTCGTGAATTGGAGACATAATGTTTACGTGGAATTTTCATAATTGTAATTGGAACATCTTGAATGAATCGCAGTGACGTTGAAATCATTGAGCGCGAAGAGCTTTACAACGGCTTCTTCAAAATGCGCCGATATAGTCTCAAACACCGAACATTCTCTGGCGAATGGTCGAGCATTCTTTCCCGCGAGGTCTTCGAGCGTGGTGGGGTCGCCGCCGTCATCCCCTTCGATCCAATCCGGGATGAAGTCGTTCTCATCGAACAGTTCCGCCCGGGTCCAATGGCCGCCGGCCATTCCAACCCATGGACGGTGGAGATAGTCGCGGGAATTTTGGAAGAGGGAGAAACACCTGAAGCGCTCGCGCATAGAGAAACAGAAGAGGAAACCGGCGGAACGCTTCAGGACGTCATTTATATTAACAATTTTTTTATGGCACCGGGCAGTTCCAGTGAACTAGGCCATTTGCTTTGCGGGCAGATAGACGCAACGAACATCGGCGGTATCCACGGCAACGATGACGAAGGTGAAGATATCAGGGTGTTTTCTGAGCCTGCCACGGCAGCCTTCAAACGCGTTCAGCGCGGCGAAATCGCGAGCGCGTTCTCGATTATCGGACTGCAATGGCTGGAATTAAATCGCGAAGCCCTGCGCCGTCGTTGGACTTGACCGACATTCTGGGGAAATGCTTGATAACGGCCCAGTTCTGCCGCGAACCGAGCCCACTATGAACGGAGCAAGGTCGACATGAATTATCGTGAAGATTTCATCGATTCCATTGGCAATACGCCTTTGATCAAACTCAAGAAAGCTTCCGAGGATACTGGCTGTATTATTCTAGGCAAGGCCGAGTTCCTCAACCCTGGCGGTTCGGTGAAGGACCGAGCGGCGAAGTACATTATTCTGGATGCGGAGGAACGGGGAGATCTTCAACTCGGTGGTGTAATAGTTGAAGGAACGGCTGGAAATACGGGGATTGGCCTGTCATTGGTCGGAAACGCCCGCGGATACCGAACCGTCATCATTATTCCGGACACGCAAAGTCAGGAAAAGAAGGACATGTTAAGGCTGTGCGGTGCCGAACTGATCGAAGTGCCGGCAGTGCCCTTCAAAGATCCAAACAATTACGTTCATCAGGCGGAACGGAAAGCAACGGAACTCGCTTCGAGCGAGCCAAACGGCGTCCTCTACGCCAATCAATGGGATAACACTTCAAACCGGCTTGGCCACTTTCGCTCAACCGGACCGGAAATATGGGAGCAAACCGACGGCAAGGTCGACGGTTTCACCTGCGCAATTGGTACTGGTGGCACGCTCGCAGGTATCAGCCTATTCCTTAAAGAGAAGAATTCGAGCGTCAAAACCGCAGTTGCTGACCCGATGGGTGCGGCCATGTACAGCTATATCAAGACGGGTGAATTAAAGTCTGAGGGCAGTTCGATCTCGGAAGGGATCGGGCAAGGCCGTATCACCGGGAACATCGACGGCGCCCCGTTTGACGATGCCTATCAAATACCTGACGAAGAGGCACTCCCCGTTGTCTTCGATCTATTGAAACATGAAGGCCTATGTCTTGGGGCATCAAGCGGTGTAAATGTCGCTAGCGCGATCCGCATGGCGAAGGACATGGGTCCGGGTCATACTATCGTTACCGTGCTTTGCGATTTTGGCACAAAGTATCAATCGAAACTGTTCAATCCGGTTTTCCTCCGGGAAAAGAATTTGCCGGTTCCCTCATGGTTGGAGTGAGCAAGATGCAGTCAGAAGAAGTATTCCGTAGCGATTCCTATCTGAAGGAATGCGACGCTGAAGTCGTATCCGTGAACGAACTGGGGGGCATCATTCTCGACCGTACGATCTTCTATCCAATGGGCGGCGGTCAACCTGGCGATACCGGCATCTTACGCCTATCAGACGGAAGTGAAATCGTCATCGCAACAACAGTGAAGGGTAAAGGCAACGAAAATGTCATCCACGTCCCAATCGAAGGCCAAACCGCACCTGTACCTGGCGCAAAGGTAACCGCGGCCATCGATTGGGAACGGCGATATAAGCACATGCAGATGCACACGGCCCTCCATTTGATGTGCTCGGTCGTGCCGGCCGGCGTGACTGGCAACCAGATTGGTTCCGAGAAGAGCCGCATGGATTTCGACATGGGTGATGAGAAACTCGACAAGGAATTAATCGCCGACGCCGTAAACGCATTGATAGATGCGGATCATCCAACCAACATCGACTACATTACGGATGAGGAACTTGATGCGCGACCTGAGATTATCCCGACGATGTCCGTCGCGCCGCCGCGCGGAGGAGGTCGCGTCCGATTGATGAAAATCGGCGACATCGACTTGCAACCCTGTGGCGGCACGCATGTTTCGCGTACCGGTGAGATCGGACACATCCGGGTCACCAAGATTGAAAGCAAGGGCAAGCGGAATCGTCGCGTTAGTATCGCGTTCACCGAGTAGACACGAGAGAACAGCCATGAGTTATACGAAACCGGAGGCATTGTTATCAACCGAATGGCTTGCCGCCAATTTGGATGATCCAAAAGTAGTTGTCGTTGACGCTTCACTGCCACGCGTTGGTGTGAAAGAAGACACCCGAGCCAACTATCGCGACGCCCATATCCCCGGTGCGCCGTTTTTCGATATCGACGTCATAGCAGACCCTAATGCGAGCCTACCGCATATGATGCCAACGGCTGAAATTTTCGCGGAGGGTGTATGCAAGCTTGGCATATCCAACGACACAAAAGTTGTGATCTATGATCAACATGGCATTTATTCGGCTCCAAGGGCCTGGTGGATGTTCCGTGCGTTCGGACACGACAATGTAGGGGTCCTCGACGGCGGTCTGCCGAAATGGCGATCCGACGGGTATCCGGTTGCAAGCGATACGGTCGTCCCCTCCTTGGCCGAGTTTAGCGCGAACGTGCGTCCCGAATTATTAAGATTGGTCGAACAGGTAAACGCCAATATCTCAAGCGGTGGCGAGCAAGTGATCGACGCGCGTGGAGCCGGCCGATATAACGGCACAGAAACTGAAACCCGTGCGGGGCTCCGCTCGGGTCATATCCCGGGATCCTTGAACGTGCCCTACGCCAACATCGTCAAGGATGGCAGTATGGTGGACAGTACCGCATTGCGTCATGCATTTGAAGCCGGAGGCGTCGATTTTGCGAAGCCGATTACAACAAGCTGCGGAAGTGGAATAACAGCCTGCATCCTGGCGCTTGGCCTATATCTTGAG
Source organism: Rhodospirillaceae bacterium (assembly GCA_002715005.1). Lineage (GTDB taxonomy): Bacteria > Pseudomonadota > Alphaproteobacteria > UBA8366 > UBA8366. The sequence continues at coordinate 29,796 of PAXN01000062.1, forward strand.
GGCCGCGACGACGTCGCCATCTATGATGGATCCTGGACCGAATGGGGTGGTCGCGAAGACCTACCAATCGAGACCTAATGCTTAACCACCCCATATGCGACGGCGACGAGGATCGCGTGGTCGATCTATGGGAGGCTTGCAGTCCTGCACAACCATGGAATGCGCGCCACGACGACAGCGCGCTGGCCCGCAGGACGCCGCAGGCTAAAATATTCGTGAGTATCCTCAATGACGAGATCGTTGCCAGCGTGCCGTGCGGGAGCGATGCTCACCGCGCCTGGGCATCTTATTTTGCCGAGGCGCCAAAACATCAAAAGACGGCCTCGGCAGCAAGTTGATGGCGCATAGGGAAATCTGGCTGCGTGATATCGGCGTGCCAAAAATGGAATTGATGATCCGCCTAGAGAATGCAGCAGTCTGCGAGTTCTAGGAAAAGGATTGAGTACGCCGTCGAAGACCGAATTGTGATGTCGCAATGGATCGGCGGACGGGAGGCTGGATAGCATGATTTTCAGGGACGACCGGCTTGAAGTAACATTTACCTATTTAGAGATGCGCGAGGCCCCGAAGCGCCCTTCGGCACATCCTCCCGTGCTTGAGCATCCGATTACGCTGACGCGAATCATGGAACCTACGATTGGGTTCTATCGCTACTTATACAACACTGTTGGAGAGCCGTGGCTCTGGTATGAACGGCGCATCATGGAGGATGAAAAGCTTCTGCAGATCATTCGTAACGACAAGGTGGAAATCTATTGCCTCTTCGTGGGAGGCGTGCCCGCAGGTTACGCTGAACTCAATCGTCGTGATCCGCGTGACATCGCACTTTCCTATTTTGGATTGGTGCCGGATTTCATCGGCCAGGGGCTCGGGCGTTATTTCCTTCAGGAAATTATTGATATCGCGTGGAGCTATCATCCGTCGCGATTTTGGTTACACACCTGCACACTCGACCACCCGTCTGCATTGCAGAACTATCAGCGGCGGGGATTTGCTCCATTCGACCAGAAAACTCGGAAAGTTATGGATCCGCGACGCGTCGGCTACATGCCGGTCAACGTGGGCCCACCACTGGATATCTAATTCGTATTCAGTTCCTCCCGGACACGCTCGGCGATTGCAAGAGATGCGGTTAGACCAGGTGATTCTATTCCGAGCAGATTGACCAGGCCAGGAATGCCGTGAGCCCGCGGACCCTGCACGACAAAGTCTGCCGCCTCCTCGCCTGGCCCCGTTATCTTAGGCCGTATTCCGCAGTAACCGGGGACCAAAGCACCATCCTCCAGACCCGGCCAGTAGGTCCGGAC
>PAXN01000063.1 GCA_002715005.1 Rhodospirillaceae bacterium
GATACAGATCACGACCGTTAGCATTGACCTGTTCGGTACCGCAACCGCCGGCATCTTGATGGGCTCCGTTCTCACAATTGTCGGCCTGCTGGGCGCGGGAGGACCGCTCGCCAGCGGCGCCATTCATGACGTTACGCTGTCCTATACACCCGCTGTATACATGGGCGCCGCCGTATTGCTCGCTGTAATCATGCTCTCCTTCGGACTCCAGCGGAAATGAATGAAAAGCGGGATCCTCAGGTACAAATTGTGAAAGGATACAGGCTACCCGCGCCACAGACAGTCTTGTCCAAATCGCAGACTACGAACTACGTTGCATCAATGGACCGCAATCCTGTGGTCCAAGTGGCCAGATTCTAACGCTACGAATGGACCACCTCAGCAACCTCGGCATTCTTCCGATAACCGGCAGTTGGGGGCGGGAACGAAACTCAAATGGAGATGACAAAATGGAACGGCTTAAGGGAAAAGTGGCGCTAGTCACCGGTGGGGCCTCCGGCATTGGAGCGGAGACGTCACGCGTATTTGCACGCGAAGGTGCCAAGGTTGCCATAACGGACGTGAACGACAGCGGGGGTCGTGCCGTCGCGGCGGAAATCGGTGAAGCCGCTTTCTATACCCATCTCGATACCCGTAACGAAGATGAGTGGCGGGGTGTGGTCGAACAAACGTTAGGCACTTATGGCCGCCTCGACATATTGGTGAACGCTGCCGGCGTACCGGGCAGTCGCTCCAACGGTACCGGTTCCCCGAAAATTGATGAGGAAGACCTAGAAAATTGGAACCGGGTGATGGACGTAAACTCCACCGGCATCTTTCTTGGCATGAAGTCGGCGATCCCCGAGATGCGGAAAACGGGTGGCGGTTCCATTATCAACATCTCCTCCATTTACGGTCTTGTCGGCTCCGTGACAAGCGCGGCTTATCACGCCTCCAAAGGGTCGGTGCGTCTCGCAACAAAAGCGGCTGCATTGCAATACGCGGCGGAGAACATCCGCGCAAATTCGGTTCATCCCGGCATGGTGACTACCGGGATGACACGGGACCGTAATGAGGACCCTGTTCTCTCAATTCCCCGCCTCGCAAAGACCCCGATGGGCCGTTTTGGCCAACCCATCGACATTGCTAACGGCTGCCTCTTTCTGGCAAGTGATGAGTCTGGCTGGATGACGGGCGCAGAGCTGGTGATTGATGGTGGCTACACGGTAGGGTAATGCCAACGGCCCATCACTCAGAAACTGCTTCCTAAGTGACTTTAATTTTTAACTTTTGGAGATGGCCTGTGAGGTATTACAGGCAGTCAGCGAATAGTTAGAAACAATCAAGTCACCTGATGGCGAGCCTTGATCCACTCGCGAGGCATCGGAAATAGAAATGATTATAGATAATTAATAGAAACCAATCGATATGACTAAATTCGCCACGAGTGTCCGGTTCTTGGTGAAAATTGAAGACGTATACACCTTAATGAATGTGGCGAANGNGATCCCAAATATTGGAGAGATTCANAGTTTATTCACCAAAACGGGTGATCGCATATTTATTGCTACCACCATATTTGAAAGTGAGCAGGCCCTTATAGATGCTAGACTAAAGATGATTGGGAAACTCGACAAATTACGGAAATATCTTGAGGAGATCTCGCCAGAGCTGGGGGTTACAGATCGTGTCTCTGGTCCAATATTTTNCGAGACTTAGCCGCTTTACTTGACCACTGGCCTTGATCTCTNAGCAAGGCATTAGAAGTTAATATGAGTATTGGTATGAATCATCACAAACTTTTGGGAGGAACTAGGCATGAAGGTATTAAATTCATTTGGTCCAAATCCGAGAATGCTTCGGATGTTTATGTTAGAGAAAAATATCAAAATAGATTTTAAAGAACATGATTTGATGGGTGCTGAGAATCGCACAGACGCATATTTAGCGAAAAACCCCGGTGGCCAATTACCTGCACTAGAATTAGATAATGGCCAGGTAATAGCGGAAACCGTTGTAATTTGTGACTATCTGGAAGATTTACATCCTGATCCGGCTTTAATTGGTCAATCTGCAGAAGAACGTGCGGAGGCTAGAATGTGGAATCGCCGTGTAGAGCAAAAAATTACAGAAAATATCTACGCTGGTTTTCGGTATGCCGAAGGTTTGCAATTATTTGAAAATAGAATGAGGTGCTTACCAGAAGCAGCTGACGATTTTAAAGCTTCTGGTCAGGATGGCTTGGCTTGGCTGGATATGCAGTTAGAAGGTAAAGAATTCATTTGTGACAATCGNATTACTATTGCNGACCTCGTNTTATACTGTTGCACTGATTTTGCTTCGGGAGTTGGTCANGCAATTGATTCNAAGCTTGAAAATGTCACTGCTTGGTTTTCTCGGATAGAAAATCGAGCGAGTGCCATTGAAAGTTTACACCCTGCGGCAGAAAAAGTTGGAATGCGTGGTTAAATTTCAACCCAAATTAATTCCACATAATCAGTAATTCAACTACACCATTGCCTGCGAAGACGCTGGATAGCTCTAAAGCTAAATTCATGGTTTGTTGAAAGTCCGTTTAAATTGAAAAGGGAGTTCCCGGTCGCATTCAAGCGTAAGGAGACGCCGCCGCGTAAAGGTTGCTCCGCACCACTCGCCTTCGTCGACCGGGAGCAACCTTAACCCGGCGTCTGCGAGCAATCCATCCAATAACGATTGGAAACGAGACAACGATATCCGCCAAGACTGCCGACATTTGCGGATAAATTCGTGTGCATGTGGTGTGCTGAATGGAAAATAGGTCAGCTTAATATTCACTAACTCCTTGAAAGGACCTTTGGCTCCGACAAGACTTGGAATCATTTAGTGCGGTATCAACGGGTAAAATAGAGCGTCAAAAACTCTTGTTTATGGGTTTTTTCACCTCTCCCGCTCTCTCTATCATAGCCAGTTATAGCTAGTATTGGGAAGTTCGTGACCCATTTTGTGCCCCCCATATTTACCGTTTAAAACGGTCTCACTTACATTCTTATAAGTTTTGAAAGATACAATGAATGCGTGGGGTCGTAGATCTTGCAGGAAACATCAAGGCTCGTATCCAAATCATAATTCTGGACTTCAACAACCGTCACGCGGGGAAATTCGCTAAATTTGTCGACCGGAAGCTTATTTATTTAAGCGGAGAAAAATTGGTTGGTTGTAGCAAAACATTATTCATCTCGCGTAAGTACGGCCTGCCNCTGCCCTGAAATTCNCGCCAGCTTTCATCTTGGCCTAATCTAGCACGCGCATCAGTCCTCGCATTTAAATCCGGGTATACCCAAAGGTGCGAAACCTCGTTGGGCTGACCGATTTCGGTTTGCCACAGGCCCACAATTTTTGAGTACTTTTGCCGGTTTGGGAGGGCTTCCTTGAAATGCCCAATCCAATTGCCCGCTCTTCCAACCGCACATCGNTAGTAGCGGTACTCGTAGACATTCCCAGTATCTTGAGGGGGAACGAACGGGGCGTGCGGATTCATAATTCGAATATCCATTCGGCGCACCCACTCCTGGACCACGGGGAGATAGCCATCAACCCAATCTCTATTTTGAGATAGTTTGGTGCGCAACTCCTCGCGCTGNGCGTAACTTTCATATCGCCAGAGATGCCATACCTGGTTCAAGCGTCCAAACTCGCTTGTCCAATATCCGCAGTTCACCCCGTAATCGTTACGGCGCACTGAACGCCCAACTTCTTCCGCATGCTTCAGGTACTTAGGCAGATCCGCTGGTAGAAAGGAGTATGTGCGCATTTCGAAAATCATAGATAATTTCCTCACCGGCTCCCAAATCNGATTAAATTATTNTCGATGCTACCCGAGAAGATAGATCGTTCTCAAATCGCCGTTGCGACACACAAAACAGGAAAATTAACAAAACCAAAGCGATCTTCTTTATCTGCATCACTTAGTTGCCAAAGCCAGAGATTTGCATCTTCTTCAGTAACGCCTTGGCTGGTCGCAAACTTGGCGATTAACTTTGACAAGTAGTATGCCGTCGTTCCTGCGTGAAGCGCAGTATCAAGAAATGAGATATTAGTGCGCGTCAAACTACCAAAACCATTTTTCTCCAATAAGACGGGTAGCTCCAAAGGCAGCATTTGATGAAAGCAATGGGCCCGCCAAGCCTCATTGATTTNTTCATTAAGCTTTCTTTCAGCGCCATAAAAACGACAGTGCTCCCAAAGTATTGAAACAATCGCTATAGGGCAGCCTAGTTTCAAAACACGACGGGCTTCTTCTAAAGCTGCACTTACATCTTCCACATATTCATAGACTTGAAGCGCAGCTAATCCATCAAATTGGGCATCATCAGACGGTATTTCCGCTGCGGTACCTTCAATGATACTTACACCGGCAAGCCCTTGGCAGATTGCCCTCGCATTTTCCAACATCTGCGGGCTACTATCTATACCAACTACGCGCCCTTCATTACCCGTGGCATTACCGAGCTCTCGGACAAGATGCCCCCCGCCGCAACCAACATCCAAGTACGATTTCCCGCTGCGAACTTCTAATCCTTCCATAACCGCATACCTGCGACTATTTCCTGCTTTACCTTCTGATACGTGACGTTGCCATTCAGCAACTTCNCCGCTGAAATCCACCGCGCAATCTCCACAAATTTACCGTCATNCTTCANACTAATTTCCTATGCCGCGCGAGGATATCAAGTCCTGCGATCAGGCGGCCCACCTACTCACACTCAAGATATTCAAACGGGTTATGCGGCAACCGATCACCGCAGATGGCACAGAACTTGTCAGGGTATCTTTTCCAATAGCGTAATTCGAAATCCAACACGTTGTCGCGGTCTGGATTACGCCAACCCATCATTTCAAGGGAATCGCAATCTGGCGCGCCTTCGATCCGGTACTCATTCAGCTTACTGATTAGTGTATCGGTGGCGAAGCGGTCGAGTTTCCACGACCGNCCTTGGAAATAGAAAATGAGGCTCCATTCCTCGTTGCCGTGACGCTTCAGATAAATCTGCTGTACATCCTGACAAAGCGCTGGGCCAACGTACCGATGGCCCGCATAGAACACGCGCCGACGCGGTTTCGCTCGTTGCACGCTTTTACGTTTGGGTTTTGGCAAACGAATGATTTCAGCGCTCATCGCGCTCACTCCTCTCTTTAGTGCTTTAGCGTGTTGCTGGGGGCACAAGCTGAAGTTCAAATCCCCAATCCGTCAGGTGGATCAGTCCCANTAAAAAANNNNCCGCAGCNTNNGCNGGGACGGNCCCATNCNCTTTAGCTGCATTTATTNAGCNCCCNCAAGCCGAGCATCAAATCGGCGTGTAACCAAATTAACATCTATAAAACCAATAACCCACTCTTTGGAATAATGAATGGTGGGTCCGACAAGAGGTGACAATTAAAGGGTCTTCCACAGCGTCGGTGATACTGCATTTCGGTCCTAAAAAATGTGGCAAACTTCACGCCGAATCTCGTATCGTCTTTGACGAATGGAATATGCCTGCAGAACAAATAGCTAAGTTACGCAGAGACATAAAGGAAGGTCGTAATAAAAATGCCATAGACGCAATGCTGGCGGATAGACCGGTTAATTCTCCCGCAAACGAAGAAGCATTGTTTAAGCGTACGGGACAGTTTGCTGTTATATACCCCGCCTTCTGCAAGTAACCTCCTTCAGTGAACCTGTCATCATCCGACGCACGGTTCAGGTAAATTTGGTAAGACCTCCCCCTATCCATGCAAGCAATTCCTATCGATTTAGCTCAGTTTCATTCTACGTCCTGTTGGATAGACCACCGCACTCTGGGCCAAAAAACTATCCTATGGAGGACATAATGGAAATGCGGCAACTCGGGGGACTTTGGCCGGTTAGTGCGCTTGCGTTGGGTGGTGGCGGTGTTGGGCAACTGTGGGGCGAGACAACTCGCGAGGAATGCGTTGCGACAGTTCGTCAAGCGGTCGATCTCGGCATTACGCTTTTGGATATGGCGCCGAGCTACGGCGACGGCGAAGCGGAATTAGTCGTTGGCGCAGCATTTGATGGTAAACTGCCGGACGGTGTTCGGGTAACGACGAAACATCGGCTTGGTCAAACAGACCCGGAAGCGATCGAGAAAAATATCCGAGATGGTCTTGAGGAAAGTTTGAAGCGTTTGCGGCTTGAGAAAGTAGACCTATTCTTCCTGCACTCAAACATCATTCCAAATGACTTTGATGCCAGCGTTTATGTAACGCGTCCGGCGACGCGCTGGTGGGTCTACGAGGAGCATTTCGTCCCCACCTGCAAAAAATTGGTTTCTGAAGGCAAAATTGGTGCCTGGGGCATTACCGGCATTGGTGTTCCCGAATGTCTGCTCAGAGCACTTGACCTCAATGATAAGCCGGCTGCGGTGCAATGCATTTCCAATCTAATTGATTCGCCCGGCGACCTACAGTACTTCCCGGGACCAAGCCGTGCCCGCGAAATTATAGCTAAAACAAAGTCAATTGGTGCAGGCGTCCTCGGCATCCGGCCTGTCCAGGGTGGCGCATTGACGGACGCAATCGACCGAGATTTACCATCCGGTCATGGTGTGGTCACCGATTACGCCAAGACAGCGAATTATCGTGCGCTCGCCAAAGAACTCGGCACATCGCCCGCGGCTCTTGCACACCGTTACGCGCTCGCTATGAAAGGTGTGGATACAGTCGTTCTGGGTTGCAAAAACACGGCTGAATTGAAGGAATGTGTTATTGCCGAAGCGAATGGGCCCCTGGAGCCCGACATCATAGCGCGAATAGACGCAGCAGTATTACGCAATTAGCTCCTCCCGCATTAAACGTCATCATCAAAGAGCATTATCAACATTGAAAGTGTAGTATAACGTAGAGACCAATTCGGAATGGTGAAATCATGGAACTCTCATTTATCTACCTAAGCTTTCCATTTTGGAGAGCGGAAGTATCAAAAATTACTCTTTATATTGCGGGGATTGATTTTGAAAATCGAGTTATCTTGCCGGAAGAGTTTCAACAGGTAAAAATTAGTGGAAAGCTCAACGATGGCACCTGTATTCCGCACCATCAATTACCTTGTCTTCTAGTCGATGGACATCCAATTGTCCAAACGGGTGCGATAGCTCGGTTCTGTGGTAAATTAGCAGGTTCTTATCCCAAAAATGATGACCTACTTGCGGCACAGATTGACCAATTCATTGACTTCTCAACGGATATAACGGTCTTAGTATCCAACACCGGCCGTGACGATAGCCAACAAGAAAAGCAGAAAAAGAGAGAAGCGCTGGCAGATGGTGAATTGGGTCGAAAGTTAAACATCTTAGAGAATAATATAAAGGACAATGGAGACTGGATAATCAGAGACAATATGGGTCTCGAGGACATCGCTATATGGCGATTAATGGGCTGGCTTTCCTCGGGAACGGTAGACGGAATTCCCACCAATATCTTACAAAGGTACCCTAAAATAAAGAGGGTCTGTATCGCCGTAGATAACGCTTCAAAAATTCGAGATTGGGTTAAACTCACTTATCCAGAAGGCTATAACAGGGGCAATTACCACGACACAGGAGCTTCCAAGTGATCGGATACAGCGAAACCTTTCGCGGCGATGTCGCACCCTGGGAGGTCGATGCAACGGAGCATTTCACCGTCGCCTATTATTATGAGAAATTCGAGGCAGCAACTTGGCGTTTCCTGCGCGAAAAGGGTGTCGATCCCGCTGCGGCACGAACGATCGATGCGTTGACCCACTACAAGGCAGAGCTGCGCGAACGCGACATTTTTCGCATCGAAACAGCACTCATCGAAGGTGGTGACACTCCTTTGGTCGGCCACAAACTCTTCAATGCCGAGACGGATGAATTATGCACTTCCATGCAGCAGCAGTTGCGCGGCATAACCCTGTCTGGTGATACTGTCGAATGGGACGGTGATAAACGTGAAGAACGACCGGTACCTGTCGACGGACAGAACTGGGTGGCTTCGCAGCGCAGCGTGGTGCGGCCAGAAGAAGCGGATTGGACCGGCTATCTAGCCCTGCCTGGACACATCCACCGGTTTTCGACAGCAAATTCTTTTATTATAGCGGCATTCGGTCTAACCCCGGAATACATGACAAAAGAGCGGGTCGGCTTATCGACCTTTGAGTTTCAGCTCGTCTTCCACAACAAGCGAGCCGCTCCTGGTACGCTGATTGACGTCGATAGTTGCGTGGCCCAGCTCGGCGGCTCGTCAATACCGCTATACCACCGGCTTCGGGATGGTGATACAGGCGAGGATATCGCAGGGCTTAGCCAGTTTGGTGTGCAACTAGACCTCGATGCGCGTCGCCCGAAGCGGATTGCCGACGACTTGCGCGAACGGGCTCGGTCGCTCCTGGCAACAGGGTAAAAAGACTAAAGCATCAGAGTATACGAACCAGGCAACCTGAAGTGGCTCAATGATACCCCGCCGAGGTATAAAGGTGGGTCCGACAAGGCTTGAAATCGTCGAAACCGGTATCAACGACTAACAGAGAGTGTCAAAAATTCCTGTTTTTTTGGGGGTTTTGAAATTCTCCTGATCTCGTTGTCATAGCTGGTTAAAGCTAGTGCTAGGGAGTTCGTGACATATTTTGCACATTTGTACAGTGTCCCGTAGTAGGTTCATCCTAATACTCCATGATGACGCGCGGGCGACGGTAGACTTGGACTACGACTCCAATACATGCGCGCCCGGAACGCCTTTCGCCCGGCTAAATGCGCTGGCAAAATCAGGTACTGCTCGCGAATCAAATGACGCCGTCGCCCCGAAGGGCTTCCAACGCGTCCGCATCGAGGCCGAGTAGATCGCCGTACACATCGGTATTGTCGGCGCCAAGCGCGCGACCGAGATGTTTAATCTCACCAGGTGTGCGTGAGAGCAACGGGAACACGCCTGGCATGGTGATGCTGTCGATGCGCTCATCGCCCATCTCCACAAGGTCGTTGCGGGCCTTGTACTGCGGCTCATTGAAGATGTCCGCTATGTCGTAGATCGGCCCTGACGGTACTTCCCCACCACTTAGAAGCGCTAGCAACGTCTCCTGCGGCAGCGATGAGGTCCATGCCGATACGATGCGGTTTACCTCGGGGCGTGCGGCCACTCGTTTTTCAATCTTGCCATAACGATCATCCGCGGCAAGTTCCGGCGCTTCCATGGCATTTGCTAGGCGCGCGAACATTTTGTCGCTGGTGCAGGCAATGGCAATCCATTTGCCATCGGCAGTTGGGTAATGCGAGTGCGGGACGACATTGACGGTGTCGGCTCCCATGCGCTCACGCACGAAGCCATTGAACGCGTATGCTGGTGCCATCTCGTCCAGGAATCGAAATATCGGTTCGTAAAGCGCCACATCTATATATTGCCCAACACCCGTCTGTTCGGCACTGCGCAGTGCCATCATAGTGCCGAGCGCGCCGTAGGTGCCAGAGAGGTAATCGGCAAGTGTCGTTGAACCGGGCATCAGTGGAGGCCCGTCAGGTTCGCCAGCGAGATGGGTCAAGCCGCTGAAAGCGTGAGCAATCCGGGCGAAACCGGGTTCACGGGCTCTTGGTCCGGTCTGGCCGTATCCGGTGACGCGAAGCATGATCAGCTTCGGGTTGAGCGCGTGTAAGTGGTCCCAGCCAAGACCCCATTTCTCGAGCGTCCCGGTGCGAAAATTCTCGACTACCACGTCGGCTTTTTGCACCATTCCCTCGAGCATGGCTTTGCCGCGCGGCGATTTGAGATCAAGTGTGACGCAGCGTTTGTTACGTGATTCCTGCAGCCATACAAGGGAATCGCCACTTTCGGTCATGGTGCCGAACTTACGCAGTGGGTCGCCGGTACCCGGCTGTTCTACCTTGATGACCTCGGCGCCAAATTCCGCAAGAATTGTCGAACAGAAAGGGCCCGCCAGAAAGGTAGCTAAATCGAGGACCCTTACACCTGCCAGTGGCATTGGCGTACTCGCCGCTTCATTCATATCAAGCTCCTTCGTTTGAACGTTACGCGGGGTGGCGCCGCACTTTATTGCTTTGTCGATTTAAACTATTCAAAGCACTGATGCACACCAAGATGACAGAACAGAAGAAACAATGTGATGAATGCTCAGCCCTTGTAGATGAGACCAAGGGCGGAATGGTGATCCTAGATCAGGAGAGCCCCAGAACTGTAGGAGAGGGTGACGGTGGAGGTTTCCACTGAACCTTCCTCTGCATTCAGCGTGTCAGAGACTGGCGGGAGAGAGGACTGAGGAGAAAGGAATTGTCTTTTGAGAAGGTAACGAAGAGGTTGGATAGAGAGTATCTTCTATTTTGAACGCAGCATTCTCAGGTCCTAATCACCTGTAATGGCAGCCTACTTCATCACATTCAGACCCTTTTCAAGGTACCTGCTTATTTAATGGCAGTATTTATGCTGAGTTATTCCATTAAGGGTTAAAAGGATTGGATCCTTCCCGCCATGACAACGTATCTTTGCAGCGCGCACAGATGCGATTATGGATGCCCTTGGACGAGAAAACTTTGCTACATTGCAAACATTTTCTGTTGCCAGGACGCGTATCCCTTTTTTGTGGCTTTTGATAATGACCGCGACGGTGTGTATTTTTCATTTACGTAAGGCCTGAGAAGAAAATGGGCTAGTATGTGCAGCTGGATAAGGCTGGCAGATGCTTTGCCTCACTGTTTCTGGTTGGTTCCCGATTGGTTGCTTGGCAGTTTTTTCCATTAACCTTTACGCTGACTGCCATGCAGCGGATTTGCGCCATAATGTCACGCTGTCTCGAACTTAAATTGATGGGGTCACAAGGGTAGCAAGTGCTACGAAATCGAGGTATGCAGCATATTTGAGGTGTCACTTTCAAAACGGTGAGCACTCAAGGGCAGAATGGTGATCCTAGATCAGGAGAGCCCCAGAGCTGTAGGAGGGGGTGACGATGGAGGCTTCCACTGGTCCTTCCTCTGTATTCAGTGTGTCAGAGACTGGCGAGAGAGAGGACTTAGGAGAGAGGGATTGTCTCCTGAGGAGGTACTGGAGAGGTTGGAGAGGGAGTATCCTCTATTTTGAACCTCGCTTTTCCGTTTAAAACAACTTTCTTTTGCCAGTGACTGGATCGAATAGGAAACTTTCTTCCAGTGTGTCCCCAAAGAAACAGAACCGTACAGGTCCTTCAACACAGTCCCCGCCGACACTTCCTTTAATCTGTCTTCCCTGAACTTGGTGATGTGGTGAGCCCTTAAGGCTTTAAGCGGCACCTCAGAGAGGAAGGATTTCTCGAGAACCCTGATCCTGTATTTCTCTTTGTCTCTGCCACGTTTCTTCGGAGTGATGTCCTTACCATATTTCCTAATCAGGTCTCCCAAGACCTTGAGTTGATACCCCTCTGTCTGCTGTTCAGGGAGAAACCCTTCAGGGTTGCCCTCAACTCTCTGGCTCCACTGAAGGGCTAATGCTTTAGTCGGGAAACTCTTGGTGATTGGAGGAAGGCCTGATCTCCTGACCCTTGCCCTCCACCTGCCATTTCTCTTTGTAAAACTGGCCATGATTTTTCCTCACTGGTCCAGAATTGGTCCAAATGAGAAATCATGAGCTACTGAAATTCAGCTAAGTCTTTGAAAATAATGGTGGGTCCGACAAGACTTGAACTTGTGACCTCCGCCATGTCAAGACGGCGCTCTAGCCATAATTGGCTCAGACTAAAGTCTTCGCCTCTGAGCTACGGTTTCCTCTAAGATACTGATTCAACACGGGTATCATAGCACAGAAGCTGCATCAGTTAAAGCTTTCCTGTGTCACTGTATCAGACACAGAACCGAGCATTTTTCCAAATTAGTGGCACAAAATTGGCACAAGAATGCCACCCCCGGGGTACCGGAATTCTGTGTCTTTCCTCTTCTGTATTTACCCACCGGGGTAAGCGGAGCAATTTCTTGGAATTGAGACACAGAGCCATTCCCTGCATAGACACCATTGAGAGTAACCCTTGTGTCTCCTGAATGGCATTTCTCCTTTAAACCCCAATGATACCATAGGAACACAGGCGCATAGGACCTGTGTCTCTATTCTACTTTGTGGAGTAAGTAGTGGCGCTTGCTAAGACTAACAACATTATTAGTATTATAAAAGTTAAATCATTATTAACTTGCTTTTTACATGATTCTGTGCTATGGTATGATATTAGTCTATTCAAGTAATTTATGAATTTATTTAAAGAGAAGGAATATAGATTGAATAAAAGATATAGAATCAAAGACGCTGCTCAAATGTTAGGTCTGAATCCATCGCAGGTATACAGGCTGATACAGCAGAACAGAATTAAGGTGGTGGGGAGAAAGCCCCTGAGAGTGACGCTGGAGGGTCTCCGGCAGTGGCTCAGAAGCAGATACCCATCAATAGAAGTTATTTTTGGTAGTTGATTGATTAAAGACCAACTCACTGTCTCACGTTCAGAGACCACAGGTGCAAGAGCTTAAATCCTCCTCAGAGCCTGTGAAGATCAAGTGACAGAGAGAAGAACGTCTAAGACTGTAGGTTTCAAGTTTGATAATTGGCTGGGGGGCCACCCTGCAAGAGACACAGAAGACTGAAGACCCACATATTGGAC
>PAXN01000052.1 GCA_002715005.1 Rhodospirillaceae bacterium
AATTGGAGCATTTTGGATAACACCTCTGGCGTAAGAAAGATTGTTAAAAATAATGGCGGCACATACCAGGTCAATACGAATAGCACATACGGTTCTGAAACGTGGGCTAATGCTGCCACTAATACCGAGGTTGCCGCTTTAAAAGAATCAATGACAAGTGCAACTGCGACTGTTGGTTACGCACCAATAAATACTGCAACCTATGTCCAACACTACAATTCTGGTTCACAAAGTTTGCAACCATCTGATGTGCGTTTTAAGTCAGATGGCACAAAGATGTATGTGTTATCGGTAGACCCTGGCGGCTACATTTATCAATACAGTTTGAGTACGGCTTGGGATATTTCAAGTGCCAGTTATGACAGTGTTAGTTTGAATGTAACCGCCCAAAGCACCGCAACCTATGGTATGCATTTTAAACCAGACGGAACTAAACTTTATGTATCGGCAGTCAATACAGGCGCTATTTACGAGTATGCCCTGTCAAGTGCTTGGGATATCAGTTCGGCAAGTTATACCGATAGTTTAGCGACAGGCATGAGTGGCCCATGTGGTCTTACAATGTCACCTGATGGTACGCACATGATTGTAACGAACAATGGTGTTCAAACTAATTACTGGACGTTATCAACAGCTTTTGATGTGTCTACAGCAACTCAGGTAGGTCTTTCACAAGTTTCAATTAGCGGCGAATCTTTGAGAGGCGTAAGTTATAACGCTGATGGCACTAAATTGTTTGTTTTAGGATATAGCAGTACAGTCTATCAGTTGTCGCTATCAACGCCCTACAACGGAACAACTGACACTAACGACAGCGTATCATTTGGTGTTACTGGTCAAACAACTCTTGCAACAGGATTAAACTTTGGCGATGACGGCAAGAAAATGTACATTGTGGATATGCACACAAGTACGGATGGCGTTTACCAATATACGACTACCTCTACTGATAATGTTAATCAAATGACATCTACTGAACTAAATGCCATAAACGATGCGTCACAGATAACGCTAGGAACAGCATTAGATTTGGCAACTATTATCTACTATGCCAGTGGTGCAACAACTCCGACCTATAGCGGGACTGCGATTAACTATGATGCAAATGTGATTAATCAGGGTGCAATACTCGGCACTGATTACACCTACGACGCTCCCGCCCAGAATAAGGTTCGAGTCACAAGCAACAATGCGGCTAACTTAAAAATTAGAGTTGTGTGATGAATGAATGTTTTTATTTTAGTTTTAATCATAGGAGGAATTTCAGCAATTTCGAATTGCGATGAGGGACTGTGCTTTGAGCAAAAGACAAATTGCGAACGGTTTGCACAAAGAATAATTTTAAATTCGATTAATACGAACATTACAGCGATGTGCAAGAGGATCGAGCAATGATCGGGGAGGCTATGCTTGCCATTAAAGCGCTCGATTCTGCGTTTGTTTTAGTCCAGGGCGCCATTGCAAAGAAAAAAGATGTTGAGGATATGGCTTCCGAGGTCGGCAAGTTTTTTACTGCAAAAAAGCAAGTCGAACAGCATATCGCGAACGCAAAAAAAGCCGGTAACGAAGATTTAATGGTTGGGTCCGCACTAGAAGAAGCTATCACTATTGATCAACAAGAAGAGCGGATCGAAAAGATGATGGAGAAGATTCGCGACCATTACATGAAAAAAGGGCAGACACATCGATGGGCAAAAATTAAACAACAGGCAGCACTTATTGAGAAAAAGCGTGAAGTGAAGCGCAAGCAAGCAGCTACGAAACACGCACAAGATGAATTATTTATCAAGGATCTCAGTTTAGTATTAAGTATTTTGGTCGGCGGATTGTTTATAACAGCGGGGATATTATTTTTGATTTTTGGTTTTTCGACTGAGTGAGAGTAATATAAACAGCACTAAATTAATGATAAATAGGATATTTATTGATGGAAAAAGATAATACGGGAAGGATGCCCACAACGGCAATTTTGAGAGCAGCGACTAGATATTCGCTCGAGGCTTACAACGACGAAATTGCCGGTGCTTTAAAGATAGAAAATAAGTTAGCGAGCTCAACTGCTTTCTTTTTGCACGATGAAGAATTAGGTATGGATGTGTTGGTCCATAGAGGCACTGAAAGCGCCCGTGATTGGCTTTTTAATTTAAGCGCAATACCTGTAAGAGTTTGCAAGAGATGGGTCCACGGCGGCTTTGCGGCGGCACACATGGCCATATGGCGTAAGTGCAAGCAACACTTGGATCCTGGCAAAAAGTTATTGATAACAGGCCACAGTTTAGGCGGCGGAATGGCCGAATTATCAGCCTTGAAATTGGCAACGAAAGAAAACGGTTTTGGCAACATCAATTTAGTGACGTTTGGAAAGCCAAACACGATGTTGAAAAGGAAAACGCGTTACAAAATGGACCATTTGGCGGGGCATTTGTCCGTAATAAGTGGCTCTGACATCGTGACACGAATACCGCGGTTTTTGTTTTGTCCAGACGCAAATCAACAATCGCTCTATTTAGGTAACGATGGTAACGATTATGTCGATTGTGAGCGTGATTTCATGTTGGCTGATTGGCAAGCCGGCGATGCAATTAGCGATCACGACATGAAATTGTACGCTGAACGAATGAAGCCACACACATAGAGGATATTGCATGAGATATGCCGCGATTTGTTTAACGATGATGCTTGCTAGTTGTACGACTGTTGAAGGTGTAATGGAAGCGGAATCCATTTATTGCAGCCAAATATATAAGGGCGTTCGTGCTGTCGGTCGAAGCGCATTATCGGCAACTACTGGGGTGGTCGTGAGCGACGTATGTGACCAGATCGATTCCATAGTTGCCGCCGAAGAGGAGGAAAACGCCTCGAGCGTAAGCAAAAGCGATGGCTGATCTACGTCTAATAATACAAGTGTGGTTGGCGCTTCAATGAAAGGCATATTGAAAGCGTTAGCACCGAAGTTAGTTGACGTCGTAGCGTCATCGAATCCTGTAGCCGGCACTGTGTTAAAAATGGCAACTCGTAAACTCGGGATGCCTGAAAATAGTACGCCGGAACAGATCGAAGATGAAATAGAGCGTAATCCAGAAAAAGCGGCAATAATTAGCGATGTAGAGCAACAAGTAAAGGTAATGAATATTGAGCTTGAAAGTTACAAAACAGAGGTCGACGACCGAAAGCACGCTCGGGAGACTTTTAAAGACGATTGGACTCCTAAGGTGTTCGGCGTGTTGGCGCTCATACTTTACGGGGCTTATGTAATGACAGTAACGCTTATGCCACATGATGCCAACGACGAGACTATTATCTCGTTGGTGCTCGGTCAATTATCAGGAATATTAGGCACTATGGCGGCGTTTTGGTTTTCGGGCTCAAGCACGAATAACAGGAAATAATTAATGGCACTTGATCCAGTAACAGCGTCAGCAGTCCAAGCCGGTTTAAAAGCAGCCGGTAATTTTATAAAAAACGATTTAATTGATCGTATTTTTGGTTCACTTTTTGGCGGCGGTGGCTCTGATTTGCCGCCTTTAACACCAGAGCAAGAAGCTGCTTTAGAAGTTAGTAATGCCTTGAATATGGCTCAAGGCGATTTGTATGGTGATGGGCAAAATGAAGGTTTTTTAGAAATAGTTGGGCCGACGTTTGAAGAGGCCGTCAGAAAGGTGCAAGCCCTCGATGACTCAGACGAAAAAACAGAATTATTAGACGTATTAGCAAATAACACACCTTATGATTTTACGGATTTAACACCGGCAAGTATTACTGGCGTTGAGGAATTAGATATTCTCGAACCAAGCGTCGGTGTCAGCGGTATTGACACAAGCGGCCTTGATAATATGGGGCCAAAAACGCTTGACCAACTAACACCGCCCGAAATTTACGAAACCTACAAAGATCGAAAAATTGACGATTTAATCACTGATTTTCCAACAGATGAAGGCGGCAAATATCCTTTTGATTTTGTGCGAGCCATATTAATCAACTCAGCTAAAGAAGGTGATAAAAACGCTGCACAAATACTAATCAATAGTGGTGTGCCTATCGATGGCGGTCCTGGAGCGTTTGGAGGCCAAGATGGAGGGATGGGTCCATCAAAAGGGACCGGTCCGTCAGGCGGCAATGTCGGAAATCAAGGCAATCAGAATCAAAACAATCAGAATCAAAACAATCAGAATCAAGGGAATCAGACGAATCAAGGTAATCAAGGCAACCAGAGTAATCAAAACAATCAAGGCGAAAGTTCTGGCGGTGATGATACTGGTGGCGAAGATAACTCTAATCTATGTCCTGTTGGGTTTCGCTACGACCCAAACGCGGATCAATGTGTCCCTATCGTCGATATTGGCAACCTTAATCCGTTGCCTGAAATTGACCAACCGAGAACACAATTGCCTAGACCGACGCTTAATGTTGTCCCGCGTAATGTTGTCAAAATTCCTGATTCAACACCAATCTCGAGCACGCTGTTTAAGACAGAGATAGGGCGCATAGATAGCCCTGCAAGAACTTTGTTTGACAATGTGCTCCCACGAAATTCAATGCTAACGAGAGGCCGTTATGACTTATCTTGAGCTTATTAATGGCGTTTTGCGACGGTTACGCGAAAACACAGTCGCAACAGCAACGGAAACTGATTATTCGAGATTGATCGGTGATCTTGTCAACGATGCTAAAAAGACGGTCGAGAAATCGTGGGAATGGTCCGCTCTGCGTAACACTGTGACATTAAACACTGTAAGCGGAACTTACACCTACGCGCTGACCGGTGCGGGTCAAGATTCAATATTAAAAGACGCAATGAATGACACTTCTAACTTGTTTCTAAGACAACGCACAAAAACGTATTTTAATACGCAGTTTTATAATGCAACTCCGGCAAGTGGCACGCCCAATTATTTTACATTTAATTCAACAGATGCGAACGGCGACATACAAGTTGATGTTTATCCGAAGCCTGATGGCGTTTACGCATTACGTTTTGATCTTGTCACGCCGCAAGCGGACCTCACCGCTGACGCAACAGCGCTAAAGTGTCCAAGTAATCCAGTGTTGCAGCTTGCTTATGGCATGGCTTTACGAGAGCGAGGCGAGACAGGCGGACAGAGCGCACAAGAACAGTTTGGTATGGCGAATATTGCATTGTCAGACGCTATTGCAATTGACGCGAATAAATATCCCGATGAAATGACTTTTCAGGCTTGCTAACGATGGCACAACCTTTACAAAACATAACGATTAGCGCCCCAGGATTTGCGGGTATTAACACGCAAGATGCGCCTTTGATGCAAAATCCTAGTTTTGCAGCCATCGCCGACAATTGCATTATTGATAAGGAGGGTCGTATTGCGTCACGCAAAGGTTACACGATGGTTTCAAGCAATGGTTCAACTGTGCTTGGCTCTAGTGCCGGTATTGAGTCTGTAGGGGAGTTTGTGCAAACAGACGGAACGAAAATCGTTTTTTCTGCGGGTAATAACAAAATTTTTAACGGAACGAGCACGCTAGTTGATAAAACTGGTGGAGCAACTATCACGGCTAACAATTGGCAAATGGCTTCACTTGCTAATAAATTTTATCTATTTCAACGTGACCATGCGCCGTTAGTCTACGATCCAAGCACGACAAATCTCACCACTATAGCAGCGCATCCCGCTGTTGCCGGAACTCCAATTGAAGGCAATATTTGTTTAGCTGCTTTTGGTCGATTGTGGGTTGCTGACGTTACTGGTAACAAGCAAACAATTTATTGGACTGATTCGCTTAATGGCTTGATATGGACGGGCGGCTCGAGCGGTAGTTTGGATCTTACAACTGTGTGGCCTAATGGTTTCGATGAAATAACGGCGTTAGCTGCACATAACAACTTTTTAATCATCTTTGGCAAGAGATCTATTGTTGTTTATGGCGGAGCAAGCGATCCGGCGACAATGACGCTTACTGACACCATCCTTAATATAGGATGCGTTGGCCGTGACGCAATCGCGACAACCGGTAAAGATCTAATGTTTTTAGACTTTTCAGGTGTTCGATCTTTGTCTCGTACAATTCAAGAAAAGTCAGCGCCAATCGGTGATGTATCTCGTAATGTAAATTCCGAAATAAAATCTCGCGTGCAAGCTGAAACTGGCGACATAAAAACAGTTTACGATCCAAATAATGCGTTTCTTTTAGTTAATTTTCCTACTGTGGGCGTTGTGTACTGCTTCGACACGCGATATCCGTTGGAAAATGGAAGTTACCGGACTACGACTTGGACCGGTATGAAGCCTTTATGTTTCGAAATTACCGATGACGATGAATTGTTTATCGGCGTTTTGACAGGTATAGCTAAATATAATTCCTATACGGATGACACGGGAAGCTACGGCTTACAGTATTTTTCACATCCGCTTTCATTTGGCGATTCATCAAGACTCAAATTTTTAAAGAAAGTCAACGTAACGACTTTTAGTGGCGAAAATTCAAACGTGACTCTTAATTGGGCCTACGACTATCGAGGCGATTATCGAGTTGGCGTTTATGCTTTGCCAGATTTTGTTGCGGCGCAGTACAACATTTCGGAATTCAATACGACGGCTGAATACAGCAGTAATTCATCTTTAATTAACACGCAGAAAGTAAACACGGGCGGTAGCGGTTCTGTTGTACAAATCGGCGTGACAACAACTATTAACGGAACGGAAATCGCGTTTCAAGAATTAAACATACAAAGCACAATCGGGAGGATTAACTGATGAGCTCTTATACCCCTAGTTATGCGTGGAGTTCTTTCGATTCGCTCCCGAGCGGAAACCCCAATAAAATTGTGAAAGCAACGGCCATAGGCGTTGAAATGACAAATATTCAAACTGCGGTTAATTCAAAAGCAGACAGCGCATCGCCAAGTTTTACAGGCAGTATGAGCGTGGCTGATCTGACGGTATCAGGCTCGTTTAGTGTTGGCACAATCGACGGAGGCACATACTAATGACGTTAGAAGAGTTAGGTAATTTAATATCGTCGGGCGTGCGTACAGGTAAAGACTTCTTGCAAGATTACGGCACGCTTGTTGGCGCAGCCGGACAAATAGCTAACCAAAACGCAGCAGTTAAGGCATACGAAGGTATGACTGATGATGCAAGATCAATGATAAAAGACGAGATTTATCCAGAGGTTGCCTCTGCTTCGTCCTTTAAACCATTTGCCGTAAGTGCTGCGCCAGGATCCGTCTCTACAACAGCGACAGGCGGAACAACATTTAGTTTATCGCCGGAGCAACAAGCGGTAGAAAAGTCTTTGCGAACTGGCGGAATGGATCTGTTAAACGCGGTTCTAGGCAATCAGACTGACCCTGTGACCGGTCAAGTCACACAGGATATGCGTGGCGAACAAGCTGCATTGATAAATCTTCTTAACGATCCATTTAAACAGGAAAATTTAGCCAATACAGAGCAAACGATGTTTGATCGATTGCAAGCGTTACGGGCTCCCGAGCAAGGCCGCGCACAAACAGCGCTGACAAATCAATTAATTGGTCAAGGCCGTCAAGGTTTACAAACATCAGCTTACGGCGGTACGCCAGAGCAACTTGCGCTTTCCAAAGCAATTGAAGAACAAAGAAGTGCTGATGCGGTTAGTGCAATGGGACTTGCGCGTCAAGATGCACAACGTATCTCTGATAATCGATTGCAAGCCTTACGTCAGCAAGTGCTCGAAAAAGATCTTGGAGGTCGATTGGCCTCACAGTTCTTGGGCGATTCTTATAGACCAACCGAAGCGCTACTTGCAGCAACACAGCCATCCATTAATTTAGCTGACATCTCTACCGTAGCGGGTCGACAACGAGCCGGTTACGGCACAGAGCTCGCTAAGATGTTC
Source organism: Rhodospirillaceae bacterium (assembly GCA_002715005.1). Classification (GTDB taxonomy): domain Bacteria; phylum Pseudomonadota; class Alphaproteobacteria; order UBA8366; family UBA8366. Next base: position 7,855 of record PAXN01000052.1, read on the forward strand.
CTAGATTACGATTTAGGCAATCGAGGTGCAGCAACAAATATCAGAAATCAGACGATGGAAGGTATTTTCAAGCTCTTAGCGGAACAACAGCGTGCAGCGGGTAATGTTGCAGCCGCACAAGCGGGAGCCGGTGGAAATTCGTCCGATGGTGATTTTTTCCAAAATCTTTTTGATAACTACATAAAACGTTATTAGATTAAAGAGGCTTTAGCATGACAAGTTTATTAGAAAGGTTACGAAGNNNTGTNACGGATATNATCGANACCGAAGATCAAAANGCGNTNCGTCAAGCATCCGAGCGAGAGCTTGCNGCGCGACCTTTGCGTGACAGGGGNCTTCCTGTTGGNNTAAATCTNATTAGCGANATTGCCGGCGGAGTTCCAAGCACAGTNGAAGCTGTNCGACAGGCCGGTATGTCTTTNGGTATGCCTTTGCAAACTGATAGCGAAATGATGGAACAGGCTTTCGCTAATTTNGAAGATACGCCGGAAGGTCGAGCACGCACAATTAATGCNGTTAAAGCTATCGATCCAATTAGAGCCGCCGGTCTAGTCGACATATTCCAACAACGTGATAGAGAAGCAGAGTTGCGAGAACAAGCNGATGCTGACCGATTGCAACAAAGGCAATTGACCGATCAACAAATCGCGACCTCTGCGGCGCAAGANCAAGAAATATTAGCNAGTGCAAAGCGGACCGGTGAATTGACAGGGCTCGACNAACGAAACCTCAAGAGGCTAGAAGATATTTACGGTATTGAAAAAGCTACATACGACGCTTCTACAGCAGAGAGAAAGCTAGAAATGGACACGGCTTCTATGGCCATCACAAGCNCGTTTGANGCGATCAAACAACTTCCTGGCGGCGAANTATTTGCTGATACATTTCAATCTTCATTTCCTCTGANNTACGACGGCATGGAACANGCGCGAAACCTNTATTTCGAGTTATCNAAACCNNAAGAAATTGAGAGAGATCGTTTTGTTGACACTATAGTTGATATGGCTCCTACGTTGCCAAGCGGNGAGCCAAATCCAACTTACGGTATGCCGTTGCGAGTAGTGTTCGATAANCTNGATCCAGAATACAGCGCGATTTTAGGACCAGATAAAGAGGTTCTTGAAACANTNGGTGTAAATGGCAGACTCGGCTCNATGAGGGCTGATGCCGGTGTTGCAATACCNACAGAAAGTTTTGACGCAACNCAAATGGCGCAGCGCTTAATTGGTCTAGCATTTACGCCTGATTTAGATACTGTTGTTGGCCCCTACGATCTNAGTGGTCAGGTTTCAAGGATTCCAGTATTAGGTCCGGCCACGGTTGCGGGGGCTAATCTGATAACANNGAATACATCTGCCTTNCAAAGCGCAGCAAGACAAGCGGAGTTAGTCGACGAAATCAGTAGAACGCAAACACAAGGTATATTGCCATTTATCAGACTATTAGCGCCTGTTACTGAGACAGATGTTGAAATCTTAAAAGGGCTTGAGCTCGGTTTACGCGATGAGCAACACGTTTGGATGCGTAAAACNATGCAAGAAAAAATGCCTCAACTTTTAAACACTATGTACGGTGCGCTAGAAAAAGAAGGTCAAGCATTTGGTGGAGTACAACGCGTGGCGATGCACATTGCCGCNCAAGCCTATGATGCTGTNGCANNTAATCCNCAAACTNAAATATTTGATANNGGCAANTATNGTACAGCNGANGCTNTACGCGACGCGAGAGCNNTATTGCCTGATGCTCGACAAATAACTNTNAGCGAGTTNAGTGAGCCTATCTATAACTGGAAAGGTAAAGCAGTCAATCATACTTTGATGCAGCAAATNGCAAACAACAAAAATTATGACATCGATTTTAATAAGGTAAGTAGAGATAATTTTGAGCGCTTGCCGGAAGAGGAACAAAACAAGTTGATGGGCAAATTAACCAACTTTCTCAATAAAGAGAACATTGTATTGATACAGAGGTAATTGATATGGCAGACCCTACTGTTGAAGCAATAATGAACTTTAGCCCTACGACTGANCCNAATAGTATGGATNGTNTGNCNANTCNAACNGTNNCCNANCNATATGAAGCGCAAAAAAAAGGTTTNNTNGGTCGNAANATNGATAGTTTCAAAAATCGTTTTAAGGACGCTGAAAGGTCGATCNCGCAATTAGCCTCTATGGGCTTTGAGGGAGTTGGCGCAATACCGGAAGGATCTACNGCCAAANTAACCGAATCGATTAGACANGAAAGAGAAGAGTACGAAGCCTCGCCAAATTCAAGAGGCGGTTTGTTAGGCGAAGTCATGGCGGATATTGTGATGACGTTACCTNTACTTGCGTATTCTGCTCCAACAAGACTAGCAAGAGTCGGACAGGGCATNGCAACAGGCGCACAGCTTGGCNNTACAACTCCTGTTTACAGTCAAGACGACATNAANTTTTTAAATTCAGAGCGATTNAAAAATGTTNCCTATTCGTCACTGGCCGCGGGAGCGGGTACTTATGTTGCTGACCGTGTGCTGCCTTACGCGACAGCGGCTATACAAGAAAAAATAATCGGTGCGCCTTTATATCTGACTCGCACACGCTCGCTTGAGGGCATACAAGCTCAAGCGGCAAAAGAGGCAGTAGAGGCCGCTAAAAAGTTTAATACCTTCGTTACGCCGGCCGAAGCTACGCGAGACGCGATAGCACAAGGTAGAGAGGCTAGAACCTTTCTTTTTAGAGGCGCAAAACGTAGTTTAGCAAACCAATTAGCTCGTCGGTCTGAAATTGTCGACAACCAAATTGACGACATAGTTAATGGCCTNATACCTGAAAACCGAGCGGCATTTCTAGCAACGCGTAACGAGATTAAAGAAGAAGTAATGAACTCGCCTCTTGTTGGTACTACTTTGGATGAAATAATAGAAAATTCTAATTTTTCTAAAATTTTAACAAGAGTCAAAAAGAAATCGACCGGTGGCTCAAATAAATCGTTTTTAGCTTTAGAAGGCGGTATGCCTGTTAGAGAGGGAACGATAGGCCAGATAGAAGCCATGCGTAGAACATTTGGCGATATGTTTAGGCAAGGCACAACAAAATACAGCACAGCGGCTTTGACGGCTGCTCAAAAAGATATGTTGCGAATTGCTGATGCAATGAATCCAAAGTACAAAATTCTTCGCCACATGAATCAGCGGCTTAATTTCCAGGATCGTGTGCTTGGTAAATTAGGCAAGGTTAAACCAGATGGAAGTCGTAGCGGCACGTTCTATAAAGAGTTTTTGATGACTCCCGAGAAAAGACGCGCTTTTATGAAAGATATCGATAATCTTCAAGATCCTAAAATTAAAAAGACAATAAAACAAAATGTAACCGCTATCGAGCCGTTACTNAAAGCTCTGCACGAATCGCCGCTCGAATCTGTGATGGGAAAGACCGGTCGTTACCTCGAGGCAAAAGCATCAGGTGTCGGAGGTATTTCGGGAATTGCTGTCAATCAAGGTAGCAATATGGTTTCTGGCGCGTTAGATAGGCGCATTGTTGAATTTATAACGAGCCCTAGTTGGTATGACGATTGGGTGTCGAAGGGCGCAAAAACAGTGCAGCAAAAGAACGGTAATCTAATGACTGCCTTTTTCGATTTTATATCTAAAGTTGCGCCGGCAACCGCGGTAGGCATACAACAGCAAGCGATGGAGACTAATGCAGCGCTTGAGCAAAACCGAGCGCGTCAGCGTCAGAGTCAAAGGCCGTATTAATGTACGATTATAATTTCAAGCTCGAGCGTGTGGTAGATGCAGATAGTCTCCGCGGTTCACTCGATCTTGGCCTTAATGTGTGGCTCCACAACGTCGATCTTCGTTTATTTGCGATTGACGCCCCTGAGACACGTTCTCGAGATAAGATGCACAAACGTCATGGCCTTACTGCCAAAAAGTATGTCGAGGATATGCTTGAGGTTGGCAAGACATATCGCATAAAAACTTTTAAAGATACTCGAGGGAAATTTGGTCGCGTCTTNGCGAAAGTNTATCACAAGGGATGGTCACGACGTTGTTTGAATGAAGAGCTTTGCCTTNAANACCTAGCAGTACCNTANCATGGNGCNAGTAAGGATGATGTNAANAANGCNCACAAAAGNGCTCTAAAGGCGCTGTTAGCGGNTAAGAANATACCGCTTGTCGAATTAAAAAAGTGACCGTAAAATTGCTGNCTATGTGTAGTNNTTTTAGTATTAATTNAATGGTTTAAAAACTACTGAAAACCACCGCAAAAACTACTGAAAAACTACGCATAACTCGATTTTGCTGTTTGTAAGTCATTGATTATTAAGACATTTAANTAGCCCATTGAGCTATTGGGCAATTTNTTTCTTCTTTATAATCAGTTACTTACAAGNNGTAAAATTGCAANNNNACGAAAANNNACGAAGCAATTTTACGGTCGGGCATTATAAGCTAATTAATGCCTAATTTACTACTATTCGCATTAGCTATNGCAAGTANGCACAATATCGACTNTGCGTNCTGNTTNTTAGCTNTTGCTTNCGCGGTANAACATTGCTTGGAACGACAGGAATTTCATGGTCATAAATCCGTAAAACTTGCTCTGATTTATGGCCNGAAGCCTGTTGTTTTGTNGNNCCTCGTTCTGCCGGCACAAAGTTNGTTATCGTCGTGTGCTTGATTGTGTGGAACGTGAAGCCAAACTTCATAATATCCATNCCAAGCGACGCCTCTAACTTCNNNTTTGCGCGAGNNAACTGCGANTCAACACCCCAATAAGTGTACTTACCGCCATCTGGTTTACAGAGTAAGGTCGTTGGCGCAGACCTTCCTTCCTTGAGGCATCGTTCCTTGATGCGGTTGTAGCGACTTAATGCTCGTTCAAGCCACTCGTCAACGTCCTCGTTGTATTCCTTGTACTGCGTTACACCAGATACTTTTTCCTGTGTTATTTTNATGCCTTTTGGCTCAAGCTGNTCNGGGGTCAATGAACGCATATCTCCCATNCTAGCNATCAACAAATAAGCNCCAACACAATACAGGTCGCCAATTTCTGACAAGTNACGTCTAAGCCCTTCAAATTGCCAATCTTCAATGATTTCGGTTTTTGNAGGATTCTTAGGCACTTTNAAGCTAGTGCAAACTAGCTGTTGACAGTANCCNAGAGCCGCACCCCAATNNAAAAGTCTCTGTAACAGCTTTCGTTCCTTGAGAGCCATTGNTCGAGATCCTTTTNCNNTNGNGGTCAAACCGTTCCCGTCCTTTTGGCGCAATTCGAGATATTGCTTTNCGTCNGGTAGCNTGTAAGCATCAAGCGGTTTCTCGCCAAAATGCTTNNTNANNGGAGCAATCTCATANNNNTNATTCNTGCNAGTTGCTATGCTNANCTNTTTGNAAACTCAGCGGAGTCCTTCCACATTTNCCAAAGATCATCCAAGANTAATTTNTCCTCTTGGTTGACCAATTCCTTTTGTAGTTTTCGCCACTCTTGCCAAACTGTACTCATCGGCTCGTCTTTATGACATAACGCTCGCATCCTATCAGCCTTAGATCCATCAGGCCGATAAAAATGCCAACGGTAATACCAAGTATCTTTGCCTTTGGGTACAGATACACCTTTCGGCGCTTTCTTTCTACTCATAACATTTACCCTCACTTTGCGGCGCAACTGCACCGCGGTTAGTAACGGCGTTCCATGCCACCACGACTTTGACCTTTTTCTCCGTTCCGTTCCGTGAAACAAAAAAGTCAATGCCTTCCAATGCCAAAAACCGGCACTGGTCATTGACGCGCTTGTAGCCCGTCAAATACTCCAATTCGTCTTGAGTGAGAAATCCGCTCAAAGAGGCCGTCCTTTCGCGAAACAGGCGACGGCAACCTGAGAGGCACGGGTTATGAAGCCGTGAACGCTGTGGGAATGATAGTTCAATGTGAAACCTTTTGCATATCTTCATCAAGCATCTTGCGTATAATTTCTCCAGGATCAACACCACTTCTCTGTGCTTTACCTAATAGATATGAATAACACGCCGGCATTTCAGCAAAATCCAACACAACTTGTTTTACGCCAACAGGTGCGCTTTTCAATTCAGCTTTGCCAAACAAATCTCGTACTTTTACATTTGTCTCTTTCTTGTTGCTGCGTACAACCTTGTTCTCGTCAGGCACTCTAAAGACTTTGTAACCACGAAATAAGTCCGGTTTCTTAATGAGTTTCTTGTCCCAAATAGCGCCCTCTACTTGTTGGCTCAACGTATTTATTTGGTAAGTGTTTTTCGGCCTTACTTTTCGTAAATGTGCGCGGACAGCGGCGTAGGCTTTTTTAATCCAGTTTCGTTGATCCGAAACACTCATTTTGCGCCTATCAACAGTGCTAAAAATCCAATCATCTGAAACGACCATTGCGTAGCCAATTTCTAGCTCATGTAAGTTAAAGTCGTTCAAAAACAAAAAATTCCCCGACCCGACTTCGCCATAACGCCAACCAATATTCTTTTTGTAGTCGTCTCTTGTCGGAATAGGAAGTTTTAAAGTAGAACCGTTCGGTACTTTTACAGACATTTCTCTCTCCATAGTTAGTGTGTTGAGCGCCGCATATCTGCGTCGATTAGATTGTGCAAATACTTACGCATACTCACGCGAGCGTGATACGCAGCGTCCTCTATGTACTCTTTTGCTGCGTTGTCGAGCTTAACGGACCACTTTTCGTCGTTAGCCCCGTTTTCCATTTTTCTTGATTCAGCCATCGTCGTAATGGGATCTTCTTCGGCTTCCTTCGCATCATTAGATATGCGCGTTAGACGATAACCTTTAAACAAATCCGGCTTTTGTAAAACAGAGCCAAGACCCTGAATTCTCACGTATAAGTTGCCTTTGTCGGCACTCAAGGCGCTGATACTAAATTTTCTATCCTTAAACTCAGCCCGCAACATCGTTCGTAGCGAGCTATCGAAAGTCCTGATGTGCCTTTGTTTTTCTTCGGTTGTGAAATCGGTTAGATCAGTGTCGCTAAAAATCCATTCATCGCTGATGGTCATCCCGTAACCTAGCTCCATATCCTTAACAATGGCCGTAAAATCTTTAAGAAAAGGAAAGCGCATATACCATTTTGGCAACCTTGACGCGGTTTCTTTTTCGACTTTAGGCAACGCTAAGTTTTTTGTAATTTTAGGCATTTCAGGCTTCATTTGTTTATCTCCGTTGAGCTTACAGATTAGACCTTTTTTCGCTGCTTGTGACTCGATCTTGCGTTGATGGTGCGGATTTGTCTTTGTATATTGCCTCACAACTTTCTCCTCTTTTGCTTCTTGTAGTAGAGCGAGCCGGCGCTTTTTCTGTCGTAAACGACCGCGCCGACTCTTTTTACGTCGACTCAAAACGGTATATCCTCGACCGTCGCTGAATCATCATCGTTTCCTGGATCGCCCACAGTTACGGTTGTCACCTCTTCGACTGATGAGGATATTGGCGTAATCGATCCAGATTTTTTCGGTTGCTGTCTTTCCTCATAAGGCTCGCTGACCGATAGCGACATAAATTTGTTACCGGCCTTACTCGTCTTGATCCAAGCAGCAATCTCGAGCTCTTTACCTTCGACGTTGATATCGCCCTTATAATCCGGTTGCGACTCTTTTTCTTTGTACTTGTTCTTAAAGAGCACGCCGCGGTTAGTATCGTCGTAATCATTTGCCATTTTTCAGATTCCTTAATTGAGTTTCCATTTTGTCGAGCTCTTCAAGGAATAAAATCACTTCCTCTTCAAGCTCAATTATCTGCTCTTCCGATGGCTCAAACCTCTGTACTACAAAGTCGCATCCTTGCGGAAAATCAGGGTTAAATGCAGCAAAATCTACAATCCTCGCGCCTGTGCATGAGCACTGAGCGATCATTTGCCGCTGATACCGTATAGGTATTCTTTTGGCGAGCATAAAATCAACGTGATTTTTCTGCCCCATACATTTGATTTCGAGTAAGCCCATCAAGTCGCCGTCCAGTTCTATAAGACCATCTGGCGAGGCGCCAAACATTAGAATCTTTGGGTGCAACATAAAGGGCGGATCCTCTACAAACAGACCGGTCCTCGCTTCATAGACTTCCTTCGCCTCGGGCTCGAGATCGATACCCCGCTGCATAGCGGCGGAAGTAAATTGTTTCTCGCGCATACCTGTCAGTCGTTGGCCAACAAGCTCACGCATATAATCTTCACGCGTTTTGCTGTAGCCGGTTTTAGTCTTACTCATTAAATCGTGTACTCTTGAGGCCGTGACACATCCGAGACGTTGTGGATCGTCAGCGACATTAACTTGTTCCTTGTTAGGCGCTCTCATCAAACTTGTCCTTTAGTTCGTTTTTCAAATCGGTTAAAGCCGTTCGAGTTGCCTCGTCGAACGTCACCCATATTGATTTGAGTTCATTCATGCTTTTCGTCGCGTTAAGCGCTTTTGTGGCCGCAGCGTGCTTCGGTGTCGCTTTAGCTTTTTTCTTTGGGCTTTTGCGCTCTGGCATGGCCAATTCTGCATCATCATCAGCTTGTGGAATTCCGAGCCACGACATCAAAGAGTAGCGACGCGCATACGAAACGGCGGATCCCGCGGCTTGTGGGTCATTCTTTGGCAAAGGCATTAATAGAGTTGCCTCTAGCCATTGGCCCGATTCGTGGATTAGGCGAGTGACAACTCCGCTTTTGTCCTCAATCGACACTGGCGGCTGTATGAATGTGATGCCGGCGTCATTTAATGGGCCTTTTACAGCCTTTATGACTGATACTAGGCTTGCGTACTTGTTCTTTAGGAACGCGTTAGATTCGTCTTTTTTTGCTATTGTGAGTTGCTTTTGTGCCACTAATAACGCCTTACTAATTTTGTCTATCTCTTCGCTTTGCCGCATTTTTAACCGCTCCGTGGTTTATTTACTATTAGAATCATTAAGTTAATGGTATTACCATTAATTTGTCTGTTTAAAAAAACTAGATGCCGTAGCTTTGAGCTCCAATCACACATCCGATAACGTCATCCTTGTTAGGTTTGAACACCCGATCTGGATATTGTTCGTTTGGTAGAGTGAAATAACCTTTGCCTGTTAATTCAGCAAACACCAACTCTTTATCTCTTCCGTTTCTTCGTATCACTAATGCGACGTCTCCGTTATCAGGCTCAATGAGCGTATCAATTATCGCGAGAGCCCCTTGAGGCAATCTTGGCTCGGCTTCTGCGCCCTCGACCTCTAAAGCCATAGTTTGCTCACTATGCTCTTTCGGCCAATGTATGAGCTCGTTATCGTCTATGTTCCAGAAATCGCCTTTTAACAATTTCTTTATAATATCTTTTTGCTGACCATTCATAAGCACCACATCCACATATACGACGTCATTGGTTCCAGGAACAGCGTCACCATGACTTTTGGCCTTTACAGCCAACCGTGGGCTAAAATCAGCAACTTCACACTCGAGTATCTCTGCGAATTGAATTGCTCTTTCAAGAGGTATTGGATTTCTACCATTTATAAAGTGGCTAACGCTCGCCTGATTAATATCCATCAATTGAGCCAATTTATGATGATTGAGATTCAACTCTCCGGCCTTACGTTGATATATACGCTTCAACTCGGCGCTTTCTTGCTTCTCTGTGATATTCATATTTCAAAATACTAACAGTATTTTGTGAATATTAACAGCACTATTTTTTTAGTAGCCCTTTTTAGAATCGGAAGGTGAGTATCGTATAAGCTGAGTTTTTCTACAATCCTATAATCGATTAAATGAGTACTATTTTTTTCCTGGATTTTTAAAAAATAATCGGAAATCGAATATAAGTCATTTAATGAATTGCAAGTTTGGAATTTTACAATAATAATGCTCCTTGTATCTTTATAATCATTATTATTGTAATAAACAAAATAGGTCTATGTATGAACTTTAAGACCCCTACTATGAAGTTTAAACAAAACTTACGCCGGTTGAGGGAATCCAAGAATTTAACAAAGGCTGAACTAGCCGCAAAAATTGGTTGGTCAGACTCAAAATATTCACGCATTGAGGATATCGGGTTAAATGGTTCACAAGTTTCTATTGATGACGCTCATTCACTAGCTGAGTTTTTTAAAATTCCACCAACATTTATGTTTGATGAAAATTACGCAGCGTCATATGCCGATTCTTTTCTTTTAACTTATGAATTTATAGAAGGTTATGTACAAGGAAAATGGACTTTGAACGAGGTTCGTCATAGCGTAACGACATTGCACGCAGTATTGAATACAGGAGCGCATGACCGCTATATACAATCTGTTAAATTTTTAAAAATGATAAAGATAAGATCTTTAGAAGGTTTCAACAGGTTAAATAACGTCTTAGCTAGAGAGGAAGAATACGATTTAACACATCGTAAGAGCAAAATACTAGAGCCACTTCCTGATTCTATTGACCCTTAAATAAAAAACAGTTGCTCTAGCTCCAGAAATAAATAATACTTGCGCCATTATTTTAGTATTAAATTGAATAAGGATATTCAAATGATAAAACGTGGCGCATTGCCTTTGATCGTCTTTAGAGACGAATTCCGATTGAAACAGAAAGAAGTCGGCAAAATGTTCGGTGTCACGCAGGGTGCTATCTCTGCGATGGAACGCACTGGACGGGAAATTGTTGTGCAAGAGATCAAGGACGAAATGACAAACGCTGTGACGTATCGTTTAGTCGAAGAAAGGGAGATAGGTGTTGGCGCATTACCTGTCAGCTAAGAGCTTTTCAGAGCTCTGTGACGGAGCCAAACGTATCAAAGACGACCATTACATCGCACGTTGTCCCGCGCATGACGATTCTAGTCCGTCACTTAATATCCAGGAAGCAAAAGATAAACTGTTATTGCACTGTCACGCAGGGTGTTCGGTCGAGCAAGTTTGCGAGGCAGTTGGTGTGTCGATGAAACAGCTTTTTACTTCATCAGGTGATTATGTGAAACCTACCTATACGGATGATGAGCGTACCTTCGATAAATTTATGGTCGCAATTTTTGAAACAGAAAGAGAAAAGGGCTTGTCATACAGTGAACGTGACGAGGAAATTTATGTAAAAAGCAAGTTGCGGCTTGCACAACATGGAGTGTTGAAAGATGGCAGGGGATTGGATCAAGTTTGAAATTGCCACACCTGATAAACCCGAGGTGTGGGAGATTGCCGAGTCGTTAGATATAGACCCTGATGCGGTCATCGGAAAGTTAATTAGACTTTGGATATGGTTTAACACACAGACCCAAAATGGTCACGCACCAAGCGTGACGAAAAAGTTACTAGATAGGGACGTTGGTGTTTTGGGGTTCTGTGATGTGGTGGTTCGTTGTGGTTGGATGAGTGAGCACGACAATAAAATTTCGTTGCCAAATTTTGAACGACATAATGGAAGTACAGCAAAGACGAGGGCTCTAGGCCAAAAACGTAAGCAGAAAGAAAGAGATTTGAGTCGCGCTAGTGTCACGCCACAACAAGTACCAGAGAAGAGAAGATTAGAGAAAACAACAACAAAAGAAGAGCGCGACAACAACAAGCGTGAGTTAGATAAACATTTCGATTCATTCTGGTCAGACTATCCTGGAAAAAAAGGTTCGCGAAGTTTCGCGCTTGATTCATTTAAACGCAAAATAAAAACGCCCGAGCAAGCAAGTCAGCTTGTTTCCAACGTCCAAAACAGAAACGCGCTCGGACTTGAGCAAGGTTGGGGTCAACGAGACGAGCAGTATATACCTCATGCCTCTACGTTTATTAATCGCGGAATGTGGCAAGACGATGTGGAAGTCAGTGCGTCAGATGACCGTGATTTGATGGGGTTATGATGGAACGCATTGACTTCGAAAATAAAGATATCGTTAAAGCCATGTCCGAGGCGCAAGAGCACCGGATAGACAATCTTGCTAATCACGACGAAGCAATCACCAACCAAATCGAGCATGGCCGTATTCTCAACGGTTTGAAACTTCCGTGGGCTGCAACGCATTTTGATGTTGCGATGCCCCTCGGCACTTGTTCCGTCTTGGCCGGCATCAACTCCCATAAAAAATCGACACTATCCGTACAGATTATGCTGTGGATTACTCAACACCACGATTACAAAGTCGGTTTGGCTAGTTTCGAAATGACGATTGCAGATATTGGCGAGCTCATGACGCAGATGGCCGCAGGTGCGACAGATACTACGGTCGAGCATTGGCAAAAGTTTAAAGAATACGCAAAAGGCAAAATCTATGTATTCGATCAGATTGGATCCGTAGCACCAGAAAAAGTGCTTGGCGCTGTTCACCGATTTGGCGAACTAGGTTGTAAATTTGTTTGCGTCGATTCCTTGATGATGTGCTCACTTGGCGGCAAAGACAGCCTCGAGCGCGAGAGAGCATTTATAACGGCTTTAAACGGCCTCGCTAGAACTCACGATATGCACGTCATGATTGTGCATCACGTTCGCAAGCCGGAATCTGGCGGAGACAGTTACATCCCAAATAAATTTGATTGCAGGGGCTCCGGTCAGATAACCGATTTAGTCTCGTTATTGATGATTTCTTGGCACAACAAGAAAAAAGCGAAACTTGTTCAATTGCGTGACAGATTAGGGGGAACCCTTACAGATAAGGAAAAAGACTATATCGAAAAAACACCTTGCCAGAAATTGATTGTCGAGAAAAATCGATACTCGCCGTATGAGGGCCACATCAATCTATGGCAACACCCTTCAAGACAACACACTAAGGATTCATCGCAAAGGAGTATGCACTTTGACTACAACAAATAACGAATTTTGGTTAGTTCGTAACGAACACCAACTCAACAGATTCCTAGAAAAAGCAAACGAATTGTACGAGGAAACCGGTTATGTCGAGTTTACTTGGAAAACAGCCAAGACGCGCACGCAGAGACAAAATCGAGCTCTTCATGTTTGGATGCGTTGGGTGTCCGAGGAATTAAATAATGCCGGATTTACGGTCCACAAATTTTTCAAAGCAGATCACGAAATGATTTGGACGCCAACGATTGTTAAAGAAAATATTTGGCGACCGGTCATGCGTGCTATGACGAAAAAAGATTCGACCGCGCATCTATCCAGGAAGGAAGTTCAACAGATTTTCGATGTTTTAAATAACGCATTAGCACGCAAGGGAGTTCATGTACCGTGGCCGAATGGGGAAAATTGAGCAAAGACGAACAACGGCTACAGATTGCTCGAGATACCGAGGAATTCTTGGCTAAAGGCTATCAGATTACTCGATTACCGATGGATTGTTCGGTCCTCGAAGGCCGGTCTGATGAAAGCATATCAACAACGAGAGAATTTAGTTATGAAGTTAAACATCGAGCTCGACGGGGACCAAGCATACGAATTGGTCGACCGGTTAATTGAATTAGTTGATCTACTCAATGACGTCAAACATCTACTAGAACAAGAGCGGTTAGTCCGTGACCAAAAACCATCCAAGTCTCGCAAAGCGAAGGTGTAAAAACTGCCGCAGATTCGTATCAGATTCGCCGTTTACCGGCGGCATTTACGTTTTCTGTAATTTAGATTGCGCCGTGGCATGGTCCAAGTCTGATGCGGCCTTAAAAGTCGCTAAAAAGCGCCTAGCAGCGGAGGACCGAGCAGCGCGTCAACGGCTTAAAACATGGAGCGCTCACAACAAGGAAGCGCAAGCCGCGTTTAACCGTTACATCCGCATCAGAGACAAATACAGGCCGTGTATCTCGACCGGTAGGCCGGCCGATGACCGGTCAAACATATGGGACGCCGGCCATTATAGAAGCCGCGGAGCGGCCTCACATTTACGGTTTAATCTCTACAATTGTCATAAGCAATCCAAACAAGCAAATCGCTTCCTATCCGGCGATGTAGTCGAATATCGAATAAATCTTATTAATCGTATAGGGATTGAGAAAGTAGAAACGCTCGAGGCCGACAATCATCCGAGGAAGTTTGACGTCGACTATCTCGAGCGCGTTAAAAAGATATTTACGGCTAAATCTAGGCTCTATTCTAGGCTCTTTCGGTAATTACCCATCGCCGCACCTCATAGCGGCCCATAGCGCCTTTAGTTTCTCGATTTAATTGGTCCGAGACTGATTGTGCCTGATTATATTGGTTGAAATAATCACTTAGCGGCCTATCTGCCATCTCTTTTATTTTGTCGCTATCATAAGCGACTCGTTCGTCAAATTCAGGATTTGGCGGGATCCATGCGACGTAATAACTATCATCTGAGTAATTCATAACTTAATTCCTCTCTCTTGCTACGTTAATTGCTTCGGCGATTAAATTATAGGCTGTTTTAGTATCTGGACACGTCGAAAGCGCTAGAACAGTCGCGAATTGAATCATCAAAAAAACAAGACTAGCGGGCTCACTCTCTGGACTTGCATTTTTAAACTTCTCTGAAACTTCCATTAAACCATCCCACGCGTCATCATGTATTTTTTTCTCGTCGTCAGTCATGTCCATAACTTAATTCCTCAATTCAGTAACATTAGTCGCCGAGGGCGCTAGATCGCCGTAGAGCTCCCGCATTAGAGCATAACTGCTATTTAACTCGCGAGTATTTTCGATCCTGGCGGAAACTTTCATCAGATTGTGCTCGACTAGATCATAATCGCCATCGAGCCACTGTTGCATAGAGCGCTTCCATCGCTCCATGCAGACTAGGCGCAAATCGCCATCAGATTGTTGGTTTATCCGTTTTAATGTTTCCTGCAGAAAAATCTTGGTTTCTTGCTTATTCATAACATTTTCCTCAATTGTCAAAATTTCGAGCTCCTGAGAGCGCCGTAGAGCGATTTAAACGGAGCACCCCTAGTGCTGATACCCCGTAAAATCGGCTTACTATCATCATTTTTTCCTCAAACCAATTTTGGCGGCCTCGAGCCGTTTGTTTTCTTCGTCAGTATTTAAAACCGGCAACATCGAAAGCGCTTTAACCATATTTTGCAGCGCCCAACGTGGTTGGTTCCCAACAATTTTTTTCGCTTCGTTTATATCCATTGTTATGTCCTCGATTAAAGGGCGCCTAACAGCGCCCGTGTTAGATTGTAGGGCTGCAAAAAGTCTACAGATTGCCCCAGTATTTGATGCGCGATGGTCATTCCATTACCGGCTATCAATCGTTCTGGAATCGACTTCACGCGTGCGTGCTCGGTCGGCGTCAATAACCGCTCTTTACCGTCGTCGCGAACGATGAACGGCTCCGTAGATCGGCGCTTGGCATAATGCCGGCCGATTGTGCCGACCTTCGTTTCGTCACCAGTAAGCAATTGGCGCTTCGCAAATCCTTTTCCGGCCTGAGAATCGCGGACAGATTTATCTTTCAAGTATTGATTCTCAGAAAATTGGGAATCGTCGACAGATTCTAGGAAATGCGCTAACGGCGTAGAATTGAGCTCAACGGAAGGCACCTCGAGAGAGCTCGGAGCGAGGCCGCTCGAGATGGCGACGAACCAATATCGGCGCCGGTGCTCGACGGATCCAGTGTGCTCAGGCCCGAGTATGCTCTCAAATATTGTATAGCCGAGCCGCTCGAGCTCGCCTCGGAGTAATTGATACATCGGACTGCTCTGGGACTCGACGACATTCTCGGAAATAATCACGGCCGGATTACTGGCCTTAATCGCCGCGACGGTCGCGAATAGCGTCGAGCCGCTATGCTCTTCGCTAGTCTGTTTATGTTTGACGGATCCGGCCTTACTGAAACCGGCGCACGGCATCGAGAACGATAGCACGTCAACTGTGCTATAGAATTCCGGCTCGATCTCTTCGACGGGACCGGTCAAAATCGCCGTTGTGTCGTCGACTGCGAAGCAATTTGCCTGAGCGCTCTCAATATATTTAGGCTCGATCTCTGCAACCCATTTGCAAGCGCCGTCGATTAATCCGGCCTCATCTAACGCGCTGTGAATCGCCTCGGTTGAAATGCCGCCGCCGGTGAAGAGAGATGCCTCGCGCAATTGACCGGTCTTGTATCGCTTCCTAAAAGCCGCCTCGCGAGTTTCTTTGTTTCTCTCTTCGTGATGCGCCTCTATAACTATTTGACCGCTCGAGAACGTGACACGGACGCGGTTAGCATCGCCGAAAATTTCCGTGATAGTCCTATCACATAAGTCGATTATCGGTCGTGATTTTCCGCCGCGTTTACTAACTGTTACTTTGCGGTCCGTCGGCGCCGGATTATCCGCGGTTAAAAATAGAGAGATTTGGCGCCCGTCTATATTGTCGACTCGACGATAGGGAGCGCCCTCTATAAAGCCGGCCTTGATTAGATTATTGCCTTCTAACCATATCCGGCCGTTAGATTTATTACTTCCAATTTTCGCGTATTTAATATCCATTATTGTACGCGCCCCCATCCAAATTCATCTTGGTCCCTGCCTTCTATTCGGTCGACTAACAATTCGACAAATTCGGCCTCAATTTCTTTTAAAAATAAATCAGTCGATTTATCTGGATCCTCATTAAAAGAGAATCGATATTCACTATCGAAGCGCTGTTGATATTTAGTGCTCGGATATCCCGCCTTACTAGGTATCGATATCTCGACAACCGTGTCGAGCGTGCCATCGTCTATTAAATATATTTCCATAACTTTTTTCCTCGGTTTATAGATAGCTGAATTACTATCGCGGAGAGCTCTCGAGAGAGCCCTCGACGCTAATAACTAATAGCACCCCGTGTAATCTGCAAATACTTCGATCGATTTACCGTCGTCGTTTATAAACCATGCCGAGTCATCGGCGCCGGTCGACTCTTGTTTCGTTTCGTCTAACTTAAAACCCATTTCTTCGAGCTGACCTAATGGGTAATGACTATAATGTACTTCTAGTCGCTCGTTTTCGCTTTCGTCTAATTGCTCGCTATGAAGCGAACACTGAAAATCGAATGGCATCGTATACTCGCAACTAGGGAAGGTCACGATCATAGGCGACGCGTAGCCGCCGCGGACGTCGCAACCGGTGTGCGCGTATATAAGCACTACCGCGTCGTCGTCGTAGAGGTAATCATCGGATCCGCTATGCTCGGGCGTCCATATCTCGTATACAAATTCTTGATCGAAATCATTGTCGGCATTGTAAGTATTATCGCGGCATGATTGGGTGTAACCACGTTCGCGCATAAAAGAGTCGCCGAGCTCAAACCACGGCTCTCGCACATTTTCTGGACGGTTCGCGTATTTGTAGAATTGCTTGTGGAGCGGATGTATCTCCGCGAATTCGGCGAGTAAATGAGTCACGGAGATAACGGCGCCATAATCGCCGTCCATCGATGCAAGGTTTTTTAATATTGGTTTATTGTAGATTCGACCATAGGCGCCCCCACTATCCAAAAAGTGAGAGCCGGTATTTTGTCGCGTGTATTTGGTTACTGTCTCGATTGCAATTGTCATAACTTTTCCCTCGGTTGTATTTCGTTTATATGTCTAATATTTGTCCGTTAGTCCATCGCGTCGTCGCTGCTCGTTTCTCGACCGCGGCGGGATAATCATTTTGGTATGAGTAATAATCTCGGTTTGTATACGGGTCGATATTGTCGAAATAAGTACGATAATTAATGCGAACGATTTCGTAGTTAATGAGCGGATGCTGTGCGTCGTTATCATCACTGTTAAACCATCGGAGACTCTTGAGCGCTTCGACGTAACTCTTACAATATTCCTCGGTCCGTGGTGGTTGGTTGCCTACGGTGCTCTCTATTGCATATACGGGCAATTCTCCGACCGTATCGATATTGAGCACATCACCGGCGGTCCAATTGGCTAGATCCAAATTTAATATGTCCATCTTATTTCCTCGGTTGCGTGTCACGGGACATCCGTGACGCTAGGGGCATTATCATTAATATCGACAGCGATAGCAATAGATTAATACTAATATTCGTATTATTTATATGGTGCCGCTATTTGGGATTGTGAGCGCGTTTGAGGGCCTTTGAGGGTACTGCGAGCAGACATATCTCTCGGCTCGAGGAAATGCACCACGCGAGCTCTCTCGAGCTCTCATTAAATAATTATGCTTTATGCCCAATATCCCGCCGAGATAGTGGGCGCTCTCAGTTCGACAAACCGTTTGTAATCAATAGGTTGCGATTTTATGCGCTCGAGCTCGGCTCCGCGTCTAATTGTTACGCGCAATAATGGTGCTATTTTGGATTTTTGATCGGCCGAGGCCTTGATTTTTGGGGGCGGGAGGGCGGCCGGTTCTATTAATATTAATAGTAGCCCCCTCTCCACAAAAAAAGTAA
>PAXN01000001.1 GCA_002715005.1 Rhodospirillaceae bacterium
GTTGACTATCGTAGTCCCAGTCCGCGAGCGATAATGCCACGTAATACCTCTGTTGTGCCGCCTTGTATGGTTAGTTTTGGTGTCACTTGAATGCCGTAGTTTAGCAATGTATCGAAAGATGCACGGTTGCTGTCATCGGGCGCGACAAATGTTGCTAGGTCACGGGCCTTCGATGGCAGTTCCTGTTCCCATATAGTGCCGAGATCCTTCACTAAGGAGCCCTGGATTGTAGGCTCTTGGCCAGCTTGCAACATGCCGTTTACGGAGACGGACATGCGTCGCAGGGTATGAAGCCCCGCTACCAGTCGCCCAAGCCCTTCAGCGCAACGGGCATCTGGTTTTGCGCCAAGTACTTGTGCTAGTTCAAACAGGACATACGAGGTTTCCAAAAATCGTTCTGGGCCGCTGCGCTCATAGGCAAGCTCGCTGGTCGCTTGTTTCCAAGCGCCGTCGATTTCGCCTAAAACGTAATCATCAGGAATAAAAGTGTCTTCGAAGACCACTTCATTAAATTCATGCTGGCCGCGCAAGTTCACCACTGGATTAACGCTGATGTTATTGAAGTTCTTCATATCAACTAAAAAATTGGTCAATCCGTGACGGCGATTTTCTTCGGTAGGAGGGGATGTGCGGAACAGCCCAATCAGGTAGTCTGCCAAATGGGCGTAGCTGGTCCAAATTTTCGTGCCATTAATGTGCCAGCCGCCTTCGGTTTTCGTTGCCCGCACCTTAGCCGCGAACAAATCTGAACCATTACTGGGCTCACTCATGCCTATACTAAACGCACATTCACCTGCGGCAATGCGGGGCAGAATATCCTTTTTAATATCTTCGTTAGCGAACTTAAGGAGCATAGGTCCGCTTTGTCGGTCGGCCGTGAAATGGCCACGTACTGGCGCATTGGCAACGCGCATTTCTTCAGTCACCACATAGCGTTCTAAGAACGTACGTTCGTGGCCGCCATATTGTTTTGGCCAACTCATACCAATCCAGCCGTGCGCACCGACCTTTTTACTGAACTCCCTATTAAATATTCCGCCCATTGCTGTCTCGCGATGGTCAAAGGTTCCCGCGGCTTCTTCTGCATGGAGAAATTCTCTTACTTCTTCTCGCAACTCTTGACAGATTTTGGGGAGGCGAATTGGATCAAACTTGATATCAACAGACATGAATGCGTCCTTCTTATTTAAATATTTCTAACGCGCGGCAAGAGCAGGCCAGAGCTGATCAGCGCCATTTGCGGCAATCATTTCCCCCAGCCTAACTGCCCAAAGGCTCTCGCTACCGAAATCATCGCGCCAACCCCAGAGCCTTTGGGTATAGCAATGAAGCATATGTTCAATGGTGTACCCTATGGCGCCATGGACCTGATGGCCGATGGCTGCCCCTTTGCCAGCTGCTTCACCAACGCGAATTTTCGCACTAGCAATTTCCAAAAACCCGGCCGCGTTGAAGCCCTCACCACTGTTGATTGTATCGGCAGCTGACGCTGCAGCAGAAACGGCAGCGGCTGTTTCGCCTGCTAATTGCGCCAAATTGTGTTGTACTGCTTGGAATTTAGAAATAGTTCGACCAAAGGCTTCGCGCTCTTTGGCATAGTCCACGCCGAGGTTGAGAATATGCTGAAGCGCACCGCCCATTTGAGCGCACCGCACTGTTGCACCCATACGCATCAAGTGATCTTGCGTGAAAACCGTATCGGCGACCTCGATGGGTGCAACGCCATCGAGTTGTATCGTGTCCCGGGGCTCTTCTGCATGGTTATTGTGCTGTTGGATGATACAGTCGTCGCGGTTGACCAGTGCAACGACCTGACCATTGATTTTTTCGGCAAGCACGGCAATTTGCGCGACCTCGCGCCCGTAAGGCACCGCATGAGCCTTGCCGGTCAATGTGCCGTCATCTTCCAATGTAATTTTATCTTTATTGTTAACGGGGGCAACACTCAGCATGCCGTCGGGTACCGAGATACCCGAGCCCGAGAGTAGCCAGCCCGCTAATAGTGTTTCGCCCAGTGGCACCGGAATTGCGAACTGGCCTGCAACGCGCAGTACTTCGAAGCCATCTGTATATTCGGCGCCGACGCCGTTGAACGCCTCGGGCACCCAAGTTCGGGTAAGTCCGTTCTCTTCGAGTGCCTGCCAAAGCGGAGGCTTCCAGTTATCATCCTTAGCTTTGTTTATTGTCTGGGGGTCGCAAAGATCACCCAAAATTTTTGCAGTCGTATCGACGATAATATTGTCGGATTCTGACATTACTTTTGCATTCCTCTCAGAAATTTTTGTGGCCGAATACTTGCGATTAAGGTTACGACCTGTATTTTGCATGTTACATAGACCAATTTCATACGTGACTCGGAATTTATCTGCAATATACCGTGACCATGGAGTGAGTGAGCTATCATGAAGTTTAGTAATTTTTTATTTCCCCAAGCGGCTGACCCGGCCGATGACGAAAGGGTGATTGACGAAACCATGGCCGAAGCGAAACTGTGTGACGAGCTGGGTGTTGATACGGTTTGGCTTGCTGAGCACCATTTTGACGGCAACTGCGCCTATGTAGATCCGGTGAGCTTTGCGGCTGCCATTGCGGCGGCAACGACGAACGTGAAAATCGGCTTTGCGGTGGCTCAAATGTCGCTTCATCATCCTATTCGGATGGCAGAACAAATGTCGATGATAGACAACCTTAGTAAGGGCCGCCTGATCGTGGGCCTTGGGCGCGGAACGGCCTATAATATTTATGACTATCTTGGCTTCGATATAGACCCTGACGAAGCCTATGAGCGGTTGCTTGAAGCCGAGGAGATTATGGTCAAGGCTTGGACGACGGAGGATTACGAACACAAGGGGAAGTATTGGAAACTCTGGTTGCCCGCTTTACGGCCTAAGGTTTTCACCAAGCCACACCCATTTATGATCCGTGCCTGTTCAGGTGAGGAATCTATGCTTGGTCAAGCTAAAGAGGGTAAGCCGTTTTTGATGAACGTTCAATCGGTTGACGTAATTCGCGATCGTATGGATGCGTATCGATCGACCATGCGCGATGCGGGATTTGATGAGAGGCGTGTGCAGCAATGTGTCGACCAATCTTGGATTTGGAAGAATATTTTTGTCGCTGAGAGCGATGCGGAAGCGGAGAAAATCGGCGTACCGTTGTTTGAAGCACAGCGTGACCATCGTATGTCCATGCGCAAACAAGTGTACGAAGCGCGTGGGCTGACTCTCGACAAAAGTATGGAAACCGGCGCGGCCCCCAAGGCGGCGGCAAGAAATGTTACCCATCATAGTTTGCTTTGCGGATCGCCTGCGACGGTGGCTGAGCAGGTGGCGGAGATTGATGCGGTTGGGGTCGGTGGGCTCATATTACAATTTCGTCTTGGGCCTGCATCTCATGAGGTCACAGAAAATAGCATACGGTTATTCATGGAAAAGGTAGCGCCTGAATTCGCCATTAAGAAAGCAGCTTAATAAATGGCCAGCACTGTGAAAGATGATTTTGATCCTGTCACATTAGAAATATTCTGGAGCCGATTAATTTCTATAGCGGACGAGTCTGCTGCGGCCCTTCTAAGAACCTCATTTTCCACAATCGTTCGTGAATCGAATGATTTTGGTACGGTATTGATGGATGCAAATGGTGATTCTTTGAGTGAAAATACCGGGGGCATTCCCTCTTTTGCGGGAATTCTACCGACGACGCTAAAGCACTTTCTCGTAAAGTACCCAAAGGAAACATGGAAGCCCGGTGATTGTGTCATTACCAATGATCCATGGTTGGCTACCGGCCATTTGCCGGACATCACTATGTGCATGCCGGTATTTCGAAACGAAGCATTGGTTGGCTTTTCAGGCTCCATCGCGCACTCGCCCGATATCGGTGGCTCCCTATGGTCTGCTGACTGTCGAGAGATTTACGAAGAGGGACTTCGTATTCCTCCAATAAAGTTTTTGCAAGAAGGTCAGCCTAATCAAGATGTTGAGGAAATGATTCTGGGTAATGTACGCTTGCCTGATCAAGTCTTGGGCGATCTTAATGCCCAGGTGACGGCGAACAAGGTTTGCGGACGGCGTTTGCTTGAGTTTTTAGAGGATTCCGATTTGGCTGACCTTTCGCGTCTGTCGACGGCGCTTCAAGGCCGAGCGGAAATGGCTATGCGCCATGCTATCGAAGAGGTGCCCGACGGGGTTTATCATTCATCGTTGGATGCAGATGGTTTTGACGAAGATGAAACCCACCTGGAATGCACCATTACCGTTAAAGGCTCGGACCTCAAGATCGACTATGAAGGGACGTCAAAGCAAATTCATCGTGGCCTCAACACGGTTATGAATTATACTCAGGCGTATTCGGCCTATCCGGTTAAATGCGCACTTGACCCCTATACGCCACGAAATGAGGGGTCTTATAGACCCATTGATGTGGTGGCGCCGGTAGGCTCAATTCTTAATCCGCGTTATCCGGCTCCGTGCAATGCTCGGCAGCTGACGGGACATCTCCTAGCCGGCGTTATCTATGGCGCGTTGGCTCAGGCGGTGCCGGAAAAGATTATCGCTGACAGTGGCAGTGCGCCGTCCATGCGGGCTGTTTTCAGTGGGAATGACCCTTTGGGTAACCGGTTTACGCAAATTTTATTTGCGAGCGGTGGCATGGGGGCGGCAGCGGTCAAGGATGGGTTGTCGACGACAGCATTCCCAACCAACGCTGGGGCCGGCAGTATTGAGGCTTTTGAAAGTGTCGCGCCGCTGATTGTTTGGAAGAAAGAGTTTCGTGAAGATTCCGGTGGCGCCGGAACATTTCGCGGTGGTTTGGGTCAGGAATGCGAAATAGAGGTTCGCGCCGACGAGCCTTTACAATTATCTCTGTTATCCGACCGTTGGCGCCATCCTGCTAGTGGGGTGCTTGGCGGGTTACATGGAGCGCACAGTCATATTCATTTTAGCGATGGAACAGTGCCTCATCAGAAATCTAGAACCTCTATCGGCCCGGGAATGCGATTGCATATGGTATATGCAGGCGGCGGTGGGTATGGCGATCCCGTCAAGCGCGATAGAGCAAGTGTGCGCGATGACGTTAAGAATGGCTATGTCTCGGCCAAAGCCGCTAAACGTGATTATGGATTGAGCTGATGGTTGGAAGAGTTCGCATCGGCGTTGATGTCGGTGGTACTTTCACTGATTTTGTGCTGGTCGATGAAACGCGCGATCTTATTTTTACCGGTAAACAGCTGACGACTCCGGATGACCCAAGCGTCGCTATTATGGAGGGTGTTGCGCGGCTGCTCTTGGAATCGACAGTTGATGTAGGCGATATTCACAATCTCGTCCATGGTACGACCTTGGTAACGAATACCATTATTGAACGGACCGGCGCAAAGATTGGGTTGGTGACAACGGAAGGCCATCGAGATGCTCTCGAGATGGGCAAAGAAATTCGCTACGACCTTTATGATCTGTTTTTGGAGGCGCCGCCGACCCTGGTGCCGCGCCATTTGCGACGCACCGTGGCCGAACGGGTGTCTCCGGATGGTGAGGTTTTGCTTCCGTTTGATGAGGAAGCTTTTAGGGATGCAGTGCGTTGCCTTGTTGAGGAAGAGAAAGTCGAGGCTGTGGCAATTTCTTTCATGCATTCATACCGTAATCCAGCCCATGAAAAACGCGCACAAGAAATTCTTTCTGAGATGTTTGGCACTATACCGGTAACAATATCTTCGGATGTGGCGCCGGAAATTCGCGAATTTGAACGTACTAGCACCGCTTGCGCAAATGCTTACGTACAGCCCTTGATGCAGAGCTATCTGGAACGGTTGGCAGCACAATTACGCACGGCGGGTCATGGTGGTACGCTTTATATCATGTTGTCCGGTGGCGGAATTACGACCGTTGGAGATGCCCAGGCTTATCCTATACGATTGATTGAATCTGGCCCTGCTGCTGGAGCAATGGCGGCGTCATACTACAGCACGGTATCGGAGGCGGAGAACCTCATTTCTTATGATATGGGCGGCACAACTGCCAAGATGTGTCTAATTGATGGTGGCCAGCCGGACCGTAAACATGATTTTGAAGCGGGCCGCATTCGCCGGTTCGCAAAGGGTTCGGGACTTCCGCTTAAAGTATCTGTCGTAGATATGATTGAAATAGGAGCGGGCGGCGGGAGTTTGGCTTATGTCGATCAAATGGGATTGCTGAAAGTAGGGCCCCAGAGTGCGGGCTCTCAGCCGGGCCCGGTCTGCTACGGTCAGGGCGGCGTTGAGCCGGCTGTTACCGATGCTGATTTATTTTTAGGGTACCTCAACCCAGACTATTTTTTAGGGGGTGAGATGTCGCTCGATCTGGGAGATGTGGAGAAGGCTATAGACGAGAAACTTGCAAAGCCGCTCGGCCTATCGGTTTTGGACGCTGCTGTGGGCATACATAGTGTTGTCAATGAGAATATGGCCGCGGCCACTCGGATGCATCTGGCTGAAAAGGGCCGTGATCCGCGTCGTTATGATATGATTGCATTTGGTGGTGCTGGGCCTGTACATGCGTGTAATGTGGCTCGCCTTTTGAAATTGAAGCGGTTGATAGTACCCCTGGGAGCGGGCGTTACGTCGGCGTTGGGATTTTTGGTTGCGCCGCCAGCGGTAGACTATGTTCGCAGCTATGTGGCGCGTATCGAACAGATCGACTGGGGTCATTTGAATGCGTTGTTTGCCAATATGGAGGCAGATGCGGAAAAAATGTTAGTCGAGGCAGGGGCTAAACCAGGTGAAATTTCTTTTCAACGTACATCGGATATGCGCCATGTGGGGCAAGGCTTCGAAGTTTCCGTGCCGGTCCAGAGCGGTGCCCTTGACGAGAGCCAAGCTGATTCGCTGCGGACAAACTTTCTCAATACATATGAAATGCTTTTCGAACGTGCCGTGACAGATGTTCCGATTGAAGCAATGAGTTGGCGTGTGGCGGCTTTTGCTCCGGTTCCTAATATCGCGCTTAAATTTAAAGCACGTAGTCTAGTTGCGGATGAAAAATTGAAAGGTCAGCGGGAGGTCTATTTCCCTGAAACTGGATTTGCCCCTTGCGACGTTTATAACCGTTATATGTTGGTTGAAGGTGATATTATTGTAGGGCCAGCGATAATCGAGGAACGAGAATCCACAACTGTGATGCCACCTGGAACGCAGGCTACTGTGGATTCCAGTCTGAATCTAATTATTGAATTGAACGCATAGTCTGTCGCCTTGGTGCAAGAAAACAAACGTCTATGTTAGCTCTGTCTTAAAAGTAGGGTCCGCATACAGGTAATTCACGGGCCATCAGTTGTGCTAATCGTTTAGGTGCTTTTTTGTCATCTGTTGGTATTGGTACGGTTAATTCGATACTGCGATTATAGTTTCCCTAATATATGTATGTCTTTTTATACTATATCAAAAATTCTTTAATCACTTGCGGCGAATGTTGGGTACTTGCGTTGGTCTCTTTGTGAGCATAGCGTAGGCGTGAGTATTAACGGGAGGAATCGACTATGCATTGGACTAATCGTCGCGAGAAATTTCGCGCGTATTTAGCGGGTGACCGCTGTTTTCATCCAGGCTCTGTTTTCGACGCTATGTCAGCGCGGGTCGCCGAGGATGTAGGATTTGAAGTTGGTATGTTTGCGGGCTCGGTCGGTTCATTATCTGTCTTGGGCTCACCCGACGATATTGTTCTTACCTTGACGGAATTTGCTGGGCAGGCCTACCGGATTAATCGGGCCGGCCAATTACCGCTTATTGTCGATGCGGATCACGGTTATGGTAACGCGCTTAACGTAAAACGAACCGTTGAAGAACTTGAGACTGCCGGTGTGGCGATGTTAACAATCGAAGATACCGAGTTACCAAAAGCGTTCGGTACTGTTGGCACAACGCGGTTGATCTCGATTGAAGAAGGCGTAGGAAAAATGAAGGCCGCCCTTGAAGGTAGGCAAGACCCCTCCCTCGTAGTTGCGGGCCGTAGCAGTGCTGCAGGCGTCACCGGCATAGATGATGCGATAGCGCGCACTAAAGCCTACGAGGCGGCAGGTGTCGATTGCATGTTTCTGGCGGGTATAAAGACACGCGATGAACTCGAGGCAATTTCGTCTGCGGTGAGCATCCCTCTTATGCTGGGGAGTACCCCTGATGAAATACGGGATCTTGATTATTTGGCAACCCATCGGGTGCGTTTCGCGTTACAGGGTCACAAGCCGATTATGGCATCGATCAAGGCGGTTTATGATACATTGAAGGCGTTGCGAGAAGGTGCTGACCCAAAGAATTTGGAAGGGGCGTCAGCTGATTTGCAAAACCAGGTTACCCGTGGCGACGATTTCCAACGTTGGAAAAAAGATTATTTGAGCTAGACTTTTTAAGAATTATTACAAAAAGGGGCCCAAAACCCGGGCCCCTTAATTTGTGGAGGTGTTGTGTCCTACTCTTTAAGGAGTGTGGATCGCTCCAGCAACTTTAAGATGCATTAGAGCCTACCTGAGCAATGCCAAGTAAGAGAAAACAAGCAAAAAATGCACTGAGAATTCGAATGTTAGGTGTCAACTTTTGAGGCAAAACCAAAAAGATTGCTGCCATTAGGCAAGCAGACAAAGCGTTTAGTGCTAAAACATTAAGCATTGTACTTAGTCCCCCTGAGTTCATTGATGCTGCACTGCACAACAATAGTGCCTTTTCCTCGTGTTTGCCACTAATTTTTAGGGTTAGGGCGTAATGTCGCAGTGCATCAATTCCTGAGGGGACATGTGCCCTTGTGTTTATGGATACTGGTTGAATAAGTGCTTGCCCACTATAGTACTGGCATGAATTGCAAATCACCTATCCGCGTCGGTTTAATTGGTGCCGGTAAATTTGGCAGTATGTTCCTTTCCCAAGAGCCAAGCATGCCCGACTTGGAGGTAGTTTCGATTGCGGATTTAAACCCGGATCGCGCGCGCGAAGCTTGCCTTCGGGTTGGCTGGGANGAGGCACGTATTTCGCAGCTGCACTTTCTAGATGATGGTGAAGTACTTTCGACCGAGCCAGATATTGATGTTGTTATTGAAGCAACCGGGGATCCAGTCGCGGCCATTCGTCATGGGCTCGCTGCATTTGATGCTCAGCATCATCTGGTGAATGTAACCGTGGAGGCAGATGCCCTTTTGGGGCCCCTTTTTGCTAAAAAAGCTGCAGACTGCGGTGTCATCTATTCATTAGCCTATGGCGACCAACCGGCGTTGGTATGCGAATTGGTCGACTGGGCACATACTTGCGGTTTTCAAGTAGTGGCTGCGGGTAAGGGTACGAAGTATGTGCCTGGCGATCATAATGCAAACCCGGATACCGTTTGGTCCCATTATGGCTTGCCCCCTAACCGTGCAGCTGCGGCGGGTATGAACCCACGAATGTTCACGTCATTTGTCGACGGCACTAAATCAGCCATCGAGATGGCTGCTGTTGCCAATGCAACCGGCCTTTCCCCAGCGCCAGGGGGCTTGAGCTTCCCGCCTTGCCCCGCAACTGAGTTGGCGGAAATTTTAAAGCCACATCAAGAAGGGGGCTGCCTGAATCATAAAGGCCAAGTGGAAGTGATCTCGTCCAAGCATCCAGACGGCACGGAGGTCAAAAATAATCTTCGTTGGGGCGTTTATGTGGTGATCGAAGCCCCCAATGATTATAGCGCCGCCTGTTTTGAGGAGTATGGACTAGCGAACGTGGGAGGGCGATATGCAGCAATGTATAAGCCTTTTCATTTGATTGGGTTAGAACTCGGTTTTTCGGTTATCCGGGCAGCCCGCGATCGCATGGCGACGGGTTGCCCACAATCACTGCAAGCCGATGTTACCGCAGTAGCAAAGAAAGATTTGNCTAAAGGAGAAATGTTGGATGGTGAGGGTGGATTTACTGTTTGGGGGAAATTACAACCGGCAGCAGAGAGTATTCAGGCCGGCTATTTGCCAATTGCTCTGTCCCATAATGTAATGTTGAAACGCGCGCTTCGCAGGGGGGAGGTTGTGCGCTGGGAGGATGTTGTGATTGATGAAAATACGGAGGCTGTTCGGCTACGTCGTCAGATGGAAGAATCCCAATTGGTCGGGCAAGCGGACGCATTAGAATAATTTATGGTTTCCGCTGTAGAAGAAGTCATCACCGGAAGTGATACTCATCTAGGAGACTTCTCGGTAAAGCGCGTGCTTCCCGCCCCAAATCGACAATTAGTAGGACCCTTCATTTTTTTTGACTATATTGCGCCACTTACTTTGGAGACCGGTCAGAAAATCTATATCCGGCCGCATCCTCATATTGGTTTGGCCGCGGTTACGTATTTGTTTCGAGGGGAAATGGTTCACCGAGATAGTCTTGGATGTGTGCAAAGTATTCGATCTGGGGATGTGAACTGGATGATCGCCGGGCGCGGTATCACACATTCTGAGTGCTCTGCTTTGGACGATCTTCACAAGCGAAAAAGATATTTGCATGGTATTCAGGCGTGGGTTGCGCTTCCGGTCGAGCATGAAAAGACCGCCGCAGAGTTTTATAATCATGCAAGACGAGACTTGCCCGAATTTGAGCATGAGGGGGTTATAGTGCGATTGCTAGTTGGGCGGGCTTTCGGCAAAGTATCTCCAGTAAGAACTTTTTCCGATATGTTCTATCTCGATGTGAAAATGAGAACTGGACAATCTTTTGCTATGCCTAGTGACCATGTGGAGCGCGCTTTTTTCTTGGTAGAGGGAGAGGTCACAGTGGTCGGAAACGTCTATCATGCAGGACAAATGGTGATACTGGCGCAAGGTGCAGATGCTGTTATCACTGCGGGATCAGAAACTCAGATGATGATGTTGGGCGGTGCGCCTTTGAGCGGCGCGCGGTATCTTTGGTGGAACTTCGTATCTAGTCGTCCGGAGTGGATTGAGAAAGCAAAACGCGACTGGGCGGAAGGACGGTTCGGCCCTGTGCCGGGAGTGGCGGANTTTATCCCGTTGCCCGAATAAATGATAGGTACTTTCGTTTCAGGAGCCTAGTTGGTACCGTGACCGCCCATCTTTCACTCTAATCAGAAACGAGCTTCTTTTATATGTTGACCGGTATTCAACACACAGACCAGCACAGGTCTCTTCAATTGATATTTCCGACAGTAGTGGAACGTTATGATTTGCCTGAGGCGGAAACCGCCAATCGTGATCTTGTGCAATCGATAAAAGCGTTAAGTGATAAAACGCCGAACGGCAGGCTTGACGGCTATTCCTGTGATATCTACACGACCTATGGGGTTGAAGAGCGCCTTTATGATTATCCTGAATTCGTGCAGATAACTGATTGGATGGTTTCCTGTTTTGCGGCGTATGCTCATCGAATGAGCTATGCTACATCGCCGCAAGGCATTCGCCTAACGCAATGTTGGGTGAATATCTATCAACGTGGTTTCGCTCATGAAATTCATACGCATCCCAATAATATTCTAAGTGGGGTTTATTATGTGAAAGCGCCACCGGGATGCTCAGAGATTATTTTTCATGCACCGCAGGCTTTTTCCACCATGCGTGCTGACTGCCGTGCCGATAGCGGATTGAACCAGCTTTCCCATGCGATCCAACCTCAGGAAGGCGAAATGATCATCTTCAATAGCGCCATTAAACACAATGTACCACCGAATGAAATAGATGATGAGCGGATTATCATTTCTGCAAACGCCTTATTGTAGGGCATAAAAAATGAGCGAGGCAAAAAGTAGCGAAACTTTAATGCTTTTCCCTACGGTTCTGCATGTAACTCACCATATGCAGGCCGCCGAGATGAATGCGAAAATTAAGGCGGCTATAACTTCCGTTTACCAAGAAGTTGATGGTCGGCCGCCCAGGGAAATGGCTTGTACCATGTATTCAACGATGGCGACGGAGCCCTCTCTTCATTTGCGTGCGGAATTTGCAGCATTGACGGACTTTGTCCAAGAAGAGGCGCAGAGTTTTGCTGATGCATTGGATTATGCAGTTTCTGCTAAAGGCGCTTCTGTTCGCAAGTGCTGGCTTAATATACTGCGCCGGGGTGATTCCTGTGATCTATTCAATGATTCGAATAGCATAATTAGTGGTGTCTATTTTGTGAATTCAACGGGCGGTGGTGCTAGGATGCAACTTCATGCGCCAATTGCGGACGAGATGATTATCATTCAGAAATCCGAAATTACTGACCTTAATGCGGCACAAATATTTTTCGATGGTGAAGCTGGCGACCTATTACTTTTCCCAAGCCATCTGGTTCGCAGTTGGACTTTGCACAATGCAGTGGATGATCTGGTAATGCTCAATTTTACGATCTGCCTATAGGTGCTCGTCGCATCGGCTCTCACATATGACTGCATGATCAACAGCACCGGTTGGTGCACCTGCGGTCTTTCAAATTGGCTCAGTGAGCTGACGGAAAATTAGGAGCGCTAGTACTTTCTTTTATGGCGAAGGGTGCCTTGATAATGCGAATTAATGAAAACCCTAGGTGAGCAGACGCACTGGCTTTTGTTTGAGCCAACTCATAACATTTTCAACGCAATCATCATAGCGGGCGATAAAGTTTTCCCGGGTCCGCCCCCCCAGATGTGGGGAAATTAGGACATTAGGAAGGTTCCTCAACGGATGCTCCTTCGGTAAGGGTTCTTGATCGAAAACATCTAGTCCCGCGCCTGCGATTGTTCCAGACTTGAGTGCTGCAATCAAAGCGGTTTCATCAATGATTGGGCCTCGGGCTGTATTTATAATATAGGCTGTGGCTTTCATTGATTCTAACTCGGCTTTACCAATCATTCCGCGCGTTCTATTGCTCAATACCAGATGCACGGTCAGAAAGTCCGATTCTTCGAATAGCTTTTCTTGGCTGACAAGCGTAACTCCCGTCTCGTCGCATCTCTCTTGCGTCAAGTTCTGACTCCAGGCGATTACATTCATGTCCAAGGCGTGCCCAACTTGCGCGGCACCGGCACCCAATTGGCCTAGCCCAAGGATGCCGAGGGTCTTTCCGGTGAGGCCCACGGGCAAAGTAATTCCCCACTCACCTTTTTGCACCGCTGCGAACTCTGCGGGAATATTCTTTGCAAGTGATAAGATTAAAGCCCAGGTTAATTCAACAGTTGCCATTTCAAACCCAGATCGTGTTCCACAAACTGGGATGCCACGTTCGCGAAATGCATCTAGATCGTAGGAAGGGTTTCGGCGGCCATGGGTCACAGCGAATTTGAGGTTCGGCAGCGCTTCGATAATTTCTCGATCAAACAATGTCTCTTCACGGCCACCGATTACGATATCATAGGGCTGAAGGCGTTGAATGATTGAATTTGTGTCTTTTAATATATCGCAGAAAACGTCGATCTTTATGTCGTCGGGTAACTGACCCCAATTCGCTGAACGTGAAAGATTTTTGTAATCATTGATGATCGCGAGCCGCATGCCAGTTCTCCTATATAACGATTTCAACCAGCGATGGTCCCTCGACGGCGATCGCCGCCTCAAATGCTTTGCAGAGATCATTCGCATTATCTGCTTGAACTGCTTCGACGCCGAGGCTTTTTGAGAATGCNACCCANTCAATNATGGGACGGTCTAGGCTCAACATATCGATNGCAGTTGGCCCAGGGTTGCCGGCGCCCACACCGGCGAGTTCACCTTTGAGGATATTGTACGAACGGTTGGCAAAAACGAGGGTTGTAACATCTAGCCCTTCACGGGCTTGGGTCCAAAGGGCTTGCGGNCAATACATACCGCTTCCGTCGCTTTCCAGGCAAATGACTTTTCTGTCTGGACAAGCTATAGCGGCACCGGTTGCCATGGGCAGGCCGAGCCCAATAGCGCCGCCGCGATTTTGCAACCAATCATGGGGTGCAGCGCCGGCGGTAAAAGGTAAGAAGCCACGACCGGTGGTGACACTTTCATCGATGACGATAGCGTTTTCTGGCAGCAAGGCGCCGATAGCGGATGCGATAGAGTCCAGTGTAATTGCACCCGTGGGCCGGTCGGGTCTGTTGGGTTTTTGCAACTCGGACATAAAATTATTAGCACCAACCCCATCGCAGAGTGCCTCCAGCGCTTGTTCGCATTCCTGTGCTGGCGTGGCTAGCAGGTGAACGTAGCAACCTTCAGGCGCGAGACGGCTTGGCTTTCCGGGATAGGCAAAAAAGCCAACTGGGTCTGCGGCCCCCACTAAAATTATCTGCTGGTAGTCTTTTAAAATTTCTAATGCCTGTGGGACAGGGTAGGGGATACGTATGACTGGCAATCGACCGACCCCACGTTGAATGCGCGTGTTCATGCCTTCAGCTAATACGTCTGCGCCGGTTTTGGTTTTAATACGACCTGCGACTTCGAGCGGCTTCTCCATTAATGTGCTGCCACCAAGAAGAAGGAGTGTCTTCTTATCGTTTTCCAATAATTCGATTGCAGTGGATAGCGCCTCCTCGCTTGCGGCTTCCCGTTTGGGGATCTTCGGAACGTTGCCAATGACGCCACCCTCGTTCCAGGCGGTGTCGGCAGGTAAGATTAGGGTAGAGATCTTCCCCGGAGCGGTTTGTGCCGCTGCTATTGCTTCAGCCCCATCGGGGCCAACCGCATTTGATGTCATAGAGGTTTTAACCCAGGCTGAAACCGGCCATGCGATGCCCTCAATATCAGAGGTTAGAGGTGAATTGTATTGGATGTGGTGGGTGGCGTGTTCGCCGACAATATTTACGATAGGTGAGGTAGCTTTTTTTGCATTGTGTAAATTGGCGAGTGCGTTACCAAGACCAGGCCCTAAATGAAGGAGTGTTGCAGCCGGCTTTCCGGCCATTCGAGCGTAGCCATCGGCAGCACCTGTTACAACGCCCTCGAACAAACATAACACACAACGCATACCATCAATTTTGTCGAGGGCGGCAACATAGTGCATTTCTGAAGTGCCCGGATTGGCGAAGGATACGTCTATACCACCCTTTAATAGGGTTCTTACGAGACTTTCTGCGCCATTCATATTCCTTATCCTACGCCACTGAGCAGAGCTATTTCATATGTCCTACCTGCACTATGCAGCGAAGGTTTGGCAAGAGTAAGGCCAAATTGTAGATAAGAAAACTTTAGATTTTTGGCGGCTATTCGCCCGAGAGAGTAAGGAGGGTAATTTAATGGTAATGTTTCGCTTGCTAACACCAATATTTGGATAGTTATGTCGGTCTTTTGTTTAGTGCTGCCTTGTTTACTGGTATGGATACGGAACCGCACGATCGCAAGCGAGGCAGNAGACACGTCTAGGGCTTGATGAGGAAAAAAGGAAATATGAATGTCTGAAATTATTAGTGCTGAATACTCGGCGCAGAAAGAAAATATAGAGCTTCATATTTTCAGAAAATATTTAGCGTCCGCACCTGAGGATAGTAGCGAGCGGAGCATTCTTTTCCTTGTTCACGGCTCGTCCTTTGCTGGAGTGACTGGACATGATTTGCAAGTATCGGGACGTGAAGATTATTCGGCTATGAATGCTTTTGCGCGGCTCGGCTATGACGTATGGAGTATGGATCATGAGGGCTACGGGTTTTCTGGCCTGCGTGAGGGCCAAAATTCTAATATTGCATCCGGCGTGGTCGACCTAAAGCTGGCTACCGACATAATGATTGAAGAAACTGGGGAGACGGAATATGCATTTTCCGGTCAGTCCTCAGGTGCCTTGCGGGCGGCAGCTTTTGCNGCGGCCTATCCAGATCGTGTAACGAAGCTCATTCTTGGGGCGATGGTTTGGACTGGAGAAGGTTCACCAACCTTAAAGGAGCGCGCAAAGAAAATCGACCAATGGCGTTCGAATAATAAACGACCGGTAGATCGAGCGTTCTTCGAGACTATTTTCAGCCGTGATGTGGAAGGGCTTGCCGATAATGATGTAGCTAAAGCGATGGCGGATTCGGAGAGNCGATTCGATGGGTTNGTGCCGACTGGTACGTATCTCGATATGTGNGCAAATTTGCCGGTATGCGATCCNGAAAAGATTCATTGCCCGGTTATGATCGTACGCGGTGAACATGATGGGATCGCGTCGCCGGAGGACTTGATCGCTTTCTATGAGAAGCTACCAAATAAAGATAAAGTTTTTGTCACGATGGCTGGTCAGGCGCATGCGACATTGCTCGGCTATAACCGGCATCGTGCCATTCATGCCTTTCATGGGTTTTTGTCTACACCGGAACGTCGCGATCCTCTCTACAGAAAAGTCAGCGTTTAAGAAATTAACAAAATACAGCTGGTAGAATTGTCATGAAATACAGAAAGATTGGGGATAGTGACTTAGAGGTTTCTGCTCTTGGTATGGGGTGTGCGATTTTGTCTGGTGCTTACGGCCCACGTGATGAGGGAAAAGCAGCCAAGGCGTTATCGATGGCGCTCGGCCTCGGTATCACTTTCCTAGATAGTTCAGATGCCTACGGCAATGGGCATAACGAGGAGTTTCTCGGTAAGACATTGAACCATGATCAAAAGAAGGATCTGGTAATCGGCACTAAGTTTGGTAACATCCGAGGCCCCAACGGCGAACGTGGTGGTACTAACGGCTCGGCAAGCTATGCGCTGACGGCCTGCGAAGCGAGTTTGAAACGACTTGGTGTTGATGTAATCGACCTTTACACACTTCACCGGATCGATCCGGATACGCCCATTGAGGAAACCGTAGGTGCAATGAGCCGCCTGGTAGAAGATGGAAAAGTTCGCTACATCGGGCTTTGCGAAGCCAGTGCCGAAACCTTAAAGCGCGCTTCCAAGGTTTCCAATATCACTATGTTGCAGATGGAATATTCGTTGTGGACTCGGGATGTGGAGGCGGACATTTTGCCTACCTGCCGTGAACTAGGAATCGAATTTACCGCGTATGCTCCGCTTGGGCGCGGCTTTCTAGCCGGTGGCATTCGGAGCTCAGCGGATATCGCCAATGGCGACAGGCGCAAAGATCATCCGCGTTTCCATGAGGAAAATTTGGATAGGAATGTCGAATTGCTCGGGGTCATTGACAAAATTGCCGAAGTGCGTGGTTTGACCCAAAGCAAGGTAGCCTTATCCTGGCTGATGGCGCAGGGTGATGATATCCTGCCTATTCCTGGCACGCTGGACCCGGATCACATGCGGGAAAATATAGAGGCTTTGGAGGTTGTTTTGAGTGGGGAGGAACTAGCCAGGCTAGACCGGGCTTTTCCGCCAGGCGCCACCGCCGGTACGCGGTACCCGGAAAAGCAAATGCATCTGATGGCGCAATAAGATGAAGCGGAAGCAATTCGGTACCACCGATCTAAGTGTTTCACCGGTCGGTTTTGGCAGTTCGCTATTATCTGGTGGTTATGGTAAGCGCGATGATGCGCGCTCTTTAGAGACTATTCATGAAGCGGTGAAACGCGGGATCAATTTTTTCGATACAGCCGATGCATATGGCAACGGTCATAGCGAGGAATTACTGGCCGAAGCTTTGAAAAAGTATGATGAGAATTTTGTCATCGGAACCAAGTTTGGCAATCAGCGTGGTGATGACGGCTCCTATAACGGCGTCGACGGGCGTCCGGACAAAGTAGCCGGTTATTGTGAGGCTAGCCTTAAACGTCTCGGGTGCGACAGTGTCGATATATATTATTTGCACCGGGTCGATCCGGAAGTGCCGATCGAGGAGACTGTCGGCGCTATGGCACGGCTGGTTGAAGCAGGGAAAGTGCGTTTTTTGGGCCTCTGCGAAGCAAGTGCAGACACACTCCGTCGTGCCCATGCAGTTCATCCGATCAGTGCGCTACAAACTGAATATTCCCTTTGGACCCGGGACGTAGAGGTCACGACCTTGCCTGCTTGCCGTGAATTAGGCATCGCTTTCGTGGCGTATGCGCCCTTGGGGCGTGGTTTCTTGAGCGGTGCCATTAGTAAAAACCAAAGTTTTAATGATAATGATCGCAGGCCGAACTTTCCGCGCTTTAGTAGAGAAAACCTGGCTAAGAACCTTGAACTACTAGCACCACTAAAGGTGATGGCAGCGGACAAAAATGTGTCACCAGCGGAAATAGCACTCGCTTGGCTGCTATGGCAGGGTGACGAGGTGACGCCAGTTTTTGGTACGATGAAAATTGATCATTTGGCNTCTAATATAGCGGCGCTAGAAGTGAGCCTGAGTGCGGATGATATTGCGACATTGGATGTTGCCTTCGCTCCGGGTGTGGCGGTCGGGAACCGTTACCCCGACAAACGCATGCACTTAGTTGCCGGCTAAAAGAGGAATGGAAATGAGTGATGTTGAGATTAGATGATAACGGGTGCGGAAAGGTGATTTGAAACTCTTCATACGCCATAAAAAGCAAAGGCGGCTGTGGTAATGGATACGTTACTATTATCCTGTGAAGCGACTAAGGACATCATCAAATCTATCAAACTCTTCTTCATTTTTCGGCATACCAATGCGTAGCCTATCAGGTTGATCCTCGAAAGCACGTGTCAGGACGCCNTTGAGACCTAGATGATTATAAAGCTCATGAGCNTTCGCATGCGCTATAAGACAAAAGAGCGGCGTTCCGCCTAAAAACTTCAATTCATGACGTTTTATTAGGGTATCCATATTTGCTGCGGACTCTTTTAAATCGAATAATGCTTGGTTTTGCCAATTAGTATCTGCAAAGGCTTGGCGGCAAATTGCGAGAGCTGGCCCGCTCACGGGCCAAGGCCCTAATGCTGTTCTTAGTTCGTATGTGAGTTCATCATGAGCCAGAGCGAACCCAAGCCGTAATCCGGCTAACCCAAAAAATTTACCGAATGACCTCAGGACACATAAACCTTCTCTTCCCCCTTCGTCCGCGATGCTTAGATGAGGAGCTACTTCCGTAAACGCTTCGTCTACGACCAATAATCCACCTGCCTGAGCCTGTTTCTCCGCCAATCTCAATAGGTCCCTACGAGATCGTCTCTTACCATCTGGATTATTCGGGTTGGTCACGACAATGACGGAAAAATGGCCGCGGTCAGGAAAGTCCGGAACGACAGTGACTTCGTGGCCTGCCGCTTGCCAGGCCCTTGCATGTTCAGAATAGGTGGGGCCAATCACACCTACTGTCCCGGGTTCGCGAAGCCAGGGCAGCCACTGAATGATGGACTGTGTGCCTGGTGCCAGCGTTAATGACTCTTTTTGTTTGACGTTGAAAAATTTTAATGCTTCATCGGCCGCTGCCGACTCCAGGTCTTTATCCGGTAGTTTTTGCCACACGCTATCCAAAATATCGGGTATTGGATATGCATTTGGATTGATTGCCGTAGATAAATCTAGCCAACCCTGTTTGGGCTTACCGAATAGTTTCTCAGCATGAACGATAGAGCCACCGTGGGCCGGGAGGGTTTGTGGAGGCAATTTCTTTAGTGATGGAGGCAGCACGTGCGGTATCCTTCGCTTTCGTCGCGATAAAGCCGACTTTGAATCAATTTGTCCGTTCGTTGACAACAACCGTTACCCTTAGATACAAATTTGTAGTCAATGGTTCCCGCGATAGAACGTTATCAAGGGAACACGGTGCGGCGACCAGGGTATACTGGGAACCAAAGCCGTGGCTGCCCCCGCAACTGTAGGCGGAGAGCCCGCATCCAACATACGCCACTGGGATAACCTGGGAAGGCAGGATGACGGGTAAGGACCCGCGAGCCAGTATACCTGCCGTTGACACGCTAACGTCGACCCATTCGGCGGGGTGTACGAATGGGCAATTCGAAGCCAAATGTGGCGAATCGGATTTAAAGGGCTGCGTTAGTGGTGATGAAACGTTCGCTGGGGAGTGCTTGGTATGTTTAATTCTAAAGTTTCTTATCGGTCCGGGTTGCAGGTAGTTGTGGGAGCTCTGCTCCTGGTGT
Organism: Rhodospirillaceae bacterium; assembly: GCA_002715005.1. Lineage (GTDB taxonomy): Bacteria > Pseudomonadota > Alphaproteobacteria > UBA8366 > UBA8366. The sequence continues at coordinate 19,852 of PAXN01000001.1, forward strand.
TTTTTGCGCTATCGGCTGCCGCCCACCATCCAATGGGCTATCAGTTGCCTCAAACATTTGCGCAGGGCTTGTTGTCTGGTTTTGGCCATCCGGTGATCGGTCTAGATCACTTGGCATTTATTATTGGTATCGGGCTGATAGCCGCATTAGTCCCGCGCGGGCTAATTGCTTTTGCTGCCTTCATCGGTGGTTGTTTGGCAGGGTGTGTGATTCATCTTTTTTCGGTCGATTTGCCGGTCGTTGAGCCGATTATCGCGGCGTCGATTATCGTCGCTGGTGCTATCTTGCTGTTGCAGCAGCGCATTAGTACGGCCGTCTTTGCCATCGGTGTTGGGATCATCGGTATATTCCACGGATATGCCTACGGGGAATCAATTATCGGCGCAGAAGCTTCGGTACTTGGTGGCTACCTGATTGGTTTTAGTTTTATTCAATATGGAATCGGGGCAGTAGCGTATTTTGTCGTGGATAGGCTGAAGGCAAAACCGGTAACTTGGTTGGAGAACAGTAGTCGTTCCGCTGGCGCAGTGATCGGCTCCTTCGGTCTCTATGCGATCACTAAGCATTTCATCGCTTAGTTGACTGATAATTAGACGATGACTGCTGAGGGCAGCCTGCCAGCGGTGTCGCTGATATTGGGCGGAGCTCGATCTGGCAAAAGCCGGTTCGCAGAGCAACTTATATGCTCCATGCCGCCGCCTTTCTTCTACGTTGCGACGGCCGAGCCAAGAGATTTGGAAATGGCCGAACGCATTGACAGGCATAAAATGCGTCGTGGTCCGGACTGGCAAACCCTCGAAGTACCGTTGGACCTAAATGAAACTCTAAAACGTCTTGATAAAACTGGAGCGGTAATTCTGGTTGACTGCCTAACCTTATGGCTTGCTAACCTTATGGCTGCGGGCTGTGACATTGAAAAGTCGGTAGGCTCCCTATGCGAGACGCTGCGTGAGGTGCAGGGGCACATCGTCCTTGTTTCGAATGAGGTGGGCCAAGGGATTGTCCCGGACAATGACTTGGCGCGGCAATTTCGCGATTTTGCCGGGCATATGCATCAAGATATTGCCGCGGTGGCGCAATTCGTAGTGATGGTAGTCGCAGGATTGCCGCTAATAATAAAGTCATCTGAAAGGAAATGAAGGCATGACCGTCCAGGATAAAATTCCAGTAACCGTACTGACCGGTTTCTTAGGGGCCGGAAAAACCAGCACGATTCGCCATTTGCTGGAGACAGCAAATGGCAAGCGGCTGGCGCTTATCATCAATGAGTTTGGTGATCTTGGCGTCGATGGAGAAATCGTTAAAGGGTGCGATATTGAAGGATGTACCGATGAAGACGTTGTCGAACTCGCCAATGGCTGCATTTGCTGCACGGTCGCGGATAATTTTCTGCCGACAATGGAAACCATTCTTGCGCGGCCCGATACGCCGGATCATATCATCATAGAAACATCGGGGTTGGCGCTGCCCAAACCATTGATCAAAGCGTTTAATTGGCCTGAGGTGCGAAATCGGGTCACTGTGGATGGGGTTGTTGCAGTGGTAGACGGACCCGCGGTCGCAGACGGCCTCTTTGCGATGGACCCAAGTGCGGTTGATGCCCAACGGCAGAATGACGATTCGCTCGATCACGAAAGTCCGCTAGAAGAGCTTTTGGAGGAGCAGTTGGGTTCAGCTGATATGGTGCTAATAAATAAGGTTGATATGGTCGCGCCTGATGCGGTGAGGGGAGTGACGGAAGATATAAAATCTTCCGTTCGCGCCGGTGTTAAATTACTGAATTCGGAGCATGGCCGAATTGATGCGGCAATCCTGCTTGGCCTGAATGCCGCGGCCGAAGATGATCTTGCATCACGGCATTCTCATCATGATGGCGCAGATCACGATCATGACCATGATGATTTCACGAGTTTTGCAGTCGAAACAGGGGCCTTTACGTCGCCGGAAGTATTGACNGAACGATTGGTAAATTTAGTCAAAGAGCATGACCTATTACGTGTGAAGGGTTTTGCCGCGATTGAAGGTAAACAAATGCGTCTTGTGGTGCAGGGCGTGGGAGGACGGTTTTCCACTTACTTCGATCGCCCTTGGAATGGTTCGGAGAGCCCGTCGTCACGAATGGTGTTCATCGGCTTGGCTGGGCTAGACGAGATAGCGATCCGTTCGGGTTTCGCCCCCCACTAATGCATTTGCTCAACGCCCAGCCCGGTGCGATTGCCGACGGTTCCGAAGCTGTCGATTTAGGTCAGTCGCCGGGACGCGTGGTCTTCTTGTCCGCTGCTGATACGGAGCTGTCTGCAATTGCACAGGCCCGAGCGAAAATCGGCGATGATCTTCCGACAATTCGGCTCGCGAATCTTATGCAGCTCTCTCATAATATGTCCGTTGACCTGTATTGCGAGCAGATCATTGCTAAAGCAGAACTCGTTATTGTGCGGCTTTTGGGTGGGGTCAGTTATTGGCCTTATGGCGTCGAACAAATTGTCGATACGTGCAAGCGTTATCATGTTTCTGTGGCCTTCCTCCCAGGGGATGACCAGCCAGACGATGATCTCATGTCTCGGTCGACAGTAGCTCCGGATTCCTGTCACCGATTCTGGCAATATTGCGTTCACGGGGGGCGTCAGAACGCGCAGGCATTTTTGAATTTTGCGGCGTTTCTTGTTGGAGAGACTCGCGATTGGCTGGAACCAAAGCCGCTTTTGCGGGCGGGGCTTTATTGGCCGAGCGTGTCTATGCCGAGTTTGGGTTTGATCCAGAGTGGCTGGCCTGAAGATGTGCCGGTCGTGCCGGTGGTTTTCTATCGGGCTCATTTGCAAGTAGGGAACTTGGCTGCGATTGACTGCTTGATAGAGGCGTTAGAAGCGGCGGAATTGGCTCCGTTGCCGATTTATATCTCTAGTTTGAAGGAACCGTACTCTGAAAACTTTTTAGCGACCGTTTTCGAAAAGGCTCCGCCTTCGGTGATTCTCAACACAACGGGCTTTGCGGTTTCTTCTCCCAATGCGGGTCATAAGTTGTCGGCCTATGACAATTGCGATTGTCCGGTGTTTCAGGTGATTTTGGCTGGAAATTCTCTGGAAGCGTGGCGGGGCGGTATGCAAGGCTTGTCGCCGCGTGATATTGCCATGAATGTGGCCTTGCCGGAAGTGGATGGTCGCATCATTACGCGTGCTATTTCGTTCAAAGGCGAAACAAATTTCGACCCTGATACGGAACTCTCAGTCGTGGCCTATGAGGCGGTGCCCGATCGGGCTCAGTTTGTCGCCAAACTTGTGGCGAATTGGTGCCGGCTGAAGCGTNCCGCAGCTGAGACGCGACGGATCGCGGTGGTGCTGGCCAATTATCCTAATCGCGACGGCCGGCTTGGCAACGGTGTGGGATTGGACACACCGGCAAGCGTTGCTCGGTTTCTGAACGAAATGAGCGTCGCCGGATATGAAGTGGGCAACGCGCCTGTTGACGGCGACGCCTTGGTGGCACGGTTGAGCGCGGGGCCTACTAATCAGACAGTCGAAGGGCGATGTGTCGATGCAACTTTGGCTTTAAGTGACTATTGGGAAGCGTTCAACCAGTTGCCGGAAAAGGCTCGTGAAAAGATATTGGATCGATGGGGGCCGCCGACCGAAGACCCGTTTTTTCTAGAATNCGACTCTGCTTTTGCGATGCCGGCCTTTCGCTGTGGCAACGTCATTATCGGCCTGCAGCCTGCGCGCGGTTATAATATTGATCCGCAGGCTAGTTACCACGATCCCGATTTGCCGCCGCCACACGGGTACCTCGCATTCTATATTTGGCTTCGCGAGATTGTGGATGTCCATGCGGTCGTGCATTTTGGTAAGCACGGTAATTTGGAATGGTTGCCCGGTAAGGCAATAGCATTGTCAGAAGATTGTTTGCCTGATGCCGTCTTTGGGCCATTGCCGCATTTATACCCATTTATTGTGAATGATCCAGGCGAAGGGTCTCAGGCTAAACGACGAGCACAAGCCGTCATTGTTGATCACCTGACGCCGCCGTTGACGCGGGCTGAAACCTACGGTCCGCTTGCCGAGTTGGAGCAATTAGTGGACGAGTATTTCGAAGCATCAAGTGTCGACCCCAGGCGGTGTAAAGTTCTAGGCGAGGCCATCCTAGATAAAACAATTGACGCTGGTCTGGCCGAGGAGTGCGGGTTTTCTCATGGAGAAGACGCCAACGCATCACTCTCTAAACTGGACGGTTATCTCTGTGAATTGAAAGAACTGCAAATTCGGGACGGCTTGCATGTCTTCGGCGTTTCGCCGGAAGGACGGCAATTAACCGATTTACTGGTAGCTCTGGCGCGATTACCGCGCGGTGAAGGAATGTCGCTGCACCGGGCTCTTGCCGCTGACTTGGGGATAATTGATTTCGACCCTTTGGATTGTGATATGGCGATGGAATGGATGGCGCCCACACCCGATTGGTTTTCTGGAAAGGGAGACTGGCGGTCTGCGGGCGACGCAGTGGAGGGGTTGGAGCTGCTTGCAGCGGACTTAGTGTCCGGGGCTCGGGCGCCGCGTGTGGGCTGGGCGCACACTAAAAAGGTGTTAGAAGAGATAGAAGTATTGCTGCGTCCGGCGGTTCTGGCATCGGGGTGCGCGGAAATCCAAGGCTTGCTCCACGGCCTCGCGGGCGGGTTTGTATCTCCAGGACCTTCGGGGGCCGCTACCCGGGGGCGCCCCGATGTTTTGCCAACGGGCCGTAATTTCTACTCCGTTGATACTCGAACTATTCCAACCCCGGCGGCTTGGACATTAGGTTGGAAATCGGCATCTCTTTTGGTCGAACGTTATGCGCAAGAGCACGGCGAATGGCCTAAGCGGATGGTCTTATCCGTGTGGGGTACGTCTAACATGCGAACCGGCGGGGATGATATCGCTCAAGCACTGGCCTTGATGGGCGTGCAGCCGGTTTGGGAAGCCGCGTCGCGCCGTGTGACCGGGTTTGAGGTTATGCCTGTGGCCGTTTTGGGTCGTCCGCGGGTTGATATTACTTTGCGCGTTTCGGGATTTTTCCGCGATGCCTTTCTAGCGCAAATTGACTTGTTCGATTCCGCTGTCCGTGCGGTCGCTGCACTCGATGAAGAGGTGGCCGATAACCCATTGGCGGCGCAGGTTCGTAAGGATGTGGCCAAGTTCGTGTCGAGTGGCGAGACACAGAAAAATGCAGTCCAGAAAGCAGCCTACCGCGTCTTTGGCTCCAAACCCGGTGCATATGGTGCGGGCCTGCAAGCACTTATTGACGAGAGCGGCTGGCAGGATTCTCGCGATTTGGCGCGCGCCTATATCGCGTGGGGCGGTTATGCCTATGGCGGCGGCGCCGAAGGAGCGGCAGAACATTCGGTTTTTGAAATCCGTGTCGGGGCGGTCCAGGCTGTGTTGCACAATCAAGATAATCGTGAGCACGACCTTCTTGATTCCGATGATTACTATCAATTCGAAGGAGGTATNAGTGCTGCGGTCGAGCATCTGTCAGGCAAGCGCCCAGTTACCTACCATAATGATCATTCGCGCCCCGAACGGCCTAAAATCTATCGGCTTGAGGAAGAGATTGCCCGTGTTGTGCGGGCCCGTGCTGCTAATCCCAAATGGATTTCCGGCGTGATGCGCCATGGCTATAAAGGCGGGTTCGAAATTGCTGCGACCGTTGATTATTTGTTTGCATTCTCTGCAACGACCGGTGCGGTGTCGGATCGCCATTTTGACCTTGTTTATGACGCCTATCTTGAAGATGAGGAAGTGTTAGCATTCCTAAATGAAAAAAACCCGGCGGCATTGAGAGAAATGGCGGGTAAATTTCTGGAGGCTCTTGATAGAGGCTTATGGCAACCGAAGCTGAATTCGGCCCCTGCTAAGCTGGCGGCGCTTTCAGGTAATATCGGGGAGGGTATTGATGACAGAGCAACTGACTGACGAAGACAAAAATATCCGGGCTAATGAAAAGGCAAAAAAGCGTAAGGCCGTACGGGATAAAATGCTTGCAAATAAGACGGTCGAGAAGGGATTGCTTATCGTCCATACGGGCAAGGGAAAAGGAAAATCCACGGCGGCTTTTGGCCTTGTCACGCGCGCGATTGGTAACGGTATGCGAGTGGGCGTCGTTCAATTCGTAAAAGGCAAATGGGAAACCGGCGAGCGCCATGTGTTGGAGAAATTTCCCAAGCAAGTGAAAATACGCACCATGGGCGAAGGCTTTACGTGGGACACACAGGATCGCGCGCGCGATATTACTGCCGCCGAAGCCGCATGGGCGGCATCGAAAAAGATGATTGAGGCATCACGTGGCGCAGACCCGAAATATGACATGGTACTTCTCGACGAACTTAATATCGTATTGCGCTATGACTATTTGGAATTGGCGGAGATAGTTGATTTTTTCAAAAAAAGGCCAGAGAAGCTCCACATCATTGTGACCGGCAGAAATGCGAAATCGGAGCTAATCGAGATCGCGGATTTGGTCACCGAGATGACCCAGATCAAGCATCCATTTCGCGAGCAAAATGTAAAGGCGCAAAAGGGGATCGAATTTTGAGCCCACCAGCGCTCATGGTTCAAGGAACCGGGTCGGAGGTTGGTAAATCATTACTCGCGGCAGGGCTTTGTCGCGTATTTCGGAATCGGTACCTCAATGTCCGGCCGTTTAAGCCGCAAAACATGTCCAACAATGCGGCTGTGACGGCCGACGGTGGTGAAATTGGTCGGGCACAGGCACTGCAAGCGAGGGCCTGTGGCGTCGAAACATCGGTTCATATGAACCCGGTATTGCTGAAGCCACAGTCGGAGAAAGGCGCGCAGCTAATTGTCCAGGGCCAGCGTGTCGGCAATACGGACGCGCGAGCCTTTACGGAAATTAAGCACAGCCTACTTGGCAAGGTCGTAGAGAGTTTTGAGATTATAGGTGCTGATGCGGACCTCGTGATTGTTGAAGGGGCGGGCAGTCCTGCGGAGATAAATTTACGAGCTGGTGATATTGCTAATATGGGCTTTGCGCTTGCCCAAGATGTACCGGTTGTCCTTGTTGCAGATATTGAGCGTGGTGGAGTGATCGCCAACCTAATAGGCACCTATGAATTATTAGATGAAAATGAACGCAAACAGGTTGCTGGCTATATAATCAATAAATTTAGGGGAGATAGCTCTCTGTTTGACGATGGAGTTGCTGAAATAACTCAGCGGACGGGTTGGTCTTGTCTTGGTATTTTGCCTTATCTCGCCACAGTTAATCGGTTGCCCGCGGAAGATGCCGTCCGATTGCAGGAAAATACCTTCAATCCCGGAAATGGCCGCATAAAAATCGCTGTGCCTATTTTATCGCGGATAGCGAATTTCGATGATTTGGACCCTCTCATTGCAGAGCCGGACGTTGAGGTTGAATTTGTAAAGGCCGGTTTTCCATTGCCCGGTGATGCAGATTTTATCATTTTACCGGGATCAAAATCGACTAGAGCAGATCTTGATATGATCCGTGAACAAGAGTGGAATATCGATATAGCCGCTCATGTGCGCCGTGGCGGCTGGGTGCTTGGTCTCTGTGGTGGATATCAAATGCTTGGGCGTACTATTTCAGACCCGAACGGCGTTGAAGGGCCCGCTGGTACGAGCGAGGGGCTTGGTTATCTTGATGTGCAAACAATATTAGAGCCACACAAAGCTCAATTACGTGTTAAGGGGACTGCGGTTGATGGTGGGGCTTCCATAGAGGGGTATGAGATCCATATGGGTCGAACTCGCGGTCCCGATACGACACGCCCGATGCTCGAGGTTGAGAAGCAACCAGCCGGGGCGGTGTCAGCTGACGGCAAAGTTATGGGCTGCTATATTCATGGGCTGTTTAATGCGGATGAGTTCCGTATGCAATTTCTAGAGAAACTTTCAGGACGCAAAAGTAGCGGTGTTGCGTTTGAGCGAATGGTTGATGAAACGCTGGATGAAGTGGCAGATCATCTAGAGGCGCACCTGAAAATCGACCGTTTGTGGCAGCTTTTGGATGATTGGGTGATTCGGGGTCAGAGAAACAATAGTAATGAGAGGAACTCTTGATGGCGAGTATCGCAGAATTGGTTTCAGAGCGTTATGGCGAGCATGCGAGTTATGGTCATGGCATTGCGGCGGAAGGCACGATAAAGCAAATACTAACGCGAGGCTCTCAGCGACATTTTGCTGACAAACCCGTGCCGGATGATCTGCTGAAAACGTTGCTGGCATGTGCCCAGTCGGCCCCCACCAAGTCTGATTTACAGCAATACTCGATCATTGTCGTACGCGATGCTGCAAAGCTTGAAGCATTAGGGGCGATGAATAGCGGTATGGATTGGCCGACCAAAGCGCCGGTCTTTATGACGTTTTGCGCGGATATGCGGCGTATTCAGAAATTGGCGCCCATTCGTGGGCACGATCATCAGAATAATAATCTCGATACATTTATGAACGGAGTGATCGATGCATCGTTGGCAATGCTGAGCTTTATGTATGCAGCGGAAGGCTCTGGTCTGGGCTGTTGTCCGATCAGTCAAATCCGCAATCAAATGGATACGGCTTGTGAAATTATGGAATTGCCGGCAGGTGTGTTTCCCATTGCTGGTTTCGCAGTCGGGTGGCCTGAATATGAAACGCCGCGGGTGTCCATGCGTCTGCCGCAGGACGTCGTGGTTCATTATGATCGCTATGATGATGACAAGCTCGAAGAGCGCGCGGAAGAGTACAGTGCGCGCCGCCACGAAACATCACCTATAGGACCGGGTAAGCAACGTCATACAGATAAATATGGTGTGCTCGAGTTCTGCCCATGGACGGAGAATGTCGTTCGTCAGCTCTCTTTACCGGAGCGGCCAGGCTTTTCAGCGTTTTTAAAGAAACACGGTTACGATCTCGTTTGAGGGGAAAATGATGTCGAATAAAACTCAAGGACGGCTTACGGGCAAGGTGGCAATGATCACCGGGGCTGCGAATAATATCGCTCGTGAGGCAGCGGTAATGATGGCGGAAGAAGGGGCGGATCTGGCTATTTGCACGCTGCAAAGCGAAGAAGGTCTTACGGAAACGGCCCGGTTGGTCGAGGCAGAAGGCGGGCGGTGCTTTCACCGCCTGATGGATGTGCGCGATGAAGATCAAGTACGTGCATTTGTGGCCGATGCAGGTGCGGAACTGGGACGGCTCGATATTCTTGTAAATAGTGCGGCGGTCCGTCGGCACTATCCCTTTGCCGAAATGACGTTGGAGCGGTGGCGCGATGCGCATCAGGTGATTTTAGAGGGCTCATTTCTGTGTGCCCATGCCGCCGTGCCGCACATGATACAAGCGGGCGGCGGGGCCATCGTCAATATGGGCGGTATTTCGGCACATCAGGGTCATATTGAGCGGTGTCAGGTAACCGCGGCGAAGGCGGGTCTTGTCGGCTTCACCAAGGGATTAGCGGTGGAATTAGCAAGCCATCAAATACGCGTTAATTGCGTGGTGCCGGGCACCATTAATACGGAAAAGGGAACGTCGCGGGATACGCGTATTCCCCACCCGAGCGGCGGTAAACCCATCTGGGGTCGCGAAGGCCGTGCGGAAGAACCAGCGAGCATGATCCGGTATTTGTGTTTGCCCGAAGCCTCCTACGTGACAGGCCAAACAATCCATGTAAATGGTGGCTATTATTTGCCGTAAACTCGGCGTCAAAGCATCGGTTGACGGATAATGTAGCTCATGCATTATCCGGCCTTCAGAGAATGGCTCGGTGATAGCGGGAAGAATATTGGGGGGAAGCCATGAGCGATAAAGAGAAAAGTCTCGATGAGTTGAGCAAGGACCTCGACGTTCGGCGTGCGAAGGCGCTTGGCATGGGTGGCCCAGAAAAATTGGAGAAGCGCAAGAAGCGCGGTGTGATGAATGCCCGCGAGCGCATGGATTATCTGCTTGATGATGGGTCTTTTATTGAAACCGGTTTGCTGGGCCAATCTAGCGTATATGCGGCGGATAAAGAGCGTACGCCTGCGGATGGCAAGATATGCGGTTTTGGTAAGATCGAAGGTCGAGATATCTCAGTCAGCGTTAATGACTTCACGGTAAAGGGGTCTTCTACTAGTGCCACAAACTCGAAGAAAGTCGGTCATATTCGGAAATATGGTTCTGACCGTGGTATGCCCGTTGTCTTCGTTGGTGAATCCACCGGAGCGCGCTTGCCAGATGCTATGGGCTCTAAAGGAATGGGCGCATTACTCGGTAACGACATCACGCAATTTCAGCGTATGCGCGATACGCCTTGGTGTGCAGCGGCCCTTGGCTTTTCTTTTGGTTCATCTTGTTGGCTCGCGTGTTGTTCGGATTTCGCTGTTATGCGGAAGGGCTCTACCATGGCGGTTTCGAGCCCAAGGCTAATTTCGATGGCTATTCATGCTGAAGTGGATTTGGAAGAACTTGGCGGTTGGCGATTGCATGCAGATACGACTGGGCTAGTCGACATGGTAGTCGATACGGATGAAGAAGCGCTTGACGCCATTCGTAAGTTCTTGAGCTATATGCCTGCACATAATATGGAGGCGCCACCGGAGTTAGAAGTTTCCAAAGGATCCGGTAAGAGAATAAAGGATATTGGAAAGATAATCCCGGAGAAGCGCAGCCAAGTTTACGATGTCCGTAAAGTCATCGATGCGTTGGTAGATAAAGATAGCTGCTTCGAGATGAAGAAGCGTTTTGGCAAAGCCGTGGTGACCACTTTGGCCCGCCTTGGCGGCAAGGTGGTGGGTGTCATTGCCAATAACCCGCTACACCGCGGCGGGGCGTTGGATACGGATGCGTGTGAGAAATGTGTCGATTTCCAGGTCATGTGCGATTCCTTCAATATTCCAATTATCAAACTCGTCGACACGCCGGGCTTTATCATTGGTGTTGAAGCCGAGAGAAAACGTGCGCCGGGCCGAATCATGAATTTCATGAACTCCACGTGCCTGCTGACCGTGCCGACACTGACTGTCATCCTGCGGAAAAGTTATGGGCGCGCCTATGTGGCAATGGGTGGCGGTCGTCACTCGGATGATTTGGTGGCCTGGCCCAGCGCCGAAGTGAGCTTTATGGATCCGAGGTTTGCGACACAAATTGTCCATGGTGTGACAAATGGTGATGATGGTTATGACGAGGCTTTGGATCAGATCCAACAGGATATTGAGCCTTGGGATATGGCATCCATCTATGCCGTACAGGATATTATCCAGCCGGAGGAAACCCGCGACTATCTCATTCGGATGTTGGATGTATATAAATTACGGAAAACAAATGGGGTTGGCGAGCATCTGATGCGGACTTGGCCAACTAGCTACTGAGTGGAATCATGACAGAGAATGTAATCATCAATGCCGCACGGATATCTAAAAGGGTTGCACTTGACGAAGAGAACGGCAAGAAACTCCTAGCCGAGTACGGCATAGCTGTTCCGAAGACGGTTGTGGTGCCCGACGCCAATAGCGCGGCAGCCGTTGTTTCTGATTTGAGCTTTCCGCTTGTCGTCAAAGTGGTGTCCCCCGATATCTTGCATAAAAGCGACGCGGGTGGCGTGGCTGTAGGTTTGTCTGATGCTGATGCGGTGACGGCTGCAATTTCTGAAATGGCGGAGAAACCGATTATCAAATCCGCCAATGTCGAAGGTTATTTGATCGAGGAAATGGTGCCTGCCGGGCAGGAGCTAGTGATTGGCGGTGTGCGGGATCCGCAATTCGGCCCACTGATCATGGTGGGTTTGGGCGGAATCTTTGTCGAAGTGCTGGCAGATGTGGCCTTCCGCGTTTGCCCGATTAATCGCGCAGATGCGATTCAAATGTTGGATGAGCTAAAAGGCTCGGCATTGTTAGATGGAGTTCGAGGCCAATCGGCGGTAGATCGCGAAGCGGTTGTCGATGTGCTGCTCAAGGTTGGCGGTGAAGGTGGCCTTTTAACAGAATTAGCGGATGACATTGCAGAGGCGGATATTAACCCTCTAATCGTCTCGGCGAATGGTGCCGTGGCGGTGGATGCGCGCTTTATCCTGGCGGACGGGCCGTCAGCAAAAGCAATGGTAGAACCGCTCAGCGACGATGAAGTGAAAAAGCGCTTCCAGCCGTTATTTAAACCGAAGTCTATTGCCATCATTGGCGCGTCAGCTACGGGCCATACGGTAGCGAATACCTTTATTCGCCGGGTACAGGAATTTGGATTTAATGGAGCGATTTATCCCATTCATCCAAAGGCGGACGAGGTCGGTGGCCTCAAAGCATACCCGTCTCTTGGAGAGACGCCAGAGTTGGTCGATTACGCCTATATCGCGATCGGATCTGCAAATGTGCCGCCACTAATTAAAGTGGCAAACGGAAGGGTCGCTTTTGCTCAAGTGATTTCCAGCGGCTTTGGCGAAGTGGAAGAGGGTGTCAAGTTGCAGCAGGACCTCGTTGATGCGGGGCTTGAAGGCGGGTGCCGTGTGATCGGGCCCAACTGTCTTGGCACGTATTCTCCTCGTGGAGGTCTTACCTTTCCGGAAAAAGCACCTAAAACGGTGGGCCATGTGGGCGTTATCACCCAGAGTGGCGGTCTCGGTACCGATATTGTCAAGCGTGGGCAGATTCGTGGCATCAATTACAGTGGTTTGGTGACCATGGGGAACTGCGCCGATATTAACCCGAACGACGTTCTCGAATACTATTTAGCCGATGACCAAACCAAAGTGGTAGGCCTCTATCTAGAGGGTATCCAGGATGGCAGACGGTTTTTTGATCTGCTGCATCGGGCAAAAGGCAGAAAGCCCATAGTCATCTTAAAGGGCGGACGTACTGCGGAGGGCCGGCAGGCTGCGGCTTCCCATACCGGCTCTTTAGCGGGGGATGAACGTGTATGGGAAGCGTTGACGCGACAGACCGGTTGTGTCCTGGTGGATACGCTGGATGACTTCCTCGATTGTTTGATGGCGTTCCAAATATTAGCCCCGCGCGATGATCGGCCGACCAATCGTATCGCAATGTTTGGCAATGGCGGCGGTACAAGTGTATTAGCAACTGATTTTTTTGCCCGTCATGAATTATCAGTGGAGCCGTTCGACGGCACTACGGTCCAAGCTTTGGCTGATTTGGAAATGCCTCCGGGTACGTCTATTGCAAACCCCGTGGACGCCCCTGTCGGCACAATGCAACAGGAGAACGGTCGAATTGCTGAAAAAGTACTTGATGCGGTTTATACTTATTTTAAACCAGATGCGCTGGCCATGCATTTGAATTTAGCGGCCTTCGTTGGCCGCGGCCCGGTCGACCCATTGGAAAATTTGATCGGTGCCGCAGTACGTATCCAGAAGAAGTATCCAGGACAAGCGCATTTTCTACTGGCACTGCGTTCGGACGGTGATCCTGAGGTAGAGGCAAGTAAGAAAAAGTATACTAAGCTTGCATTGGAGGCAGGAATCCCAGTGTTTGCCGAACTAAGCAATATTGCCGTTGCCCTGGAATCATTAAAGCATGTGGAGCAATTCCGGGTCAGTCATCTCGAAAATTAATTTCAAAGTTTAATTCTAAGGATTTTATCTATACTCGCTGAGATGTTCTCGCTATTGAAGAGAAAAAGTCTGGTTTAAGACGATTTTTTGTTTTGGAATGAAAGTATGTGCACTAACTTTCCTGCCGTATAGAGGATGGCGCTAAACGCCGCGGCAATGAAAAATAGTTCCAAATAGCCGAACCAAGTTATTGGTGCCAGTAAATAGATTCCGTCTTCTAGTTCAAAACCTCCAAATGTCGGATACCCAATAGAGTCGTTTTCGGTGCCGATCTCAGTCGCATTTTCTTTATCGATCCTCAAATTAAAAAACATTGAGAGAACTGCACCGGCAGCGGCGGCCATCCCTATAATTATGGCCCAAGGCCCTAGCAGACCATCGCGAAATCCAAGGCCCAAACAAAGGAATAAAGCGCCATAGCCTATGCCCCCAGCAGCATAATCAAGGTAATATCCGAGTTTCGACGTTGTACCTTGTTGTCGTGCTAGCTCACCGTCAAAATGATCAAGAAAGCGTGATAAAACAAAAATAGTAGCACCCCAATTAGCGAGGGCCACATTCCCAACTGCGAGTAGCCCAGCACCGATTAGTGTGCCAACTAGCGTGAACACCGAAATAGCATTAGGTGTAATGGGGGAGTTTACTAAGGGGCGGACTAATATCCGGGCTATCCTTTGATCCCAGGGAATATTCTTCATGCTTGAACTGCCGTCTTTTAAATAGAAAGGTAGTGATTTAAATTCTTCTATGCTTTCTTTTTTCCTAGCTGGATAACAGATTCCGACGTCGATATATCCCATAAAATATAATAGCAAATACGGGTGCTCCGATCGCGGCGGAAAGTAATAAAGGGCTCGACCATCCGCACAAAATCGCAATTGGGACAACCAACATCGCATCGTCAGGGTCAAATTTTGCGTAGCTCTGCAGTTCGGCGGCGCCTTGTCCTTGGTTCTTTTCCAGGCGCATGACCAAAAAAAATACCGCAGTTACACCTATTCCCGCTACTATTCCCATGAGAGTGGCCCAATATCCATATGGGCCATCGCGCAGTGAAGCACCCAGCCCGACGAAAATTAATGCGTTGCAAATGCAATCGGCGATCAAATCGTATTTGTGCCCTCTAGGGCTACTTTTTCCTGATTGGCGCGCTAGCTCTCCATCAGCACGATCCATCAACATGGAAAAAATGAATAGTGCTGCCCCCACTTCCGGCCATGGAAAGTGACCTACTCCAAGCCCCGCCGCCGCTGCTAACCCGGTTATTAGTCGGACAGTAGTGAGGTGGTTTGGGCTCACCTGTGAGGTGACCAGCGGCTTAACAGCGGTTCTTGCTAGAAGATGTATCCAAGTGTTGTGGCTCATAAACTTTCCTGTAGTTCTATACTATCTCCAGACAAATCTGAGCAAATTCATTGTTTCTAGCCGGAAATACTCTCGTCAACAATGAGGATATATTATCGACTAATTGGGAATTTCTCACCTTTTAGAATGGCTAGATATACGTGAAGAATTTGGTATAGATGTCTTAACGCCTATCTATAAAATTATAGTGAGCTTTTGAATGCGCGATACGGGAATACAAGTAACCTTAAGCTATGAGTGAGCAAAAACAAAAAAACATAGTTCCGTTGTTCTCTCTACTAGATCTCGGTTTATTATTCGGCATTCCATTAATGGCCGTTACGGCATGCTTGCTACCGCCAAAGAAATGGTACAGCTTCGCTTATGCAATCGGTCCGTATATATCGGGTATGATGCCGCGTAATCGCGGTGAAATATTGCGTGTAATAAAGAAATTTGCGGGTAATCGCTGCCTGAGTATGTCAATTGAAGAAGCTACTCGCCGCCTCGCGGCTGCAGAGGTTGTGAGTAAATTTCAGAATGTACGGNAGTTTCTGCCGATGGGGTGNCAACCTCAGGTATCTTTAGACGGTATTGATTATATTGAGAGAGGGTTAGCGGCAGGGCGGGGTGTTATTTTATGGGACAGCCATTTTCATTTTGCGAGTTTAATGACGAAGGTTGCTCTACACCGTGCTGGTCACCCTGTGGTTCATTTGAGTCAGCCGGGTCACGGGTTCTCCAAAACACGTTTCGGCATGCGTGTTTTTAATCCTGTACGAACGAAGTCTGAGTCTCACTATATTAATGAACGGGTCCTGCTTTCACCGCTCAGCTCTACCGCTGCCATGCGCAAGCTGATTAAACGACTGAGGCAAAATGCCGTCGTGTCTATTACCGTACGCCCAACGGGTGTTCGGCCAATAGAGGCCCCCTTCATGGATGGCGTCTATACTATTGGGACAGGTGCAGCGGACTTGGCCTATCGATGCGGCGCGGTACTGCTTCCGGTCTTTACCCTAAGAATGGATAACGGTGATTACAAAGTTATTGTCGACCGTCCGTTAGTTTACCCGACTGATGCAAGCCGTCGCGAAGTAGCGTTGTCTGTTACACATGAATATGTACGACGTCTGGAGCCATATGTTTGTGCCCATCCGGATCAATGGGTTGAATGGTTTAAGCTTTAAGCTTTAAGCTTTAAGCCTTATTTGCGGTTGCTCGATTATTCGTCTGCTACTTCTTTCTGATGTTTGTGCCAGAGCGCTTTACCTTCCGTATGCTGCCAAAGAACCAGGAACGGTATGCTTGGTAAAATTTCTCGAACGCGCGTAATCAGCGATGTAGCGATCATGATGTCGGGCGGCAGACCAATCAAAGCGCCAATGGCAACGTAACCGCCTTCTTGAATGCCGAGCCCTGCTGGAATGGCGAAGGATAGGCCACGCAAAGCGATTACCAATCCCTTGAGCATCAANGCNTCACCGAAACCAATTGGGAATCCCAAAAGATGGCCAGCTAAAACTACTTCGCCAACGAGAATTATGCGAATTGCCAAGCGCATGCCGCAAGCGGCCAGAACGTTGGCTGGGCGGCGGTAGATTTTCCGGATGGATTTATCCACTTCGCCCGCATCATCGACGATGCCGCCCCATTTTTCCATACCCCCAATTTTGGCACCAAACCGGGCTAGGAAAGATATGCTTCCGGAATGTTGGATGAAGATAAAACCGAGAATGCCAAGGAATAGCAAGGCTGCGCCAATAATTGCGCCGTTGACGATAGCTGGCTCATTTACAAGAGTCGCCAACATAATCGTGCCCGTAATGCCCCAAATTAAAACGACAATGGCCTGGACGGTTTTGTCTACCACCACGGTCGAGACTGCTTGTTTGCCCGAATAGGACCAAAGGGTCAAAATTCTAGCTTTGGCTACTTCTCCGCCGATAGAGGCAACCGGCAGTAGAATATTGATAGCTGCTCCCATACCTGAGGCAAGAAATGTTTGCGGCATTGGCGGGCGATGTTCCCTAGGGAATAGGCAGCGCCACGCTTCGCCTGAAAGGTAAAAACTCGGTATGGCAAAGAAGCAGACCAGCAAGATACTCCAGCCGCCAACTATGAACTGCTGCGAGACAGCATCTAAACCCTGCCAAGCGACGAGACAGCCAACGAGTGTGATGCCGATAAAAAGGCCGATTAGCGATTTAATCTTCATTAGCGATTTAGATAGACGATTTGCATTGACCCTGTCCAAGATAATTCGTCAAAAAAGGGCCTTGATTAGCCGGTTACTTAACCCATCTGGACTGCTACTTTTAAAGTAGTATGTAAGGAGATTTTGGTATGTCGCAATCTTTGAAAATGAAATCTGCTGATTTTGATGTCACGGCGCTGTCGTCTCATATGGGTGTGGAAATATGTGGGGTGGATATGAGCCAACCTCTTGACGCAATAACAATTGACGCGATTTATCAAACTTGGCTAGCGCACAACGTTATCTTGCTCCGTAATCAGAAGGTCGCCGATAAAGATTTAGTACGATTTAGCCGATATTTTGGGGAGCTCGATCTGGGGCCGACCATGGCCTGGCAGCCGGAAGAAGGGCGAGAACACCCAGAAATATATGTCATTTCAAATATTGTGAAAGATGGGAATGCTCTCGGTTTCTTAGGTGACACGGAGGTCGATTGGCATACGGACTTGTGCCACTCAGATTTGCCACCGAAAGCGACCACGCTTTATGCTTTAGAAATCCCAACCGATGGCAGTGGTGATACGGGATACATGAACATGTATGGCGTATTTGAGGCACTGCCCCAAGCGATTAAAAAAGCCATCAACGGGCGCGAGTTAAAACATGAAGACGCTCATACGCTACAAGGGGAATTACGTCTTGGTGTTAGCGAAGACAAGTTACGGTCTCTGGAGGAAGCACCGGGTCCGGTGCATCCTATGGTGCGCACGCATCCGGAAACCGGGCGGAAAGCGCTTTATATAGGGCGTCAATATAATGGCGATCATCGTGCTGCCTATATTATCGGTATGCCGCGCGATGAGTCCGATGCATTGCTCGATGAAATTTGGACTATCATTCGTTATGAGAAGTGCACGTGGTATCACAAATGGCAAGTTGGTGATTTTCTTATGTGGGACAATCGTTGTGTTATGCATCGACGCGGCCCATTTTCGTCGAAGATGCGCCGGATTATGCATCGGACACAAATTCGCGACGCGTCATTGACGTAGTAAAAATAGTCGAATTTTACCCGGTAGTTGATTGTGATTTTGCCGCAAAGTTTTCCGATTTTATCAAGTAAGCAGCGATAACCCCTTGATCCAATTTCGGCATGTAGCCTTTCGGCATCACGATATCGCCGTTGTCGAACGGTAATTGTTCTTCGAATACGGAATGAGTGAGCTTCAAGAAACCATTGTTCTCACCTGCATTGTCGATTGTACTGCGGGCGACGCAGGCCTCCATCCAACATTGAATGTCCGTAGAGGTGCCGTCGCCGAGGACCGGCGTTAGGCCAAGTGCCCGAATATGGTCTAGCCCCTCTTTAAGTAGATCCATGCTTGGAAACTTCTTAAGCTTTAATTTTACGAAGCCAACACCTTCAATGGCTGCAGACTTATCTATGTCTTCACGCACATAAATTGATTCATCCATCATCACCGGCACGGTGGAAGCCTTGGCAACGGCGGCATTTGAATCCCAATCCCTAGACCCGCAGGGTTGCTCAAATAGCATGATATTTTCAGGAGCCAGTGCGCCGCCAAAGCGGATACCTTGGACAGCGTCAAAGTTTCGATTTGCATCGAGGCGGATTTGTACGCCACGCCCGGAAATGGATTGCTGAATGACGGTAACGCGCTTGAGGTCTTCATCCACATCAAACCCAACCTTTACTTTTAGCGTTTTGAAGCCTTTTTCGATTAGCTCGTCGATCTCTGCCGGAATTTTTTCTATATCCATTTCGTGAATCGGGTCTAGTAAGGGAATGCGTGTATCTTCGTCGATGTTCAGTAGCTTGTGCTCGCTCAACATTTCCAGAGCGCCAAGGATTGCTGAAGAGGCGGTGGGATGTTTCACCGTCGTCGCCATAACTGCTGCATGGGCGTCCGAAACCGATTTTCCGACAATCTTTTCGCACCACTCACGACAGTATTCCCAGCCGCCTTCCAGTGTCTCGAAACTATAGCCANGACAAATATGGCCTTCGCCAAAACCAACTTGGCCATTGCTATTCGTGATCTCGACGATAAAGGGATCAAAATGGTGAAATGTTTTCTGAGATATTTTATAGGGCGTGACCAACGGAATTTGCACGTGCGTAAGCGTGATATTATCAATTTTCAATATATTCCCCTTCCGGTGCTTGAGCTGTGTCTCTAATTAATTGAGCAGCCTTAGGGGCTAAGTAGCGAGGATTACGGATAGAATATCGCGTATGATACGTTTCTATGTTGAGCAAAATTTATCAGCCATGAAACTAGTTCAGATTTATTAGAAGCTTTTAGGCTTTCAGT
This sequence comes from Rhodospirillaceae bacterium, assembly GCA_002715005.1. Classification (GTDB taxonomy): domain Bacteria; phylum Pseudomonadota; class Alphaproteobacteria; order UBA8366; family UBA8366. The sequence goes on from PAXN01000001.1 coordinate 39,244, forward strand.
GCCTGGGCTAAATCCTCTTTGATGTCCTCTACGTCCTCAAGCCCAACGGAGAGCCGAATGAAACCATCGGTGATGCCAAGGTGGGCGCGCTCCTCTGGTGTTAGTCGCTGATGGGTAGTGGTGGCCGGGTGTGTGGTGATACTTTTCGTATCGCCAAGATTATTGGAAATATCGATGACTTTGAACGCATTCAATAACGCAAAAGCCTTATCCTTGCCGCCGTTCAACTCAAACGATACAACAGAGCCAAAATCAGTCATTTGTTTTTTTGCAAGATCATGCTGCGGATGGCTTTCCAGGCCGGGATAGATCACTTTGTTTATGCCATTTTGAGTTTCCAGCCACCGAGCTACTTCATTTGTATTTCGGCAATGGCGCTCAACCCGCAAATCTAGTGTCTCTAAACCTTTGAGCATTACCCACGCATTAAATGGGCTGCATGATGGACCAGTGTGACGGATAAAGGGTTGCAGGTGATCATCATAGAAGCTTTGTTTGCCGAGGATGGCGCCCGCCAGAGCCCGGCCTTGCCCATCGATATGCTTAGTTGCGGAATAGACTACTATGTCTGCGCCTAATTCGAGTGGTTTTTGCAAGACTGGCGTCGCCACCACATTGTCTACCACCACTCGTCCCCCGGCCGCATGGGCCAGCTCAGCAACACGTTCCAGGTCAATTATTTCTAACGTAGGGTTCGAAGGCGTTTCAAAAAATACAGCTTGTGTTGGCTTCGAAAGTGCTTTTTCCCATTGATTTAAATCGGTGCCATCGACGAATTCCGTCTCTATGCCAAAGCGCGGTAGAATTTCTCCGATGATATAATCGCACGACCCAAACAACGCGCGTGATGCCACCACCCGATCGCCAGCTTTAACGATTGCTAGCATGGCGTTGAAGACAGCTGACATGCCGCTGGCAGTTGCCGTGCAAGTTTCGGCGCCCTCCAGCAAACACATCCGGTCTTGAAAAGCCGAAACTGTGGGATTGCCGTAGCGGGTGTAAATGAACCTATCGGCCTCGCCCTTGAAGGCCGCCTCAGCATCCTCCGCATTGTCATAGACAAAGCCTGAGGTCATAGAGATTGCTTCGGCGGTCTCTCTGTGCGCGCTTCGATCAAGTCCGCCGCGTACCATTTTGGTTTGCATCCGCCAGGTAGGGTCTACCTTTTTGCCATCGCCTGCCATGTTCTCCTCCTTCACGGCATATTGCCGCAAAACCAAAAGCCCCGATCGGTCGGATCAGGGCTTCTTTTTTAGAAGACACTCCGACCTTTTAGCTAAGTTATTTTGCGTAGCCGCAAGCCGGTCGGGCCAAATCACTACGTATATGAACGTTAGGACTGAAGAGATGTGCTGTCAATAAGCATTATGGTGGGGGGTGCTTGTTGGGTAAATNGTCCGCAAAGTAATAGNTTCTCTTAAANAACAAACAAGATTTTATAATAAATTCNGAACTTCTTTTTGAGAAAAGATTTGGTCGCTCGTCACCGTTCACAGGCACGGTAGTGCCAAAAATTTAATTCCCCGATAAATTTTTCTTCTTTTGACACCAAAATTGATACATCGCGATAAACGCATCAGGGTTTTGCTGTTCAAACGTGTGCCATTCTTGTAATGACGTCCATGCCTCGGGCGTCGGATTGAACTCTTTAAATTGTTCAGCGATATGCGGTTGTCCGATCTCAAAGCCGAGGAATTCGAGATCTAGTGATATCAGGAATTTTTCGACCTGTAGGAGATTAAAGCGATGTTCTTGAACGTGGAAAAGCAAATCGCGGCAACCGCTTAGACTATAAAAATCATTAAAATTTAAAAGCTCTGTAAATCCTGCATCGCCGCATTTTGCTGCATCGATGATATCTTGCCGGCACTGGCGAATGCCTTCGGGTGTTACTCCGTATTTATGTTTGGCGACCATCGCTTGTGCTCGGATTACCTGATGTCGGCCTATTTCGCTGTATAGCGCAACTTTCATTAGCCCCTGCGGGCGTAATACGGCGACGAGAGATCGCCAGCCAGCTTCTGGGTCGGCCATATGGTGCAGAACGCCGGAGCACTCGATGATATCAAAGGCCAGTATACTGTCGTCAAGTTCAAGAATGTCGGCTTGCTGGAAGGTGATGTTTTTGAACCCAAACTTTTGCGACATCCGTTTAGCGTAGCCGAGGCTGTGACGGCTCAGATCGATGGCGGTCAGGGATGCGCCATTGTAGCGCCGGGCCGCCGCTAGGGCATGTTGACCAGTACCGCATCCCGCTATCAATACAGATGGTTCTTTAGGAGAAGTATAGTTACCTATGTCGATGAGTGTCGGGAAATTACGCAGATATTCTTCGATTTCCATCGGCTCGTTGTTGACCCCCTCCCTCGACCAGCGGGGATAAGGATTCCGTTCATACTGATCGCGTACCGCATGAGATATATTGTCTTCAATTGGTGTTAGGGAGGGCACCTCATTTGCAAACTTCTGCTCTTCAAGCGGCTCTTCAACCTGCTGCCGGATAATCTGCCCAACGGCTGCATTCCATTTCATTTCGGCAAGCAATTTTGCCCATGCGTATGTGNAGAGGGGTCTATACGAGGCTAAGATCAAAATCAATAAACCGTCCGGCTGATGACCCTCGCTTATGCAAGCATCAATCTTTGCGCCAAGGAGATTGATAGCTTCCAATTCCATCTTGGTTTCGGCGAAAACATATTCGTTTATAAAGCAATGGAGCGCCATCGCCGTGGTAAATGGCAGAGTATCGGGTCCGGATACGAGAGTATCATGTTCCATTAAAATTGCCCGGCGTAACTGAGTTAGCATTCGTTCCATGGCAGCGTCGTTAATAATGCTCGATGACATCAGGCGAAGGAGCAGAAGGTTGTCGGATAATGCAGNGACTACACTTCTTGTTTTTGATCCTGATAGACATTTATCCTGCAGCACCAACATTTCTGCGCAAACCGGGTGGTGGCTAATCGCGCTGACGATAGGACGAATGAGTGGTTCGATCTGAATAGACTGCCTACTAATTAAAGCGTTTAGGTCCTGCCAGAGATCTGCATCTGCATCGGAAAATGACAGCATTTCCAGAGACAATGCGAGTGCATCCCAAAAAATATCATTGTGCGGCGCGTGTTGGATTGCTCGCCTATATGATGCAAACTCAGCGTCAAGGTTACCAAGTTCCCGGTATGTAAGTCCCATATTAAAATGGCTGTTTGCATGGTTCGGTTCAACGGATATAGCATTTTGATAGGCTGACAGGGNCTCCTCGAACTGACCCTTGAGTCGATACGCGTTACCTAGATTGTTATAAGCGTCACCAAGCTTAGGGTTAAGTGCTATTGCTTTTTCGCAACAAGCTAACGCTTCGTCGAGGTCTCCATCGTCGATCAGCGCATTTCCAATATTGCAATAGGCTTCTGCAAAGTCCGGCTTAAGGTGGGCGGCCGTACGAAAGCTATTTATGGCTTTGGCATTATTGTTTAGGGCTTTGAACGCATTGCCGAGGTTAAGGTGGGCCTCGGCATAGTCAGGTGCTTGCTGGACTGCTTTGAGAATGAGTTTGGCAGCTTCTTCGTAGTCACCGCGTTGATGAGCAATCATACCCAAAAGGTGCAGTGCATCCGGTTGCTTCGCATCGTCTTCGAGTATGCTGCGGTAAAGTGAATGCGCTTGCGACAGCTCCCCCGCAGCATGGTGCGATAGCGCTTGCTGCAATCGAGTTGCTAGCGTGGGTTTGCCTGGATAACTTTCGGAGACCACTTCATTCGTCTTTTATTTACTTGCTGAAATTCCAANTTTCCTTGCTGATGCGCAACTGACTAATCATTTTTCTGCCGCCGCCATTTTCGCTTCGCGCTGTGCGATGCCTTCTTCGATAGCTAGTAAGTTTTGTGCCCGGTATACCACTGGATAATCAACCATTTTGCCATCTACTTCCAAAGATGCTCGACCCGCGGCTACGGCTTCGTCAAAGGCTGAGATAATTTTCCTTGCGTTCATGATTTCTTCTTTTGTTGGACGGAACTCTTGGTTCAGGATAGGTACTATCTTGGGATGTACGCAGGCGGCACCTTGGAAACCAAAACGCCGCGAAGTGCGGATAACTTCCCTCATTCCCTCCACATCATTGTAATTGGCGACAGTGCCGATAATTCCCATGGGTGTGATGCCAGCAGCGCGCGCGGCGATAATGGCCTGCTGTTTTGGGAAGAGCATGACATCCGGTTCTGGTAAAACACCTAGTGAGGTTGCGAAGTCTTCGCTACCAAGCGTCATGGCCATTACACGCGAACTAGCCTTGGCTATATTTTCCATTCGAAAAAATGCTTCTGCGGTTTCCACCATGGCGATCATCTTGGTCGTGCCGACCTCCATGCCTCTTTCGGCTTCCAACTCGTCCATAACTTCCGATAAAAGTCGCAAATGGCCTGGGCCGTCAACTTTGGTTACGGCGACCGCCTGAACGCGTGGTGAAATGGTTTCTTCAAGGTCAGGAATGGCCAAACGGAGCGGTTGATTGATACGCACGACCACGTCTGCACCCGCTTGCGACACGGTTGCGGCAGCCTCTTGGACCAATTTTCGGGCATCTGCCTTGTCTGCTGTCGCAATACTATCTTCCAAATCTAGCTGTAACGCATCTGCGCCGCGTGTATGCGCCTTGGAGACAAAGCGTTTTACATTTACCGGAACAAACATAAGGGAGCGCCAGACGGGAGTTTCTTCAGGTAAGTTCATAGTGTTTGTCGGCATAATTCTTCCCTTCATAGGTGGTTGAGTTCTTGATTAGGCGGCGCGATCCTGCCGGTTTCATAGCACATTGGCAATAGTTTCACCCTTGACCGCAAGGCGAGTGTATCCGAAGTAAAGGGGATGAAAATTTTGGTTACAGGCGGCGCGGGCTTTATTGGTTCGGCAGTAGTGCGGCACTTGGTCGGCGATCTGGGTATGTCAGTGGTTAATCTCGACAAACTCACCTATGCAGGAGGGTTGGAATCGGTCGCGGCAGTGTCCGATTCGGATGCATTAGCATTTGAACAGGTCGATATTTCCGATCGGGCTGCGGTAGAGAGAGTGTTTGCCGATCATGCCCCTNAAGCGGTTATGCACCTTGCTGCTGAATCCCACGTGGACCGGTCAATTGACGGCCCANCTGCNTTTGTCGAGACTAACGTTAACGGTACCTTCACGATGCTTGATACGGCGTTAGCCTATTGGCGCGGCTTGTCCTTTAAAGCGCAAAAAGAATTTCGCTTTCTGCATGTTTCGACCGACGAGGTTTATGGCGCGCTTGGCGGTGAGGGCCTTTTTACGGAAGATAGTCAGTATAGGCCTAGTTCNCCCTATGCAGCNTCCAAGGCGGCGGCTGATCATTTTGCNNGAGCTTGGCACCACACATACGGTTTGCCNGTGGTGGTAACAAATTGTTCTAATAATTACGGGCCGTATCAATTTCCGGAAAAAATGATTCCAACCATGGTTTTGGCTGCGATTGCTGGCGATAGGCTACCAGTATATGGAGATGGAAGTAACGTGCGCGATTGGTTGCATGTGGAGGACCATGCGGAAGCACTTTACACGGTGCTGACTAAAGGTAGGCCCGGTGAGGTTTATAATATCGGCGGTGATAATGAACGTCGCAATCTCGAGGTGGTGGAAGCTATTTGTGCGGAACTAGATCAACTGCTGTTAAATTCAAAGAATAAACCACACCGTAATTTGATTGAGTTTGTTACCGATAGGCCCGGACACGATTTTCGCTATGCAATAGACGGTAGCAAGTTAGAGAGGGAACTAGGCTGGTCGGCAAAATGGAAGTTCGAGAAAGGATTGACTGAAACCGTGCGCTGGTACCTGGATAATCGTGATTGGTGGGAGCCAATCCAGAAAATTTATTCAAGGGGCCGTCAGGGCCTTGAANACGCTTAAGGTATAGGGATTTTTGGGATATGGAAATTGATCATATTGATCACTTTGTGATTACGGCTGCTGATGTAGACATCACGTGCGAGTTCTACGAACGCACTCTCGGTATGAAAGTAAAAGAATTTGCCGAAGGCCGGAGGGCTCTTTATTTCGGTAACCAGAAAATTAATGTGCATCCAAAGGTTGGCGTTGGACCCAGTTTGCGAGCTCAGAGGCCTTCAATAGGCAGTGCGGATTTTTGCCTTATTACTAAATCTTCCATCGAGGAAGTGCTTGGCCAATTAAGTAATGAGGGCGTGCCGGTCGAAGTAGGTCCAGTTGAACGTTCCGGCGCGATTGGGCCGATCAGTTCGGTTTATTTCCGCGACCCCGATGGTAATCTGGTGGAAGTCTCAAAGTACAGTTAGCAGGGTGGAAAGAGTATGTTCGATATAAAGCCGGTCTCCGACGTGATAGGCGCTGAAGTGTCTGGTGCGGATTTAGCCGAAGTCGATGATGCAGCATTCGATGAAATTCAATTAGCTTGGATGGAGCATTGCGTTTTGCTATTTCGCGATCAAAAGATCGATGCGGGAGAACTTGTGGCCTTCAGTAAACGTTTCGGAGAATTAGATATCGCGCCGCCCAACGAAAATGGAGAAGGCGGCTTCGGCGGATTTTCGGAGGTGCTGGTGCTCTCTAATGTTAAAGAGAATGGCAAAGCTATTGGTGCGCTGGGTAATGCGGAAGCGCAGTGGCACACGGATATGAATTATCTAGATAAGCCGCCGACGGGTAGTNTCCTCTTAAGTTTAGAAGTGCCGGACGAGGGCGGCGATACGGGATTCAGTAATATGTATNGTGCCCTGGAAGATCTCCCTAGTTCAATACGTCAACGTATTGAAGGGCTTAAGATTAAGCATGATAGTAGTACCAATAGTGGTGGCTATTTGCGTGAGGGGGCAGAGCCCGTCACCGACGTTACAACTTGTCCCGGCGCTATCCATCCGATTATTCGTACTCATCCAGAGACCGGGCGAAAAGCACTCTATTTGGGTCGTCGGCGCAGTGCGTACATTATGGGCATGTCTCTGGAGGGGTCTGAGTCATTGCTGGATGAATTATGGGCTCATGCCTCGCAACCTAAATACGCATGGCATCATCAATGGCGTATTGGTGATGTTGTGATGTGGGATAATCGCTGTTCNATGCATCGTCGTGATAGTTTTGACGATAGCAAACGCCGAATTATGCATCGTACTCAGATTATGGGTGATCGGCCGTTTTAACAAGTTCTCTTAAGAGAACGCTTTGCGGATCAAATTAGCGCCGCTGAGCAGCATCAATATCAATACCATGAGANGGAACGGCTTTTCCGCAATGCGTTGCCGTGCCTTGTGGCCCGCTAACTGTCCGGCAAACATTGGCAGCGCGGCAAGTGCTGACCATAAAATAATTTGCCACGTAAGGAAATTATAGGTAGCGAGGAACACCATTAGAGCTAGGACGCCGGTCAGGTAAGCAATGCCGATGGCAGCAATAAATTTTTCCTTCGGTAACTTCAATGCTACCATATACATCAGCACGGGTGGCAAGAATCCAGAGATGCCACCAACTAATCCACCGATAAACCCTGTAGGAACGCTAAAGCGTCGTGCTGTTGGGGTCGAGAGTTTCCATTTCGGTTGGGTGTAAATCAGAATCGCAAAGCTAATAACTATTATGCCAACGATGCCGCTGACCAAAAACGGATCAACCGAGGTAAGCACTTTTGCGCCAATGCCGACGCCGGGAGTTATAGCGAGGTAGAGCGGCCAATGGAAGTTCCAGACTTCGCTAGTGAATTTGTTACTACCAACTTGCCAGATGTTGGCGATCAAAACCGGCACAGTCATCAATGCAACTGCAATTGAAATGTCTACGAAGATTGCTGCCAGAGAAACCGAAATGAGCGCGAGGCTGATGCCGGAGGCGCCTTTGCAGAAGCCACCGAACATCATAGCCGTGGCGACGCCAATTACGGTTTGGAGGTTGCCTTCAATCATGGATTGTCCGGTGTGTTGGAGTCAAAAAAGTGATAAAGATCTAACACGAATAGTAGATAAAGCTCTCTTAAAACCGTCAGCGGTGTCTTAGAGTAGCGAGAACCGTTGGGAGGATAGATGCCGAAATTTGCTGCTAATCTTACTTATATGTTTCCTGAGTTAGAGCCGAAATGCCGGTTTTCAGCTGCTGCTAAGGCAGGGTTCAAGGCCGTTGAAATACTCCGCCCTTATGACTTCGAGAAAAGCGAAGTAAAGGCGTTACTCGATGATAACGGTCTACAATTTCTATTGCTTAACACGCGGGGAGGGAACCCGGATAAGAACGAACGCGGTCTCGGAGCGTTGCCGGGNAGAGAGGCGGATTTCCGTCAAACCTTTGACCAGGCACTCGATTATNCAGTTGCACTTGGCGGCAGCTTCATTCACGTAATGGCGGGAACGGTGCCTGAAGATATTGCGTCGGAAGCTTGTGAGGATTGTTTTGTAGAAAATTTAAAGGTGGTGGCCCCGGTTGCAGAGGCAGAGGGGGTGACGCTTTTATTGGAGCCCCTCAACACGCAAGATATGCCCAGCTATCTTCATACCAACACAAAACATACCCGGCGTATTATTGAAGCAGTTTGTGCGCCTAACATAGCGATGCAGTACGACTTCTACCACATGCAAGTGATGCAAGGTGGCCTGGCAAGGCACCTTGAAATCAACCTGGATATTATCGGCCACGTGCAATTCTCGAGTGTGCCAGGGCGGCATGAGCCGCAGCACGGCGAGGTTAATTTGCCGTATCTTTTCGGTCGATTGGATGAGTTGGGCTATGACGGTTGGGTGGGCTGTGAATATTCCCCCAAGGGCGATAGCTGGGAGGGCCTTACGTGGGCTGTTCCTTACGGTTTTAACGCGGAGCGATAGCGATGAGCGATACTATGAAAGCACGGGTTAAGTGGATTGAGGCGCGTACTTTTTTAGGCGAATCTGGCAGCGGCCATGCAATNGTNATGGACGGNGCACCAGANTCNGGTGGGCGCGATCTCGGTATTCGCCCGATGGAAACTTTATTGCTAGGTATGGGCGGCTGTACTGCGTTCGATGTGGTACATATCCTCGAAAAATCACGGGAAAAAGTGAAAGATTGCGTTCTCGAAATGGAAGCAGAACGCGCACCCGATGACCCGAAGATATTCACGCAAATCCGGCTTCGTTACTTGGTAAGCGGAAAAGACCTATCCCGCGAGAAAGTAGAGCGTGCGGTCAATCTATCCGCTGAAAAATATTGCTCGGCCTCAATTATGCTGGGCGAGTGTGCAGAGATTGGCCACGAAGTCGTACTTTTAGACGAAGCAGACTAGAACGGTAGCCGTAAGAGGAANCGCACTATCTTCTTGGTCCATTCGCTAAAGAGTGTTGGCGTGTAGAAGCTGCCGGCAGCGCGTTTTGAAACTTCGCTTAGCGTTGGATAGGGAGTTACGACACTGGCCATAGCGCTTATTTTCATTTTCTGTGAAATCGCTAATGCCCAAGGTAGAATAAGTTCGCCGGCCCTTGACCCCGCCATGGAACAACCCAGTATGCGGCCTTTTTTGTCGGTGATGACCTTAATCATGCCGTCGGTTAAGCGCTCCGCTTGAGCGCGGTCGGTATCCGCAAACGCAAAACGAAGTATGCGCAGATCGCTGCGAAGTGTCTTTTTGGCGTGGAGTTCGGTTTGACCCACATGTGCGATTTCTGGGTCAGTGTAAGTAACCCATGGGAGCGCGTCGTAATTCACTTTTGCGGGGAGCTTAAACAAAATATTTCGAATGATGATACCTGCGTGGTAGCTCGCCGCATGGGTGAATTGCACGCCACCTGTTACATCGCCGATAGCAAATACACGCTTATTAGAGGTTCGCAGCCTGGCATCTACGTTAATGCCGCGGCGATCAAATTTTATACCCGCCTTTTCTAGATCGAGCGTGCCCGTATTGGGACTGCGGCCTACCGTGATTAGTAGGTGAGATCCTCCGATTACATTTTCTTTTCCATTCGTCCCTATCCGGACCGAAATACCTTTGGATTCCTGAGATACTTTGATGATTTTGAGGCCTTCGCGAATGTCAATTCCTTCTTTGATCATTCGCGTCTTAACCACTTCGGCAATCTCCGGGTCATCCTTGCCGAGCACTCTAAACATTTCCAGTAACGTGACTTTGGCGCCAAGACGCCGATGGGCTTGCGCCAGCTCGCTACCNATTGGACCACCGCCGACTACGATTAGGTGATCTGGCGCCTCGGTCAGATCGAAGATGGTTTTGTTAGTTAGGTAAGGTGTTGCGTCTATACCTGGGATGGATGGAACATCGGCGGAAGAGCCAGTGGAAATGATAAATCTCTTCGCTTGGATAATCGTGTTTCCGGTAGTGACTTCTCGCGGACTGGTAAAACGGCCTTCCTCATGGATTACCGTGACGCCAAGGCCTTCAAACCGCTCNACGGAATCGTGGGGCGCGATAGCTGCAATGATTCCATGGATATGGTCATGGAGGTCCTGAAAATCGATTGTTGGTTCAACAGCCTTTAAGCCGAATTTTCCCGATTCTCGTATTACATGGGCTGTATGTGCTGCGGCGATGGTAGCCTTTGAGGGCACGCAGCCATAATTGAGGCAGTCTCCCCCCATCTTACCGCGTTCGATTAGTACAACTTTAGCACCCATCTGTGATGCGGCCGCTGCAACAGACAAACCACCAGCGCCGCCACCAATAACGCAAATGTCTGGTTTTAAAATGTCGGCCATAATGAAGTCTCCTCAAACAGCTAAAATAGCGCGAACGCTGAGTACGTATCCGCATATCACACCGACCGTTACTCGTCGTGTTACGTCTAATCGCCGGCCGAGTAATCTCGGCGTGAACAATTTGCGCCAAAGAAANTTAGTTGACTTGTAGGGTCTTTGAGGCAATTTCAAAAACGTCGCGAGAGACGTCGTCCCTTGCTAATATACGTTCGAGTGCCGCTTGCATCAGTGGCTGACGGGCTGTATCGAAACGCCGCCAGCGAGATAGTGGTGCTAGCAGGCGTGCGGCGATCTGCGGGTTAATGGCGTTTAATCGGGCTACTTGGTCGGACAAGAAAGCATACCCAGACCCATCTTTTGCATGAAACCGCAATTGGTTGGCACTGCAAAAGGCGCCGATCAAGGCCCGTACTCTGTTAGGTGTTTTGATGGAGAAAGACGGATGCTCCATGAGGGATTTAACTTTGCTTAATGTGTTGGGGAGCGCTGATGTCGCTTGAAGTGTAAACCACTTGTCGATGACTAGTGAGTTGTCTTTCCAACGGCAATAAAAATCATCCAGCGCGGTTTCACGCATTTGCGTCTCGCAATCATTTAAGGCGCTCAGCGCACCCATGCTGTCTGTCATATTCGTCGCATCTTCGAACTGCGCTCTGGCAAGTTCGTAGGCTTCATCGTTGGCAAGGCTGGTTATGTAACCGAGAGCTATATTGCGCAGGCGTCGTTTCGCTGATTGGGCGGTGCCGTGGTTATAAGGTTCCGCGACTGCACACCGTTCGTAGGCCTCGATCAAAGGCTCCGACAAACCCCTGGCGATCTCTTTGAACAGATTGTCTCGGGCTGTATGTATGGCGTCAACATCAATGATTCTTTGTTGCTCTGCTAGATCGGATTCTGATGCTAGTGCCAGCATGTCGCCTGCGAGGGCTGGGTCAATGGCTTGGTCGTTAAGTACCAGTTTAAGTGCATCAATGAATTGGTCTATAAGTGAAGTAGGCGTTTTATCTTTCGCCAAAGTATCGGCGACGATTAGTTTGGTAAATGATTGAGAGGCCTCCCAACGGTTGAAGGGATCGCTGTCGTAGCTCATCAAGAAGGCAAGTTCTTCCGGCTCTCGGTCGAGCCATTCTAGTCGGATCGGAGCAGAAAACCCTCGTAGTAAAGAAGATACCGGTCTTTTAGGCACTTTGTCGAAGACGAACTGCTGTTCAGCCTTGGTTAGGTGCAGCACTTGCTCGCGTTCGGGCGATTCTATGTCGTTTCCTGTCTCGTCTAACAGACCAAACGTAATTGGAATATGTAGCGGCTTTTTATCAGGTTGGCCGGGTGTCGACTCTGTTTCTTGAGTAAGGTTCAAGGTATAGCGATTATTATGAGTATCGTATTGATCGTACACGATCACCGACGGCGTTCCCGCTTGGGAGTACCATAGTCTGAATTGGCCNAGATCAATGCCGCTGGCGTCTTCCATGGCGCTGACGAAATCATCGCAGGTAACTGCTTGTCCGTCATGACGCTGGAAATAGAGGTCCATGCCCTTGCGAAACCCATCTTCGCCCAATAGCGTATGCATCATGCGGATAACCTCTGCTCCTTTTTCGTATACGGTTGCAGTGTAAAAATTATTGATTTCTATATAGGTCTCAGGGCGTATGGGGTGGGCGAGCGGGCCATTATCTTCCTGGAATTGGCGGCTACGCAGGGCACGTACGTCACTGATACGCTGTGCGGCGGCCGAACGCATATCGGCGGAAAACTGTTGATCTCGAAATACCGTGAGCCCCTCTTTGAGACTGAGTTGAAACCAGTCGCGGCAGGTCACGCGGTTGCCAGTCCAATTGTGGAAATATTCGTGTGCTATAATTCCTTCAATTAGTGCATAATCGGTATCGGTCGCCGTAGCCGCATCNGCGAGCACGTACTTGTCATTAAACAGGTTCAGACCTTTGTTTTCCATCGCCCCCATATTGAAGGCACTCACAGCGACGATCATATAAATGTCAAGGTCGTATTCGAGGCCGAATTTTTCTTCGTCCCACTTCATTGCGTTAATTAGAGAATCCATGGCATGACGCGCGCGAGGTTCTTTGCCGTGTTCGACGAAAATTTGCAGTTTTACTTCGCGGTTTGACGCCGTTTGAAAATTCTCTTCCAGGCAACCCAAGTTGCCAGCCACAAGGGCGAAAAGGTAGCAGGGCTTCGGGTAAGGGTCTTCCCAGATGGCGGTATGAGAGCCATCCGCACGTTCCTCTTTTTTGATACAGTTACCGTTGGAGAGCAAAACTGGATATTTAGCTTTATCGGCGGTAATGCGGGTCTTAAAGTGCGCTAGTACGTCTGGCCTGTCGAGATACCAAGTAATACGCCGAAAACCTTGTGCCTCGCATTGGGTACAGAAGATGGAGTCAGATTTATAGAGTCCTTCCAGGGTAGTGTTGTTCTCCGGGTGAATGCGGACGCTAGTTTCGAGAACGAAACTAGCGGGCAGGTTCTTGATTTTTAGGGTATTTTCGCTAAGGGCAAAAGTGCTATCATCAAGCGTGTTTCCGTCAACAGCGACCCGTAATGTTTCGAGAAATGCGCCGTCCAGAGTCAGCGCTGCGTCGGGGTTCTCCGCGTTAGCATTGCGCCGCATCTGCAGTCGGGTGTCTACAATTGTAGAGGCTTCGCCGAGTGTGACGTCAAGGAAAACCTTATCAATCAGAAATTCGGGTGGGCGGTAATCTCTTAAGTGAATACTGCGGGGTGTGTCTGTCTTCATGAATCAACCCGGCAGCGAATAGAGGGCCTCTGGTGTGGGGGCGCCATTACAGGCGGCACGATCAGTCTCTACCATGTGAATCAAGTGCGAATGCACTGCTCGGCAAGCACCGTTGTGGAGACGAGGATCCAGGCCTTTGTACATTTCGGAGACTAGGTCTTCTATGTTATCAAGACCTTTCTGGAGGCAACGTTCAATTTGCTTTTCCCGGTCTCGTCTATGCGCAACAAGGGCGCCTACATAGGTCTGCGGATCTTCGATACATGTGCCATGATTGGGCCAATACCGCTCTTCGCTGCGGGAGAGCAGTTTCTCGAGTGAGCCTATGTAATCGCCCATATGGCCGTCTGGTTCAGAGACTACTGTNGTCGACCAACCCATCACTTGATCGCCGCTAAACAATACATTTTCTTCTTTGAGAGCATAGCAAAGGTGATTAGAGGCATGCCCTGGAGTGTGAACTGCTTCCAGCGTCCAGCCATTACCCTTTACAATATCGCCATCTTTTAGCTCAATATCCGGTTGATAATCAAAGTCGCCGGTGCCCGTGCCGACTGCTAGCCCACGGTCTACGCCGTGTTGACCATAGCCAAAAGTGGTAGCGCCGGTCACTGGCTGCAGTAGTTTTGTATTTGGTGAATGGTCGCGGTGCGTGTGTGTCACAAATATATGCGTGATTTTTTCGCCTTTGGTAGCTCTTAGAATGGCATCGATGTGTTCTTGGTCCAATGGGCCCGGATCAATTACCGCAACTTCGCCTTGGCCAATTATAAATGTACCGGTGCCGTGAAAGGTAAAGGGCCCAGGGTTGTTGGCAATGACCCGCCGAATGAGTGGGGAAAGCTGGTCTGCTTCGCCATACTCAAATTTTAATTCTTTATTGTACGGGATGACTATCCGTTGTCCCATGAGTCGATCACCTTTTTCTGCTCGTTTTAGCCTATCTTGGCACGCCTTGGATTAGGCGCCGCCTTACTTGCCTATCAAGTGTGGCTTCTTAACGCTAGTCAGTAAAGCGCATTGTTCCGTATCGCTGACATAGGTAAAGTCACGTTAGTTTCAGGATAATAACAAAAGAAAATAAAAGGGGAATTCTATGTTCACCACGCGACCGGAGCTACTTGGCACGTTCGGTATGGTTTCGACGACACACTGGCTTGCATCGACAGCTGCTATGTCAATGTTGGAGAAGGGCGGGAATGCATTTGACGCGGCTGTTTGTGCGGGGTTCGTGCTGCATATTGCCGAGCCACATTTAAACGGCCCCGGCGGTGATATGCCAGCCATTCTTCACATTGCTGGTGAAGATAAGCCGCGTGTGCTGTGTGGCCAAGGGACGGCACCTGCAGGTGCCACTATGGCGCATTATCGTGACGAGTTAGGCCTAGATCTTGCGCCGGGTACAGGTTTGTTAGCGACGGCTATACCTGGTGCAGTGGATGGCTATCTATTGATGTTGCGCGATTATGGTAAGCTCGATTTGGAAACGGTACTAGAAAACGCAATTTTCTATGCGGAAAATGGTGCTCCAATTGTACCAAATATCTGTAATACCATAGCGGGCGTGGCCGATTTGTTTCGTGATCACTGGCCGACTTCGGTGCCGGTTTATATGCCAAATGGAGATGTTCCTAAGCCGGGCAGTCTTTTGGGTAACAAAGGTGTTGCCTCAACGTGGAAACGCCTTGTCAGCGAGGCGAAAGCTGCGGGCGTTGATCGTCAGGAGCAAATAGAAGCGGCCAGGAATGCTTGGGGTAATGGTTTTGTGGCAGAAGCGATTGATAATTTCTGTCGTGAAAATGAAGTAATGGATGTTTCCGGAACACCACATAAGGGCGTTCTGAACGGAGATGATATGGCAAATTGGCGGGCGTCCTACGACGAGCCTTTGTCCTACAAATTTAATGGCTATACGATCTTTAAATGTGGCGCATGGAGCCAAGGGCCGGTGCAGTTGCAGCAGCTCGCCTTGTTGAAAGGGTTTGGCATTGAAAATATGGATACGGTCAGCGGCGAATTCGTCCATACAATTACTGAGTGCGCCAAGTTGGCTTTCGCAGATCGGGAGACTTATTATGGTGATCCCGACTTTGTCGAGGTGCCAATCGAAATACTTTTATCGGATGCTTACAATGACAAACGCAGGAAGCTGGTAGGCGGTGAGGCTTCCTTGGAATTTCGGCCTGGCGAGATCGAAGGATATGGTATGCCGATTGAGTACCAGTCAGCGGTTGATGGTTTTAGTTCGATGAAGTCCGATATGGCTGGTATTGGTGAGCCAACGGTTGGGCGTCCCGCTAAAGGGGACACCTGCCACATAGATGTAATCGATAATGAAGGTAATATGGTTGCCGTGACGCCATCTGGTGGGTGGTTGCAAAGTTCCCCCGTTATTCCGAGTCTAGGCTTTTGCTTGGGTTCGCGGATGCAGATGTTCTGGCTTAAAGATGATATGCCCGCTAGCCTCAGAGCGGGAAGTCGACCTAGGACAACGTTGACCCCTTCCATGGCCTATCGGGATGGTCATCCTTATATGGTCTATGGTACTCCCGGTGGTGATCAGCAGGATCAATGGCAGACTAATTTNCTGCTNCGCCATGCAGTCCATGGATTNAACCTGCAGGAAGCTATTGATGCCCCGTCTTTTCANAACGAACATCACCCAAGCTCCTTCTATCCCCGTCAGGCGTCGCCGGGTCGTTTGGTCATTGAGGGACGTTTTCCTAAAGCGACGCAAAAGGATTTAAAAAAGCGCGGGCACGTGCTTGATATNGGCGNTGACTGGTCGGAAGGNCGCATGTGTGCAGTTTCTAAGGAAGGCGGGATATTGAAAGGGGCAGCAAACCCTCGCGGCATGCAGGGCTATGCTGTTGGTCGGTAGTTAGGATCCCTTATGTTGCCCGTTCCGACGAACTTGATTACCGGATTTCTTGGGGTTGGTAAAACAACCGCGATTAAGTCTTTGTTGACCCGTAAGCCTGAGGGCGAGGTGTGGGCGGTGCTTGTCAACGAGTTTGGCGACATAGGTATCGATGAGGCGGCTATAATTGATGGATGCAGCAGTGATGATAACCCGATCCGCATGGTGCCTGGTGGCTGCATTTGTTGTGTGAGCAATATGGCTATGGGGGTAGCGCTCACTGATCTCATTAGAAAAGTATCTCCAGCGCGACTCCTGATAGAGCCTACGGGACTTGGACATCCAGCGGGTGTTTTAGAATTGTTGCGTGAAGCTGAGAGTGCCGGGCAAATAAATTTGCGGGTGACTGTTTGTCTCGTTGATCCACGGCGACTGAACGAACTCAATGATGCCGAATCCGAAATTTTCCAAGATCAGATTCACATGGCTGATGCGCTGATTGCCCATAAATGTGACCTTGCAAGCACAGAGGAGTTAACCGNTTTCACTGCATGGGCGGCAGAGCTTTTCCCACCAAAGAGTTATATTGGCACAGCCGTTGAGGGCAAATTTGATATAGGCTTATTAGACCTCGAGGCAGACCCAATGCGTACGCCGCTTTTCCCGGATGCGCACGCGGATCCACACATGCATCAACATTACAGCGCGAAAAAAGATGTTGTCCTAAAGCCCGGTGTACCTGTGCGAGCGATAAATACGGGATTTGAGCATAAAGCTTGCGGATGGATCTTCTCACCGGAAGATGTATTTAACCGGCGCCAATTACTCGAATTGCTGGGCGCTATCAATAATATTGAGAGGTTGAAAGGTGTTTTCCGAACTGGCAGGCACTGGATGCTGGTCAATAAAGTTGGTGATGAAATGAGCCGCGCGACGATCGCCTATAAACGCGATAGCCGTGTTGAAATAATTGTTTCGGATAAAGCCGGCCAAATTGATTGGCAGGCATTGGAAGGAGCACTGGTTGATTGTTTGAGACCAAGTGCTATCNCAAAGTTATGAAGCTTAATGATTTAGAACAAGCCATGTTAGAGGGTGCTCACGGTAAGGCAGCGCAATGGGCGATTGAATATCAGAGGAGTGTCGGCACATTTTTTGATGCAGAAGACTTTGTGCCTGTTCGCGTGATTCACTTAAGTACCGACCGAGAGACTATGGGCGACAGTGGTGTCGAGTTTATTGAAGGTTTGAGTCAATTGCCGCCGGCGGAACGCCGCCCAAGGTCTTTTGCAACAGCAGATTTTCGTGGATTCGATGCAGATGCGTTTAAGTTTTTGTTGCCCGGCCGGGATTTGATAGCGGAGAGCGCTCAGGCGGTGGTAGCATTGGGTAAGCTTGGTATTGTGACGTCTCATGCATATGTGAATGATCATTCTGTAACCGCACCCGGCTTTGGAGAGGCCTGCGGTTATAGCGGTACGCCTTCGGTTATTTATATGAACGGCATTGTCGGCGCTCGTTGTAATTTTGAAGCGGGCCCGTCTAGCCTTGCGGCGTTCTTTACTGGGCGTGTTCCACGATACGGTTTTCATTTGGATGATAAAAGAATTGGGACCCACGGCTTTAAGCTTGATTTTACACCTGAGACGATTACTGATTGGGGCATCGTCGGTGCTTTGATCGGACGGAAATTAAATTCTTATTGGTCTGTCCCTGTTCTGGAAGTTGCCGGCCCAAAGCCCAGGATCCTTGATCTTAATCATATGGCACTCTCTATGGCGAGTTACGGCTCAAATGCGATGTTCCACGTAATTGGTATAACGCCGGAGGCGCCCGATTGGGAAACCGCATGTGGTGGCAGGTCTATAGACACTGAGGTGGTTTCAAAGGCTATTGTGGACGATTTCTATGCAGAATGGGGTGGCGTAGGTGAAAAACTCGATATCGTCGCGTTATCAACACCGCAGTTGGATATTCCCGAGATGGTGCAAATTGCCGAAATTTTTGAGGGAAGGCAGGTTCATGCCGATACTACATTGCTCGTTTATACGCCGTTAGAGCTAAAAGAGGCATGTGCACGCATTGGTGTTGTTGAAACGATAGAGAACGCGGGTGGGCGTGTAGTCCATGGTCATGACTTCTTTGCTACATTTGCCAAAGAGATACGCGAAGCTCACGGTTGGGAGCGTTTGATGACCCATTCAGTGAAAATGGTAAATATTTGCGAGGGGTATGGCTATAAGCCTACGCCGGCNTCGATCCCACGTTGCATCGANTCTGCAATTGCTGGGAGGGTGCTGCCATGAGTGAGGCTATTATCAAAGGTCACGTGGGTATAGGTCCTGCTGTTGAGGGCATTGCGCTGTCGGCATCTGATAACTTCAGCACGCGCTATGACCTGGATCGTGACCGAGGGGTAGTTTCGCGTCCAAGCCACAAGCTCTACGGTGAAATTTATGTAGGACGCATTCTTGTGCTTAATGCTGCAAAAGGCGGTGTGGCTTCGGCCTGGATGCTGCGCGAAATGGTACAAAAAGAAAAAGCGCCTCTCGGGTTGTTACTTAACGATGCTAACCCCGTTATGGCCCAAGGTGCGGCCTTTGCNCAAATGCCGTTCATGGACAGATTTGAGACTGATATTACGCAGTTCATTAAAACAGGTGACCAAATAATTGTAGAACCTGCTCAGGGGCTAGTACGAATTTCGTCAGCAGACTAAATTGTAGTCGACAAACGAATGTCGGAGGCAATTGTGGCTCAGATAGGNGGCCAAAAAAAAACTCGCTTGAAAGTGCGACCCTTGACGCCCTGCTTCGGGGTCTTGATAGACGGCATCGATTTGTCTGCTATGATAAAAGATACAATGTTTGATCAGATCCACCGAGAATTTGTGGAAAAATCTCTGATAGTTATTCCTGGCCAAAAACTAACGCCTAAGACCCAAATCGGCTTCAGTAAACGGTTCGGCGCATTGGAGTGCCATGTTCTCAACCAATACTGCCTAGAAGAGCATCCTGAAATTTTAGTGGTATCAAACCTCCAAAAGAATGGCCGACACATTGGGGCCTATGGCGGTTCGAAAAAGTTTCATACCGATCTGGCTTATATTGCTGAACCGAGCCTGGGATCATTGTTCTATTGTTTGGAATGTCCGGAAGGCGAGGGTGAGACGTCATTTATTAGTATGAGTGCGGTCTATGAGGCACTGCCGGTGGAAAAACGTGATTGGCTCGAAGATAAGCAAATAATCTTCGATTACGGCTGGCATCACGATCGCGAGCATGCACACCGTTCGCCTATGACACCTGAACAACGGGCTAAGACACCGCCGGTGACACATCCCGCCGTNCGTACGCATCCNGTAAGTGGTCGGAGGTCCTTATATGTTTCAGAGTTTCATGCGCGCCAGTTCGTCAATATGTCGGAGGAGCAAAGCCAGTCCATTTTTGATGAGTTGATCAAATTCGCGAATCAGCCTGAGTTCGGTTATACCCATAGCTGGACTCCGGGAGACTTGGTGATTTGGGATAATCGATGCTTGCTGCATAAGGCGATGCCATTCGATGAGGAGCATGCACGGCGACTTATGCATAGGACAACGGTGAAAGGGGATAAGCCTTTCCTGAATGCACAACGAAGGGAGAATAAAAAATGAAAATCGCCAAACCCACCGAACAAAAAGCTATTTCTATCATGCCTTTGACCGATCACATTGGTGCGGAGGTTTTTGGAGCTGACTTGACGACGTCGATGGGAAAAGTGATTTTTGATCGTATTCGTCGCGCATTAAGTGATTGGGGGGTGTTGGTTTTTCGTGGTCAGAATTGGACGCCGGAGGAACACATCGCGTTCAGCCGACGCTTCGGGCCGCTAGAAGACCATGTGCTCAGCGATTATTGTTTGCCCGGTCATCCGGAAATATTCGTTGTTTCTAACATCATCGAGAATGGCAAGCATATTGGCGCGTTTGGCGGTTCCAAGCGCTATCATTCTGACCTTTCTTATATGAACGAGCCGAGCCTGGGCTCTATTTTTCATTGTCTTGAATGTCCCGAGGGTGAGGGTGAAACGTGTTTCACTAGTATGTTCGCTGTCTATGACGCACTGCCCGAGGAACGTAAAAAATGGTTGGAGGCTCGGCTGGGCGTTCATGATTATGTTTGGAACTTTGAAAACAACCATACTGATCGACCGCCTCTGACCGATGAGCAAAAGGCAAAGACGCCCATTGTAAGTCATCCAGCCGTGCGTACCCATCCGGAGAACCGCCGAAAAGCACTTTATGTTTCGGACGTCTTTGTAAGCCATTTTGAGGGAGAAGATTATAACGAAGGCCGGGCCTTAGTTAAGGAATTGATGGACTTTGCTAGCCAAACGCGGTTCGAATATGTGCATCGCTGGACCCCGGGTGATGTGATCATATGGGATAATCGGAGCGTACTTCACAAAGCCCTGCCCTTTGACGAAAAAAATTCTCGCCGCCGAATGCATCGTACTACAATCCGCGGTGACCGGCCTTTTCTGGATGCATAAGGCATGACTGATCCAGTTGCTTGGGAAATCTTTGCACTTAAATATGCGGAAAGGCCGGATGCGATGAAGCACGAACATTTCGTGTTTACAGACGCTCATGACGGTCCAATGCCTATGGATTATTTCATTTGGGCACTGCGCAATGAGACAGGGCGCGTCATTGTTATAGATATGGGTTTCGAGGAAAAAGAGGCTAAGAAACGTGGGCGAAAAATTCTACGAACACCTGCCGAGGCGCTTGCTGGGATCGGTATTGATGCGGCGGCGGTGGAAGAGTTGGTAATTAGTCATATGCATTACGATCATTGTGGTAATGCGCATCAGTTTCCGAACGCTATGTTCTTTGTCCAGGAACGCGAAATGGCATTCGCAACGGGTCGTCATATGCAACATACGACTTTCCGAAATATATTTGCTGTCGACTACGTTGTAGATCTAATTCGTGCGCTCTACCACGACCGTGTTAAGTTTGTTGACGGTATGATGGAAATGGCACCGGGTGTTACGCTGCATCATGTGGGAGGGCATACCGATGGGCTCCAGATTGTTCGTGTGTGGACGGCCAGAGGGTGGGTGGTTTTGGCTGCAGATGCGGCACATTTGTTCGCCAATTTGAACGATGTAAACCCATTCCCCTTGGTCTTTAATGTCGCGGATATGCTGTCGGGCTATCAAACTATTGAGACGCTGGCTGATTCTCCTCAACATATCATACCCGGACATGACCCGTTGGTCATGTCCCGGTTCCCAGCGGCGGAAGGAGCGGAGAAATATGCCGTTCGCCTAGATTTAGATCCGCTAAATTGGGATTGAGTACTTGAAAGCGGCGTTGTGAAGCGCTACCCCGTATTCGTCTAAATTCGATGAGTAACGTTTAAGGGAAGGTCGTATGGCCCATCATCATAGTAAGGTTCTAATCATCGGTTCCGGTCCGGCCGGCTACACAGCGGCAATTTATGCTGCCCGGGCGAATTTACAACCGGTGGTTGTCACTGGCATGCAGCAAGGCGGACAGATGACTATTACCACCGATGTAGAAAATTACCCTGGCTTTGAGGAGGTAATCCAAGGCCCTTGGCTGATGGAACAGATGCAAAAGCAGGCAGAAGCTGTCGGCACGAAATTGATTTACGATATGATAAATGATGTCGACTTTACTCAAACGCCGTTCAAAATGACCGGTGATATGGGTGATACATATTCTGGCGATTCGGTGATCATTACCACAGGTGCCCAAGCGCGATGGCTGGGATTAGAATCAGAAGAGAAGTTTCAAGGCTTTGGCGTTTCAGCATGCGCGACCTGTGATGGGTTTTTCTTCAAAGACCAGGATGTGGCGGTGGTGGGTGGCGGTAATACCGCTGTTGAAGAAGCGCTTTATCTCACTAGTCATGCGAGCAAAGTGACGGTGATCCACCGTCGGGATGAATTTCGTGCGGAAAAAATTCTGCAAGACCGACTTTTTAAAAATGAAAAAGTAGAGGTGATGTGGGATTCTGAGCTCGACGAGGTCCTAGGAAGCGGTGATCCATTGGAAGTAACCGGAGCTCGGATAAAGAATGTCAAAACTGACGAGACTACCGACCTGGACCTGCAAGGCGTGTTTATCGCCATCGGTCATGATCCAGCTACCGAGGTGTTCAAGGGGAAGGTAGATATGGATGGTGAGGGCTATATCCTGACCGCGCCTGATAGCACCGCGACTAATATTCCAGGCGTTTTTGCTGCGGGCGACGTGAAGGATAAGGTCTTCCGTCAGGCAGTAACCGCAGCGGGGATGGGCTGTATGGCCGCGCTCGAGGCCGCGAATTTTGTCGCGGACCTTGATTTGGTGGAAGCGGCAGAGTAGCCGTCGGTTAGATGGCGGTCTTTCGCATTTCCTGGAGCATACGCGCAACCTCTGTATGATCTGAGTTGGGCCCATAATGATTGACGGCTTCCGCAAACGCATCACGTACTAGTGCTGTGCACGGCGCCGATAGACCGGTGCTGCGCGCCAAATCTTGGGCGATCGTTAAATCTTTAAGCATCAGGCCATTTGAGAAGCCTGACCCATAGTCTTTATTCAGAATGAATTGGTGAAATTTTAATTCGGTAGCATTACTGCGACCGGATGATTTATTGATAGTGTCAATCATGACCGCAGGGTCCAGGCCAAAGCGCTTACCGATCATCAACGCTTCCGTAGTTGCGAACACGCTTAAGGCCGACAGCATATTGTTGAGCGCCTTGAGAGCATGACCGGCACCAAGCTTACCACATTCAAAAACGTCGTCCCCTATGTCCTGGAATAACGGCCGGGCACGTTCTATCGAGGCTTTTTCACCACCTACCATTATGGAAATTGTGCCAGCTGCAGCACGCTTTACACCGCCTGAGACGGGTGCATCGATGAAAGAGACACCGTGTTCTTTGAGCGTTTCTCCTAGATTAACGGTACCCGTTGGCTCAGAAGAACTCATATCAATAAATAATTTGCTATCATCCAGGCCCGCTAGCAGGCAATCGTCTCCGTTCTTTTCACCAAGGACTATTTTGCGCACATCTAGGCCGCTGGGCACAATGGTGATGATGATATCGGTAGCCTGCGCCAAACTTTCTAGCCCGTTGGCAGGCCGTACGTCGAACTCTTCGATGAAACCGTCTACGGCTTCCCTGCTTAGATCAAAAACAATCATCTCATGGCCGGCGCGTGCTAAATTGGCGGCAATAGGCCGTCCCATATTGCCAAGACCGATATATCCAATTTTCATTTTTCATTTCCCCCAATGGCGTAAACTGTCATTAAAATTCTAAACAAACACTCTAGAAAGCCGCGTCATACATCAATTTATATTAATAAATTCCCTAAGTTCGAAGAATCTGAGTGTTCTTGCACCTGTAACATTATGGCTGTGTTATCATTTTAATAAGAAGAAAATAAGGAGGACACCGTGGGCAATATCACGAATAAACTTAAAGCTGGGGTTCTGCCGGCTGGAAAGTATATAACTGAGTTATCCAAAGCCACGATGCGAAAATTAGAATGGCCTAAACGATCTCGCGTCAAAAAATCACGAATCGCTGCAACCTTCGTTTATTCTTTAGCTGCATCCAATTCGGAAAATGATAGCAGTAAATATGCTGTCCATTAGTGTGTCTGATTGCTGCAGGCAGGGACTTTTTCGTTTGTCATGACCGCTCTTCTGCCAACAAATGTATGGGTCAAAGCACATATTGCTAAATGTTCCGCATTGGGCGTGCCGGTGGGTGTGTTGCACCGCGGTGACCCCCATAGTGGTATCGTAGTTTTAAAGCTAAACCGCTTGGAAGCGGGGTGCGATATTCTAGTACAAGGACGAAATGAGCGAGGTGCTTTGGTTTGGCAGCCTGCGTTGGAGGGGCGCCGGGTGGAGGAGCCAGAGGCGGATGCTTTTATTGAACGCCAGCGACGATATGATCCTGATGTTTGGGTTATTGAGGTCGAAGACCGGGAAGAACGAAACTTATTTGAGAACCCTGAAATGTAATATGGTGGCAATCCTCTTGCTTCAAAGTACATGAGGAAGCTACACAAAACCTGAATTGTCGAAACTCGGCATCTACCAGAAGTTAAAGGGAATGGATTATGGCGACAGAACTTACCCATTATATCGGCGGTAAACACGTCAAGGGCGGAAGCGGTCGATTTGCTAATGTATTTAACCCTGCGACAGGTGATGTTTCTGGACAGGTACCGTTGGCAAATGCAGATGAAGTGAATGCCGTTATTGAGAATTCTCGGGCTGCCTTTCATGCTTGGGCTGCAACGCCGGTGCCAAAGCGCGCCGCAATCATGTTCGCGATGCGCGAAGTGATGACGCAGAAAAAGGATAAGCTTGCCGAGGCCATCAGTCAGGAACATGGAAAAACCTTTGAAGATGCATTGGGTGAAATTCAGCGTGGTATTGACGTGGTAGAATTTGCCTGTGGTATTCCTCATTTGATTAAGGGCGAGTTATCGCCAAATGTGGGCGGTGATATTGATACCTATTCTGTCCGTGAGGCTCTCGGGGTGGTTGGTGGCATAACCCCGTTTAATTTTCCCGTCATGGTGCCTTGTTGGATGGGCGTGATGGCGGTTGCATGTGGTAATGCGTTTATTAACAAACCGTCTGAGCGGGACCCTTCAGCGGCATTAATGCTTGCAGAAATTTGGACTGAAGCAGGTCTGCCGGATGGAATTTGGAACGTGCTGAACGGTGACAAGGTAGCGGTAGACGGGTTGCTCACTCATCTAGATGTTCCAGCGATCAGCTTTGTTGGATCCACGAAAATTGGGGAATACGTTTACCAAACTGGTAATGCGCACAATAAGCGTGTCCAATCATTTTGCGGAGCAAAGAATCATATGATCGTCATGCCGGACGCTAATATGGACCAAGCGGTGGATGCACTAATGGGCGCGGGCTATGGTTCTGCCGGCGAACGCTGCATGGCTATCTCGGTCGCGGTGCCGGTGGGTGAGGGTACGGCGGATGAATTAATAAAACGACTTAAACCGCGGGTTCAGGGGCTCAAAATTGGCCCCTACAACGATCCCGAAGCAGATATGGGTCCTGTGATTACCGGTGAATCTAAGGACCGCATCGAAGGCTTTATTGCCCAAGGAACTAAAGAAGGTGCGGATCTCGTCGTCGATGGCCGTGGTGTCAGTTTACAAGGCTATGAGGAAGGATTTTTCCTCGGCGGCTCTTTGTTTGATCGAGTAACGACGGAGATGGAAATTTATAAACAAGAAATATTTGGACCTGTCTTAAGCGTTGCGCGGGCCGGTGATTTCGATCAAGCGGTCGCGATGGTGAATGATCACGAGTATGGCAACGGTGTTGCCATATTCACCCAAGATGGCGATGCGGCACGCGCTTTCTCCAGTAAAGTGGATGTGGGCATGATCGGTGTAAACGTGCCTATCCCCGTGCCTATGGCGTTTCACCATTTTGGTGGATCGAAGCGTTCGAAATTCGGTGATAGCCAAATGCACGGACCTCAGTCGGTGCATTTTTTCACTAAGATGAAAACGATTTCCGCCCGCTGGCCAAGCGGCATTAAAGATGGTGCACAGTTTACTATGCCAACTAACCGATAGTAGGCGCTTAAACCCGGTCCGGATAATCACTAAAGATAGCATCTACACCCCAGTTGAATAATGAGGCGGCACTTTCGGGCTCGTTAACGGTGTAGCATAGAAGATGGTAATTAGCGCTTTTTATGGTCTTGGCTTGTTCTTGAGAGAGGTGTTTGTGATTACAGTGGAGCGAGAAACAATCCCATTTTTGCAGCTTAGAACGCCAGTCTTCAGGAATCTTGTTCACGAGAAGACCTCGTGGCGTATCGAATAAATATGTATGTAGCATTTCAATAACGGTTTCCGAAAAACTCGACATTATAATCGAAAACGGCCTTTGGAAGGAGTTAACTACCTCTATAACAGCTTTAGCAGTTTCCTCGCTTGTCTCCGGTGAAGGTTTTATTTCCACATTGCAGCCAAGACCGAGCATTTCGGCGAGACGCAGAGTCTCTGCAAGAGTAGGGATCGGCTCTCCAGCAAAACGTTCGTTAAACCAGGAACCTGCATCGAGTGTTCTAAGGACATTTAATGTTTGTGCCGAAATTGGGCCTTTGCCGTTGGTCGTGCGGTTAAGCGTATTGTCGTGCATTAGAATAGGGATGCCATCCTGCGAAAGCATAACATCAAACTCAACCCAACATGCGCCGAGGTCCGCTGCCTTTCTAATGCCAGCGAGAGTATTTTCGGGCGCATGTCCAGCAGCGCCACGATGTCCAATCTTTTTTGGAATTTTTACCGTCATGCCTACTATTTATTAGGTGGCGCTGATCAGTGCATGCACTTCCAGACCACCCCGGTAGATCATATCGGCGGAGACCCAAACGATTATGGCAAGGCCCACATAGGCGATCCAACGATATGTGTCCAGGAGCCTAGCGATATAGTTTGCGGCGAACGCCATCAAAGCGATGGAAAGCACCAAACCAAAAATAAGAATTTCTATATGGTCCCTCGCAGCTCCGGCTACCGCCAATACGTTGTCTAGAGACATTGAGACGTCGGCGATAATAATATTCCGCAGAGCCCGGCGCATACCGATTTTCACGTCATCATCATCAGTCAAAGCGACATGTTCTTGGCCGCTGCCACGAATTTCTGTCCACATATTCCAGCAGACCCAAGCAAGAAGAAGTCCGCCGACAAGTAAGAGACCGGGAACTTTCAAAAGGTAGACGGTTGTTGCTGCAAAAATAATGCGAAGTATCGTGGCTACGACGATGCCAAAGATAATCGCTTTTTTGCGCAGCGCGAG
Source organism: Rhodospirillaceae bacterium (assembly GCA_002715005.1). Classification (GTDB taxonomy): domain Bacteria; phylum Pseudomonadota; class Alphaproteobacteria; order UBA8366; family UBA8366. The sequence goes on from PAXN01000001.1 coordinate 66,455, forward strand.
TGGTAGGCCTGCGACGGCTAGACCAATTACGACGGCATTGTCACCGGAAAGTACGAGATCAATTGCGACGACCTGGAGAAAAGCGATGACTTGAGGGCTAAAGATGGTTTCCATGAATTGCTTTCAGAGACAAAATTTCTACTGTGTTCTGTCAATAGACTCAGGTCAGCGGCACCAGAATAAATAGCTCTGGTGCCGCTTCTACTGTGTTTGTTAGGCACGGAACTTATTGAAGTCTGGTTTTCGTCCCTCGACCCAGGATGCGGTCCCTTCCATGCGTTCGGGCGCATCTGAGAATAGATCTATCATATCGCGAGCGTGGAAAAGCGCCGGGTATTGCATATCAGTTTTTAGGTTCATGGAGGTTTTTAATATGCGCAGTGAAGTAGGACTTTGCTCCAATACTTCGTCGCACCAAGCGTCCACTTCTTCATAAAGCTTATCAAAGGGAACGACTTTATTAACTAGCCCCATTTCAAGGGCTTCCTGAGCGGAGTATTCCCGTGACAGAAAAATGATTTCGCGTGCTTTGCGCTCGCCAACAAAATGCGACATCAATGTTGTGCCCCAAAACATCGGGGCGCCGGCGCGTTTAGAGCCGTGCTGGCCGAGAACGGCATTATCTGACGCAATAGCGAGATCGCAAAGCATTTGTAGTTGATTGCCACTGCCGATGGCGCGACCATTTACTGCAGCAATTACCGGCTTACCGCAGCCGCGAATAGCTTGGGCCGCACCAAGTAATTTTCGGAAATGAGTGCGGTGCGTTCCGGGGCGTTTGGTCAGATGCTGTTTAACTTGGCCGCCTTCGTTGAAATGGGTTTTGCCAGCACCCGTCAAGACGACGACGCCAATTGCCGGATCAGAATCTGCTTCATGAAAAGCAGTCATGATTTCTACGAAAGAATCACCTGTTGTTGCGTTGTCAATTTCCGGCCGGTTCAGCGTGATAGTTGCTACATGTGGGCGTTTAACCTCATAAAGAATGTCTTTAAAATCCATTTTCTTTCCCTTTTTCTTTGTAAGTAATTTCCTTTTTATTAAGCTTGAACTTTGCCCTCTAGAAATTCGGTCGATTCGAAATAGCAATAACGTGTCGGTCCTGAGGTGGTTTTGAAATCGAACGGAACGCCTTTTGGCACGTGCAGCAAGTCGCCGCTTGACACCGATTTAGCGTCACCGTCGATATTGGCATCACTGCCGCCGGTCATGATGTAGATAAAACGCTCATGGAGGGTTTTTTCGGTGTTTTCTTTATAGCCTTCAGGGGAGTCGACCAGCGCGAAATTGATGCGTTGACCTTCGATCAATTTCACTGAACGGGTGGAACTAGATGGTGCTTCTAAATCTCCCGTAAGCGGATAATAGCAATCGTTGAGCCCGTCTATGATAGCCTCCGATGCTTCAGGCATTTTTTCTTGGCCCGGATAGATGCCTGCATCGTGTTTTGCTTTCAAATCGTCGATGGAGGGCGCTTCCTCCGGTGGCGCTTCGTCTGCGGCAATGCCAGCCAGCGTCCAAGTATTGTCTTTGCAATAAAGATAGCTGACCGGACCGTCTTCGCAGGCTTTCATAGAGTGGCGGGCATTAGGCGGCACATGGACGAAAGTACCAGCTTCCACAATCCGGTGGTCTTTGCCAACAACGGAATTGATTTTGCCAGAGATTGGGTAAACCATTAGTTCATTAGGATGGTAGTGAAGCTGGGAGCCGGTTCCGGCCTCCTTGTTATTATTGCGGAGCGTCATAAAAGTGCCGGTTACGATTGCTCCTTTGCCGGATGACAAATGCGGGTTGGTCCGAAGTTGCTCCATATTTTCAAAACGGTAATAGGGCATTTGTAATCCTCTCTAGATAGGCTTTTCGTCAAGCTCGGTTTGGCCGGGCTTTGCATCTGGATGAATGCGCGGGCCGTCCTCTATGCCATCTACGGCCGGGCCGGAAATCCCGTGGCGGGTATCTTTTGCGACGAAGAAAATCACATCTTTTTCAGGTGTCGCCATACAGCTATGTTCTGTGCCGGCGGGTATATGGACGCAATGGCCCGCTGGGCAGATTACAGTTTGGTCATCGATATCGCATTGCAAAGTACCCTGCAGAACAAAGTTGTATTGTTCGTTTGGATGGGTATGACGCTTAGAGCCGGTACCAGCAGCTTTGTGGATATAGCCCACAATAACCTTCTCTCCGAAGAGCGCGCCGCCAAATGATGAAGATTTGCCCGATAATCTTTTCTTTAGCTGAATGTTAGCACTTGTTTCGTTATCCGGCTCGGTATCTAGGGCATCCATTTTGTAAACATATTGGATTTTTCCCTCGTTATAGGCGGAATATTTTTCAGACATGTTTTCGTCCTCTCAAATTTTTTACTCGGTTGGGGCACGGATATTTAGGCGGTGTAAAATGGAGCATTGCCTTTTACCTGTGTTCGATACAGAGTTCTGCTATATTTTGCCGTATCATAGGGTGTGGCAGTGTGCAATGTGCAGCGATTGTCCCAGATGACCAAATCTCCTGCTTGCCATTTGTGGCAATAGGTGAAATTGCCGCTTTCCATAAAAGTTTCTATCTCCTCCAGTAATGCGCGAGAGGCGGTTTCATCAAGGTCACCGATCTTTGACACCATTTCTTTTACCAAAAAAACCGATTTTCGCCCTGTATCTGGGTGAGTTCTGATGGCCGGATGATTGACTGGTGGTACATGTGCTATTTGCTCGGGCGTTAACGGTGGACGTTCTGGATATAGTTCAGAATAACGATAGTTTCTATCATGGACCGCTTGTTGGCCGTCCAATTTAGCTAAGGTCTTTTCTGGTAACGCGTCATGTACCGCACGCATGTCGGCAAATAGCGTATCTGCGCCTTCCGGTGGACAGTCAATGCCATAAAGGATCGTTACATATCCCGTTTCGGATAAAAACGAGAGATCGCTATGCCAATAATGACCTCCGTTAAAGGTACCAACTAATTTCCCGTTCTTTTTAGCATTGGAAAGCACACGGACCTCCGGATACTTAGGGAAAGTGTGCTCGGCTAAATGATGAATATCCGGTGTGCCAAAATTCTTAGTGAAGCTTGATAAGTTAGCTGGTTCGAGCTTTTGATTTGGGAAGAAAATAACGCCGTATCGATGAAGAGCGTTCTGAATAGTTGAAAAAATGTATGGATCCAGAGGTTGTGCCAAATTTACGCCTGTAATTTTGGCCGCGAATTCCCCATTTACTGGATCAATTTTCGGCGGTTTTGAAGCCATTGTTCGACGGTCTCCCTATTTGGAATACGAATTTTGGTCCGCTCATTATTTGCAAGAGGTCAAAATAGTCGAATTTGAACACTAGTTGAAGCGGTTCACTGCAGTAAACGCCGGATTAATTTTTTTCATATAAAGTATGAGATGTCTACATTTCTTGCTTCTCCGGTGCTCGGGATAGAGCTTATGGTGGGGTATGATGACTAGAAATTTGCCAAATTTGATTTTGAGGTTTTTGTTGGTGGCTCCGGTCTTTGCTATTGTTTTCATCAGTAGTGCGGCAGTGGCGGTAGAGCGAAGTGCCGTATTGTCACGAAAGGATATCTTTCGCCCAGTTTTTGCACCAAACGGCATGGTAGCGAGCCAAGAAGCGACTGCAAGCCGCATTGGGCGTGATATTTTAAAAAAAGGCGGAAATGCTGTGGATGCGGCGATTGCTGTTGGGCTGGCACTGGCCGTGACGTTGCCGCGGGCGGGCAATTTAGGCGGCGGCGGCTTTATGTTGGTCCACATGGCCGCAAGTAAAAAAACTGTTGCCATCGATTACCGAGAAATGGCGCCTCAAGCGGCATCCAAGAACATGTACATTAGGTCTGATGGCTCCGTTGATAAAAAAGCATCGCGTTCTGGGTATAGTGCCGTTGGGGTGCCGGGCACTGTCGCGGGGTTCGCGTTGGTGCATAAAAAATTTGGAACACTGCCTTGGCACGTCTTGGTTGAGCCAGCCGTTGCTTTGGCGGCAAATGGCATTTTTGTAACAGATTTTATGGCGAACGGGTTGGAACGCCGTAAAGAGTCTCTTGGAAGGTGGGCGTCAACACGTGCGGTGTTCTTTCGGAGTGGCATGCCGGTTAGGCCTGGTGATCTTTTGGTGCAAAAGGATTTGGCATGGTCGCTCAGTCAAATTGCCCGCCACGGAGCATCATCATTTTACAATGGTGAAATTGCCAAACGGATTGTGCGATCGATGCTGGAGAACGGAGGACTAATTACCGCTGCAGATTTGGCTGCCTACCGGCCGGTCGTGCGCGAACCTGTACGTGGGCGGTATCGCGGAGTGGAGGTGGTCTCTATGCCCCCGCCAAGTTCTGGCGGCATACACCTTATCCAGATGCTTAACATGATAGAAGCTTATGATATTCGAAGAATGGGTCCACAAAGCGCTGCTAGCTTGCATATTATGATTGAGGCAATGCGCCGTGCTTTTGCTGACCGGTCAAAATATTTGGGTGATCCGGCGTTTTGGAATGTGCCTATCGAAGGACTGATTTCTAAAAATTATTCAGCAACATGGCGAAAGGGCATTGATCCAAATAATGCAACTAAATCCGTGGATATCGCGCCCGGAATTCCCAGGCCCCACGAAAGTCCCGATACGACACATTTTACTGTGGCCGATCATTTCGGAAATTTTGTTACTAACACCTATACACTCAACTTCAGCTATGGGAGCCGGGTAGTGGCAAATGGCACGGGAATTCTACTCAATAACGAGATGGATGATTTTTCTGCGAAACCTGGTGTGCCGAATGCTTTCGGCCTGGTTGGTGGTGCAGCTAATGCTATCGAACCGTTAAAAAGGCCGCTCAGTTCCATGACGCCACTGATCTTATTCAAGGGTGGCAAGCCATGGCTGGCTACCGGTGGCCCCGGCGGAAGCCGAATAATCACGAATATGCTTCATCTTGTAGTGAATATTGTCGATCACGATATGAATATTGCGGAGGCGACTGTAGCGCCTCGGGTCCATCACCAATGGCTTCCGGATACGGTGCGCGTTGAAGAAACACTTAGTGTCGACACGGCGCGATTACTGGTGGGCCTGGGCCATCGGTTAAAAGTGGGCAATGCTATGGGCAGCACACAGTCCATTATGCAAACAGGCAAAGGGTATTATGGATTTTCCGATCCGCGGCGGCCAGGTGCACTGACTATTGGATATTAAACCCACATAATAGTTCTCCGCTTTACAAGTTTGCTTGCTAGCTCCAATTTGTACTTATGCCTGATCCAATTTCACCAGATTGCACCTTCAGAACAATCGGTTTAGCGAATGATCAGTGGGCCGTCGATATTCTCGATCAAACACATCTACCGCATAAACACGTGATTAAACGATTAGAAACTTTAGGTGACGCTGCAGAAGCGATTTGTGCCATGCGTGTGCGGGGCGCACCATTGATTGGCGCGACCGCTGCCTACGGTATGGCGCTCGCTATGCACTATGATTGTGGAGATGAAAACCTCGGGAAAGCCGCTTCAACCCTCATTGGGACCCGACCCACAGCTGTTAATCTCGCCTGGGCAGTCAATGAGTTGCACTCGGTGCTTCAGCCAGTTAGCACGAAGGTTAGGCGCGACGTTGCTTATACACGTGCGGCGGAAATTTTAGCGGAAGATATTAGTATCAACCGCCGCATTGGCGAATTTGGATTACCGTTACTGGAGGAAATCGCCCGGCATAAATCGCCCGGTTCGCCCGTTAATATTTTGACACATTGTAATGCCGGTGCTTTGGCTGCGGTTGGCTGGGGTACCGCAACAGCCCCGGTTTATATGGCGTATGAGAAAGGCCTTGATATTCATGTTTGGGTAGACGAGACACGTCCGAGAAATCAGGGGGCCAGTTTAACCGCGTGGGAGCTCGATCAGCGCGGCGTGCCTTACACAGTCATCGCGGATAATACTGGCGGTCATTTGATGCAGAGGGGCTACGTTGATATCTGTATAACCGGCACTGACCGTACAGCGGCTAATGGTGACGTTGCTAACAAGATAGGTACCTATCTCAAGGCGCTGGCAGCGTGGGATAATAATATTCCGTTTTTTGTCGCGCTGCCATCACCAACCATTGACTGGGGCGCTCAAGACGGTATGAAAGACATACCAATTGAACAGCGAGCTGCGGAAGAAGTGTCTTGGATCAGTGGTCGTACCAAGTCAGGGACTGTAGAGAAAGTTTGTATGGTGCTGGATGAAACAGCTGTTGCAAATTACGCATTTGATGTTACCCCGGCACGATTGGTAACGGGTTTAATAACAGAACGCGGTATTGCAGAGGCAAGCCGCGAGGGATTGGCCACTTTGTTTCCGGAGCATGGTACTAAATGAAACTATTTCATTGGAGAAATCGAGCGGTGTTGCTATTCGCATTTGCCGCTTTTGCATTTCAAACTTTAACATTACGGGCGGCGACGTTGGAAAATACAATTTATCTAGATCTAAAGGATGGACGCGTGGTGATCGAGCTCTGGCCCGACGTCGCGCCGAAACATGTGGAGCGTATAAAAACGCTTGCACGGCAGAAGTTTTATGATGGTATCGTCTTTCACCGAGTTATTGACGGATTCATGGCGCAAACCGGTGATCCAACCGGGACTGGCATGGGCGGTTCTTCCCTTCCTGATTTACCCGCTGAGTTCAATAGTGCTTTTCATGTGGAAGGAACATTATCGATGGCGCGTTCGAGCAGCCCTGATAGCGCTAATAGCCAATTTTTCATATGTTTTGCGCCGGCGCCTTTTTTGGATGGTCAATATACGGCTTGGGGTAAAGTTGTAGAAGGTATGGAATTAGTTCATAGAATCAAAAAAGGTGATAGCAACCAAAACGGAAGTGTCGATAATCCGGATAAAATAATTCAAATGCGTGTGGCGGCGGATGTTGAGAAAAAGTCAAAGCCAAAGGTAGAGCCTAAAGCCATAAAGTAAGGTCAGGGTTTGCGCCGGATGCGAGCGGCGATGTAAGATTCGCGGCTGGAGTTACTTTGTGCTATCATTAAGCGTTAGCGTTGCAAAAAAATGGTTTACATCCCTGTAGGGTGCTGCTTATGAGCGATATTGCGGGTTCGGGAGCGTCGGATTTATCTAGCCGCCTTGAGGCGAGTGCGTTTTCTCGTCGGTTGGAGTTTGAGAAGGAAACTGCAGTCGCCACGATCGTTGAGGAGGCTGTGCAAAGCTCTGAAGAAACTGCACCAATAGGTGAAGGTGGCGGTAGTCGGCTACTAGATATCCTCGCCTAAATCTGGGATAAGCAATTTGATTGCTGATAAATAGCTTAAAAGCGTTTGTCTTTTCCTGGAGCTCTGTATAAGAGGCGGACGCGCAAAGAAATACCATTTAAATTAATGTCAAAATATTTTCCGAAAAAATGGCTGCTGTTTGTTATCAAGGCTGCGGTCACTATTGTTCTTATTTGGCTTGTCCTTCGGAAAGTGGACATGTCTGAGATGAAGCGCCATTTCGCTGCGATTAGTTTTGATACAATCGGTTTAGCGCTGATTTTACTTGCTACTCAGTCGGTTTTAGCGGGTATTCGATGGCGAATCATCATGCGCTTATTTGACCGAGTGCTCGCCCTAGCCATTTCGATCCGTATTTATTTCGAAGGATTATTCTTTAACCAAGCTCTGCCCTCTACGATTGGCGGCGATGGTATACGAATTTATCGAGTTTATCGATTGGGTCTTCCGTTTGGGGCAGCCTTTAACGGTGTTTTGCTTGATAGAGTCGCCGGCTTTATTAGTCTTATCCTCTTAGTCGCAGCTGCTCAGCCTTTATTGCGTCAAAGAATCGATAATGAGCAGGCCTTGTTGGCTTTCATGGGAATCACTTTACTGGGTCTATCGGCTATTATTGCGCTGCTGACACTTGCATCTTTACCAGACAGCCTCGGTCGGTGGCGGGCGGTTCGGGGAATGATGAACCTATCACTTGGCGGTCGTGAAATGCTCACGACCATTAGAATTGCAACCCCAGTGTTAGGCTATTCGCTGGTAGGTCACATGTTAATGATATTTGCGGTCTATCTGATCGCTATGGATATTGGATTAAAAGTAGGTTTTGTCGACTGTTTGATTATGGTGCCGTCTGTAATGCTGGTTGCTACTATTCCGATTTCCATTGCCGGGTGGGGCGTGCGTGAAAGCGCTATGGTGACAGCGTTTGGATTGCTTGGTGCGCCCACTGACGCGGTGGCGGCTCTTTCCGTGGCTTTTGGCCTCTGCTTGGTTGCGGTTGGCCTGCCCGGTGGTATTTTGTGGTTTCTAGATCCAGATCATCGCGTCGCAGACGCGTCGGAAATTGCTGAGTTGCGAGAAAGTAACGCCAAAAAGGGTCAAGTATGACAGTTGTTAATCATAAAGACCGCAAAACGATTATCCGTGAGGCAGCTGATAGGATTGCGCCAAACCGTGACAAATGGATTGAGCGGAATGAGTTCTATTACCAGCAGGATCGTGACTATATGCGGTTTCTCATTCCAGAGGGCCAAAGCGTATTAGATTTGGGATGCGGGACTGGAGACCTGTTGGCGAGCCTGAATCCGAGCCGGGGCGTTGGCGTAGATTTTAGCGACCGTATGATTAAGATCGCCAAGGGTAAATTCCCCAGTTTGAAGTTTACGTTGGCTGATATCGAAAAGGCTGGCTTTGCCAAAAAGCTCGGTGGTCCGTTTGACGTTATTGTCTTATCTGACACGTTCGGATTATTGGATGATTGCGAGGCGACCTTGGCGCTCTTGCATGATGTTTGTACACCCGACACACGACTTATTATTTCCTATTATTCGCCTTATTGGGAGCCGATTTTGCGCCTTGGTGATAAATTGGAGCTTAGAATGCCCCAGCCGGAAGTGAATTATCTGTCAACTGCCGATATCGAAAACCTGCTCCATTTGGCTGACTTCGAGGTGATCAAAACTGAGTGGCGTCAACTTTTGCCAAAGCGCCTTTTAGGCCTAGGTACCTTGGTAAACCGTTTTATTGGTACGCTCCCGTTATTACGCCGTTTCTGTTTGAAGACCTATGTGGTAGCACGTCCATTGCGCGGCGCTGAGAAACCTGGATTATCAGCGAGCGTGATCATTCCATGCCGTAACGAAAAAGGTAATATTGAACCTGCTATCCAAAGGCTTGAGCATTTTGCCGATGATATTGAAGTGATTTATGTTGAAGGCCATAGCACTGATGGAACATTAGAGGAGTGCGAACGTGTCAAAGCGGTTTACCCAGATTGGGATATTAAGGTAACCACCCAAGACGGCAGGGGCAAGGGCGATGCGGTCTGGAAAGCTTTTGATATGGCGCGCGGGGACGTATTAATGATTTTAGATGCGGACTTAACTATGCCCCCCGAGCAGTTACCAAAATTCTATAATGCAATTGTTAGTGGCAAAGGTGAGTTTATCAATGGCTCACGACTGGTTTACCCAATGGAACAGGGGGCCATGCGGTTTTTGAATCTTATCGCTAATCGCTTGTTTGCTGCCATTTTCTCCTATCTTTTGAATCAACGTTTCACCGATACGCTATGTGGTACAAAAGTAATGCGGCGTTCCGATTACCGTCGTATCGCTGATAATAGATCTTATTTCGGCGAGTTTGATCCCTTTGGTGATTTCGACCTGATATTTGGTGCGGCGAAACTTAATATGAAAATTACCGAGATTCCGATTCGTTATGCGGACCGGACCTACGGAGAAACCCAAATCTCACGGTTCCGAGATGGATGGGAATTGATCAAGATGGTAGTTTTCGCCTGGCGTAAATTGAAGGCTTTTTAGCGTGGATGCCGATCCACGCTTGGCGGCTCATCGCCAGGTTTGGCAAAAAAAGCCGGCATTGCGTAAAATTTACGCAGATTACTACCGGCGCATTACTTATCACTGTACGGATGGTCAAACACTCGAAATCGGTGCTGGCTCTGGCCATATCCGCGAGCATATGGATCAAGTCTTCATGGCTGATATTTTGCCGGCCGAGTGGTTAGACGTAGCAGCCGACGCACAGCAGCTACCGTTCGGAGATGCCTCTTTGGGTAATATCGTGATGTTAGACGTCCTGCATCATATTGAGCGTCCGGCTGCATTGTTTGATGAAGTCGCGCGGGTTCTGCGACCAGGTGGTAGGATGGTAATGCTGGACCCTGCTATCACGATAGGCAGCTGGCCGGTTTATAAATTTCTGCATACGGAGCCAGTTAATATGAGAGTTGACCCGTTGTATGAGGAGTGTTCCCAATCCAGCGGTGATCCATTTGATTCCAATCAGGCGGTGCCGACCTTGTTATTTTCTAGTTCGGGTCGGCATAAGAAGTTCGAGGCGCGATTTCCTTCACTTAGGGTTGCGGCACGGCAATTTTTTGGCTTTGCCGCCTATCCTTTAACCGGGGGATTCCAGAACTGGTGTATTGTTCCAAGTAGCCTAATCTCTCCTCTTTTATCTGTAGAGCGGCATTTAGAACCTTTCCTAGCGCGTTTGTTGGGGTTTCGATTGTTGGTTGCGCTAGAGCGTCTGTGATAGCGTCGCTTGACCAGGGCAACGTAAGTCGTTAGCAGAGAGGAAAGTGTGCGGAAGATTCTATGAAAAAAGCTCTTATTACCGGCATAACCGGCCAAGATGGCGCATACCTCGCCGAATTTTTGCTTAAGAAGGACTACGAGGTACATGGCATTATACGCCGTGCTAGCATGTTTAATACGCAACGTATTGACCATTTATATCGTGATCCGCATGACCCAAATGCGCGTTTGTTCCTGCATTATGGTGATCTCTCAGATGGGACAGGGTTACGACGTATCCTCGAAGCGGTGCAGCCGGATGAGATTTATAATTTGGGTGCGCAAAGCCACGTGAAAGTTTCGTTTGATCAACCCGAATATACAGCCGATGTAGTCGGAACCGGAACGTTGCGATTATTTGAGGCCGTGCGTGACCATCTAAAGAATTCAAATTCTGACATCAGATTGTATCAGGCCGGGTCCTCAGAAATGTTCGGTAGCGCTGCACCCCCGCAGCTGGAAACAACGGCATTTGAGCCACGGAGTCCTTACGCGATTAGCAAGGTTGCTGGCTATTGGTTCGCACGGAATTATCGTGAAGCCTATGATATGTTCATCGCTAACGGCATTCTGTTCAATCATGAAAGTCCGCTGCGCGGGGAAACTTTCGTCACCCGAAAAATTACCCGAGCTGTTGGCCGTATTAAACTCGGCCTTCAGGATAAACTTTTTCTCGGTAATCTTGATGCCAAGCGGGACTGGGGTTTTGCGGGCGACTACGTGGAAGTCATGTGGAAGATGCTTCAGCATAGTGAGCCGGATGACTTCGTTGTCGCTACTGGCGAAGCCCATTCAGTTCGTGAATTTCTTGAGGCTGCGTTCATCCATGTAGGTTTAGACTTCGAGAAATATGTAGAAATCGATCAGCGCTATTTCCGCCCGACGGAAGTGGATCATCTCTTAGGGAACCCCTCAAAAGCGGCGGAGAAGTTAAGCTGGAAGCCTAAGGTTTCGTTTCAAGGGTTAGTGGCGATGATGGTTGATCATGATATGGAGCAAGCAGAGCGGGAAAAATTACTTGTAGATGCCGGCCATAAAGTGGGTCAAGAAGGGGTGGCGAATGGCTGAGGTCGACCGCAATGCCCGAATTTATGTTGCGGGGCACTTGGGGTTGGTGGGTGGCGCGATAGTACGAGCGCTGAAAAAAGCCGGTTTCACGAATCTCGTTTTACGAGCGCGCGCTGACTTAGACCTAATGTGCCGTGCTTCTGTGAATCGGTTTTTTCACAGCGAGCGCCCAGACTACGTTTATTTGGCGGCGGCTCGTGTTGGGGGAATTCACGCCAATAGCAGTTACCCAGCAGAGTTTTTGTATCAAAATCTTACTATCCAAAATCATGTAATTGATGCGGCGTATCAGCAAGGGGTCAAAAAGTTTGCATTTTTAGGATCGTCCTGTATCTACCCCAAGTACGCCCGTCAGCCAATTTCTGAGGATAGTTTATTAACCGGCACCTTGGAGCAGACTAATGAAGCATATGCGGTCGCAAAAATTGCGGGCATCAAACTTTGCGAAGCTTATCACCGTCAATACCGATTTAATGCGATTTCGATTATGCCCACGAATCTTTATGGGCCTGGGGACAATTTCGACCTTGAGACCAGTCATGTTGTTCCGGCGCTTATTCGTAAAGCACATGAGGCGAGGGTTACCGATGCCCCTGACTTTTCTGTCTGGGGTTCTGGTGACCCGTTGCGGGAGTTACTCCATGTAGATGATTTGGCTGATGCATGTCTTTTCCTCATGGACAATTATAATGATCCGGAATTGATAAATGTCGGCTGTGGTGAGGATATAAGCATCAGAACGTTGGCGGAAACCGTTGCTGATGTGGTGGGGTATACGGGAGACCTAAAGTATGATGCTTCTCGTCCTGATGGCACCCCCCGAAAGGTACTAGATGTCAGCCGACTGTTTGATCTTGGCTGGAAGCCAAAGATTGACCTTCGTGAAGGACTAGAACAAACTTATGATTGGTATGTTTCTAACTGCGGCGCGCCCGCGGCCAACTAGTGCTCACGGTATAGTCAGAGTTTGCACGAGAGCGTATGCGGAGGTTAGGTCGTAAAATACGGTCGGTAATTTCATAGTGCACGCTATGAATTGTGACGCGTCATTCTGGCACTCGCTGTAACAAGCTAAAGAGGTTGGCGAGCAAACCTTTAAAAAGATTTCGCATTTTTTTAGGCATCAGGTCATAGTTCTTTGTAAACTAGAATTCGTGCAAGGAAGGGCGATAAGCTTAAATAGGCCCGCGGTGATTATTGTTTCAAGCGGCTGTAAAATGCCGCTCCCTTAGACCCTGCTTTTCTGGTAGCTCGTTGTCTTCCATTCCCATCTTTATCCGCTAGGATAAAGACCGATTAACGTGAAATTAGGGAGGGCGCGTGACATGAATCAGAAAGAAGTGCGGAATATTGTAAAACGTTGGATGTTTCCAACTGAGGGCGGCAGCTATATGGGTGGTCTCGAGAAGCGTCCGGTTTTAGCAAAATCTTCCGGTACTTTGGTAACCGATACGAATGGCAAAGACTATCTTGATTTTCAGTCTGGGCAAATGGGGGCGGCTTTAGGTCATCAGCATCCGCGTATTATCGCAGTTATCCATAAGACCATGAAAAGCCTGATGCACTCTACTAATACCATGTTGCACGTGCCTCGGCTTCGATTGCATGAGAAGCTTGGCAAGCTTTTGCCAAAACCATTAGAAAAATCTTTGTTCCTGGTTAGTGGTTCGGACTCTATAGAAGGCGCGGTAGATTTGGCGAGGAAAGCGACTGGTGGGCTCGATATAATCGGCATTCACGCGGGTCTGCACGGCTCGACTTCTTATGTGACACGCTCCTTATCCTTCAACTGGAGTCGCAATAAACATAGCGCCGTTGCACCTGGTACTTCATCGGTGTTAACGCCTTATTGTTATCGGTGCCCCGTAGGCCTAAAATTTCCGTCTTGCCAAATTCAATGTCTTAAAACCAGTTTTGAAATGGCCGATGCGAATTTTACCGCAAAGCCGGCGGGTTTCATCGGTGAGCCGATATTGAGCGCAGGCGGGATTATTGTGCCACCCAAAGGATTTTACAAAATGGTACGCGAAGAGTGCGACAAGCGCGGCATGTTATTAATTTTCGATGAAGCTCAGACTGGACTCGGAAAAACCGGCAAGCTCTTTGGCTTTCAGCATGAAGATGGCATAAAGCCGGATATCATCGCTATTTCAAAACATTTTGGCGGTGGTGTCCCGATATCTGCAGTTTGTAGTACATCTGACGTGGCTCAGAAAGCCGTTGATAATGGATATTTTGCTACCCGCTCCCATGCCACCGATCCACTATTGTGCGCTGCGGGCGAAGAAAGTCTGAATATTGTTGTCGACGAGGATATGCCGGGGAAGGCTGCTAAGATTGAAAAGATGATCAAGGGTGCTTTTCGTAAAATGGCGAAAGAATTTGAATTGATCGGAGATATCCGGGGGCGCGGCGTATTGCTGGGTATTGAGTTAGTAAAGGACCGTAAGAGCAAAGAGCCGGCAAATGCGGAAACGCAGAAAGTTTTCGACTATTGCATGGATAAGGGGCTGATATTTCAGGTGCGTGGCGTGCGTGATTTGAAAAACGTCATTCGGCTCGTGCCTCCGATGACTACACCTAAAGGACAGATTGATAGTGCCATGTCGATTATATATGACGCGCTGAAGTCTGTCGTAAAAGGAAAGCAGCGGCGTAAAGTAGGAGCGCGTAGATGAAGATTAGCCCTCCTTATTTAATGTTTTTAGGTGACGCAGTCGATCAACTGGCAGCGAAAACCGCTAATGGTGTGGCTTTTTGGCGGCCTAATTGGTGTTTGGGTCAATTCCGGATGAAAGGATGCAATGCAGATATAGGATTGCCCGATATGGGTTTGGAAGAGGCAGCTGAAAAGGGCGTGAAAACGCTTGTGGTCGGCGTAGCCAATCAAGGTGGGTATATCAGCGAGGCTTGGGCCGAGACGCTTTTGCAGGCGGTTGATTCGGGTTTTGACATTGCCAGCGGGCTCCACGCAAGCCTGGCATCGGTGCCAGGACTGGCAAGTGCCGCTCGTGAAAAAGGCTGCCGACTTTTTGATGTACGTCATCCCGGCGAAATCTTTGATGTAGGGCGTGGGCATAAACGAAGTGGCAATCGCCTACTGACCGTCGGCACAGACACTTCTGTCGGTAAAATGTTTACCACTCTAGCCATTGAAAAGGAAATGCGGGCGCGAGGTGCTAACTGTACTTTTAGGGCAACTGGGCAGACTGGTATTTTTATTGCTGGCGAAGGGGTGTCTGTAGACGCGGTAGTAGCTGATTTTATTTCCGGGTCCACCGAGTGGCTTTGTCCTGAAAATGACGCTGACCATTGGGATTTAATTGAGGGGCAAGGTTCGATTCATCACGCATCTTATGCTGGCGTAACACTAGGATTGATTCATGGTTCCCAACCTGATTTATTGGTTATGTGCCATGATCCAGGACGTCCTCATATGCGGGGAACGCCAACCATCCCGGTCCATAGTCTGACAGACACAATCCGTGCCTGTGAACAGGTCGCCCGTTTGACCAACCCTCGCGTGAAGACTGTTGGAGTTTCTATTAACACCTCGAATCTCTCGAATGCGGATCGGGAGCGTGAACTAAAAGCAGCGGCTGATGAAACTGGCTTGCCCGCTTTAGACCCTGTGAAAGACGGTGTGGCGCCAATTGTCGACCGTATACTGAAATGAAGCTGATAGCGCGCGCTGAACAATGGCAGCTTGCGGAAGTTTTTGCCATTTCGCGTGGTAGCCGAACCGAAACCGAACTGGTTGCAGTTGAGCTTAGCGATGGTGAATTAATCGGCCATGGCGAGTGTATGGCCAATCCGCGGTATAATGAAACGCAAGAGGGTGTGCTGGCTACTTTGAATGGGCTCGATTTAGCCAGCGGGTTGGATCAGGGCTGCTTGCAGACATTATTGCCGGCCGGTGCCGCGCGAAATGCTTTAGATTGCGCCCTCTGGGATTTAGAAGCAAAGCGTTCTGGTATGCGGGTATGGGAATTAGCCGGACTACAGCCGCCCGATTATATTATTACAGCTTTTACTCTCAGCCTCGATACACCGGAAAAGATGGGCGCGTCGGCCAAGCAACATGCCGACCGACCATTATTAAAATTGAAAGTAACCGGTGAAGGAGATTTCGAGCGTGTGGCAGCGGTACGAGAAGGTGCTCCAAAGGCCCGCCTTATTGTCGATGCCAATGAGGGCTGGACCGCTGACATGGTGGAGCCCTTAAGCGATCAACTTGGGACGCTCGGCGTTGAGATGATTGAACAGCCTTTGCNTGCGAAACAGGATGCGGTGTTAGCGGACTTAGTTCATCCGGTTCCCCTCTGCGCTGATGAATCTTGCCACAGCAGCGCTGATTTGGCGCAATTAAAAGGCCGCTATGAGATCGTAAACATCAAGCTTGATAAGACCGGTGGCCTTACGGAGGCTTTAAAGATGAAGCGAGTAGCCTATGATCTGGGGTTTGGGGTGATGGTAGGTTGCATGGTAGCGACGTCGCTTGCCATGGCGCCAGCGCATCTGGTTGCCCAAGGGGCAACTTATGTGGATATAGATGGCCCCCTTTTATTAGCCCGTGATCGCCAATTTGGGTTGTCCTATGAGGGTAGCCGGGTTGAGCCGCCCGATGCGGCTCTATGGGGCTAATTTCTTAGGCATTTGTCGGCGCCTATTTGAAAAAGCAAACGATCTTGCTAGGTTTTCGGCACGCCTNTGGGCGGCATAATCCCGTGGTGGCCAGTTGGCGAGATAGCGCGTTGCGCGCACGTTCGTGTGCATTTTCCCGCTTCGGTTTGGCGTGCCGAACCGGTGAGGAAACTTTTTCTGTAACGCCATTAAAACGCTTCTATGAGCTCTTTCCACTTTGATTGCTGCTAAGCGCGCGGTTTTACTCGCATTTCTCGGTGTGGCTGGTTTTAGAATAAACGAATCCAGGTTGTTCTTTTTTAACTCCGCTTTCCAAATCGCAAAAACCTTCCTCTGGTAAGGTAGATGCTTAGCTTTATTAGAGGAGTGGTAGTGGCGAACTGCCTTTTCCCATGTATGGTGACTAGCTTTGAGGGCGGTTAGGAATTTGGCGGCATAGGCNATATTGGTTTTTGGATTGAAACCAGCTTCNANTGTGGNNAACGCNTCAGGGTGNTAATGCAAGTTTATTTGCATGCAACCCACATCAATATTGTTTTGACCGGCCTGTTTTAGTTTCTGTACATGGCGAATGGCATCACTCCGAGAGTTGAAATGATTTCCTTTGCCGCCGGCATTTACGGTCCAGGGCCAGGCAATGTTTGCCTGGTTTTCCTTGATCCAACGGCCTGTTTCTTTGATTGACAGCGCATAGAGCAGTTTATGAGGAATACCGCTTCTGCGCTCTTCAGCAGCAATCGCGCGGCTACAAAGATTACCATTTTTCAATATGTTGGAAATCCCAACCGAGGCGGTGGCAATTCGAATTGGGGCGGCAATAATTAATAATGCGATTAATACAGCAAAAGCCCAAAGCCAATAACGCTTGAATATTCTATTCATAATCCTCTCCTCACTGTCAGAACGCAAGCTCCATGCCAGTTTTCTGAGGATTCGGTANTGTGTCAAAACCCAGTCCGATGGTTTGATAGATAAGACAAGAATCCAACCAATCCCTAGGTTTAGTATCTTCACCGACAGCAACCGTAACCCTTAGACCACAGGCTTTTAGTGGGTCTTGCCATGACTTCTATTTTGGTGGTAAATCCAGTCGCTCGCAAAATACTTTTGTTCGGCGGGCGCGTAGCTCAGCGGGAGAGCACTACGGTGACATCGTAGGGGTCGTAGGTTCAAACCCTACCGCGCCCACCATCTACGCCAAATGGAAACGAGGTCCGGTAACGTGCTGAGGTAAAGTAAAAAAACGTTAATATTGATAATTGGCGTGCCGACGCCAGAGATTTAGGAGGGGGGGGAACTTTTATGCCGACTGGAACTGTAAAATGGTTTAACCCAGTGAAAGGCTTTGGCTTTATCGTCCCTGACGATGGGGGCAGCGACGTTTTCGTCCATGTTACTGCGGTAGAGCAGGCTGGGTTGGACGGTCTGCAAGAAAATCAGAAAGTTGAATTTGAACTGGTCGATAATCGAGGCCGAACAGCTGCCGGTAATTTAAAAGTGGTTTAGCGGCCTTTTTATTGTGAACCTGCGGCTTTGTTAGGGTTGATGTAGATCATTCTATAGGATCTTTCCAATAACTACTCCCTAACCTGGATTTCTGGATTGTATACTCCTCGCGAGTTTTGTTTCCTCTTGACCAATTCCATAGTTCTATTATTATCGAAATATGGAATTAATAAATGCTGTTTCTGCCCTGGCCGCGTTAGCGCACGAGACACGTCTTACTGTTTTCAGGAAATTAGTGCGTGCGGGGTCTGGTGGTTTACCTGCTGGCGAGATTGCCAGGGGGATTGGGGTTGTGCCAGCGACGTTATCATTTCATCTGGGACATCTTGAACGGGCGGGACTGCTTAAGAAGCGTCGCGAGGGTCGTCAGATAATTTACACTATAGACCAGTCTGGGCTTAGAGCTTTACTGGAGTTTCTGGTGGAAGATTGTTGCCAGGGGCAGACAGAAGATTGTGCAACACTTTTATTTGAATTGCCGGTGTTTGGGTGCGCCGCGCTGTCAAAGGAGAATGAAAATGAAACGCCTACACGTGCACGTTCGGGTTAAAGATTTAGATGAATCTGTTGGTTTTTATTCTACACTGTTCGATACGAAGCCAAGTGTGAAAAAGGATGATTACGCAAAATGGATGCTTGATGACCCGCGCGTTAATTTTGCCATTTCGACCGGGGTTCAAGACTTTGGCGTCGATCATCTTGGAGTTCAAGTGGATGGCGGTGAAGACCTTAAGGAGTATGCCCAGAAACTCGAAGCGGCGGGCCGAAACGTTATCCAGCAAGAAGATACGGTGTGTTGTTACGCGCGCTCGGACAAGGCCTGGGTGGCGGACCCTCAAGGGATTCCGTGGGAAACTTTTTTGAGCATTGGTGAAGAGGCCGTTTACGGGTCGGGGAAGATAAAACGGTCTGCATTGATCGATGGTGAGGATGATACGCCAAGTACGGTGCAGGAGGATCAATGCTGCACGCCGACTCTTCCAGCAAGTGCAAAATGTTGTGTCGATGGGTCCGATAAGATCGTTTGATTATAGTCCACTCTCATTGAGTTCAGAAGAAAAGATTAATGGCGGACTTTACATTTGCGAAAAAACTGGTCGCCGAATCGATTGGCACGGTCTTTCTTTTGGCTACCGTTGTTGGTTCTGGGATCATGGCCGAATTGCTTGCGGGTGGTAATGTCGCTATTGCACTTTTAGGAAATACGCTTGCTACCGGTTGCATTCTGATGGTTTTGATCTTGATTTTCGGGCCTATTTCGGGGGCACACTTCAATCCCGCGGTTACGCTTTCTTTTTGGCTGCAGCAACAAATTTCTGACAGAGAAGCGGCGTTTTATGTAATTGTCCAAATCATCGCAGCCATAGCGGGGGCGGTACTTGCGCATGTCATGTTCGACATGCCTGATTTAGTTATGGCATCCACAAAGGTGCGTACTGGCGTTGGGATATGGATAGCTGAATTTGTAGCAACCTTTGGTTTGCTGGCGACAATTTTAGGCTGTATCCGACTTCGGCCGGACGCTGTACCATACGCAGTGGGTTTATATATTTCGGCAGGTTATTGGTTTACCTCTTCAACTTCATTCGCTAATCCGGCGGTAACAATCGCTCGTACAATGACAGAGAGTTTTTCGGGTATTCTCGCTGCTCACGCGCCAGCTTTCATCGTGATGCAAATTGCCGGCGCTGTCGTGGTGACCTATCTTTTTAAGTGGCTATACGGCGAACTAAAAGCCAATTAGACCGTACCTAAGATATCTAAGTAGCGGACAATATCATCTTCATTGTTGTAAAAATGGACTGTCGCACGGAGATGACTGTCTTTACAGCTGACTCGGATTTTTTGTTCTGCCAAGCTATCAGCGATGACTTGGGCGTCTTTGCCCATATCCATACTTACAATCCCAGCTCTTTGATGCCAATCGCGTGGTGTGCGAATCTTGTGACCCCGTTGCAGGGCACTTTCAATTAAGAAGGTGCTGAGTTCTTTTACTCGGTCTTCGATATGGTTAAGGCCAATACTTTTTATGAACTCACATCCGCGACGTTGCACAAAGGTGCCCAGATAATTTGGATTACCATATTCAAATCNGTGTGCATCGGCGGCGAGTTTGACTTTTTCCTTCATACGGTCGTTCGAGGTAAAGCTGAATTTGGCTGCATAAGGTGGGTCTATCTGCGAAATGATTTCTTTCCGTACATAGAGAAATCCGGCACCAGCTAGGCTGAACATGGCCTTATGGCCGCCTGCACTTAGTGCATCCACGCCAAGGTCATCAATCCGTTCATTTAATATCGCCACGCCTTGCACGCCATCAACAAATAAGAGTGCGTCGCGGCTATGGCACAATTCAGCAAGGGCTCGAAGGTCTGCACGGTATCCGACGCCATAGGTAACCCAAGCAACCGTGATAACGCGTGTATTACTATCAATAAGTTTTTCATAGGCTTCTAGCGGATATATATTATTTTTATCTTCTTCGACCCATCTAATTTCCACGCCACGGTTCTCTAAATGCCGCCAGGGAAAGGTATTATTTTCATGTTCACCGCGGCTTAGGATGACATTCTCGCCAGGCTTAAGGCCGATGCCTTGTGCGAGTATGTTGATCCCTTCTGACGTATTTTTGATCAACGCTATACATTCAGGTGAGGCGCCAAATGTTGTTGCGACTGCGTTCCGAGTGCGCTCAATTTCATCCATAGAAAAAGCTCCAATGCCGGCCTCCTCATAGACAATCCGCAGCCAATCCTGAGTTGCCTCTTCAACGCATTTTGGCAATGCACCTTTGTTTGCACCATCGAGATAGACAAAGTCGTTAGTCGCTGGAAATAGCTTTCGAATGGTATCCCAATCGGGCGCCTTTTTACTTACAGTCAATTAAACTCTCCTTATTTGGCTGTTTTACTCGCTTTTTTTTGCGCTGCAATCAAGCTTGGTACCTTGGATGCCGGTAAATATACAAATCCGTCGAACAGACGCCGTTGTGTGCGGTATACGCCAACACTATTGCAGTGCCAGCCAGTATTGGTTTTTTCAACATCAGCGGTAACACTCAGAATGCCAGACGGATGCATCACACGCACATCTGACGAGGGGTCATCGGTGCTGCGCGCAACGCGATTCACCGTTGAGCCTTCAATTCGCGCTGCTACCGCAATACAGGCTGAACCGGTCGATGGCAGCGCTCTGTGGCAATTGCCCGAGGATATCATGCGCGCAGTAAAATCGCAGTCACTCGCTTTGAGAATTTCGCCGGAAAGTGATGGAGAATTTTGCGGCGGTGTGACAAAACAAATTTTTGGCACGACTGCAGAATCATCTCGAATATAATCAAGGCTATCTCCCAGACCCATCAAAACACCGGCCTGACATCGGAGATATTCCAATTGTTCCATGAGGTGCGGGTCGTCGTCCACTTGGGCGGGCAACTCCTTGCCCGTGATGCCGATATCTTCCGCAGTTACATAGGCGACGGCAAGCGTGGCATCTATAAGGGAGGCATCGACTTTCTTGCCGTTTAGCAGTTTTAATTGATCTATGATGTTTCCTGACGGTAATAGTGAGGCGGTGTTTGCGCCGCCCGGGTCAAGAAACTCGTTTCGCACGGGCGATCCGGTACCTGAGACGCCGGGCAATTCGAAGTCTCCATCGACAGCGGCCTGGCCATCATCGATCGCGAACTTGGTATCGAATTGAACCCCTGTATTGGTACTGCGGACGCGGAGACACACTTCATCTCCCGTTGGCTTAACTAAACCCTCATCGACGGCGAAGGGGCCGACGGCTGAGGCCATGTTCCCGCAGATATTGGTATAGGCAACCCAATCATCTTTTGGGGAAACCTGGCAGAAGGTATAGTCGATATCCACACCTTCAGTCTTTGATTTTTCTACAATCATAACCTTCGAGAGTGAGGAAATACCTCCGCCCATGCCATTTAGCTGCCGGCGGTTCGGATCTGGGCTGCCTATGGCAGCGAGGAAAATTTCTTTCCAGTCTTCACGGTCAGGCGGCAGGTTCTTCTTTAGAAACGCGATTCCGTTACTTGTACCGCCGCGTACAAACGCCGCTGGAATTTTTAACTGCCTCATGATCAATCGTCCTCTGATTGCTGGTCTTTCCCAGGTGTTGGGGCAGTATGCTATAGATTCATATCCATCGTGAAGGAGTTAAGCCAAAAGAGCGGGCTGGTGGCTAATAGAGAAGGGGGGGTTAAATCACTACTCTGAGAAGTTTTAATATTTTTTACGGCATATAATAAAGGTGCTGCATAGATTTTCTAACTGTAGCTTGTCGGCCAGGCTTGAAGTAGATGTTGTCCGATGCCGCCTTCCATGCGGTTGCGATGTGTGTCTAACATTTCGATCAAATAGTCGCGAGTTTCACGTGGATCGAGTACTTCCTTGACCCCATACACCGATGCCAGTCCATAGGCCGATGTATCGCGAGCCATTTCAGCTAGGTATTTTTCGTATTTCTCCGGGTCTTCTGTGTCAATATTTTCTCCATGGACGATTGAGACGGCCGCGCGAGGGTCCATGAAGCTGACTTCGGCGGTGAACCAGGCAGCGGTCTCTTCAACGGTTCCGCCGGCGCCCATATTTATAAAGCCGCGACCATAGCTTTTACGTAAAATGATGCAAATTTTGGGTACCGTGGTCTGTAGCATCGCGTTCATCCAATTGATTACCTTGCCAATAATGCCAGTTTTCTCGATTCCAGGGCCAATCAGGAAGCCTGGCTGGTCTTGGAGGAAGACCATTGGGATATTGTAGGAGTCGCACAGTACAAGAAAACTAGTGACTTTTTCGCACGATTGCGCATCCATGCAGCCTCCTTTGAATTGAGGGTTGTTAGCGATAAAGCCAACAGACTGTCCATCAATGCGGCCCAGGGCCGTAGTGATGGACTTTCCAAAACGGGCCTTAATTTCGAAAAAGCTATCTGTGTCGGCGATCGTCTGGATGATCTTGCGTACGTCGTATGTTTTGGCGAGTGATTCAGGCATCATATTGAGGATATCTTTGCAGGTATCACCAGAGCCCTCTGGCACGGCAAATACGGGAGGTGTCTCGTTTTGATGACTGGGTAAATAACTTAAAAATTTCTTTATAATATCGATGGCTTCTTGATCTGTGTCAGCTACCGCATCGGCAAACCCTGTTTGGTCTGCATGTACGCGCCAGCCGCCGAGTGCCTCACCGGTCACCTCGTGGCCAACGGCTTTGGAAACCATTCGTGGACTGGCAACAGCCATAACCGAACCTTTACGCATTACATTGAAGTCTGAACAGACGGCATGCCAGGCACTGGAACCGAAACACATACCCAACTGGGCGGATACCCAGGGGGCTTTGCGTTGCCGAAGAAAACGCGGGCCTTCTGAGGTGAAGCCCATACCTACACCCATGATATCCGGCATCCTAACGCCGGTGGATTCCCCCAAAAAAACTACAGGCAGGCCGCGCTTATTCCCGGTGTCTTTNATATGNGACATCTTTTTGTTGTTAGTNTAGCTNGAGGANGANCCNTTGACCGTAAAGTCGTATGCCACTACNCCNACTTTNCGGCCATNGACTNTGCCNAAGCCACAAACTTTTCCGTCNCGCGGGGTTTGTTCTTTCATGTCTGGAAGATACGAGGTTCCAAAAAGTCCAGATTCCCGGAACGTCTTTTTATCGAAAAGATACTGGACTCGTTCAGAAGCGTTAAGAACACCGGCATTTTTCCGACGTTTCAGTTTCTCTGGGCCTCCCATGGCTTCGGCTTTCTTTTTCCGATCTTTGTGCTCTTTGATTTTGTTCTCGAAAGCCATTTTATCCTCATATTTAATCAGTAGGTTTCAAGTCATAAGCAATGCTGATCCGCTGGTTGTCGCGTTGGAACGGCATTGTGCGGTGCAGAAGATAGAAATAAAATAATACCATATGGCCCTCTTGGGTATAACCAAGCTATTGGAGTAATCGTATCGTTCGTACTTTGTGCTATTTCATTTCAGACCGAATGCCTCCCCTAAAGTTTGTGAGTCCGAATGGTGCGGAGCGGTTCCGTGGGAAGATGCAGATGAAACAATAGCACAGACTCCGCCTATGGCAGAACTCTGCAATAGATCTTATCGCAATTTCACTTTGCATCGCGTGCTAGGCGAAAACCGTGGGCTTGCGAGAGCATAGGCCTAGGCATTTTGGGTGCAACTTTGGATGCAATGTTCATTCGCTGCGGATTAGATTGGAGGGAAATAGCCCTAGAGAGCGAATAAGAGAGCGAATAGAAGAGTAACAGCATTAGTACCCTGTTTGGGGCAAGATGCGAATGAAGGCCGTTATACTTGGGTAGGCGTTAGCCTCTTTGCCTTAAGTAAGTAGCAGTATCGTTTATATTTAAGTCTGATTGGTAAGATAAATTTTCAGATAATAAAGTTGTCGCTTGCTAGAATAGAACACTCCCGTTTTCTTTATATTTCTGCTAGGCTTGAGTGATATTAATTCTCTGTGAGGAAGTGTCATGAGCAGGTCTGAGAAATTCCATGAAGTCCGAAAGTTATTTCCGGCTACCGAGAAGCTGGCCTATTTTGACGGTGGGGCCCGTTCGCTGCTATCGGTTGATAGCCGGAAAGCGCTCGATGAGTTGCTTGATGCGCGAATTTATGAAGGTGGTGATAAGCCTGCAATGATGGATTTGATCGAACGGGTGCGGGGTAAGTTCGCCAGGTTGATTAATGCCGCGCCCGATGAAGTTGCCTTTACAAAAAATGTTTCTGATGGCCTCAATTCTATTGCCGGCTCTATGCCATTCGAGCCGGGCGATAATATGGTTCTGACCTCCGACTTGGAGCACCCGAATAATATTTATCCTTGGTACAACATTCGAGATAGGATCGGCATTGAAGTGCGTGATGTGCCCAGTAAAGATGGCCAAATTGATGTGGACGCCATGATTTTGGCCATGGATGAACGTACTAAGATAGTTACCTGTTCCACCGTTACTTTCTCGCCTGGTTTTCGTACAGACGTGCCAAAGCTAGGGAAGGCGTGTCGTGAACGCGACGTATTTTTGTTGGTCGATGGTGTGCAATCCTGCGGTACATTGAAAACGGACGTGGAGGAATTGCAGGTCGATGCAATGGCTGTGTCTACGCAAAAGGGACTTCAAAGCCTTTATGGCATGGGATTTTTATATTGCCGTAAGGAGGCTGCGGATGGATTGCGGCCGGAGAGGTTGGCGCGGTTTGGCGTCAATCTAGGGGAAGATACCCATGAAGCGGCGACCGGCGATCAAGCATTTGATTTCATGCCCGGTGCACTGCGCTTTGAAGTGGGTAATTACAATTTTCCCGGAGCCGCTGCTACGGAACCGGCGTTAGATCTTATGCTAGAGCTTGGCCCCGATGCCATTGAAGAGCGCAATTGTAACTTAGCACGCCGTTTGGCGTCTGGAATGCATCAGCTTGGCTTGCCTGTTTGTGGCGATTTGGACGACCCATTACGGACCCATCTCGTAACGATTGGTGAGATGGATTTAAATAACCATGAGGGTGCAGGAAATGGTGAGCTGGGCGCCTTGTTCGATCACCTTTGGGCAAATGGCGTCAGGCTGTCAATTCGCCGCGGTGTTTTACGTTTTGGTATTCATTTTTACAATAATAATGATGATATAGACCGCGTGCTGGACTTAACCCGTCAATGGAAAGAACAAGCGAAGGCGGCTTAAAAAACTTTTAAATTAACCTTTTTTCGCTTTTAGTTTGGATTCTCGCCGGATCATATAAACGCCGCTGGCGATAATGAATGTGCCCCCGGCATAGACCCATATGCTGGGTAGATGACCCCAGATCAGAAATCCAAAAATGACCGACCACAGTAAGGCTGAATATCGGAACGGCGATACTGTCGCGGCGGCCCCGTAGCGCAGCGCTTCGATAATCAGAAAATGTGCGCCCGCATTTAGAACGCCACATAAAACAAACCAGCCTGCGTTCACCCAGCCGACGGGCTTCCATCCCCAAGGGGCGGCAAGTAGGCTGGCTGCTATGACGATCAATGTGGACCAAAACAAAATGCCGAGTGACGTCTCTGTCTCCGAAATTTTTCGAGTGACTATATCCCTTAGGGCAGAGAATACCGCAGTGATGACCGGAATAAGGAGTGCCGCTTCATATGTTTGGCTCCCCGGCCGAACTATAATCAGAACACCAATAAAGCCAATGCTAATCGCGACCCAACGTCGCCATCCCACGGATTCTCCTAGTAGGGGTACCGACAGGGCAGCAACGAAAAAGGGTCCAGAGAAGACAATGGCCGTGAAGGTAGCAAGCGGCAGTAGCGACAAACTTACAGTGACTAGTACGGTTGTTCCAATGAACGTGAAGCCGCGCAGGACCTGTGAGGGCCAATGTCCCATCTTTAAGGCATCCCAGCCGGTGACATATTTGGCATAGAGAAGGATTACGAATAGAGCGGCGATATGACGTAGCGTGAGGACCTGCCAGACCGGGAAGCCTTCGGTTAGATATTTTGTCACCGCATCATTTGTAACCAGGACTGCAGAGCCGATCACCATCAACCAAATACCGCGTACATTGTCCGCTTTTCTCTCAGCTACCATGGCGTACCTCCTGGCGTAGCATAAAAATACTACCACCTGCGATTAGTGCCATGCCAATGAGGACAAAAATATTGGGTAGATGCTCCCAAATGAGATAGGCGAAGAGTACTGACCAGATAAGTGCGGAATAACGGTAAGATGAAATCGCGGCCGCGCGCCCAAACCGAAAAGCTTCAATCATTGTCATATGGGCGGCAGCAAAGAGAAGGCCACTGAGAACGAATATNCTGACCCCGGCCAGGTCGAGTACTTTCCAGGTCAATGGTGCGCTTGGCAAACTGACTAGCAGCACGACAATAGATGACCAAAACAGTATATTCACCGATGTCTCTGTTCTAGTGAGCCTACGTGTATAGATGTCGCGGACGCCGTTACATAGAGCAAGGCACACCGGTAGTAACAGGGCCCATGTAAAGGAGGAGCTGCCTGGGCGTACTATCAACAAAACACCAATGAATCCCAGTATAATAGCGATCCAGCGTGCAAGACCCACCTGTTCCTTAAGGGACGCCATAGAGAGCGCCGCAACTAAGATAGGTGCACTGAAGCCGATGGAATTAACGGTTGGTAGGGGCAAATATTTGAGGCTGAGAATCACAAGCCAGGTGGCAATACAAAAGAGGATGCCGCGTATGAGTTGGCCTGTCACATTGATCGGTTTTAGGCAGCGAATGCCGCCAGAAAATAATGCGAAAATAACTAGCGGTACGGTCGCAATGAGTTGTCGAAGTCCCAGGACCTGCTCAACGGGATAAGACTCTGTTAACAATTTGGATAATGCATCACAGCCAATAACTAAGCCTGAACCGAGCACCATCAAGCCGATGCCCTTCCAGGCATCAGCGCTCGCATTTAATTGATTCACGTTAATGAGTTCTAACGTGCGCTGCCGGTATAAGGTGACACGTCACGGCTATCGAGGACAAGGTGTACCATGGCAGCACCGTCATGGGCCATGGCCCCGGCGAGTGCGTCGGCAAACTGGTCTGTTTTCTCAACCTTGAAGCTTGCCATACCGTAACCCTCGCCTAATTTAGCGAAGTCGGGACTGTCGAGCATAGTGCCGTAATTAAAATCCGCGCCAAACCGTTTTTGCTGATGGGTCAAAATAGAGCCCCACGCGCTATTATCGCAGACGATTACCTTTATAGGAAGTTTGGCCTGCATGATTGCAGCACATTCATGACCAGTCATGGTAAAGCCGCCATCACCAACCCAGACGAATACGATTGAATCAGGTTTAGCGATTTGAGCACCAATACCGCCNGGAACTCCGTAGCCCATAGAGCCTGAGACCGGCGAGGACTCAATGTCTGGCTGGTTAAAGCGATAGTACCGCCCCATCCAGCGTCCGAAAGTGCCTGCATCGCAAATGTTGATGCTGTCTTCTGGTACTTGCTTTATAAATTCTTGGATCACCTGCGCCATATCCACATCACCTTGGATTTCGATCTCCCCGGGTTTTGCGAAGTCGACCTCTGCCCCGTGGATTTTGTCACGCCAAGCAAGCCGTTCTTTGGAAGGGGGGGCAAGTTTTTCCGTAATAGCTTTCAAAGCCGGTATAACATTTGAACCAATTGCGACATCTGACTGATATTGAGAGAATTCGGATGGTTCTGGATAAATCATGATTAATTTTTGCTCCGGCCGTATCATTTTGTAATCATCAACCGATACGCTGTCTAAGCGGCAACCCACCGAAATTAGCAGGTCGCAATCTTCCAAAGCTTCATTCTGAAATGGCAACCGGTTAATGGAGAGATGGCCATAATTTGCCGGATGGTCGCTTGGAAATGTATCTTGTTGGCGATAAGCTGTGAGCACGCCGACGCCACTAGCATCAGCAAAGTCCTTGAGTTCTTCAAACGCAGATTCCCAGCTGACCATTTCACCGGAAATGACGATGGGGTGTTTAGCCGCATTAATCATCGCAACAGCATCGGCGATGGCATCCGCGTCAGCGCCGACACGGACCGCCGCCGGTACGTGGGGTATTAGCGGCTCTCCTTCGGGGCCATCCAAAATATCNTTGGATACGGCGACAACCACCGGACCTGGGCGGCCGCTAACGGAAAGGTCGAGCGCGCGGGCCGTGACATCGGCAAGCTCATTGAATGAGTGTACGTCAAAGACTGCTTTGGCAATGGGCTTATACATTAGGTGGTAGTTGATTTCCTGAAATGCTTCGCGGCCTTGTTGCGGCTTTGGGATGTTGGAGATAAAGAATACCAAGGGGCGGGACCCCTGCATGGCATTATGGATGCCGACAGTAGCATTACATGCGCCGGGCGCACGGCTAGCCAACATGCAGGCGGGTTTTTTTTTGAATTTTGAATAGGTGTCGCAAGCAAAGGCTGCAGATGATTCTAAGCGCGTTGGAATAGCCTGAATTTTATTTTGATTGCGGCTTAAGGATTCCATAATTGTCGTATTTGTGCCGCCAGGTACAAAAAATACTGTGTCTACACCGCGCGACAACATAACGTTCACAACTACTTCACCACCATTCATGGCCTCACCCTCCCAAAAATTTCTGCATTTCCATCTTGGCAACGTCACCATAAACCATCTTTATGGCAAAGCGCTATGCCCTAACCAAGCATGTGGGTCAAAACGCGTTATAAAATGGATGATTCCGAATTTTATCGGCTGCTATGATATTAGCTAGTGGCGTCCAATGCCCATCACAAATCTGATAGTGAATTTTCCAATCCTTCGCTTTTGCGAAAACGGGAAGNAGATCAAGCATATATGAATTGGGGTGTTTGGCGATTAATGACTTTAGGTCCTGTTGTAACTTGAAGTGTTTGCCCTGTTTTAAATAGAGAAAGTCACCTGGGCGAGGGATAACGACGATTAGTATTGGCTTGGTCCCAGCTGCCTTCCTGATACGCGAAAAAACATAGGAAAAGCGATGCCAATCTGCATCTGTGTAATCCACATAACCTGAATAGTCGAAAATGAATTTGCGTCCATGGATTTTGGCTCCGGTCCACTGACGGATTAATCCGACAGTATATTCCACGACGTTGACTGAGTGTGTGAAATTTCGAAAAACTTGTCGAATACCCCGCGACAGTGATTTCTTTTTTTGTCGCTCTGGGGCGTCACCAAGCTCATCCTTGTTAAAGTAGATTAATTCATAAGCACCGTTTTTTTTGACGTAATAAGGACGATACCGATGCCCAAACGCCGCCTGTCCAAATTGGATGCTATCGTCGAGAAAATCATTTCCTGGGAATAGACCAATAATTACGCCCTCATGGTCGAATTTTTTAACCAAATTCTCATACAATAGTGAATATTGCGTCGGCCCAAATATCCCCGCATTGCCAAAATTNAAATGAGGTATTTGTGTTTTTTCTTCCAACTGGTCCGTCCAGCGTTCATGACGTTTTAGGCCGAAGCCTTCCGTAAAAGAATCACCTAATACGACGATACGCTTTTTGTCGCTCTTAATGGTGCGCTCTCGATCGCGCATGCCGTGGGAATTTGCGGTATAAATCGTCTGATAGCATTTCCGAACATGGTCGTAGCGGGAAAGGGGTTCATGCCAAACACCCCAAATCGGATTTATATCGGACCAAAAAGGCTTGAAAATCGGTATCTTGTAGTTAGGTAAATTAGCGGGGAGATCAAAAAGGCGCATTGCGATAGCCCCGAATACTTCTAAAGCGATAAGGCATGAGATGATAGTTAGGAGTGTTGTCTTAAGTGCGGCTTTGAGTGTCGCGTGCATATTATTTGCTTTCAATGTTGCATTGGCGGCGGACCCTTATCCTCTTTGTTGGTCTGGATCAAGAATTTAGGTTTACTTTGAGCATATGCAATGAAACTAGCTTAGAAAAACGTATGGATATAAAGTCAAATGCAGATTGAGAGAAGGTCTATATGAAGCCAATCACATTCGTGCATGTTCTTGCAGTCTTAGGTCTTAGTGCCTCACTATTTGGATGTATTATCGGCTCGTCTGCCGTTCGTCAGGAGAGCAATGCTGCGGCCAGATGGTTGGCGACAGATATCACTCATTACCGCCAAAGCAAAGCACCCACCGAGTCGGCGTTACCGGAAAATGGGTTAAGTAGCTCGGATCGGACGCTTTTTGCCAGCGTATATGATCGTGTTCGTGCACACTATGTGCGCGAAACTGATGAGCGGACCCTATTAGCGGCTGCAGCTGAAGGAATGCGGCGCACGCACCCGGACCCAGTGAATGTCGGCACGCGCAATTTGGTGGAAGCTGCCATTAACGGGATGCTTTCCTCCTTAGACCCTTATAGCAGTTATCTCGATAAAGCTCATTGGAAGGCTCTTCGTGAACAGACAAGTGGCGAATTTGGGGGGATCGGTATCCAGGTCCGAAAAGGGAAAGGTTATATCGAAGTGATATCGCCGATTGATGGCACGCCGGCGGCGAAGGCGGGCGTTTTGCCTGGTGATCATATCCTGAGCGCTAATGGGACGTCGTTTGAGAAGATGCTACTGCGCGATGCAGTTTTGATATTGCGGGGTCGACCTGGTAGCTATGTGACCTTGACTTTGCGTCGATCAAATAAGTCTCATTTCGATTTACCTATCCAACGCGCTGTAATAAAAGTTGCATCAGTCCGTTTTCGAATGGAAGAAGATATCGGGTATATCCGACTTAGCCGGTTTTCCGAGAGAACTTCGGAAGAAGTAGCGCGCGCTGTAAAGGTCATTAAGGCTAGCCTTGGGTCAAAGCTTAAAGGCTACGTTTTAGACTTGAGAAGTAATCCGGGTGGCTTGTTTGATCAGTCTATCGAGGTTGCCGATATATTCATGAATGGTGGACGTGTAGTTTCCACAAAGGACCGTTTGCATGAGCGTCACTATCAGGCAACGACAGGTGACGCATCCGGCGGTGCACCGATCGCGGTGTTAATTGACAAGGGATCTGCTTCGGCGGCGGAGATCGTGGCTGGGGNACTTAAGGATCATCGCCGAGCAACTTTGATTGGCACGCGATCATTTGGAAAAGGGTCGGTTCAAACGCTTCTGCCGTTAACTGCTGATGATCGGTTGAAATTGACTACGGCGATATACTTGACGCCCTTGGGCGATTCAGTTGATGGCGGGATATCGCCGAATTTTGTCGTTCCAATGACTGATAAAAAAGATAGCGACGATCAACTAAATTATGCATTAAATTTTCTCAGAAAGCTTTAAGAGGCTCTCCGNGGTTACGTTCTAACAGATGCTGGCATGACAAATCCGTTATCACACTTTGCAAACAGTCAGGGTGCAGAGTTTAGAGCCTAATTTTGTTCATTGCCCTGTTAGTTTTGCAACTGACTTTATTTATGCCCTTTTCAAGGACAACCATAGCAAGCGGTTTCCTCTATTATGGAATAGCGCGAAAAATTCTGTCCTTAACGCCACTTATTAATCTTCGGCCGATTCACAACAAGTCGATTAAGAATTTTATGCGAGATGACCGTAAAGAAGCGAGCAGATGAATATGGCGGCGGCGGCACCTGCAATATCTGCGGTTAGCCCTGCG
This sequence comes from Rhodospirillaceae bacterium, assembly GCA_002715005.1. Lineage (GTDB taxonomy): Bacteria > Pseudomonadota > Alphaproteobacteria > UBA8366 > UBA8366. Next base: position 98,392 of record PAXN01000001.1, read on the forward strand.
GCCAAAGCGTGTCGCACGCGGCGGATTTGAACAGCGCCGAAATATACGGCGAGGACGTAGAAGGTAGTTTCGGTTGATCCCTGCAAAGTGCTGACGAGATACCCTGTGTAGCTATCGGGCCCGATGGCCGGATTTTGAATGGTTGATGCTAGGACGCCATATGCACCTGAGCCAGACAAAGGTCTTAATATTGCCATTGGTAAGGCATCGGCGGGTAATCCGATTTGGCCGGTGAGCACTCCCAACGGCTGGATCAGTATTTCCATCGCGCCGCTAGCGCGGAACATACCGATTGCAACGAGAATTGCTACCAAATAGGGAATGATGCGAATAGCCACCTGGAAGCCGTCCTTTGCGCCGTCGACGAACACCTCGTAAACCGGNACGCCACGGAAATAGCCAAAGGCAAGAAGCGCCAGCATTAAGCAAGGAATAATCCAAGGCGAGATGGTCTTGCCGTAAAATATGGTAAGTGGAATCATAGTGATAACGACACCTAAGGTGAGCAGCGTTGCCCAAAATGGATAAGTGCCACTGCCGGTTGCTGCGGTTTCAGCATCTTTGACGGTGTCCGGAATTACATCAATTATTGATGTGTCATTTGGGGCGATATCGCTAATAGCTCTCGAGCTCAGAGAGGTAGATTCAGGTGTATTTGGCATTCGCCAAAGCCGAGCGAAATATTTTGCTGCAAGAATGGCAATGAATGTGGAACATAGTGTTGCAAAGAGTGTTGTCGGAACGATACCGGCTGGATCGCTGGATCCAGCGGCTGCCCGCAGCGCTATCACGCCAGTGGGCAGCAGCGTAATGCTGGAGGTGTTGATCGCCAGGAATAGTACCATTGAGTCGCTGGCGGTGCCTTTATGGTTGTTTAGTTTATCTAACTCTTGCATGGCACGGATGCCGAAAGGGGTCGCGGCATTGCCCAGTCCCATAATATTTGCCGATAGGTTCATGATAATGGCACCCATGGCCGGATGACCATCAGGGACATCGGGGAACAGCCTAATCATGATTGGGCGTAACAGTTTGGCGATGATGGTCAGGAGGCCGCCTGCTTCGGCAACCTTCATCAAGCCAAGGAAAAGGGCCATCACACCAATCAAACCAAGCGCAAGAGTAACNGACCCCTTAGCAGCTTCAATAATGCCAGTCCCGAGCACATCCATTGCAGTTGGTGCGCTTGCGGAAATGGATTCTGTCAATTGGCGATATGCCGCCACCCCAAAGGCAATTACAACTATGGAAAAGAATATCGCGTTCATGTGATNGTATTTACCTTAACCTTGTTAAAGTGCGCGTCGTTGCTGTAGAAGGGCGGTGCGCNGTTATATACTAGGTACGCGNTAATATTCATAAGGATTACGATCATGAGCGGTCCGTTAAATGGTCTCAAAGTTTTCGATTTAACACGTATTCTCGCCGGGCCTAGTTGCACTCAAATTCTCGGCGATTTAGGTGCTGAAGTCATTAAAATTGAACGTCCAAAGGTCGGCGACGATACTAGAAATTTTGCACCGCCATTTTTGCCTAGTAAAAATGGCACAGATAGCAGCGAAAGCGCTTATTTTGCCGGCACCAATAGAAATAAGCGATCAGTCACATTAAATTTGGCAAAACCGGAAGGACAGGCGCTGGCAAAACGTTTGCTTGCGGATTGCGATATTCTTGCGGAAAATTTTAAAACAGGAACCTTGGCAAAGTACGGTCTTGGCTTCGATCAGATAAAGGAAGAATTCCCAGGTTTGATTTTTTGTTCGATTACGGGTTTTGGGCAGACTGGACCCTATGCAGAGCGCCCTGGTTATGATGCGCTCATTCAGGCCATGGGGGGCGTGATGAGTCTGACTGGCGAGCCTGAGGGTGAGCCGATGAAGGTCGGTGTGTCGATTGCTGATTTGATGGCCGGTATGTACGCCTGTGTTGGCATCCTAGCTGCGGTGCGTCATAAGCAACTGACCGGCGAAGGTCAATATATCGATATCAGTATGCTAGATGCGCATGTGGCTTGGCTTGCAAACCAGGGCATGAATTTCTTAGCAACTGGCGTAAATCAAGAGCGGCTTGGCAATAATCATCCTAATATACTGCCTTATCAGGTAATGCCTACGTCCGATGGCTACATAGTGCTTTCCGTTGGCAATGACGATACTTTCCATAGATTCTGCGAAATGGCAGACTGTGCCGAATTGCTGGAGGATGAGCGGTTTAAGACCAATATAGAGCGTGTAAAAAATCGTGAATTTACTACCCAAGTCCTAAATGAAATTACTCGAAAAAAACCGTCTGCATGGTGGCTCGAGAATTTAGAAAAGAACAAGATTGGCTGCGGGCCAATCAATAACCTATCGGACGTTTTTAGCGACCCGCAAGTTTTAGCCCGGGATATGATCTTGGAAATGGATCATCCAGCAACTGGGGGGAAGCCAACCAAATTAATTGCCAGTCCGCTAAAACTCTCCGGTACCCCGGTGAGTTATCGCCGCCCACCCCCGATGTTGGGTCAACATACCGCGGAAGTTTTACAGGAGACTTTATCGCTTTCAGAAAGCGAGATTGCCGATTTAAAAAGCAAGGGAATTGTATAAACCTTGTCTTGAGTAAGAGCTTTTCGTCACACCCTTAGAGAATTTATTAGCCTGCTTACCGTCGGATGTCGTTTCGAGCATTAGTAGAGTAATTGAAAATGAAGAAAATAATGGTGGCGTAAATAAAAAAACCTATGTGCCCTCAGTCTGGTGATGTCATGGTTTATAAGGTGGGCTAACTCGATCGCACACGTGAGAGAGTTGAATTAGGGTTTGTTAAATGCTGTAAGGAGTAAGCTTGAAAGGTACTGAACTAGGATATTGGTATCCTACTGAGGCGATAGGCNGGATTTGTGCCATTGACACCGATCNATCGCGCGATTAATGTCCGCCGCCGACTGGGTAAGTAGGCTTGAAAAGGGCGATGAGAAGATAAGAGGAATTGTGCGATGAAAGTCGTTAACTCTTTAAAATCGATGAAAAAGCGGCATAAAAACTGTCGGGTGGTGCGCCGTCGTGGTCGAGTGTACGTGATTAATAAGACAAATCCGCGATTTAAAGCACGTCAAGGCTAATTGGTAGGCCGACGTTAGCCCCCAGCGCTGTGCTCAGTCGCGCAGCGTTTTTCTGTTTAAAACCATATAAACTGAGTCTAAAACTGGACTGCCGCTCTATATATTAGCTCGGCCCCTTTATGGCTGGAGTAAAACTGATCATGCAGATGCCGAAACCGGATATCGATGTTATTCGCCGCCGCGATGAGATTATCGCGGCCTTGCGCGAAATCGTTCCCGGAGAAGGAGTTATCGTTGATCAGGATGAGTTACGCGCATATGAATCCGATGGACTAACTGCTTATCGGCAATTACCCCTGATTGTTGTCTTGCCGGAAGACACATGCCAAGTTTCTCGAATATTACGGTATTGCAGAGAAAACCATGTAAAAATCGTGCCGCGTGGGTCCGGCACCTCGCTTTCTGGCGGAGCAATGCCATTGGCGGATGCCGTGTTGCTAGGCTTATCAAAATTCAAGAAAATTCTCGAGATTGATTATGACAATCGGTGCGCAGTTGTGCAGCCTGGTGTAACTAATCTCGCTATCTCGGATGCGGTAGCGAAGGACCAATTCTATTATGCACCGGATCCATCGAGTCAGATCGCCTGCTCTATCGGCGGCAACATTGCTGAGAATTCCGGTGGCGTGCACTGCTTGAAGTACGGGCTAACCACCAACAATGTACTAGGCCTTGAAGTCGTCTTGATGGATGGTGAAATTGTCCGTCTCGGCGGTAAGCATCTGGACTCCGATGGGTATGATTTGTTGGGCGTAATAACGGGCTCGGAAGGTTTGCTCGGTGTTGTGACCGAAGTGACTGTCCGGTTATTACGGAAGCCTGAAACTGCGCGTGCGGTGTTGGTAGGGTTTCCGTCTGCTGAAGCCGCCGGTAACTGCGTGGCCGGAGTAATTGGTGCAGGTATTATTCCGGCCGGCATGGAAATGATGGATAATCCCGCTATCAACGCGGCGGAAGATTTTGTGCAAGCTGGCTATCCCCGNGATGCGGGAGGTTTGCTAATTATTGAACTGGATGGACCTGAGAAAGAGGTTGGCGAACTTATAGAGCGTGTTGTTAAAACCGCTAAACGGAATGGGGCGTCCACGGTTAAAGTTTCAGAGAGTGACGAACAGCGGATGGAGTTTTGGGCGGGACGTAAAGCAGCATTTCCAGCGGTAGGGCGTATCTCACCGGATTATATGTGCATGGACGGTACGATCCCGCGTCATCAACTGGCCAATGTGCTCGGTCGCATTACAGAACTCTCCGGTGATTATGGGCTTCGGGTGGCGAATGTTTTTCATGCCGGAGACGGGAACCTGCATCCTCTCATTTTATTTGATGCGAACAAGACTGGTGAATTGGAAGCTGCAGAAGCGTTCGGTGCAGATATTTTGAAACTCTGTGTAGAAGTTGGTGGCGTCTTGACCGGGGAGCATGGGGTCGGCATCGAAAAGCGTGATCTGATGCCGGTAATGTTCGATGAGATTGATCTCAACCATCAACAAAGATTGAAATGCGCATTCGATCCAGAAGGCCTTCTTAACCCTGGTAAGGTATTTCCGACCCTTCATCGGTGCGCCGAGTTGGGGCGTATGGTGGTGCATCAGGGTAATTTACCTTTTCCCGGTCTGCCTCGGTTTTAGGGAGCGNAGAATGGGTGATGCTTTTGCACCGGAGACTCCCGAGCAGCTGCAAGAGACAGTGGCTTGGGCCGTCGATGCAGAAGTTCCCTTAGAGGTAATCGGATGTGGTACTAAACGCGACATCGGTGCGCCATTAATTNCGGACCACGTCTTGGACGTATCGAGATTATCCGATATTCATTCTTACCAACCTGAAGAACTTATTTTGACGGCTGGACCGGGCGCCAAGTTAGTGGAAATTGANGCGGCCCTAATTCAAAGCCGCCAACAAATGGCATTCGAGCCCGCTGATTTGGGTCCACTTATGGGTCACGCTGCTGCACAGGGTACGCTAGGTGGTGTGATCGGATGTAATCTGAGTGGCCCGCGTCGTATACAGGCGGGCGCTGTCCGTGATCACTTCCTTGGTTTTAGCGCTGTCAGCGGTCGTGGGGAACGATTCAAAGCTGGCGGTAAAGTCGTCAAGAATGTTACCGGTTATGATTTATGTAAGCTCATGTGTGGGTCTTGGGGCACATTGGCGGTAATGACCGAAATTAGTGTAAAAGTTTTGCCGATGCCTGACCGCACACGAACGGTACTTATATTCGGTTGCTCACTGGAGCAGGCCGGCGCTGCGATGACGCGCGCTTTGCAATCTCCTCATGAAGTATCCGGTGCGGCGCATCTCACGAAGTCTGTAGCGGCTCAGTCGCGTGTCGGGTGCGTATCGAAGGCTACGGAAGAGGTTACCGCACTCCGCATCGAGGGGACCGGAGCGTCGGTCGAGTATCGCTGTGAGATGCTTTTGAAAGATCTTGCTGAATTTGGAGAAACCGAAGAATTGCATACTACTAATAGCCGGTCCTTATGGGCAGAATTGCGCGACGTTCTAGCATTTGCAGGTTCTGGAGATACACGCGCAGTTTGGAAAGTGTCCGTGCCGCCTGCCGACGGCCCACGATTGGCGGCCACTCTAGCCGACGCCACAGATGGAAATTTTTATCTCGATTGGGGCGGTGGACTGATTTGGTTGGCAGTCGATGAGGGTGAAGATGCGCACGCCCAAATCGTTCGAGAGATGATTGAGCCTTCTGTCGGCCATTCAACGTTAATACGGGCTTCTGAGGCAGTACGGGCAAAAGTGAGTGTATTTCCCAAGCCTTCATGGATAGGTCTTTCTGAACGAATCAAAAAAGGGTTTGACCCAAAATCGATCCTTAATCCCGGCCGATTGGTAGAGGGAATTTAGATCGTGCAGACGAATTTTTCTGTCACCCAACTTGCCGATCCTGATATCGCAGAAGCCAACGAGATATTGAGATCTTGTGTTCATTGCGGTTTCTGTACGGCTACATGCCCGACCTACGTTACGTTAGGTGACGAACTAGATAGTCCACGGGGGCGCATCTATCTGATCAAAGAAATGTTAGAGAATGACAAGGAAGCAACGAAGCCGGTTGTGATGCACTTGGATAGATGCCTTTCTTGCTTTTCATGCATGACCACGTGCCCATCGGGCGTTCATTATCAGCACTTGGTAGATATTGGTCGTAGGTGGGTGCAACAAACGTATAAGCGTCCCATTCCTGAAAAAATTTTCCGATTTGTGCTTGCTTGGCTACTTCCTTATCCCAAACGTTTTCGGCTGGCTATGTTGGGCGCTGGTATGCTGCGATTACTAGCAAAAAATTTTAACGGGCCTTTAGCAACCTTAGCAGCTTTGACGCCAGATAAAATCGAGCCCCCGTCGCCAACTGAAACGGCTTCAACTTACCTGCCGAATGGGAAGATTAAAGGCCGTGTTGGTCTTTTGGCGGGATGCGTTCAGCAAGTGCTGATGCCAGAAATTAATATGGCGACAATCCGATTGCTTAATCGTCATGGCATCGCGGTTATTGTTTCTGAAGGTGTCGGTTGTTGCGGCGCATTAGAACAGCATTTAGGACAAGAAGAGGCTGCTAGACGGCATGCTTCGCGCAATGTAGACGCCTGGATGCGTGAAATTAAAGAGCACGGATTAGATGCGATTATCGTTAATGCCAGCGGCTGCGGAACACAGGTGAAAGATTACGGTTATCTGCTGCGCGACGACCCTACGCAAAGTAAGAACGCTGCAGCTGTCGCAGCGCTTGCGCGGGATATTTCGGAATTTCTCGAGGCGATTGGCCTCTTCAATCCAAGGCTTGTGACAGGTATCGATATTGCCTACCATTCCGCTTGCTCTCTCCAACACGGTCAAAAGGTGACGGACGCACCCAGAAGCTTGCTACAAAAGTCGGGATTCCAAATTCATGAAATTGCAGAAGGTCATCTCTGTTGCGGGTCCGCTGGGACGTATAATTTACTTCAGCCAGAAATTGCGGCCGGTTTGCGAGACAGGAAAATTGGTAATATTGAGGCAACGGATGCACGCGTCGTTGCCACGGGTAATATTGGTTGCATGACACAGCTGCAGACTGGGACGGCTTTGCCAGTAGTTCACACTGTNCAGTTGTTGGACTGGGCGACTGGCGGACCTAAGCCAGTTGCGTTGGCCGATTTAGGNAAGAAATTGTCCGGCTAGAGTTTCGCTAAATGTATCTGATAGCATTGCTAATCAGTATGTAATTTTGTTGATATTCATGACAGTGGATTCGAATTAAATTTTCCCGATTCTTTTTTGATCAGGAGAGGCAAATGTAAGTGCCATACAAATATAACGGCTCTTTATGCGGTTATATTGAGGAAATTTGGTGGTCATATCGCCATATGTTATTTGGAAGTGTTAGAAAATCGATGCTTAAGTGGGCGATGGTGGCAAGGACTCTATGTTGTGCGCGATCCGCGCGTATGCCAATTTCATCGAAATTTTTCTGATGGCGTTGTTTCTTATGCTTTTACTTGAAATCAANAACGAAAGGCGGCCATTCTGTTTGGCATGGGAATCACGTTTATTGTTTGCCGTTGTCTTGCTATTTTTTAGAGCGGTTCTTTAGACAAGATGGCACAGAGTACGGCAGAGCTCACCACTTTGAGCAATATTTTATCGCTATTGCAGGCAGGCGATTTGTCTTCGACTGAAAAGCTAAATGGGATTAGTGATCTTGCAACTGCTTATAAGTTGTTTGATCTAAAAGAGTCCGTTGTCGGAGAGTGCGGACTTACCGTCCAAAGTGGTCCATTCAAAGGCATGAAATGGCTTGAACGGGTATCTGAAGGAACTTTTATCCCCAAACTATTAGGCGCTTATGAACGGGAGTTACATGGCGCAATCAAGCGCATTTTAGCCAACGATTATTGCCGTATAATTAATATTGGTTGTGCGGAAGGTTACTACGCGGTTGGGATGGCGCGCTCTACAATAGACACGGTGATTTATGCATTTGATATTGATGAACAAGCAAGAAAGTTATGTGAAAAACTTGCGGTTCTTAATAATGTATCAGTGATCGTAGACGGGCTTTGTGATCACAACCGATTACAAAACTTGTCAGGGCCGGGCACACTAATTTTATGTGACATCGAAGGGGCGGAAGTAGCGCTTCTTAACCCTGACTACGCACCTTCGTTGGCTGAAAGTGACTTGCTGGTGGAATTGCATCCCATGGTGAGCGGTGAAGAAACTGGCGCGCATGTTTTGCCGCGATTCGAAGCTACCCATTNAATAGAGCGTATTTCGCCCGCAGGGCGCGATACAAGCGCGTACCCTGCCTTAGCGGCGCTGAGCCAGGCAGACCAACTAATGGCGTTGGTGGAGCGGACTGAACCCACTAGTTGGGCTTATATGACCGTTCGCTCCTAATCTATCAGCGTTCGTAAGAACTTGGTGCGTGCTGCCGCTGCTCCCATAATAAAGCCAAGATCGGCACCGCCCAACATGAAACGCACACCCATTTTGATGTATTTCTCCATTAGATTGTGGTCGTAAACGCCGCCCATGGCAGCGTATTTACCGTGTTTTTTGCAAGCATCAATCATGGTTTGGTAAGCTGTAATCGTGCGTTCGTGATCAAACTGCCCTGGAATACCCATCTCAGCGCAGAGATCATTGGTGCCGATCATCAAAATATCCACACCGTCAACCGCTGCAATAGCATCCGCATTCTCGATAGCTTCCGGGGTTTCCAGCATGATAATTACCAAGGTGTTATCGTTGAGCTGCTCCGCTAGATCGCCACCGGGCATCCGTGCCATGCCGAATTGCGGTAAATTATTACTCATAGACCGCTTGCCGACCGGTGGATATTTTGCGGCGCGTACGATGGCTTCCGCCTGCTTGACCGTGTCCACATGGGGCGCAATAACGCCTTGGGCNCCGCCGTCAAGCACTCGGGCAATATGAAAATGTTGGTGACCAGGAATGCGCACTATGGGCGTCACGCCGGTCGCGAGTGATGCAGATGAGATTTGGCAGGCGAGATCGACATCGAAGGTCCCATGTTCCATATCAATGAATAGCCAGTCAAAACCACACGTTTTAGCGATCATGCCCGCATTGACCGTACGCCCCACGCGGAGGCCAAAACAAAAGGCAATGCCGCCAGCTTCGAGTTTTTCTTTTGCATGATTGGGTACAAGTGCCATCTCCGCCTCCCTAATATTTTATGCTGTTGAGGAAAGCGGAACGCTGCTGCGCGCCGCCGGTCATGAAGCCCAGGTCGCCGCCTGCATTGATGAAACGACAGCCCATGCCGATATAGCGTGTGGCATTTTCCTCGTCATAGATGCCGCCCATGCCNGCTATTTTGCCGTGCTTCTTGCAGGCGTCAGTCATGATTTTGAAGGATTGGATCATCTTTTCGTGGTCGTATTGACCTGGAATGCCCATATCGGCGGAAAGGTCATTAGAGCCTATATGCAGAACGTCGACGCCCTCGAGTGAGGCTATATCGTCCGCTAATTGGATCGCGTCCCAGGTTTCAAGCATGATCACGACCATGATATTCTCGTTCGAAAGCCGCATAGTGTCGGCGAGATTATATTTCGCGTAAGAGAGTTGTGGNACTGGCCCGGGAGAGGAGCGGTGCCCAATGGGCGGGAATTTGCACCAATCGACTGCGGCCTTCGCCTCTTCTACAGAATCTACATGGGGGATAATCACCCCTTGCGCACCGCCATCCAAGATGCGGCTAGCATGAAAATGTTGTTTGCCCGGCACACGGACGACTGGCGTGCAGCCGACATCGAGTGCGGCCATACACATTTGACTTACCATATCAATGTCATAAGTAGCGTGCTCCATGTCCGGCTTGATCCAGTCATAACCGCACGCATTTGCAATAGCAGCAACATCCGGCGAGCGTAAATAATTGACACTGAAGCCAAGTCCAATTCCACCCGTGCTTAGTTTTTCTTTTAATCGGTTTGGTTTGACGGTCATTTAATTCCTCCCTAAGCCAAGCGTATCATCGGGCGCGACGCGTTGGAAGGCAAGAGGGTTGTAGGGCAAAGGCATTTTCAGCGTTAAAAGCAATCATGATGTCTGGCTGGTAGATGCGCCGTGGGGGGTTAGATCGAATTTTAGAGTGCTGGCCTGCCTAGATGAGTTTAATATGTCATCCGATATTATTATTCTTCAGCCGGGCTCGCCAATAACCCTAAAAATGAAAGTCTCTAAGGTCGATATGAGTAGCCTAGCGGAAGATCTACAGCTGCATCTAAACTGGGCTAACCTAAAAGTTATTTTTTCTATACGTTAGCTTTTGTCTGGAATTGCAGTACTCAAATCGGTGGAAATGCAGGTTCGGACATGCCGCTTTCCCAGACAGGGTACTTTTCCATCACCCCTAAAAATCGATCCGATTCAAGAATACTTTGTAACCAGCGTTGGAGGCCGGGTAGATCGAGAGCGTCGAACCATCCACGATCATTATTGGCAAATTGCCGAATGAATGGCGAGATTGCCGCGTCCGCAAATGTGAAATTGTCACCGGATAGGTAAGATTGTTTTAACAAGCGTACGTTTAGTTTCCTCAAAAATGCCACCCCCCGGGCCCGATGTCGAAGCGGATCCGAAATGTCGTAGCGTGATGGGTATTTGTAGCAGTCCAGATCGTTTTTAAACGGTCCGTCATTCTCGAAAATTAGCTCATAAATTTCATCACGGTCGTGTATCAGAGGAACCAACCACCCTTCCGGGTCGTTCCTGTTGAGCGCCCAGTGCATGATCTCTAGGCTTTCTTCAATTACCCTCGCATCAGGCAATACTAATACAGGTACAGTGCCCTTGGGGGAGGCGGCGATCATCTCAGGTGGCTTTTTGCGCAAGACAACCTCGCGCAAGGCGCATGTTTGGCCGCTAGTGCTAATTGCCATGCGTGCGCGCATTGCATATGGACACCGCCGAAACGAATACAAAATGGGCTGCTGGCCGTGCATAGTGGTCCTTTTACTTATCAAAGACGGACGATTTTTTAGCGGCTTCAAAATTGGCACCAATGTGCGTCTTGCCTTGTGCTTCCGCTCGTTTGATTTGAACCTGTCTAGCGGCGTAGCGTGCGCGTTGTTCATCGCTGCGCTGGTCGATGCAATGGTCACATGAAACGCCGGCAACAAAATTGGCGGACATACGTTCTGTGGCACTAACCGGTGATCTACAGGCGTAGCACAATTCATAGTTGCCAAGTTTCAGATCGTGTTTTACTGAGACTCGGCTATCGAAGACGAAACACTCGCCACGCCACCGGCTTTCTGCTTCTGGGATGCATTCTAGATATTGCAAGATACCACCCTTCAGGTGGAAAACACTCTCGAGCCCGCGTTCTTTTAGGTATGACGTTGCCTTCTCGCAGCGGATGCCGCCGGTACAAAACATCGCGACTNTTTTATTCTCCAATTCGGAGCGATGTTCATCCAGCCATTGCGGCATTTCACTGAAACTGTTCGTTTTTGGATTGATTGCACCTTCAAAAGTGCCGATCTGTATTTCAAATTTGTTGCGTGCGTCGATAACAATTGTTTCGGGTTCGGTAATGAAGTCATTCCAATCTTTAGCTTCAACATATGTTCCAACCTTTGTCGATGGATCGACGCCAGGCACCCCCATGGTGATGATTTCTTTCTTCAGGCGCACTTTCAGGCGATAAAACGGTATGGTCTCGGCATGAGATTCCTTATGCTCCAAGGTCGTCGAATTTGGTAGCGTGCGTAATACCTCTAGCGCCGAGTCAACGCTCCTTCGTGAACCAGCGAGAGTTCCATTGAAGCCTTCAGGGGCCAGTAAAACTGTTCCTTTNAGATNATAAGNCGAGAGCTGGNCNAGCAAAGGTTCGCGCAAAGCTGCTGGATCTTCGAAACGCGNGAAATGATAAAATGAGGCTANTACGATGTCTGTCATAACTGGCAATATATGCGACAANCTCCCAAGTTAAAAAGGATCAAAANGCCGCCCTNATTNATCATTAGAGACAGATTGTGAAACCGGCTGCTANATCTGAAAATCGTGGCTCTTTATTACTTGATATTNGGACGTTAGGTCATTCACTCTCTTGCGCCCGAAAAGAATTGCGCCCACAATTTAAAAGATGAGTGTCTGTGTCGCTGGGGGGTGCATTATGGCTTTAGAAATTCGAAAACTAGGCGAGTATGTGGGCGCGGAAGCGCTTGGGGTTGACCTATCGAAGCCGGTCGATGATGAAACGCAACGTGCGCTGAATGAGGCGGTTATCGAGCACGTCGCGTTGGTGATCCGTGATCAAAACTATGGACCCAATGAATTTGTTCAAGCTGCCTCCGCGTTCGGCGAGCCCATGGCACAAAACTTCACCAAATTTACCTGCAAAGAGCAACCGTTGGTTAATTACGTTTCGAATAAGTATAAAAGTGCCGAAGGCAAGCGGGTCTACCATTCAGGCTATTGGCATACTGATCATGCGAACCGAGATGCACCGCCAAAATACACCACTCTTTATGCGCTTGAATTGCCAGATAGCGGTGGTGGCGATACCGGCGTATTTAATACCCGTGCGGGTTTTGCTTCGTTATCGAAGGATTGGCAGGATAAGCTTGAAGGTCTACAAACCGTGAATAGTTTTCGCGGTACGTCCAAAACTGCGCAATCCTTCAAGGTCGATGTCTCCGATAAGCTCATTGATGATGTGCCGGTAACTCACAATTTGGTGCGTACTCATTCGGATAATGGTAAAAAGGCGATTTATCTCCACCAAGGAAAATTGCAGAAATTTGTTGGGATGGGGTCGAACGAAAGCCACGANCTGGTATCANAAATATTTTCGCTTATNATGAAACCTGAGTTTGTCTACCGTCATAAATGGCGTCTGGGCGATATGCTGATCTGGGATAATCGCCAATCCATGCATCAGGCTTATAAGGATTACGATTTGAAAGAAACGCGGACGCTCTTTAGGATTATTATTGAGCCGGAGGTCCCGTAGGACGACTTTTAATATGGCACTGCAAATCAAAAAACTCGGTAAATATGTGGGCGCAGAAATCACTGGTATTGATCTCCGGCAACCGCAAGATATGAAGATAAAAACCGCAATTAATAAAGCGCTGAGCGATCATGTGGCCATCGTGGTGCGCGGTCAGAATTTTACACCACAAGAATATGTGGAGGCTGCAAAAGTGTTGGGTGATCCTTTCCCCCAAAATTTTACTGATTATAATCACCCCGATGTGGAGATTATTAATATCGTATCTAATCAACATAGGGATGACGAAGGCAAACGGATTAAGCGCGGCGGTAATTGGCATACCGACCACACGAACCATGAATGCCCCCCGAAATGTACAGTCTTGTATGCGGTTGATGTGCCGAGACACGGCGGTAATACGGCAATTTGTAATATGCAAAAGGCATACGAGCANTTGCCTGATTATTTGAAAGAAAAGATCGAGGGCCGTGAGACGGTAAACGTTAATCAAGGCCGTGCAGCGGCCAGAATTTCACCCAAAGCGGTAAAACGAGAAAATGAGCAGAAATCTACTCCCATCAATCATCCTATCATTCGCACCCATCCCGAGAATCACCGCAAGGCGATATTCTTTCATCCNATTAAAACGGATTATTTGACCGGGTATACGCCTGAGGAGACTAAGCAATTATTCGCGGATATTTTGATGGAGGGGATAAAGGAAAAGTTCGTTTACAACCATGAATGGAGCGAAGGCGACATGTTAGTCTGGGACAATCGGCAGGCTATGCATCGGGCTATACATGATTATGACCCGAAGGAGCAAAGGCAAATGTATCGTCTGCTGATCCGAGGTGACCGACCATTTTAAGGCTGGCAAGCCATGAATGAGTAAGCGGGGTAATCGATAGCGCTTTTTCCTGATTATAAACTGAAGGTGAATTTTCGATGATCTTTAGCCACGCGAGTGGGCATCCGGATTAAGACGGTACTTTCCTGATATAACATAGTCCGCGATATCAAAGATCAAAACGTTATGTAGTGGTAATAGAGATGAAAATTAGTAAGCTGACGGAAAATATCGGCGCTGAGGTGATCGATGTTAATTTAAAGAAGGAAATCGACCGTGGGGCAAAGGAACGCCTGAAACAGGCATTGACAGACAATATTGTGTTGGTTATTCGCGATCAGGAATTTAAGCCGGCGGAATATTTGGCAGCTGTGTCCGTGTTCGGAGAACCCATGGAGCAGCATTTCACTCAGTATCAGCTTAAGGAAACACCGCTAGTTAATTATGTGTCTAACCGGGATGCCTATAATGGTGGTACCAAGCCCGTCGTGCGCGGTGCGGGCTGGCATACGGATCACACCAATCATGAACGTCCACCAAAATGTACCTCACTCTATGCGGTTGTATTGCCCGATGAGGGGGGAGATACGGGGGTTGTCAATATGCGTGCGGGTTATGCGGCCTTGCCCAATAATATGAAGAGGAGAATAAATAAGTTGCAGACGTTAAATGTCATTGAAGGGTCTGCATCACCACGCCCAACCTCTAAGTTGCCAAAAGAAGGCAAAGGCAAACATGATCGGGGNATATTGCAGCCGTTAGTTCGGACGCATCTGGAGTGTGGAGAAAACGCACTTTATTTTCACCCTATTAAAACCGAGCATATTGTTGGTATGTCTCCCGAAGAAAGTCAGATTCTGCTACAGGAATTGCTTGAGCTCGCTGTTAAAGACGAGTTTATTTACCGTCATAAATGGCGTTTAGGCGATATGTTAATCTGGGATAATCGTTGCGCATTGCATCAGGCTTATCAGGATTACGATCTTTCTCAGGAACGTGTTTTGCATCGTGTTATATTGCATGGCGAGCGACCTTTTGGCCCGTCTATGCCACGGGAGGCTTAAGGTAATGACGGAAAATTCTTGCCGGCTTTACCTCATTACTCCGCCTCAAATCGAAATTGCTACATTCTCTGATGCATTGAAAGTAGCGCTTGATGGCGGGGATGTCGCTTGTCTTCAATTGCGTTTGAAGGATGTTCCGGATGAGCATATTCGCAGCGCCACTGAGGTGTTAATGCCAATTGCACACCAATATAATGTTGCATTCCTGATAAACGACCGAGCGGATCTTGCAGCAGAATTAGGTTGCGATGGGGTCCATATTGGCCAAGAGGATACGCCCTATGCTGAAGCCCGAGACTTGCTGGGAGACGATGCGGTCATAGGGGTGACTTGTAAGCGGTCGCGTCATTTAGCGGTTGAGGCTGCGGACTTAGGGGCGGACTATGTAGCGTTTGGTGGTTTTTTTCATTCATCTACTAAAGTTTCTGAAAAGACCGAACGTGCAAATCCTGAGATTCTCTCATGGTGGACCGAAACCACAAACGTCCCATGCGTCGCTATTGGAGGAATTACGCCAGAAAACTGCAGACAGCTGGTTGAAGCCGGGGCTGGTATGTTGTGTGTAATCGCTGCCATTTGGAGTTGTCCGCAGGGTCCGGGTGCCGCGGTACGCAATTTTAATAAGGTAATGAGTTGTTGAGCGGTTGCTTGGGGGCCCTTGAATCGTTATACCCTTGCGCCCTAACGTGTTGGCAAAGGTTGACCCATGAAAATTGACGGAAATGAAATTCGACCCGGCAACGTGATCGAGCATCAAGGTCGGCTTTGGCGTGCAATAAAAACGCAGCATGTTAAACCCGGCAAGGGTGGGGCATTTTTGCAGGTAGAGCTTAAAGAACTTCGTGAAGGAACTAAGCTAAACGAACGCTTTCGTTCGTCAGAGACCGTGGAACGTGTTCGGTTGGATCAAAAAGAGTTTCAGTATTTATATGCAGAAGGTGATGCGCATACCTTTATGGATAATGAAACCTACGACCAGGTCAGCCTTGACAAGGCAATGATCGGCGAAGAGGCAGTCTTATATTTGCAGGACGGCATGACGGTGAACATCGAGAGTTTCGAAGACTCTCCGATCAGCGTTGCGTTGCCTGAAACAGTTGTTTTTGAGGTTGTTGAAGCGGATGCAGTGGTTAAAGGTCAAACGGCATCTTCTTCATATAAACCAGCATTGTTGGAAAATGGTGTGCGAACGCTGGTGCCGCCTCATATTGAAACGGGCACACGTATTGTTGTCAACACAGCGGACGGTTCCTATGTAGAGCGTGCGAAAGGCTAAGGCGGGCCATGGCCTCTCGTTCACCCCTCATAAATGTAATGGTGAAGGCGGCTGAACGAGCCGGTCGTGCGCTTATTCGTGATTTTGGTGAAGTCGAACATTTGCAGGTCAGCCGCAAAGGCCCCGCAGATTTTGTTTCTAATGCCGATACCAAAGCCGAACGTATTTGTTACCACGAATTGGCGAAAGCACGTCCGGAATATAGTTTTCTAATGGAAGAAGGTGGGCGTGTCGAAGGAAAAGATCAGAGCAACGTATGGATTGTAGATCCCTTGGATGGCACTACAAACTTCCTTCATGGGTTGCCACATTTTGCAGTATCGATTGGCTTGCAAAGAGAGGGAGAGCCTTATGCTGGCGTAATTTTTGATCCGATCAAAGATGAGCTTTTTTGGGCCGAAAGAAATGTAGGAGCCTATCTTGGTGACCAACGTATTAGGGTTTCAGCGCGCCAGCTTTTGAGTGAATCTTTACTGGCGACTGGTATTCCGTTCCGATTACATGTAGGTACTGACACAAGTGAAAAATTTATGAGCCAACTCGAATCGCTTATGGAAAAGCTGGCCGGTATAAGGCGTTTTGGCTCCGCGGCGCTCGATCTCGCTTATGTAGCGGCTGGCCGTTATGAAGGGTTTTGGGAAAATGGGCTTAGTTCGTGGGATGTGGCTGCCGGAGTTGTGCTCGTGCGTGAAGCGGGTGGATTTGTGAACGAAATCAACGGTAAACGCTATATGTTAGGGTCGCCGGATATTCTGGCTACTAATGCGCCACTGCAAGGACCGTTGAAGAAGATTCTTGGTAAGGCAAATTCTTTAGTACAAAGTTAAATTTTCGCTTTCTGGTGGTTGTCTGAAGGTATTTGGCTAGGGTAAGCTCAATTGTGTGAGAGGGTAGTTTTGCATTTAATCGAATTCGGGCCGCTTGGGTGGGACAGTTGCCGATTGGACCTATTCGTAAGTTGGGCTAAATGAACCATCCAAACCTCAATACAGTTAAGAATATAATCCAGGCATGTGTAGTATCTTGTCGACTATTTTTATGTTTTGTCGTCTCCGGTTGTTTGATTTTTTTCTCAATTATGGACGCAGCTGCACAATATTCTGTTTCACCCAATGTCATTGTTGATGAGTCTGTTTTGGATGAGCTGGGGCCACAGCCTAATCTGCCAGGGATGATGCGCGAAGGTAGCAATTACTATCGTTCGCCACCGCCGCATTATCCGGGCCCTGGCTACATCAAAGGTGCACCCAAGCGACTATTGCCTGCACCTCTTAATATGCCGCGATCTCAGGTGACGGCGCCGCGTCAACTTTTGAGGTTAGCGCCCTCTTCACGCGCTAAACTCCGCCAAAGCGTCGCACCCCGCCGGAAAACAGCAAAAGGACCGGGTGTATTAGGTCAGATTAGTCAAAGTGAAGTAGATAACTTGGGCCAGAGCCCTGCTCCGCCTCCAACTGCCCCGACTCTTGTCAGGAAGAGGGCCGCACCGCCACCCCAGGTCCCGGGGCCATTGGTTTCCAAGGCGGATCGTTCGAACTTGATCGTTCCGGCCTTGCCAAATTCTGTTGAGCCGCCCTCTATGTCACCACAAGTGGTTGCCCCGTCAAATACGAGATCGGGAGTGCCTGTTCCGTCGGCGCCGGCTATATCTCCGCCGGCCATGCCTAAAGTGACCGTGCCAACGGCACCGGCTATATCTCCGCCGGCCATACCTAAAGTGACCGTGCCAACGGCACCGGCTATATCTCCGCCGGCCACACCTAAAGTGACCGTCCCATTGGCACCGGCTATCGTGCCCTCGTCACCGCAGACGGCTGCTTTGCCTAGGGTCACTGCGCCTTCCGTATCAAGCGGTGTCCCATCATCGTCACGGGTCACACCGCTACAGGGAGGTCAAGCCACGCAGCCACAAATAGCCTCGCTGTCTGCGAATCTACCGCCTGCGTCCGTAGGGCCAGATGGGCAGAAAGTAACCGTGAATTTTGCAAAAGATGTGACTGATATGCCTCCGGGCACTGCGCCTTTCTTGTCTGATCTCATAAAAAAAATGAAGTCCAATCAAACTATGCGACTGCAGTTGAGAGGCTATGCGGGAAGTGCTAAAGGCTCGCCAAGTCAGGCCCGTCGCATTTCTCTCTTTCGTGCCTTGTCGGTCCGAACATACCTTATGAAACAGGGTATTCGCAGTACGCGCATGGATGTCCGCGCACTCGGTAATAAAGTCAAAGAAGGCACGCTTGATCGCGTGGATATTGAGGTAAAAAAATAACGATTGAGACTGTTTCTACTTGAACCTATTTTTTCAATGAATCAATAAACGCGGAGCAGATGATGACGCGCCCGTCAAATTACCTCATAAGAATGGCCATATTCTTGGGTGTTATTACCGCTGGCGTAATCTTCCTTGGCCCGTCTTTGCTTGATGCCTTTTGGGCTAGCCCAGTTCTTAATGGCATTATCGTTGGGGCCTTGTTAATAGGCATTGGAAATAGTTTTCGCAACGCGTCCATGTTGCGACGCGAGGTGGCATGGATCGAGTCGTTTCAGCGCAATGGCCCTATCACATCGGTGATGCCAAATCCTAAACTTTTGGCATCAATGGCCAGCATGTTGGGTGAGCGAAATGCTGGTCGCCTCAGTTTATCAACGATGGCGCTGCGAACGCTCCTTGACGGCATTGCAATGCGGTTGGAAGAAATTCGTGAAACGTCGCGTTACATGATTGGTTTGTTGGTATTTCTTGGTCTCCTGGGTACATTTTGGGGGCTTTTGCAAACAATAGATTCTGTGGGAGATGTAATTGGTGGATTATCGGTGAGCAGTGATAATTCAGCGGATTTCTTTGAAAAACTTAAAGTCGGATTGCAGGCCCCATTAACCGGCATGGGAACGGCCTTTAGCTCATCCTTATTCGGCTTGGCTGGTTCGCTAATTTTAGGGTTCTTGGCTCTTCAGGTGGGTCAGGCGCAAAACCGTTTTTACAATGAATTGGAAGATTGGCTTTCCGGCCAAACGCGATTGGCTTCTGGCGTTATTGGTGGTGAGAGCGATCAGTCAGTTCCAGCTTTTATTCAAGCCCTGTTAGAGCAAACGGCGGATAGTTTGGAAAGTCTTCAAAGGAGCCTGCAAAAGGGCGAATCCAGCCGATTAGAGGCAAATAAAAAGATTATCGAGCTAACCGATATATTGGTAGGCTTTGGCGAGATAATGAAATCTGAGCAGGAACTAATGGTTAAACTGGCCGAGGGACAACAATCGCTCAAGCCGGCGTTAGAGAAGCTCGTGCATAGTGGCGTCGGAGGAATCGAAATACCCAATGAACAGTTTCGCAGCATTGAGGCAAACCTAAAGAGAATTACTGGAGAGCTTTCTAAGGGTCGTTCCGAAACAATCTCTGAAATTCGTTCTGAAATTCGCCTGCTTGCTCGCACAATTGCTGCGCTTGCAGAAGGTAAGTCGTAAAAGAGCCCTATGGCAACTGTCCGCCGACATCGCGCTACTTTCGATATATGGCCAGGCTTCGTCGATGTAATTGCTACGCTATTGATGGTAATCATCTTTCTTTTGATGATTTTTGTAGTCTCGCAATTTTATTTACGCGATGCTTTGGATGGCCGAGACAAGGCGCTGGAAAGCATGAATGACAAGATCACCGAATTGGCTGATCTCCTAAATCTTGAACGGAAAACTAATGCTACACTTCGTTCGAATGTTAGCCAGTTGACCAGCGAACTCGAAAGCTCAATCGTGAAACGGGACGTTCTAAATTCCAAACTTAGCGGCCTATTGATCAAGCTTGAAGATAGTCAAATAGCTGAGCAGAAAACTAGGGACGACCTGGAGGTCAATAGAGGGAGATTGGCATTTTTGCAGCAGGATATTCTCACTATGGAGGCGTTAAAAGACCGTCTGGAGGAGGACCTTAAAAATGCCAAAACGGATCTTAGTGCTAAGACCACAGCGCTGGGGAAACAAGAGGAAATGTCTGCAGCGGCAAAAGCCCAATTAGCATTGCTAAATCAACAGATGGCGGCGGTTCGTCAGCAGCTCGTGGATTTAAGCGAGGCATTGGAAGTATCGGAACAGAAGGACAATGATAGCCAAGCTAGGATTGCTAATCTCAGTAAGCGTTTAAATTCAGCCTTAGCCAGTAAGGTGCACCAACTGGCAAAATATAGATCGGAATTTCTTGGTAGGTTGCGCGAGGTGTTGGGGGGGCGATCTGATGTTCAAATAGTGGGGGATCGTTTCGTTTTTCAGTCAGAAGTATTATTTTCTAGTGGCTCAGCAGAGATTGCAAAAGGTGGACAGGCGCAGCTCGTTAAGTTTGCGAAGACCTTAAAAGAAATTGCATCCAAAATGCCGAAAGACCTCGACTGGGTGCTTCGGGTGGATGGGCATACCGATAGGCGCCCAATCAAAACAATCCAATTCCCCTCTAACTGGGAATTGTCTGCGGCACGTGCAATATCGGTCGTAAAGTTCTTTAAGGCTCAAGGGTTGCCGTCAAATAGACTGGCGGCAGCAGGGTTCGCATCTTTTTTTCCGTTGGACAGGCGGCGTGATGAAATAGCGTATCGACGAAACAGGCGGATCGAAATGAAATTTGATCAACGTTAGGCTGCTTCAGTTGGTGCGCCGACGCTCAGGTCAAATTGAAGTTCTGCAAAACGTGCATAAAGGCCGCCGGCTTGTAAAAGTTCTTTGTGCGTGCCGGTGGCGGTAATTTTCCCCTCATCCATCACGATAATGCGGTCGGCCTTTATAACAGTAGCTAGTCGGTGGGCTATCACCAACGTCGTGCGGCCTTCCATGAGTTTTTCGAGTGCAGCTTGAACCAAGCGCTCGGATTCCGCATCTAGGGCGCTGGTGGCTTCATCCAGCAGCAATAATGCTGGATCTCTCAGGATTGCACGTGCGATTGCTATCCGTTGACGTTCACCGCCGGAAAGACGAATACCTTTTTGGCCGAGATGAGTGTCAAAGCCATCTGGCAGCTTATTGATAAAGGTAGTTGCTGCTGCCGCATCTGCTGCTGCTTTTACTGCGGCATCGTCTGCATCGGGGCGGCCGTATCGGATATTGTCGTGGGCACTAGCGGAAAAAATGATTGGGTCTTGCGGGACTAAGCCGATGTTTTGCCGGAGTGCGATTGGATCAACTGTGGTCAGTGGTACGCCATCGAAAGAAATTTCACCTGCTTCCGGGTCATAAAACCGAAGCAGCATATGGAAAACCGTTGTTTTTCCCGCCCCCGAGGGTCCAACTAGAGCAAGCAATTCACCGGATTTAACGTCAAGCGTGAAATTGGTCAGGGCGGGTATTTCGGGGCGTGTCGGATAAATAAATCGCATGTTATCGAATTTGATCGCACCTCGGGCCGGGGTTGGGAGTGAAGTCGGAATAGCCGGTGTTTGAATCTTTGTATCTGTCGCTAGTAGGTCGAATAGCCGTTCGGTTGCACCTGCCGCCCGTTGCAAGTCGCCGAATACTTCCGATATGGCTCCGACGGAGCCGGCTACAATAACGGCATAGAATACAAAGGCTGATAAATCACCTGCGCTCATAGTGCCGGCAATAACATCGGTGCCTCCAAGCCAAAGGATCGTGCCTACTGCACCAAAAACAAAAACAATAACAATAGCGGTTAAAAGTGCCCTGGCACGCACCCGATACATTGAGCTCATATAGGCATCTTCGACAATCTTTCCGAAGATGGTTTGATCTTCTTTTTCATGTGTGAATGCTTGGACGGTATTCACCGCATCAAGGCTTTCATTAGCATAGGCACTGATATCAGCAACCCGATCCTGGGCGGTCCGACTACGGCGGCGCACAATTCGCCCGATAATAATAATTGGTGCCACTATGAGCGGTACAAATAACATAACAAAGCCGGTAAGTTTTGGGCTCGTGACTGTTAGAAGTATCAGGCCGCCAAAAAGCAAAAGAATGTTGCGAAGGGCAACGGATACGGTAGAGCCAACGACCACCTGTAATAAGGTTGTGTCTGTTGTCAGGCGCGATAGAACTTCACCGGTTCGGGTGATTTCGAAAAAACCGGGATCCAGCATAATGACATGGTCAAATACTTTTTTGCGAATGTCGGCGACGACGCGCTCACCGACCCAGGAGATTAGGTAGAATCGTGCATAGGTTGCAATGGCAAGCAGAACGACCACGCCCAGAAGGACTAGTAATGCTGTGTCCAGCAACGCTACATCGGTTTTCCCAAAGCCGTCATCGACTAAGAAACGAAGACCTTGTCCAATAGAAAGGACTGTGCTAGCGGCGATGATCAAAGCGATTAAGGCACCAACCAACCCCCATTTATAGGGTAAGAGATATTTGGCAAGCCCTTTGAGAACTTTGAAATCTTTGGTTTTCGCTCGTTCGGCGCTATTTTCCACTTCTAAATATGACTTGTGGCGCATGTCCCCTCTCAGAGTAGTATCCTCTATAGCAGGCGCTGTCGTGACCGCCAATGATATGGTATATTGAGTTAATGATTCGCAAACATTCAGTTTGTATCCAGGGAGATCATAATGGGAAGAACCATGCCCGAGATTTTGCCGTCCGGTGATGCGTTGGGTGCAGAAGTGCTTGGCGTTGACCTGTCCAAACCTCTAGATGATGAAACCTTTTTGGCTGTTGAATCAGCCTTCAATGAGCATTCTGTCATTTGCATTCGCAATCAGGATCTGGATCCGGCGACATTTGTCGCTTATGCCAGTCGTTATGGTGAACCCCAGAACTTGTACTTAAATAATTACGCAATGCCTGGTCATCCGGAAATTTTATATGTCTCAAACATACAAGAAAATGGCAAGGATATTGGCCACGCAGATGCTGGGGTCGTTTGGCATTCTGATATGTCATTCGAAAAAAATCCGCCACGGGCAACTGCATTACACGCGAGGGAAGTGCCGGTAACGGAAGACGGGACGATTTTAGGTGACACTTTGTTTGCCAGTGGCGTCAAGGCTTATGAGTCTTTAAGCGATGAAATCAAGGAAAAACTTAAAGGCAAGCAGGTAGTGCATGACGTGCTGGGCCGTCGTCGGCAAACAGGGAGTGGTGCACAGGATAATGACAAACGCAAGGCAGTGCCATTAATGCGACACCCTGCTGTGCGGACCCACCCCTATACAGGCCAAAAGGTGCTCTACGTCTCTAAGGGAGAGTGCGTTGATATGGATGGCATGGAGACTGAGGATGCTGTGTCATTGATTGACGAGCTAGCAATGACCGTTATTAGCGAAGAATTCATTTATCGTCATAAATGGCAAGTGGGTGATGTTCTGATGTGGGATAATTGTGCGGTTCAGCATCTCGCTATCCATGATTATGAATTGCCGATGCGGCGTATGATGTGGCGTACTACGGTCGGTTACACGGATGTTTATGAATAAATAATTCTAATAGAGCTAAGGTTTGAGGGAGAACAAGATGACCGATGCAACAACTAAAGCAAAAGAAGGCCTTGTATTGCGGTCACTCCTTTTTGTGCCTGTGAATGTGGAAAAATTCGTGGCAAAAGCTCACATGCGTGGCGCTGATGCTATCATTCTCGATCTGGAAGACAGTATCGCCGCTTCCGAGAAGGCGACGGCGCGGACATTGGTGTCGGAAGCTGCTGAGCGGGTAAGCCAAAAAGGCGCTGATGTTTTTGTACGTATTAACAGTCCGCTCCGTTTAGGTATTCCCGATTTGGAGGCAGTCATTCATCCCGGTATTACTGGGATTACCTTGCCGAAATGCGATGGGCCGGGCCATGTGCGTCTGATTGCTGAAGCACTTGACGAATTGGAAGCGGAACGCGGCATAGAAGTAGGCTCAATCATTATGAGTGTGCGTATTGAAACTGCCGAAGCATATTTTAAAATGCCCGAAATCGCAAAAGCGCATCCACGTATCGCGGGTTTCGGTCTTGGTAGCGAGGATTTCACTTTGTCAATTGGAGTAGAGCCGAGCACCGAGACGCTTCTTTTCCCAAAACAACAATCCATAATTGCCGCGCGCGCTGCAGGTGTTCTCCCCATGGGGTTGGTGAGCTCTGGGGCTGATTACAGCCATTTGGACGAAATGCGCAAGGTTGTTCAGAAATCGCGACGTTTCGGGTTTGCAGGTTCTTCATGTATCCATCCGGCGGTAGTCCCAATTTTAAATGAAGAGTTTACGCCACCTGCGGACGAAATTAACTCGGCACGAAAAATCATCAATGCTTTCTACAAAGCTGAGAAGGCGGGCCGGGCGGCGCTCGAAGTGGATGGTAAAATGGTTGACTATCCTGTCGTTTATCGGGCGGAGAACTTGGTCAAAATAGCCGATAATATTGCCAAGAAAGAGGCTGCTATCAACGGCTAGGGATTGTTTAGCTCCAAGTTTCTCTTTGGGCAGAGCGGTACGGACCGGTAGCACTTTGTGGGAGGCGCTGGGCTTTAATGAAGCTCTGGCACCGGTTCTAGCTGCTTGCCCTACCTTTTGAAGGTGCGGTGATATTTAAGTGACGGATAACATATCGCGTATGTTCTATACGCCGCTCGCAATTTTCAATGAGACATGAGAGGTATTATTCGGCGCGATTAATGCTCATTTGCTTTCAAATTTGGTGGGCTTTTGGAAGAGGTTGATGGAAGTCCTTGCCCACTGGCTTGATGTGCAGGGCGTGAATATCTTCATGTCCTATATGACCCCTTCTCTACAAGGGCGCGGGGTGTTACGGAATAAGAAAATGATCGACCTGCTGGTCGGAAGGGGAATTGACGTATGGGTAATTCGAATACTAGCGCACCATCGCAGCCTACCCTTAGTGAGGCATTTCCGACTTGGGTGAAAATTGGCTTCTTATCGTTTGGCGGACCGGCATCACAGATTGCGCTAATGCACAAAATCGTGGTCGAGGAAAAAGGTTGGTTAAAAGAACAGCGGTTCTTGAATGCGCTCAGTTTTTGCATGCTCTTGCCAGGACCAGAGGCGATGCAACTGGCAACGTACGCCGGTTGGCGATTGCATGGTCTTTGGGGGGGGCTTGCGGCAGGGTTAATGTTTGTTATCCCCGGCGCCCTAATCATTTTAGCACTTGCTGCATTTTATGCTGCAGTTGGCAATGTGCCGCTGGTAAATGCAATTTTTCTGGGTATTAAGGCAGCGGTTCTTATTATTGTGGTGGAGGCGTTGTTGCGGGTTGCAAAACGCGCACTTCATAAACCTGAACACTGGATTATTGCTGGCCTAACCTTCATCGCTATTTTCTTTTTTGATCTGTCCTATCCGCTCATCGTGGCGGTCGCTGCTACCTTTGGATTTTTGCGCGGAAGCGATAGTACGGGTGATGGGGTGCCGGCTGAAGCCATTTCCAAATCCTTTATGGGCACTTTGGCTACGATTGTAATTTGGTTAGTAATTTGGTGGGCGCCGATTTTTGCAATGGACGCCATTTTTGGTACGAAAATTCTTGCCGATATTGGCCAATTCTTCTCCAAATTAGCCGTTGTAACCTTTGGCGGTGCCTATGCGGTGCTGGCCTATATGGCTCAAGATGTGGTGAATCAGTTCGGTTGGCTCTCTGCGGGCGAAATGATGGACGGCTTGGGCCTTGCGGAAACTACTCCGGGGCCGCTTATTCTCGTAACAGAGTTTGTTGGATTTCTTGCGGCCTATCGTGAAGGTGGCATGGCGCTAGGTATGGCAGGTGCAGCGGTCACGCTGTGGGTCACATTCGCGCCATGTTTTCTATGGATTTTCGCAGGGGCACCTTATATCGAGTGGATTTGCGCGCAATCACGGTTAAAAGGAGCGCTAACTGGCATTACGGCAGCAGTAGTGGGTGTTATCCTCAACCTTTCAATTTGGTTTGCACTTCACGTTATTTTTGCCAAAGTTACCGCCACCAAGTACGGCTCGGCTCTAATATGGCAACCGGACCTGATAACATACGATTGGAAGGTAATAGCCTTATCTATTCTTTGCGGATTTTTACTGTTTAAATTCCATATGGGTGTCACCTGGATACTCGCTATATCTTCATTGATTGGTGTGTTTTTGGCATTGGGGCTTTAAAAAGGTGCGTTTAGGTTTCCATGATGCAAAATGTGATGCCTTTGGCGTGTTTCGCGCAAGGTCCGCCATGCCTTTATAGAACTGGTGACGATTGGCGGTGTGGTGAAAGAGAAAAAGCACTCTGTAATATATATAAACAACAAGTTATTATATTATATATAGTAATAAATTAAAAAATGAAATATATGATGGATGTTTGTCTAAATATTAAGTTCCTAACTATTCTGTATAATTAAAAATATAAAAATTAATTTCTAAATCTGAACAATTAAAACATATTTTAATTTTTAATTTGAGCGGCTAATCATAAAATAGTACATGAAAAAATTCATGTTTATCAAAAGTAATCGTCAGCGCGAAGTTATTTCGTCTGCTGCGCAGTTCATTAGAAGTCAAAGAAGCGCAGCGTAATACTGGCGTGCGGTCTACTTGGTTAGGCGCCCATTGAAACGGAGTGTTTTACCGTCGCCACGCTCGATACGTGGGGCGTGATTAGTACGAATGTCTTTTTTGCCTTTTTCGTAGCCAGCCACTTGCAATAATTCCAAATCATTATCGGGGTCGGCACTTTCGAACCAGTAGGGAAAGCCACGCGGTGTGACTATGCCTTCCATAGGACCATATTCACCATAGACTTCGGTTTCGCTGTTATAGAAACGGGCTTTGCCTTTTAGCACCATCCAAAACGTATCAGCGGCCGCATGAGAGTGAAGATTATTACCGCCTCCGGCCTTAACCACCTGGACCGCGCCTTTAACGATATCGGTTTGTGCTAATTTTACTAGGCCCTTGCCTGATTCGAACTCGGGCGTTTCATAACGAAAGGTTTGTGGATTGCGAACCCGTTCGACATGCGGGTCGAAAGGATCTTCCTGTTTTGGGGCAATGGTTTCTTCTGCTCTTGGGGCCATGATCTAGCGCTCCGAATATTGGACTTCCAATCTAATATTATTGTACCAAAAACCTACCCGACTGAAAGAGCAGAATGCAAGAGGAGGGGCTAGCACAAAAATTCCAATGCGTTATGATCACTGCAATTCCAGCGGTTGGATAATCTATCAATAGAGGGAGAAAGCCCATGGCGGCACGAAAAAAGAAAGCCTGGCAAGATAAGCTTTACGATTCACTGAAGAAAGATCTTGGCATAACGCAATTCTCCTATGTGCCGGATGCCGGCCATAGGATTCTCATTGATCGTTCTTTAAGCGACCCATCTGTTCACTCTATACCGCTGTCGACTGAAGAAGAGGGCGTAGCGATGGCAGCGGGTGCATGGCTAGGCGGTAAAAGATCTGCTGTGCTCGTTCAAAGCAGCGGCGTTGGCAACTGTGTCAACTTCTTCAGCCTAAACGTCAATGCGCGTATTCCACTTTTAATGTTGGTCTCCATGCGTGGCGATTTTGGCGAAGCTAATCCTTGGCAGGTTCCTATGGGTCAGGCGGTGCAACCGGTTTGCGAGGCGAGTGGTCTAAAAGTTCTGCGTTGCGATTACGAACACGAAGTCCTTGCTACCGTCCAGGCCGCGGGTCAAATGGCGTTCCGTTCCTTACAGCCGATGGCGGTTCTCTTTACGCAGAAGCTGCTCGGCGCGAAATACTTTGCTTAAGAGGGAGAGACAACGATGGCTAAAAAAGCAGTAAAAAAGCACATTAGTAAGGCAAATGCTAAGCTGAAGGCAGGCGAACTTGAGCGGCGCGCAGCATCAAAGGCAATCCTTGGCAACACAGACGATTTCCTTTTTGTCACGGGCCTTGCAGGCTCGAAAGACGACGTCCTGAATGCAACTGGGCCGCTTGCATCTAATGTATTCCCGTTGAGCGGCGCTATGGGTGCCGCTTGCAGCATCGGACTTGGTTTGGCGCTAGCCCAACCGGAGAAAACGGTTGTAGTAGTTACAGGTGAAGGGGAATTGCTAATGAATGTGGGCACCTTGGCGACGATTGGCGCTATGGACCCGCCGAACTTGCGCATTCTTTGCATCGATAACGAACGTTATGGCGAAACCGGTTGGCAACCTAGCCATACTCTGCGGGGCGTCGATCTTGCAAAAATGGCAGAAGGGGCAAACATCAAATCAGTACGCACTGTCACCAAGAAGAGCCAATTTAAGGAAGCAAGGGAGTTGTTGCGCGGTGCAAATAGCACAGCCTTTATTCTCCTTAAAGTGGCGGCGACCGACCCTGGTAAATTGCCTGGGCCAGCTGAACGGGACGCATCCGTCTGGAAAACACGGTTCCGTGATAATCTTGGCATAAGGTCATAATTTAATTCCGATTAAGGGTCCTCTTCAACTCAACGAAGGGGACCCTATTCTTTTGGACCTTTCTCTAGCCTAGGCCATCGATGGATAAATATTCACACGAGATGCAAGTCGGCGATTCGTATGCGCCGCTCGATATCGAAATCACGCCGGAATATCATCAGCAGTATTTGTATGGTGCACAAGATTTTGATGCGCGATATGTGAATGGCATTGATGGCAATCCGCCGGAAGTCCATGCGGCGATGATCCTTAATCTAAGTTCGCTGACTCGTTCTCCCAGTTACAAGGTGGCTGAGAATACCGGTACAGTGATGGGGGAGACTGAGTGTCAATTTTGCAATCCGGCTTTTGTGGGCAGTACCCTTCATATCACTTATGACGTCACCAGAACGTTTGAAAAGCGTGGGCGCGATTACCAGACCGTGTCTACTACAGTGACTGATGGGGAAGGGCGTATTATTCTGAAACGACATACACATGTGGCGATCATGCTGAAGGAAAATCCGGTATGATTGTGATAGGGTCTATCGAACGTACAGTAGATGTCGGCACGACCTTCGAAGGGCCGGTGTACCATATGGATATCAAACGATTATGGGCTCACTCCGGCGGCCCGTTCGCGGCAGAGGGTTGGCCAAATAAAAATCTTCACACCGATCAAGGTAAAGCGAAGGAGGCCGGATTGCCCGCTCCTATAGCATCGGGGCAACAGCCGCAAGGGCAGCTTATTAATATGCTCTTGAAGCTATTCGGTCAGGCATGGTGGAACTATGGCTGGTTGAATATCAAGTTCTTTAAGCCCACCTTTGCTAATACGGACGTACAACCAAAGTTAAAGTTAATCGATAAAGAAGAAGATAATAGAGGCACAACCTTCACATTCGAGGCCTGGGCTGAACGCGGAGACGGCGAAAAAACCCTCGGTGGAACTGTAAAGTGCTTGCTGCCTAAATAGGTCGTTCACCCTTTGTCATGATTCGATAAAGTTTGCGCTCTTGGGTTTCCCAATCATAGTCATCATTGGCTTGATGCAGCGCTTGTCGGTTATCCCAGATCAGAAAATCACCGGCCTGCCATTTATGGCGATAGTGGAATTGTGGTTGAAAAAGGTGATCGTGTAATTTGTCAATCAACGAATCACTTTCTGAATTATCTAGTCCATCTATATTTTCGACGCGGATCGGATTGAGATAGATAGACTTCTTTCCGTGGACTGGATGGGTGCGGGCAATTGGATGGACAAATTGATCGCCGAATTTCTCGACTTGGTCTTCGGTCCGTTTGATGAGTTTACGTGGTGAGCGGCTACTTTCATAAACATGTACTGCGTTTAATCCCTCGATGCGTTTTTTCATGTCATCCGAGAGTGCGTCATAGGCCGCACGGGTCGACATAAAGTCGGTGTCGCCACCATCACTGGGAACGGTTATGGCAAATAGCATGGTTCCTGCAGGAGGTTCTTCGAAATAGGAGGCATCTGTATGCCAGGATGTTCCGCGAATTTTGCGTTTGCCGCTTCCTGCCGTGTCGCCGTCCATATGGGTTAAAACGCCGACATCGGGAAACTCCGGAAGGTTGAATTGACCATAGAGTTGTTCGAATGGCTCCCCGAAAATTCGGCCCACCTTAAGAAACTCGCGCGGGGTAAGATTTTGGCCTCGTATACACAGCACGATATATTCCGCCCATGCTTCATTTAGGGCTTTTATTGTAGAGATATCTAAATCATCGGTAAGGTTTATGCTGGCGATTTCTGCCCCTAAAGGTGCATCAAATGGGTGAATCTTCATTGCCGGACCTCCTATCTAAATCCGCCGCCGCCGGAAATCTTGATTGTATCGGCGGTTATGTATGGGCATGCATCTGAACAGAGGAATTGCACCACTTCGGCGATTTCCTCTGGGTCTGCCATTCGGCCAATGGGAATGTCATTGGTCATGGATTGTTTCAGCTCATCAGTGGAGATGTCCTGAAAATGTGTGTCGGCAGCTGCTGGTGATATAGAAACGCAGCGGATATTATCTCTTACAAACTCGCGGGCAACGCCCATGGTCATAGTGACTACGGCACCCTTGGCGGACGCGTAGTGAATAGAGTGTCCGCCTCCGCCACGAACGGCTGCCATTGAGGCAGTGTTCACTATGACACCACCACCATTCTTCAACATATGCGGAACAATGGCTTGCATTCCGTAAAAGACACCTTTGACATTGAGATCATAGGTCTTCTCGAACAATTCATCATCAATATCCAAAAACTTCGAACGCCTTATGGCTGAGCCCGCATTATTGAATTGAAAATCAATGCGTCCGAAATGATCAATGCCAGCATTAATCGCTTGGTTAACCTGATCACGACTCATGACGTCACATGTAATCGCAAATCCTTTGCCACCACGTTGGCCCACTTCTTTGGCAACTCGCTCCGCCCCTTCGCCGTCTAAATCGGCGCAAATAACATTGGCGCCTTCACGGGCAAAAATATAAGAAGTGGCTTGGCCGATACCGCTGGCAGCACCGGTTAGGAATAGTGTTTTGCCTTTAAAGTAGTCTTCTGATTTTGCCATAAATCTCTCCTTTAGGCCTTCGCGCCGCCTGTCACATAGAGCGTATCCGCATTGATAAATTCGCACGCGTCGGAACAGGTGAAAAGCACTAACTCAGCAATCTCATCGGGGTAGCCCATACGATTCATGGGGTTGCCATTAATCGATGCTTTGAGCATTTCTTGGCTCGATATATGCTGAAACGGTGTATCTACAGCAGAGGGTGATAGTGAAAGGCAGCGCACTCCTTGGCCTGCAAATTCGCGTCCGACGCCGATAGTAAGAGTATGAACTGCGCCCTTGGCTGAGGCGTAATGGGGAGATTTGGCTGCGCCGCCAGTACGTGTCGCGTTGCTTGCCATGTTGACAATTACGCCTTTCTCATTTTCTAACATATGCGGAATAACGGCTTGCATGCAATGGAAGGTCCCTTTGACGTTGAGGTCATAGGTTTTATCCCAAAGTCTCTCATCAATATCGAGAAACTTGGCACGTTTAATGGCAGAGCCGGCAGAGTTGAAGAGAAAATCGATACTGCCGAAACGATCCATCGCCGCAGCGACTGCTTTGTCTACATCTGACCTGTCGGTAACATCGCAGCACAGCGCTAAACCGCTGCCGCCTGCATGTTGGACTGACTGCGCAACCGAAACGGCGCCCGCTTCGTCTATGTCTGTGGCAACCACGTTTGCGCCTTCACGGGCAAATACATCTGCAGTCGCTTTGCCGATACCGCTTGCGGCACCGGTGATGAATAAAGTTTTACCTTGGAAATAATCTGGTGTTTTAGCCATGTCGTCCTCCCAAATTGTTATCTAAGGCTTTAGCGGATTTGGCCGGAAATGCCTATACCCCGCTAGTCTTACTAGTATTCGGCTGCTAGGGTTATACTAAACGAGGAGAGTTTTATGGGCGTTAGCGTGGGGCTCGGTCTAGCCGATTTTCCGTTTTCTTCGGCAAAAACATTTTGGCAATGGGTTGAGCTTTGTGAGGAACAAGGAATCGACTCTCTATGGCAAACCGACCGCCTCGTCTCCCGGCAACCCTTCCTTGAATGTATTTCGACAATGGCTGCTATTGCAGGTGCAACCGAGCGCATAAAGTTTGGCATGAATATTTGTTCCGTCGCTCTGCGTGATCCACTTGTGACAGCCAAACAGTGCGCAACCATCGATTATTTGAGTAACGGTAGGTTATTGCCGGCATTTGGGGTGGGCAGCCGGGACGCTCCGGACTGGCAGGCGACGGGGCGCAGTTTTAAAGGTGTAGGTAAAAAAGTAGACGAAGCATTGGAAATCATCTCCCGCTTATGGACCGAAGATAGTGTGACGTTCGATGGCGAACATTATCAGTATTCGAATGCTCATATTTCGCCCCGCCCGGTGCAGAAGCGTTTTCCCCTATGGATCGGTGGCTCCAGCAGGCCGGCCATAAGGCGCACCGCCCAGTTCGGGACGGGTTGGCAAGCTGGTCGCGAAACACCTGCTGAGGTGGCCTCTGTTATTACTGCAATCAAGGAGGCGGCTGTTAAAATGGACCGCTCCATTGATCACGACCATTTTGGCTCCGGCTTTTTCTACCGGTTTGGCAGGTGGAACGAGCCGTGCGTTGAAACCCGTATGGCTGCATACACCACGCGCGCACCGCTGCACGACCCGAAGCAAAGTTGGGCGGTCGGTGATGCAAAAGACATCCTTTTTCGTCTCCAAGAATTTTTAAATGCTGGTGTTTATAAGTTCGTGCTGCGCCCCATCGGCGACGACGATGGTGATTTGATGGCGCAGACCCAACGCTTAGCGGATGAAGTAATCCCCGAAGCGATTAAACTTAGCTCACGCAGTTAAGCCGCGAAGACGTCATAGCGCACGATACCTTGCATTCGGGGTTCACGGTTAAGCCGTCGCCATCATCCAAGCGAGCACTTTGGTGCCATCACAAAAATCTTCCATGGTCATTGCTTCATCCGGATTATGGCTGCCTTTATCATTGCGGATAAAAACCATCGATGATGGTACGCCTTCGTGTTGGAACTCTGCTGCGTCATGGCCGCCACCGCTGGCCATCGCTATGGCGTCTATGCCGAGTGCTTGGCAGCCCGCATGCATGCGTTGCTGTTCGCCTTTATGCAGGATCGTCGGACTGCTAGCGGAAAACCCGCCAAGATCAATCGTTACGCCCCTGCATTCTGAAATTTCGGCGGCGATGTCTTCCGCCGCCGATTTCATGGCCTCTAATGTGTCAACTTCTTCGCTCCGCATGTCGAGGGTGAAATCCACTTCCCCACAGACTTTTGAAAGACCGTTGACGTTGGGATCGGTGTGCATGATGCCGGGGTTGAAGACGAGGTCTTTCCCATCGGCTAGTTTTTGGAGGCCCACCTCTTCGAACCGATTGAGAAATTCGGACGCGGCTAGGACTGCGTCCTTTCGATAGGATTGCGGGGTTGCGCCACCGTGATTGTATTCACCATATACCTTACCATCGCGGACACGGCGGTTGCCGCGAATGCCGGTGACTACGCCGACCGATTTACCTTCCGCCAGCAAAATAGGGCCTTGCTCGATGTGGAGTTCGCAATAGCCTTTGATTCTCTTTGGATCGAGATGTCGTGGTTCGTTTGCAATAGCATCGGGGTCGAAGCCCGCATCCTTAATCACTTCATGAGCACTTTTTTCAAAGTAGTTATGGTAGGCAGTATGCAACTCTTCTTTCCAAAGCCGGCCTAAAACCGCCCGGCTACCGAGATGCCCTCCGTGACGGCCGGAAAACCAACTGCCACCCTCTTCTGCACGAATTGCCATCACTACTGTATCTTGTACAGGCAGGATATCGGCCGCCAAGAAAGCTTGGATGACGGCTAAGCCTGAGACCACACCTGCTGCTCCGTCGTAATTACCCCCGCACGGAACCGTGTCCATGTGCGAACCGGTTATGAAAACCGGCGCCTCTCGGTTTTTACCGGGGAGCGTCATATAAAGATTGCCCGCAACATCACCAGAAATTTCGAGTCCCATCTCTTTGGCCCATACTTCGCACATATCATGGCCAATCTGTTCTCCTTCTCCCCAAGCGACCCGCGTGACGCCGGGTCCATCTTTGGTTTTATCTTCAAGCTCGGTGAATAGGCGTTCCGCGCGGACCATCGCGTCATCGACCGCATCGGATAAAGCTATCTCGAAATTTTCCGCCATGATTATCTCCTTAAATGAAAGCAACTCTTATGGTTTCGGTTGTTGCTATTTGTGTCAGCTTTCATTAAAAAGCGGCACGCGAAATGGAGCAAGTGTTATGAAAAAAGATACGCACCCTGAATACCACGAAATAACCGTGGAAATGACCGATGGTACGTCCTATCAGACGCGATCTACCTGGGGTAACCCTGGCGATACACTGAAGCTGGAGATTGATGCGTCTTCGCATCCCGCTTGGACCGGGGTCCATCGTCTTGTGGATAGCGGCGGACAACTGGCGAAATTCAACAAGCGTTTTGAAGGATTTGGCCTAAAGGGTTAATTTTCTTTGATTAAGAATTCTCACAGAGGGCGCATATGTGGGCCCTCTGTAAAATTTTTTGCGCTCTTTATTATTGATAATCTAAAATTCATTCCCATATAAATGGTGTCCGGGTGCCGCATAGGCGGGTCCGGGTTAGGAAATCCCGATGTCTGGCCATTTTGGCGGATGTCACAACCCCATGCCGCTCGTTTGGAGGGCAATAGGAGACTTATTATGCGTTATGATTTTTCCCCCTTATTCCGTAGCACGGTTGGTTTCGATCGATTTTTCAATCTAATCGACAACCTTGAGCAAGAGCAGGCTCCCAGCTACCCACCCTATAACATTGAGAAAGTTGACGATGACGCCTACCGAATTTCCATTGCGGTAGCTGGTTTTGGCGAAGAGGATCTTAATATCGAGGTACGTGACAATCGGTTGCTAGTATCTGGACAAATTGAGAAGAGCCCGGAAAATGGATCAGAGGCACCCACGATTGTTTATCGTGGTATTGCCGAGCGCGCTTTCGAGCGTCGATTTAGCTTAGCGGACCATGTGAAGGTCCAGAATGCCGCACTGGTTAACGGTCTTTTGCACATTGATCTCGTTCGCGAGGTACCTGAGGCATTAAAACCACGCCAAATAAAAATAACTTCTTCGGTGCCAAAGCAGAAGGTGCTAGAGAAAAAGGCGGCTTAACCCTTCCGGCAACAACTTTAAAAATTGTGAAATTACCGAGGCGCGTTCTGAAAAGAGCGCGCCTCACCCTTTGCTGGCCTATTGAATTAATTTTGTAAGCGCAGACCTAAAGGCATGGGGGACGGGCACTGGACGCCTTGTCCCGCGGTTCACATAGACATGGACGAAATGGCCGAGTGCTGCGAGCTCATCTATGTTTTCCTTGAAGAGGCCCAGTTGGTAAGTGACGCTTGAATTGCCGAGCTTGGTAACGCGTACACCAACCTGGATGGATTCTGGATAGACAATTTCTTTAAAGAAACGACAGCCGGATTCAACGACGACGCCAAAGACTTCTGAAGATTGTGTGTCCAAGACGCCGGATTTAACTAAATGCATATTCACCGCCGTATCCATATAGGAATAATATTCAACATTATTGACGTGGCCATAGACGTCACTGTCCATCCAGCGCGTAGGCAAGTTTTGGAAAAAAGGAAAGGCTAAGCGACTAGGAAACTTTTCTTCAGTCATATCATGCATGAGGGGTTTTTAAGAACCCATCAATCGCCGCTGCAACCTCTTCCGGAGCTTCAAGTTGCATCATATGGCCGCATCTTTTTAACTCAACTGATTGGGCATTGCTGCTAGCGGCGATGAGTGGCTTGGCCTTAACTGAAGGAGTCATTTTGTCTTTTGCGCCTAAAATAAAAAGCTTTGGGTAGGTGATCCTGGCTATGTCTTTACGTGCTTCGTCGTAATCGTCACAGGCTTTTAGATCAATTGGCAAAACGTAGTCGTCTTGAGAAGCAAAGTAAGGGGAAATGTCTATTTCGTGTGCGGAAGCTGCAACAGACCACTTTGCAATCAGAGTCTCTGCTTGCTTTCTATCGGCCGAAGCCGTACTCAAAAGGTTTGGATGAACGGCAAGTCGTTCGGCGATTCCGCAGAATATGACACCCGAAAGCATAATATCTTTATTTTTTGCTGCTACCAAAGCAACCATTGCTCCCATTGAATGCCCCAGGAGAACCGGCTCTTTAAGATTAAGAGTATTAACGCAGGCCGCAATATAATGGCCAAGTTGTTTAATAGTGGGCAGTGGCGGTCCATCACTCTGGCCGTGACCTGGTAAATCAACCACCAAAGTGCCGTAGCCTAATTCTTCCATGAGGCCTGCTACTTTTACCCAGACTAAGTGACTCATGCCTGCGCCGTGTAAGAATATTAACGTAGGCAAGGTGCCTTCTTTGCCGGTGACATAAATCGATGTGCCGTTTACAGTTACTCTCATGTTGTTCTGGCTGCGGCGGAGGGCAGCTTCCAATAAACAGCTAAAATTCCGAAATCACGATGAGGTGTCGGCCCTGAAATTGCCCACAGCAGGTAGGGGGACTGACCAAGCATAAAGAAGTGTAAAGGGCAGATGCTAAGCATTGGAAACGTTATTTTGAGGCGCCGAATACCGCATCAGCAGCATTTCGGTGCGATTCTTTGCCTGCGATTTGTATCTCGGCTCGTTCAATTTCTGCTCTTAAATCAGCTATATATTCCCTCAAGGCGTCTATGGACATTATTTCCAGATCCTTAGGTTTCTTGTTAGCTGTGCGGGTTTCAAGATCGTCTATGTCCATGTTTTTGCCCTCATAACACGGTGCTACAGCAGTTCAGTAGATCAATTGTTAAACCGAGATTCATCTTTTGCTAAGCCTTTTAGGAGACAATAGTAGATTGCTAGTATGTTAAATTTTTCACGAACATCCTTGCAGGGCGTGCCCCGAGCGATCATATTGGCGGTATAACGTGAATGAAGCAAGAAAATCGCCGCCTGAGTTAGGCGGCGCAGATGTTTCTAAGGGGGTTTTTATGAATGCGCCTTTGATGCCAAAGGCCACGGCCGTATGGTTGGTGGAAAATACCGCGCTAAGTTTCGACCAGGTCGCGGATTTTTGCGGTTTGCATGCACTTGAAGTGCAGGCAATTGCAGATGAGGAAGTTGCTATTGGAATGCAAGGACTTGACCCAATTGCGAATGGGCAACTGACTCGCGAGGAAATTAGTCGTTGCGAAGCTAACACGGTAGAACGGTTGAAGCTATCAATGTCTGATATTCCGATTCCAGAGGCGCGTGGTAAAGGTCCTCGCTATACCCCTCTTTCGAAACGTCAAGATAAACCCGATGCGATCGCCTGGTTGTTGCGCCATTATCCAGAATTATCGGATGCTCAAGTCGGTCGTATCATTGGTACCACGAAGCCGACCATAAATTCTATCCGTGATCGGTCGCATTGGAATACTCCTAATTTGAGGCCGCGTAGTCCGGTTGAGATTGGCCTTTGTTCTATGGAGGAATTGGAGAGCAACCTAGATACCGCGCGTGCGCGTGCGGAACGCAAAGCGGTTCGCGAACGAAAGGCTGCAGAAAAAGAGGCCCGACAAAACGGTGATGTCATGGTAGTTGCAAAAGCAACCGTTGAAAAAGTAGTCCCTGAAGCAAAAATCGAAGACGGCGCATCATCTGATACAACGGTTTGGGCTCCTGTGGCCGGTTCTGAAGCGGCGGGTTTAGCCGCTGAAGCGGAAGCATTTGTCTCTACGCCGACTGAAGAGAGTGAACCTGCGGCAAAACCTGAATGGCCGCCTAAGGTTGAAGAGACGGACGGGTAATAAAAGGAGTCAACGGCACGCATAGCCTACTTTTTTCAAGGCGAACTCGATCTCATCCAAAATAATTGGATCTTCAATGGTTGCCGGCATTTTATACTCTTCCTGGTCGGCGATTTTTTGCATGGTCGCTCGGAGAATTTTGCCGGATCGTGTCTTTGGTAACCGCTCTACTACTGCTGCCGTTTTAAAGGCAGCCACTGGTCCGATATCATTTCGGACCATTTGTACGAGCTCTGATGTGATTTCTTCACAGGGTCGATTTACGCCGGCTTTGAGTACGGCAAGTCCCAGTGGTAACTGACCTTTAAGCTTGTCAGCAACGCCGATTACCGCTGCTTCCGCAACATCTTTGTGTGCACAGATGACCTCTTCGATAGCTCCAGTAGATAGGCGATGTCCGGCGACATTGATGACATCGTCTGTTCGGGCCATGACGTAAATATAGCCGTCTTCATCGAAATGACCAGCATCGCCGGTTTGGTAGTAGCCAGGATATTCCTTCATGTAGGTTTCGATATAGCGTTGTTCTGCGTTCCATAGGGTCGGAAAACCGCTCGGGGGCAACGGAAGCTTGACACAAATTATACCCATCTCACCATTCGGTAGCTGGATACCATCGGGCCCTAAAATTTGGATGTCGTAGCCAGGCACTGGTTTGGTTGGAGAGCCGGGTTTGACTGGCAGCATTTCGATACCTACGCAATTCCCGCCCATGGCCCATCCAGTTTCTGTTTGCCACCAGTGATCGATAACAGGGCGATCTAATTTCTGCTGCGCCCATTTGAGAGTATCTGGATCTGTCCGTTCGCCAGCGAGAAATAGGGTGCGGAAATTACTGAGATCATATGCCCCGATGAACTTACCATCTGGATCTTCACGTTTAATCGCACGGAAGGCAGTGGGTGCGGTGAACATCGCGGCTACATTATGCTCGGCAATGATGCGCCAAAATACGCCGGCGTCCGGAGTGCCGACTGGCTTGCCTTCGTACATGACCGAGGTACAGCCATGAAACAGCGGTGCATACACGATATACGAATGGCCGACGACCCAACCGATATCAGAAGCGGCCCAGTAAACATCGCCAGGCTCCATACCATAGACATTTTTCATCGACCATTTGAGGCCGACCATATGTCCCCCATTATCTCGCACGACCCCTTTCGGTTGCCCAGTAGTACCGGACGTATAAAGAATATAGAGCGGATCAGTTGCTTTGACGGGGATGCAGTTCGTGTGTTCCGCGTTCGCCATAGCTTCGTGCCAATCCGTATCGCGGCCGGTGATAGTTTCCACTGGGTGTTCGTCTCGCTGCAGAAGAATTATGTTCTCGATTTTATGCACGGCTAATTCGATGGCTTCATTCACCATCGGCATATATTCAATCGTTCGGCCCGGCTCTAAGCCGCATGTGGCGGATATAATCAGTTTTGCGCCGCTGTCATCTATACGGGTTGCAAGTTCCTGGGGTGCAAAGCCCCCAAAGACAACAGAGTGGATGGCACCGATGCGTGCACAGCCAAGCATGGCGATAGCTGCTTCCGGTACCATAGGCATATAAATAATCACCCGGTCTCCGTATCCAATATTATGAGACCTCAGAACGCCAGCAAAGCGGGAAACCTGGTCTTGTAACTCCCGATAGGTGATGACCCTTTTGGCGTTAGTCATTGCACTGTCATAAATGAAGGCTGCTTGGTCGCCGCGCCCTAATTCAACATGCCGATCAACTGCGTTGTAACAAGTGTTAGTCTCTGCACCAGCAAACCACTGATAGAAGGGAGGGTTACTATCATCGAGCACTTTATCCCAACGTTTTGTCCAATGAATATCTTCGGCTGCTTCTGCCCAAAACCCTTCGGGGTCTTCCAGCGAGCGCCGGAAGGTCTCTTCGTAGGTGGTCATTTGGTACTTTCTCCTAGAAAATCGCTTAGGTCGTGCACTTTGCAACTTGCTTATTCGTGATTAAGGTATAGCGTTACAGAAGCACATACGCATTTACCAAGCAATGTCGTTTCGTTTTGAGAAGGCTCAAACACTTGTCTTTAAAAGCTTTTGAAACCGGACTCGATAAGAGTACAGCCAATTATGTGCCGTTGAGCCCCTTATCATTCATGCGGCGCACAGCGGATGTTTACCCAGACCGTGCCGCCCTTGTTTATGGCGAGCAAGTGATCAGTTGGAAAGAAGCTTATGCACGCGCGCGGCGTCTGGCGAGTGCACTTCGTATGCACGGTATCGGCAAGAACGATACTGTGGCGATTATGGCACCTAATGTACCCGCCATGTTCGATGCGCATTTTGGCGTGCCGATGGTCGGTGCGGTTTTGAATGCTATCAATACACGTCTCGATGCGCAGACTATTGCATTCATACTGGATCATGGTGAAGCAGAAGTATTTATAACCGATAGAGAATTTTCAGAAGTTAATCGGGAAGCTCTCTCTAAATGTAGTCGAAAGCCGTTGATTATTGATATCGACAATCTGAGTGTAAATAGTGGCGAATTGGTTGGTGAAATATCCTATGAGGATTTTTTGAAGAGTGGTGATCCAAAATACGTCTGGGATTTACCAATCGATGAATGGGATGCCATATCTTTAAGCTACACATCTGGAACCACCGGTGGCCCTAGAGGTGTGGTTTATCACCACCGTGGTGCTTATTTATCAGCGCTTGGCAATGTATTTGCCTGGGATATGAACCCGCATCCGGTTTATCTGTGGACTTTGCCCATGTCCCATTGCAATGGTTGGTGTTTCCCATGGACATTGGCCGCCATGGCGGGTACTAGCGTTTGCCTGCGCCAGGTGTCGACACGCTCTATTCTTGATGCGATTAGCTCACACAGAGTGACTCATTTTTGTGGCATGCCGGATGTGCTCAACATGTTACTTAATAACAATGCTGTGGTAAGGTGTATTCCCTATGCGGTGCGCGTGATGACGGCCTCAGCGCCTCTATCGGCATCGGTACTGCAAAAAATGGATGCGAACGGTTTTCACGTAACTCATGTCTACGGGTTGACGGAAACTTATGGACCGGCGGTTAGCTGTGTGTGGCACGCGGAATGGGACTTATTGTCGCCAGAAGAGCAGGCTGAAAAAAAATCACGTCAAGGGGTAGCGTATCCAACATTAGAAAATTTAAGGGTGGCTGATACGGAAACACTTGAGCCGATGCCTAGGGATGGTAGCACGATAGGTGAAGTCATTTTCCAGGGTAATATCGTGATGAAAGGTTACTTGAAAAATCCAGAAGCAACGAAAGATGCATTTGCTGGAGGTTGGTTTCACTCCGGTGATTTAGGCGTTTGGGGCGACGATAATTATATTTCGCTCAAAGATCGTTCGAAGGCTATTATAATTTAAGGCGGTGAGAATATGTTCGCTATTGCCACAAGGCCGCGGTTGAAGCGGCTGTGGTTGCAAAAACGGATGATCGTTAATAAGAATTGCCGCGCGTTTGTGACGCTGAAGGAAAGTGGTGACGTCTAGGAGGCGGCATTAATAAAATTTAGTCGATAGCATCTTGCGCGCTTCAAATGCCTGAAGCGAACTCTCTTTGATAAATTACTGAAAACTTCTGACGGTAAAGTACAAAATTTTATACTGCATGAACGCGTGAAAGCACTTTAAGCAGCAGTGACACCCTTCGCGAGCAAATCCTCAATATCTGCTTCGCTATAGCCGATTTCTGATAGTAATTCGACGCTATGTTCGCCAAGTGTTGGTGCGTGTCTGCGGAGAGCACCGGGAGATTTAGAGAATCGTATTGGAATACCAGTATTTCTGATCCAACCTTCCGTTGGATGTTTTTCTTCGGTTATAAACCCAATTTTACTTAAATGGGGGTCGTCGAGCAGATCCTCGAGACGATTGACCGGCGTACAAGGTACGTCCGCCTCCACAAGCAAATCAATCAAGGCAGAAACCGTCCAATTTTCCACAATTTTTGCGACGATGGCGTAGAGCTCTGCAATATGTTTTGCGCGATATACTGGATCGGTGACGCGTTTGTCTTCCAGCATGTCTTCACGGCTTACTGCCTTGAAAAAGCGTTGCCAATGATTGGTCGTATAAGGCATCAGACTGATATGGCCGTCCTTAGTTGCCAATGGCCGGCGGTCCGGCGCTTGCAGGCGAGCATAGCCGAAATCACTTTCGGGAGGCTCAAAAATGGCCCCAGAGAAATGTTCCAGCAAGTTAAAATGTACCATGGTTTCGAACATCGGCACCTCTACTTCTTGGCCTTCACCGGTTCTTTCTTTGTGGAGTAACGCAAAGGTCACGGCTTGAGTGACAGCCATGCCAGATGTTTTATCTGCAAAAAGAGCTGGGACGTGTCGAGGTTCGCCAGTAATAAAGCCTACTATCGAGGATAAGCCCGAAATACCTTGGATAACGTCATCGTAGGCGGGGCGACCTGCATAAGGGCCGTTTTCACCAAATCCATAGCAGGCACAATAAATTATTTCCGGCTTAACAGCTTTAAGGTCGAGATAGTCTAGTTGAAGTGTTCTCATTGCCTGAGGTCGCATAGAGTGGACTAAAACATCGGCTGTTTGCGCGAGCTTTAGAAGGGCGTCTCGGCCATCTGCTTGTTTAAGGTCCAGTACTATACTTCGCTTGTTACGATTAGCATTTAAATACATCGCGCCCATACCGCGATTCCGGGACGGACCAATCGTGCGGGTGAGGTCACCCTCGGGGGGTTCTACCTTGATTACGTCTGCTCCCATATCGCCCAGATTTTGTGTAGCAAAGGGCCCCATGATAACGGAGGTAAGGTCGAGGATGCGG
Organism: Rhodospirillaceae bacterium; assembly: GCA_002715005.1. Lineage (GTDB taxonomy): Bacteria > Pseudomonadota > Alphaproteobacteria > UBA8366 > UBA8366. Next base: position 141,164 of record PAXN01000001.1, read on the forward strand.
TAACCGGTGAGAGGGCTTTTCATGGATATAAAATGTCATGCTCATGGAAGTCAGTTTATTGGAGACCAGTCAGCACGGGCCTTTACTGTTTGGAGGTTGGCCACTCTCAGAGAGCGACGAAATAGTGTGAATAAATCAGTTGTCGGCAATTTATAAAAGCTAGTCTTTGAGAGCCAGTTATTCTCGCTTTATTTTCTGTATCGTTATGTCATCAGGCTACGGTCGTTTTTGTTCTCTTTTCAGGGCGGTCTTTAATTGGGTATGTTTGCTTTTCAGCGCAGATAATTTATCGTCGATATTAATGAAGTTTTGGTGACAATGCTTTCCTGCAACATTTAGGATTTTCTCCCTTCCCATGCCTTTTGGTAAAGATCGAGTATCAAGACCATCCATATTATAAGGTAGCGGGAAACGCAGCGTTTGTCAGTCTTTTGTATGAATTTATTCGCTCTTTGCTACTTTATGATACGGTGTCACAGGATGGAATTTTTACCTGAATTAAAAAATATCGGACTGCCGTAGATGGATGATCAACAAGCCATCCTTATAAAAATTAAAGAACTTAAGGCAACGCATCGCGACTTAGATGATGCCATCGCGCGCGTCGCAGAGTCCCCCCCGTTTGATCAGGTGACGCTACAGCGACTTAAAAAACGGAAGCTCGCAATACGAGATCAGCTTGGACGGATGGAAAACAAACTAATTCCCGACATTATAGCGTAAAAGCGGCGTTGGTTAGCTCGCGAGTCGATAAGTATTGGAAATATAATCGTGCCGCTTGCCCAAGCTGTCTACGCCCTTATAATGTATCGCTTCGGAGTAATCGAATAGAAAAGGGGTAGGTCCATGGCCAAGGACCCCGTTGTAGGCATAATCATGGGAAGCCAGTCGGACTGGTCAACCATGAAACATGCTGCTGAAACATTGGATGCGTTGAAGGTTGCATATGAAACCCGAATCATATCTGCGCATCGGACACCAAGTCGGCTTGTAGAGTACGCTGAGGGAGTTCGGGCCCGCGGACTGCAGGCGATTATTGCTGGCGCCGGCGGTGCGGCGCATCTGCCCGGCATGACGGCGTCGATGACTGCTTTGCCAGTCTTCGGTGTTCCTATCGAGAGTAAAGCCCTAAGCGGTATGGATAGCTTGTTGTCGATCGTCCAAATGCCTGCGGGGATTCCCGTTGGCGCTCTGGCCATTGGCCAAGCGGGAGCGGTTAATGGGGCTTTATTGGCTGGCTCGGTCATTGCTTTGCAGGATGAGAGTGTTGAGATGGCACTTGATAAATGGCGCGCGGAACAGACTGCCGCGGTTGGTGAAACGCCGGTTGATGGCTGAGTGTGATATAGAAAGATTAGAGCCTGGCTCGGTCATAGGTATTCTGGGTGGTGGTCAGCTTGGGCGGATGATTGCTCAGGCGGCAGCACAGCTGGGGTATCGTTGTTGTATCTTTTCTGATGTCGCAAATAGTCCTGCGGAACATGTTTCAGAAAAAACGATTGTTGCTGCCTATACCGATCCCTCGGCGCTAGACACATTCGCGGCTTCCGTTGATGTGGTGACCCTTGAATTTGAAAATATTCCAGAAGAACCGGTAAAATATTTAGCTGAGAAAGTGGCTGTTCGTCCGGGGCCGAATGTTTTAGCCACTGCACAAGACCGATTAATTGAAAAGAATTTCTTAAACAAAATCGGAATTGTGACTGCCCCATTCGAGTCAGTCGCTGATCTGGAAGAGTTGGAGGATGCCGTTCAGAAGGTTGGCCGGCCATCGGTTCTAAAGACCACTCGCTTCGGTTATGATGGTAAAGGACAAGTAAAGATAGACGTGGATACCCGTCTCGGAACCGCATTTTCACAGATGGGAAAAGGGCCAGGTATTCTCGAAGGATGGGTGGATTATGCGCTTGAGATCTCGGTAATTGTGGCACGTGGGATGGATGGTGAAATTGTTTCCTACGTACCCGTAGAAAATCGTCATGTGAATCATATTCTCGATACTACAATTGCGCCCGCTGGTGTTTCCCCGGGCGTCGCGGCGGGTGCTGGGTCAATCGCGCGGCGGGCGGCGGAAGCATTGAATGTGGTCGGATTACTAGCGGTAGAAATGTTCGTTACTTGGGATGGTGAAATATTAGTCAATGAAATTGCACCGCGTCCTCATAATTCTGGTCATTGGACGATTGATGCCTGTGCGATTAGCCAATTCCAACAACTTGTACGTGCTATCTGCGGGCTGCCGCTTGGTTCAGCAGGTCGTCATTCAGACGCGGAAATGAAGAACTTGATTGGAGATGAGGTTAAGGTGTGGCCGGAAATTTTAGCGGAAGCAAATGCACGGTTGCATCTTTACGGTAAATCGGAGATACGTTCCGGCCGAAAGATGGGGCATGTAACGCGGCTAAAAGTGCGAGCCGGCGAGGGGGAAGGGTAGCAACACATGAGCGATCAGGTGGCTGATAATCGTCTGGTTCTTTATGATTATCCGATTTCATACAATTGCCAGATCGTGCGACTGGTTTTATGTGAAAAGAGTGTCCCAGGGCATTCCCAAAAAGTCGATATCGGTCCGTTGATGGAGCATCTCAGGCCTTGGTTCATGCGTATCAACCCTAAAGGAGCAGTGCCTGTACTGGAGCACAATGGTGATGTCATCACAGAAACCGAGGACATCATCCGTTACATTGATGGCACTTTTCCGGGACCTGGTTTGGTGCCATCCACAGCAGTGGACTGTGCGATCATGGAAGAATGGCTTAGGGCCGAGCGGAGTTTTCCGGAATCAGATTTCACCTATGGTCTTGTTGAGCAAGGGACCGGCAAAATTGTCGTCAAGGATATGGAACGCCGGAAACGACTTATTCATTCCCATATGAAAGAGGCTCCTGACTTGGCGGAGGTCTATCAGCAGAAACTGGAAATGGTGATTGATTGGCAAGATAGATTGCGCGACCCGGAAATGGTCGATCGATTGGTGGAAACGCTCGACGAGATGTTAGATAAGCTTGAAACGCATATAGGCGGGCGTAAATTCATCGCTGGGCCGGACTACTCGCTAGCGGATGCAGTTTGGACTGCATTGTTGGGCCGGCTGGAAATGTTGGGTTTCAAACGAATGTGGTCCTTCGGTGCTAGGCCCAATATAGAGAACTATTATATCAGTATGAAACGTAGGCCGAGTTTTCTCAATGCACCAGTATACCTGAAATCATCGTTGTGGCTTGTTATTCGTTCGGCATTAATTGCATTTTGGCCACAAGTCTCGATCACAGTCGGTACTTTTATAGCGATAATTGTAGCATTGCGGCTGCTTTAGGCGCGAAAGAATCGCTGTAAATCAGACGCTCGTTCAGCTAGTTCACGCAAACGTTTGCCAAGTTTGGGAATTTGCATCACGTTCTCAATGCGACGATCGAGGAATGTCCAAGTTTCCAATGAGTTTTCTGATCTGTCATCGAGCCAATAGAGTAACGTTGTGCTATAAACGCCTGCTAAAAGCGCGCGTTTGGAATAAAAATTCCAGTCGGTAGCTGTGTCTCCCGCAGCCCGCCAGATAGTATCAACGGTTCGATAAAGACATCGTGCCCCCATAGGTGCGTTCTGTGGCAAGGCAAGCATAGCACATGCACGACGCACTGCTTCACGATGAGGGGTATTTTGTTCCAAACGTTTGCGTATGGCAGTTGCGATGCGCATTCTTATAGGCATTGTGTCGAGGTCGGTAAGCACCGCGAGCAAGCGCTGGTCTGCGAGCCTACTGTGATGTTCGATGGCGTCAATTGCGCCGACTGGAAAGGCACGTGTTGTGTCGCTGGCATGTAGTCCTATGTCTTCAGCGCCCCTATTAAGTGCTACCATCGTCCAGCCGTCAAACGGGATGTGTGCCAAACTTGCATCGACAATCTCGTCACGCAGTTGCCAAATACCAACTTTATTAGTCATCATTAGTGCTATAATGGTTTGATTCGGTTTGTTCGCTGGGTACGCCGTGGCGCATCTCTTCACGAAATATGAGAAGAGATAGATCGGTCATTCGTTGAGGGTATAAAAAGCCATCCAGATGATCACATTCGTGCTGTACCACTCGGGCATGGAATCCTTCCGCTGTGCGAACAATTTGTGTGCCGTCAGGCGCGGCTCCGCGATAGCGAATTTTTGTGTAGCGCGGGACCTTACCCATCAAACCTGGCACTGAAAGGCATCCTTCCCAGCCGAGTTCCATTTCGTCAGTCAGGGGTTCGATTTCCGGATTAATGAGGACTGTAAGCGGAACATGTTCGGTCTCATAATCTTCGGTTTTGTTCTTCCCTCGACTTGTTGTTTCGCGATTAACGAAAAACATCACCATCCGCAAGGGAACGTGGACTTGAGGGGCCGCCAGGCCGGTACCCTCAGCGTCGACCATCGTTTCGTACATATTGCTCACTAGGGTTTGGATGCGCGGCGCGGATGGTTCGGGAATGGGTTCTGCTGTTTGACGTAGGACAGGGTGACCCATGCGTGCGATTTTTAATATTGCCATAGTCAGTAATATGCAGATGTGGCCCTCCGCAGTAAAGCGTTGGAATAACCGCTAACCTTATGCTTCACAGGGCATATTGCCTGTGATATAACGCGCGCGCTCCGCAGGGCATTTTTGCGTTTTGTGGAATTACGTTCATATAAATTTTGTAACTTGGCATATTCTTCAAGGAGTTAGAAAAATCGTTCAAGTCGTGGTTAGAGAAAATAACGTTGACCAAGCCTTAAAAGCGCTGAAGAAAAAAATGCAGCGTGAAGGTTTATTTCGTGAAATGAAGCTACGCCGAAGCTATGAAAAGCCGTCAGAGCGCCGTGCTCGTGAAAGAGCGGAAGCTGTTCGACGTCATCGTAAGCTGATGCGTAAACGGTTGGAACGCGAAGGCTACTAGCTATTACGTCCTAAATATTAAAGGTAGGGGCGCCCTCGGTGTATTCTAAGGCAGTTGTTACTAAGTGTTTAAAGAGTTGAGTTGCAAAGAAAATTAAAGATCGGCAACAGTGAACTTGTGGGCAGCGATTGCTGGGTAAAGCAATTTTTAATAAAACCGCAGGTAATTTACTGAAAGTTTTGCCTTTGCGGTTGGAATCATCAGAAAAATTGAGGAAAAGACGCCAAAATGAATGGTGTTAGCGTCGAACGCGAATTTGATGGTCTCTTGCAGCACTAACCCTTACGGAGTTTACGATGCGCTGCACTAGCCGGCTCTCAATCAAAATGATATGCCGCCGTTTGGCCCAGATTTCGTCCTTCATTGAGAACGATCAGGACTAGAGCCTAAAATTACTCAATAAAACGATTGAGATCAAACCTACCAATGGTACTCGTTTGCGTTGAGAACGGGCTAAAGCCATTGTTGGATACTCGAAAAATCGCTAGGGGACTTGTCGTTAGCAATTTCACCGTGCAGGGGATTAGCACAGATTTTCCTTATTTTATCGATTTTCTTCCGCATTTCGTGCGTTCTATATAAAGGTATTTATACAAAAGCACTAATTTTGACTTGGGAAAAATGGATTAGGTACATTGCTTTGGATAAGGCATGCATAAAACGCATGGGTGCAATGCAGCATTTGTTCTTCAAGTATGGCTGTTTAGAGCCCATATCCACAAACAGCATCATTGATGAAAGGAGTGATCCAATGAGTGCAATAAAGTTAAGCGCGCAAGCAAGCCGATTTCCCGGAATTCGATTTCTAAATAGCTTTGGCCGAGCGCTCAATGCCCGTGACGCTTTCAATGAACTTTCTCTGTTGAATGACTCAGAGCTTTCTAAACGTGGCTTAGATCGTAACAGCCTTTTCAAACACGTTGTCGAAAAGCTGGGCTAAAACCGAACCTATCAAATTAGAAAAGGCGGGTTCTCAGGCCCCGCCTTTTTTTGTTCCTTGACCGTAACACAATCCTATTCCAGAGCTTTCACAATGTCTTCGCACATTTTTTTTGCGTCCGCGAAAAGCATCATTGTATTGTCGCGGAAGAATAATTCATTGTCGACGCCCGCATAGCCTGAAGCCAGTGATCGTTTGATAAACAGCACGGTTGCCGCGCGTTCTACATCTAGAATGGGCATGCCATAAATCGCGCTGGAAGGGTCTGTTTTTGCGGCCGGGTTGGTAACATCGTTGGCGCCAATGACGAATGCGACATCAGTACTCGGGAAATCGCGGTTAATTTCATCCAGTTCTAGGACTTCGTCGTAGGGCACGCTGGCTTCTGCTAGTAGTACATTCATATGCCCCGGCATGCGGCCTGCGACCGGGTGGATGGCATAGCGGACATTTATGTTTTGCGCTTTCAACATATCGGCCATCTCGCGCAAAGCATGCTGTGCCTGCGCTACGGCCATGCCGTAGCCAGGGACGATAATAACATTGGCAGCGTTTTTCATTATGAAGGCGGCATCTTCCGCGCTGCCGTTGCGCACGGAACGTTCGCCTATTATATCGGCTGTTGCCACTGTTTCGCCGCCGAAGCCGCCTAATATAACGCTAATGAAAGAGCGGTTCATGCCTTTGCACATGATGTAACTAAGAATGGCACCGGAGGAACCGACCAACGCGCCGACAATTATCAGCGCCGGGTTTGAGAGGGTGAAGCCGATACCACAAGCGGCCCAGCCAGAATAGGAGTTAAGCATTGAAATGACTACAGGCATATCGGCGCCGCCGATCGGAATGATGATTAAAATTCCGAGGATCAAAGATAGCGCTACAATGGCCCAATAGAGTGATACCGACTGTTCAAGACAAATCATAACGACTAATACGATAAGCAAAATACCGAGTACCGCGTTTAGTGCATGTTGTTTAGGGAAAACGATTGGTGCACCGCTCATAATGCCTTGGAGCTTACCAAACGCGATGATCGACCCTGTGAAAGTGAGCGCGCCAATCGCCGTGCCTAAACTCATTTCGATTAGGCTTGGGACTGGAATATTCTGAAAAGAGCCGATGCCATAAGCGGCTGGGTTATGAAACGCCGCGGACGCAACAAATACAGCAGCGAGACCGACCAGGCTGTGGAAGGCAGCAACCAATTGCGGTAAAGCGGTCATCTCAATTTTACGTGCGATTATAGTACCGATGCCGGCACCAATTACCATACCTAGGAGGATCAACTCGTAACTTAAAACACCCGGTGAGGCGAGCGTTGTGGCAATAGCAATGACCATACCGGAAATGCCAAAAATATTGCCGTTACGAGCTGTTTCTGGAGAGGAAAGTCCGCGAAGAGCCATAATGAATAGAATGCTTGCGACGAGATAGGCGATTGCCGAAAGGTTAGCGCTCATAATCGATCTCTACCGTACTTTCTTTTTGTACATTTTCAGCATGCGCTGGGTGACTATAAAGCCGCCAAAGATATTAATTGAAGCCAATATCACCGCTATAAATCCGAATATTTTAGCTGAGCTCATTTCTACCGGGCCTGCCGCAATCAAAGCGCCAACAATAATGACTGATGAAATTGCATTAGTTACACTCATCAGAGGCGAGTGTAAGGCGGGCGTGACATTCCAAATTACGTAGTAGCCAACAAAAATTGCAAGCACAAATATCGTAAAGAGTGAGATAAAACCGCCGTCCATGCCCGCTGTTGTTAATGCTGCCGCATCAATTTTTTGCGCAAGTACTTGGGTGCTGTTTTCTGCCAATCTATCGACCTGATGTATGGTTTCGGCTGCGGGTTCAGATGCCATTGCCGTCACTCTCCTTTCTTTTTCTTAGCAGCAGATTTCTTTTTCGCGGTTGATTGCTTTTCTAGCACCGGATGAATAATAGCGCCGCCTTTTGTGATCATTGTGCCGTGGATGATTTCATCTTCCGGGTCGAATATAAAAGATTTTGTTTCTTTGTCGAAACAGGGCGAAAGAAAGTTGAATAGATTTCGCGAAAATAATTTGCTTGATTCCTCTGCGACCCGACCAGCCGTATTTGCGTGGCCAATAATTGTCACACCATGCTTTTCAACCACTTGTCCGAATTCCGCACCGGCACAGTTGCCGCCCGCTTCTACCGCAAGGTCAACGACGACAGAGCCCGGTTTCATACTCTTTACCATCGTCTCATTAATAAGTTGTGGGGCGGGGCGTCCGGGAATCAGAGCCGTACAAATAACAATATCCTGTTTGGCTATGTGGTCAGTGATCAAAGTAGCCTGTTTTTTCTTATAAGCCGCACTCATTTCTTTCGCATAACCAGCGGCAGTTTGAGCTTTCTCGAATTCTTTGTCTTCAACCGCAATAAAAGTTCCGCCAAGAGATTCCACTTGTTCTTTTGTAGCAGGGCGTACGTCTGTCGCGGTCACTATGGCTCCAAGGCGTTTTGCGGTAGCAATTGCTTGTAAACCGGCAACTCCGACCCCCATAACAAAGACGCGTGCGGGCGGGACGGTACCAGCCGCTGTCATCATCATAGGAATTGCCCGACCATAATGGCCCGATGCATCAAGAACAGCCTTATATCCTGCTAAGTTTGACTGAGAAGATAGGATGTCCATGGATTGGGCGCGGGTAATGCGCGGCATCAATTCCATAGCAAACCCATCAACGCCGGCGTTTGCCATTGCGGCGACAAACCTTGGTTCGCCCAACGCATCCATGTGACAAATGAGTATCTGGCCTTTTGAGAAGGCCTTTAGTTCGTCTTTCTTCTCGCCAGCTATCATGGGACGGCTAACTTTTAGCACTACATCTGCACCTTTGAGCGTGGCCACGGCATTTGCTGCGATCGTGGCGCCTGCATTCTTGAAATCTCTGTCGCCGATCGCTGCAAAGGCGCCAGCGCCTTTTTCCACGGTTACGGTCAGACCAAGGTCGACGAATTTCTTTACTGTTTCTGGTGAAGCTGCAACCCTTGTTTCACTGGGCCGTAGCTCCTTCAATATGGAGAGTTTCATTGATGCTGTACCTGGGTAAAGGTCTAATTAAAAAAAATTCCTGGAATTTACCCTCATATTGCTCAGGATCACCGTACGATGCCGAAAAGTTGGGCGCTTGCCAAGAGATTACTGAAGTTTTGTTCTCGGAATGTTGTATTACATCATGGGTCCAATCGTCGCAGCGACAGTGAGCCGGGTGTTTTGACAGTCAGTCGCTGGGGTTCTAGCTTTGGACACAAAGACGAAAAGGAAAGGTCGAATGGCGAGCGAAACGGAAACCGAAATTAATCTCGTTTTCCCAACCCCAATTCAGGTTAGTGAAATTGCGGATGCGGATGCTTTGAATGCCAAACTATTATCTGAAATTCGGGAAGTTCGCAAAATAACTCCCAATGGCCTGCCGAATTCCTGGACGTGCGAGGTCTACACAACTATTACCAATAATTGCCGTCTGCATGAACGCGAGGGGTTTGCGGATTTGGCTGAGCACATCAAATCCGAGGCGAGAAAATTTGCAGATGTACTTGCTATTCAACAAAGTTCTGGTCCGATGACGATTGCGGATTGTTGGGTCAATATTTACGGGCGCGGACACTCGCAGGAGAGCCATATCCACGCTAATAATGTCTTATCAGGAGTGTATTATGTGGCGACGCCGTCCGGTGCCTCGCCGATAATGTTCCATTCGCCGGATTCAGACGTGATGCTCTCACCAACATTTTCCGAAATTAATGATTATAATAACGGTGCTGTCGGCTTTGAGCCGAAAGCGGGAACAATGGTGATGTTTCGCAGCCACGTAAAACACAGTGTGAAAACCAGCCAGATTGATGGCGAACGCATCAGTATAGCTTTTAATCTTCGCTTTTAGTCCCAAGTGGTAGTGATACACCGTGCTTAGAAAGTGTTTGTGTTTGACGGTTATTCAGCTTTACGAGATCGAAACCTTCGATTAATTCGTGGAAAAGCCGATACCAATTGATTTCCGACTTGAGATGCATAAACACTGACCCGAGACCGATAGCGGCCCGGTCCATAAACACGAATTCGCGTGGTGGCGTAACGCCACCGACACGGCGTAGTTCCTTATGCACTTTGTTAGCAACTTGTGCACCGTACATCCCACTGTCGGAATCTTGAATGCGAGAGACGCTGTCTTTCAAGAGCGGTGCATAGACAAATTCTGCCCAGATATTGAGGACGCCTATTAATTCTTTACTTATATTTTTGAATCCCCAACTTTCGTAGGCTGCTATGGCCAAAGCGTGATCATTGTTTTGCAAGGCGAAGTACAGATCGATCACGCCTTTAACAAATGTCGGTGGGAATATACGAACACAGCCAAAATCAAGAAGATTTATCGATCGATCCTCGCACACCGTATAATTCCCGAGATGGGGATCTCCGTGAATGACGCCATACTTATAAAAGGGCACGTACCAAGCATGAAACATGTTGCGCGCAACGGCATTCCTTGTCTCCAATGGAGAGGTTCTGATATCCAGCAAGGGCTGGCCGGTGAGCCAGGACATTGAAAGGAGGCGATTGGTTGATAGATCCGCCTCTGCTTCGGGAACGTGAACATTTTTCTCTTTTTTAAATATCTCGTTATAGAGCGCCATGTGACGGCGCTCTAGACCATAATCAAGTTCTTCGCGTAGCCGGTCGGAAATCTCTGCATGAATTTCTGACGTTGATACCGGGCGTTCACCGCGTTCGTAGATTGAAAAAAGGAGCCGTAACTGTGTTAAATCCGCTTCGACAATTGATCCCATATCTGGATATTGAAGTTTACAGGCAAGTGCTTTGCCTTCATGGGATTGGGCTTTGTGAACTTGCCCCAAAGATGCTGCGTGGGTGGCCTGACGTTCAAATGAATGAAAGCGAGCTTGCCAGTCTGACCCTAGTTCCGTTGCCATACGGCGGCGCACGAAAGGCCAGCCCATGGATGGTGCATTGGATTGAAGCTTCGCTAAAGCGGTTCCATAGTCCGAAGGTAGGGCGTCGGGGATCGTAGCGAGTAACTGTGCCGCTTTCATGAGCGGACCTTTCAGGCCACCGAGTGCTGCCTCTAACTCTGATGCGTGTTTACCGCTATCCAAATCCAAACCAAATAATTTTGTGGCGGCAAATCGCGTCGCTAATCCGCCAACGGTGCCGCCAACTTGGGCGTAGCGGCGCATCCTCCCGCTTATCCTATTATCTTCAGATTTATTCATTTGAGCCCGGTGTGCCGCTATAAAAGTCAGGGCCGAATCGCATATGGTGTGAGCTCGACCTGGGTTTCCCGGCCTGCAATTAGGTCGGCGGTAATTTTTCCTATCGTTGGGCCCAGCGTCATGCCTATATGACCACCGCCAAAACCGACAAAAACATTTTCGTGGCCTGGCACAGCCCCTAAGCGTGGCACTGAATCAGGCATTGAGGGACGATACCCCATCCAAATCTGGTTTTGTTCTCCGCGTAGGCCTTTTACAGCGCGTACCGCCCGTGGGATCATTCGGCGAATGCGGGTGAAATCCGGCGGCGCTTCAGTATTGGCAAGTTCAACACCCGAGGTTAGTCGAAAACCGTGCTCCATCGGCGATAAGAACATAGAATCTTCAAAAACATTTATAGGGTGATGCAGGTTCGGCTCGGGCTGCTTCATCATCACATGGTAGCCGCGCTCTGCCTCCAGCGGTACGCGAACGCCAATCGTCGCGAGGAGTTGTTTCGACCAAGTGCCTGCGGTGATGACAACACGGTCTGCAAAGAATTCGCCATTTGCGGTAGTAATGGCAACTTTTTCTGATTGATCGTCTTTGATCCCGAGTACACGCTCCGAGATAGTGGTGCCGCCTTCCGCGCTAAACGCATCATGCAGGCTAAGCATCAATTTGCCTGGATTTAAGATATGCCCGCTCTCGGGGGTCAAAAAACCGTGCCGAAAGATTGGTTCCAGGCCTGGCTCCACCTGCAGTATCTCATCCTCATTCAAAACCTCTATTTCGCGACCAACACTTTTTATTAGGTCTACAATCCATTTTGCACGCTTCCAGGCACGGTTAGTTTCGAAAACGGTAAGCAGACCAGGCCGGCGCATCATATGGCTAAGGCCTGTATGCGAAAGAATCTGTTCATAATTCTGATAGGCGTGGTTTAGAAGCGTAGCCTTCTTGCGGGCGTTACGTTGTACTCTCCAAGGTGCGGCGTTGAGGAAGAGCCGGAAAAGCCAAGGGGATAATTGCGGCAAATACTGCCATCGTATCATCAGTGGACCATGAGGGTTGAGGAGCATAGATGGTACGCTGGCGATTGTGCTGGGTGTTGCTGTGGGCACGCAGCTTGCAATGCTGACGACGCCCGCATTGCCCGATGAGGTGCCCTTGTCAGGGCGATCAGGCTCGAACAAGGTAACACTATGACCATCAGCACGGAGAAATAATCCAGCGCTAATGCCGGCGATGCCGCCGCCTATGACGATCACTTTAAGTGGTTTGACAGCCATATCTTTTTGTCCAGCCATTCGCGATTCATGAAGAGGATTAGGGCACTGGTCAAGCCCGAACTGCATACGGTGTAGTTTAGTTAATTAGTTAATGTCTCTAACTCGTCGACGAAGCTTTCAATAACGCTTAATCCGCTCGACCAGAATGTGGGCTCTGCTGCATTAAGACCAAAAGGAGCGAGTAAATCCTGATGGCGGAGTGTGCCGCCCGCTCGGAGCATATCCAAATATTTATCCGCGAACCCGACTTCGGAATCTTGATAAATTGAGTAGAGCGAGTTCACTAAACAATCGCCAAACGCATAGGCGTATACATAAAAAGGTGTGTGAATAAAGTGGGGGATATACGCCCAATAAAATTGGTAGACATCGCTGAACTTCAGTGCCGGCCCAAGGCTCTCGGCTTGGCAGTTGAGCCAAATTGTCCCAATACGATCGGGTGTTATTTCGCCGCTTTGACGTTCATCATGAATACGCCGTTCGAAGTCACAAAAGGCTGTCTGCCTGACGACAGTATTCAACATATCTTCAACTTTACTGGCGAGCATGGCGCGGCGCTCTGTCGGATTAGTTGTCTGTTTAAGCAGGGTTTGGAATGTGAGCATCTCACCGAAAACTGAAGCAGTTTCCGCGAGCGTTAGCGGGGTATCCGCCATCAAATGGCCTTGGCCTGCCGATAGTACTTGGTGAACGCCGTGGCCTAATTCATGTGCCAACGTCATTACGTCACGCACCTTTCCTTGATAATTAAGCAGCAAGTAGGGATGGGCTGATGGAACCGTCGGGTGAGCGAACGCACCAGATGCTTTGCCTTGACGGACCGGCGCATCGATCCAGGCGTTGTCAAAGAATCGTTGTCCAACATCAGCTAATACCGAAGAAAATGTGCCGTATGCACCCAAAACGGTTTCGCGGGCTTCTTCCCATTCGATAGTGCGATTATCTTCATCAGGCAGAGGGGCATTACGGTCCCAATAATTTAGCGTATCTACCCCGAACCAACGTGCCTTTAATTTGTAATAACGGTGGGATAGAGAAGGGTAGGAATTGCTGACTGAGTCTAAAAGTGCATCCACAACCTCATCTTCGACAAAATTTGCAAGATTACGCGAGCTAATCGGGCGTTCAAAGCGCCGCCAACGATTTTCAATTTCTTTGTCTTTGGCTAGTGTATTGGTGATGAGCGAGAAAGTTTTGATGTTATCACCGAGCACGCGGCCGAAACATTCTGCGGCCTCTTTTCTAACTTTGGTCTGTGGGTCCGATAACAAATCTAGAATTTCCGTTTCGGTTAGATTGCGCCCGCGATAGGGAAAGCGCATTTCGGCGATGGTTTGATCGAAAAGGCGAATCCATGCGGACCGGCCGGTTATCGATTTTTCGTGTAGTAACTCTTCGAGCTTGTCATCGAGCTGATGGGGCCGAAAAGCGCGCACGTCTCTAAGCCATGGGTGATATCGTTGGAGTGCCGCTGATTGGAGCATTTCTTCAAGCACATCATCCTCAATACGATTGACTTCAAGACAAAAAAATAAAAGCGCCGTACTGATTTCGTTCACTTGTTCATTGGTAGTTTGGTAGAAGCGTCCGATTTCTGGATCACTGATATTGCCTGCATGAACGAGGCCCGCATAACTGCCTATACGACTAAGAGTTTCGTCTATTTTCTCATAGGTGATAATGGCTTTTGCCAATGCGTCGCCGGTAAGTGCGCTAATTTTTCCTTTGTAGTGATTTGAAAAGGTTGTGACGGCGGTGCCTATCTCTTCCAAATCACGGGACAGTTCTTGCGAATTCATCCCCGGATAAAGATCGGATAAATCCCATTCGGGCAAGGCCCCGAGCTCTACAACTTTCGACATTACTTTACTCCATTAGCTGCCAAGGCGATATATGGTGTTGAGGCAGATAAAACAAGCTGCGATCCGCAAATATTTGGGGAAGATCTGTGAGCGAAGAAATTAAATTGGATTTGGTAAAAAGCTTGCCAAGGCTGTTTTTCGAACAGGCGGCACGTTTTGGGGAAGACCAATTCTTATCAGCGAAGTACGATGGCCATTGGAAGGGACAGAGCTGGTCTATGGTGGCCGAGCAAGTGTCAATGCTTGCCTATGGTTTGCAAAAACTTGGTGTTGGAAATGGTGACCGAGTGGTCATAGTAGCGGAAAATAGGCCTGAATGGCTGATCGCGGACTTGGCTATCATGAGTATCGGTGCGATCACGGTGCCAGCTTACACGACGAACACTACTGCAGATCACTTACATATTCTCACTGATAGCGGTGCGAAATTGGCAATTGTCTCGACCGAACGCTTTGCGGGAAAATTAGTGCCAGCGGCTGATAAAGCACCCAGTTTAACCACTATTGTGTTTATGGAGCGTGTGGCCATGAATGTGGAAAGTGAGGTTAAGCTTGTTCATTGGGATGCAGTCATGGAAACGGGCTTATACCCTAACATCGAGAGCCAGGTGGATAGGGTTGATCGTATTGCACCAGCCTGCATTATCTATACCTCTGGAACGTCTGGAGACCCTAAAGGTGTAGTATTGAGCCATGGCGCTGTTCTCTGCAATTGTGCGGGGGCTTATAACTTTTTGAAAGATTTGCCGGGTTTTGTTTTTGGGGGGGAATCTTTCCTTTCCTTTTTGCCTTTGTCGCATTCGTATGAACATACTTGCGGTCAGTTTTTGCCCATAGCTATTGGGGCTAAAATTTTTTATGCCGAGGGGCCAGATAAGCTCGTTGCTAATATGAATGAGGTTTCGCCCACCATAATGGCGGCAGTGCCGCGGCTCTATGAGGCTATTCGAGGTCGCATATATCGCAGTGTGGAGCAGGCTGGTGGGATTAAGGAAAAGTTGTTTCTTAAAACAGTAGCGCTTGGCCGCAAGGCTTATGAGCATCCGGGCTCGCTCAGTTTCGTGGAAAAGCTTCAAAATGGCATTTTGGAGAAGTTAATTCGACAGAAAATTCGTCAGAACTTTGGTGGTGAGCTCAAGGCATTTGTATCTGGTGGCGCTGCATTGAATTATGAGGTGGGGGTGGATTTTCTCGCTTTGGGTTTGCGAATTCTGCAGGGTTACGGCCAGACGGAATCAGCACCGGTAGTCAGCTGTAATATGCCGCACCGGAATAAAATCCATACTGTGGGTCCTGCTCTCCAGGGCGTAGAGGTGAAAATTGCAGCTGACGGCGAGATTCTAGTGCGTGGTGAATTGATAATGGAAGGCTATTGGAATTTACCTAATGAAACGGGCGAGACTATCCGCGACGGCTGGCTGCATACGGGCGACATCGGTGTTCTTGATGAAGATGGCTTTATACAAATTACAGATCGAAAGAAGGATATTATCGTCAATTCGGGCGGTGATAATATCTCTCCGGCGCGGGTCGAAGGTATGCTCACGGCGGAACCTGAAATCGAACAGGCTATGGTACAAGGTGATAGGCGGCCCCATCTCGTAGGGTTGATCGTACCTTCGCAAGATTTCGCCGATCGTTGGGCAAAAGAGAACGATACGTCCGCTGATTTAGAAACCTTAGTTGATAATGCAGAATTTTTTGCTGAGATGAACAAAGTAGTTGACCGGGTAAATGAATCACTCTCTGTGATCGAGCGGGTACGAAGAGCTATTCTTGTGGCTGAATCTTTCAATATTGAGAATAAAATGATGACACCAACGCTAAAGCTTCGCCGCCACATTATTGGCGCTAGGTATGGTGAGGCGCTGGAAGCACTTTATGGGAAATAATCAGTCAGCTTGTATGGCGTGCTCAGCGTCAGAGATAGTTTTCAGATCCCTACAGTGTTGAGCCTCTATAAAGATTCTGCTGACTTCAGGGTGCTTAGCCTGGATGCGAGCCTGCATCTTGGTGACTGCAGTTTCCACTTTTTCAGATGGTAGTCCATCGATGAAATCTAGACTTAAATTCAACAAAATATCTTGCGGGCCAAAATGGATTGTGAGCATCTGATTTATATTTTCGATGTGATCATCGTCATCAATAATTGCCCGGATACTGGTGATGGTTTCAGGGTGGGCCCCTTCGCCAATCAGTAGCCCCTTGCATTCGAATGCTAAAAAAGAAGCGGTTAATGCGAGGATGACTGAGATGAGTAATGAGGCAATACCGTCAAAAATCGGCAGCTGGTAAAAATCGGAAATGGCGACGCCTATAAAAGCGACAATGAGACCAAGCATTGCGGCGGAGTCTTCAAACAAAACCGTGATCACCGTCGGGTCTTTGCTATCACGGATTGCCTTTATGAACGGCTGGTCCCCGCGAAGTAACGTAAATTCTTTATAGGCGACCCACCAAACATAGGCTTCAAATACCATTGCTAGGCCGAGTACGATGTAGTTGATGTAGGCATCTGAAACGGGTTGTGGGTGTATTACACGATGAATGCCTTCATAGGCGGAAAGTCCCGCGCCTACGGCAAAAATCAAAATTGCAACGACAAATGGCCAGAAATAAAGCTCTTTGCCGTAACCAAACGGGTGCTTTTGATCCGCTGGTTTAGCTGAGCGGCGAAGTCCATACAAAAGTAGAACCTGATTACCTGTATCGACCAGTGAATGTATTGCCTCACTAAGCATTGCCGAACTGGTAGTAATAATGCTGGCACCAAATTTGGTGATGCAAATAAGCAAATTCCCGAAGAGGGCAGCGTAGATTACTTTTTTAGATGTATTGGTTGCCATCGTTAAACCTTATGAAATTGGCGATACCAATTTACAAATTTTGGAATTCCCGCATCGATTGGTGTGGTTGGCTTGAATCCGAAATTCTCCTGCATAGGGGAAATATCCGCAAAGGTTGCTTGAACGTCACCGGCTTGCATGGGAAGAAATTCTTTTTCTGCCTTTTTGCCGATAGCTTTTTCAAGAGTTTCAATGAACCGCATCAGTGGCTCCGGTTTATTGTTTCCAATATTATAGACCGCATGAGGGACGTCATCATTCACTGCGACTTTAGGAGGGTGGTCCAAGCAGGCTAAAACACCAGTAACAATATCATCAATATAGGTGAAATCCCTCTGCATATTACCATTATTGAAGACTTTGATCGGACGGTCTTCAATGATGGCCTTGGTAAATAAATAGGCCGCCATATCTGGTCTGCCCCAGGGGCCGTATACTGTGAAGAATCGTAGGCCAGTACTTGGTATGCGGTAGAGATGACTATAGCAGTGTCCCATAAGTTCATCGGCTCGCTTGGTCGCGGCATATAGGGAGACTGGTGTGTCGGTACGATCCTCAACAGCGAAAGGTACTTTCTTGTTTCCGCCGTAGACCGAAGATGAGCTAGCATAGACGAGATGCTTGAAGTCCCTGAGCTCTCGGCAAATTTCGAGAATTACCAGTTGGCCAAAAATATTGGCTTCTACATAGGCAAACGGCTGTTCGAGTGAATAGCGAACTCCCGCTTGTGCGGCCAAGTGTACTATATGACTGATATCTGAGTTGGCCGTTGCCAACGCATTCATTGCTTCTCTATCAGCAATATTAGTGCGCGAAAATACAAAGTTTTTGTTGCCTGCAAGGCGCGCTACGCGTTCCTTTTTTAAGGACACATCATAATAATCATTCATATTATCTACACCAATAACACTATCGCCTCGTTTGAGTAGTTCAAGAGCGACGGTGTGTCCGATAAAGCCGGCGGTACCGGTGACGAGGACTTTCATAAGGCTTATATCCAAAGCGGTTGTACGGAGAACATATACAATGCGCGCGCACGGAAAGCACCCTTTTGCCAAATATGTATAATAGCGTTACGAGTATGTTCTATATTAAAATTATAGGAATTGTACATTTATGGCGCTGGCACCGGTAACACTTGACGATAAATACACTGCTGAAGAGGGGCGGGTGTTCCTGACTGGCACGCAGGCATTGGTGCGCCTGCCGATGATGCAGCGCCGTCGTGATGAGTTAGCCGGTTTGAATACGGCGTGCTTTATCTCAGGCTATCGTGGTTCACCTTTGGCATCGATCGATCAGCAACTATGGTTGGCCCGGCCCTATCTCCAGCTCCACCACATCCAATTTCAGCCTGGTGTAAACGAGGATTTGGCGGTGACGTCACTCTCTGGTTCTCAGCAATTGGGTCTTTTCCCTGGCGCTAAATATGATGGTGTCTTTGGGATGTTCTACGCTAAGGGCCCTGGTATTGACCGGTCTGGGGATGCGTTACGCCATGCTAATTTAGCAGGCACGTCTAGGTTTGGCGGTGTGTTGGCATTGGCCGGTGATGATCATATGAGCAAGTCATCCACAACGGCTCATCAAAGTGAATACGGTTTGGTGGACACGATGATCCCCATTCTGCATCCAGCAGGTATTCAAGAGTTTATTGACCTTGGTTTGCAAGGTTGGGCTATGTCGCGTTATTCAGGCTGTTGGACATCTTTTAAGCTAGTGGCCGATACTATGGAGAGTAGCGCCTCGGTGGTGATCGATCCGGAACATGTTGAGGTTAAAACGCCTGATGATTTTGAAATGCCCGAAGGGGGTCTCAATCTTCGATGGCCTGACCCGTGGCTTGATCAGGAAGAACGTTTGCATAGGCTCAAGCTTGAAGCGGCACAAGCTCATGCGCGGGTTAATGAAATAGACAAAGTGATTTTTGGTGGCAGTAAACCACGATTTGGCATCATCAGCTGCGGTAAGTCTTATCTTGATCTGCGCCAAGCACTCGATGATTTGGGTATTAATGAGGCTTATGCGGCAGAAATTGGACTGTCGATTTACAAGCCCGCCTTGGTCTGGCCAATGGAGCCTGCTGGGCTCGCAAATTTCGCCGATGGGCTGGAGGAAATCCTCGTCGTTGAAGAAAAGCGTGGTTTGATGGAAGGTCAGCTTAAAGAGTTACTTTACAACAAACCAGCTGATCGACGACCGCTGGTTGTGGGCAAGAAGGACGAGAAAGGTGCATGGCTACTTCCGTCTAATGGCGAATTGACGCCCGGTTTGATTGCGCGCGTTCTTGCGCAACGTTTGAAACGTTTTCACAGTCACGAAAGAATTGAGGAACGTATCGCGTTTCTAGATCGCCAATCCAAGCTTTTTGAGGGCAAGGAGTCAAACGTATTGAGGACACCGTACTTTTGTTCAGGATGTCCTCATAACAGTTCTACCATAGTTCCCGACGGTAGCCGCGCTTTAGCAGGCATCGGTTGTCATTATATGGCGCAATGGATGGAGCGGAGCACGGCGACCTACACTCAAATGGGAGCGGAGGGTGCTAATTGGATTGGTCAAGCGCAGTTTACCGAAGAGAAGCACGTTTTCGTCAACATTGGCGATGGCACCTATTATCATTCAGGGTTAATGGCGATCCGCGCCGCTATCGCATCCGGCGCTAACATGACTTACAAAATTTTGTTTAATGATGCGGTAGCTATGACAGGTGGCCAGCCGATGGATGGCCCCCTAACAGTTGCCGCCATTACCCACCAAGTGCAGGCTGAAGGTGCTGCAAAAGTTGTCGTTGTTACTGACGAACCGGATAAATATCCAAATAATCCGGGCTTTGCAGGTGGGGTCACTGTGCATGATCGAAAGGAGTTGGATCGGGTCCAACGTGAATTGCGCGATGTAGAGGGTGTTAGTGTGCTGGTGTATGATCAGACGTGCGCGGCAGAAAAACGTCGCCGTCGAAAACGCGGTACTTTTCCGGACCCAGCAAAACGCGTTTTTATCAACGAGCTTGTATGCGAAGGCTGCGGGGATTGTTCTCAGTCCTCAAATTGCTTGTCCGTAGTGCCAGTGGAAACATCCTTTGGGCGGAAACGCAAAATTGACCAGTCGTCCTGCAATAAGGATTATTCCTGCGTTGAGGGTTTTTGCCCCAGTTTCGTAACTATTGTTGGCGGTAAGCCGCGGAAGCCGAAACCCATTGGGACACGTGCAGCGCAATCCTTCTCTCAATTGCCTGAGCCGGATCTGCCATGTGTTGATGACCCTTACGGTATTTTAATAACCGGCGTTGGCGGTACTGGTGTTGTAACGATTGGTGCAATTCTCACCATGGCGGCTCATCTTGAGGGAAAGGGCTGCTCCGTTTTGGATATGACCGGTCTCGCGCAAAAAGGCGGTGCGGTTGTGAGCCATGTGAAGATAGCTACGGACCCTGAGCGGCTTTATTCGGTTCGACTAGCATCTGGTGGTGCAGATCTTATTTTAGGTGGTGATATAATTGTGACTGCACGGGGCGATAATCTGGAGAAAATAAACCAGAAAAAAACAGCTGCTGTGGTAAACACGCACGAAATCATCACCGGCGATTTTACCCGCAATCCGGATTATGTCTTTCCAGGTCTGCGATTGCGACAATCCTTAGAGGAAATGATCGATGGGAAATTATGTCATTTTGTCGATGCGACGGGACTGGCAACTGCCCTAATCGGGGACTCTATTGCTAGCAACTTATTCATGCTGGGTTTTGCTTGGCAGAAAGGGTTTGTTCCGGTATCGCGAGAAGCGATTGAGCGCGCATTGGAGCTTAACAAGGTTGCGATAGAGGCAAATAAGCAGGCGTTCTTATGGGGGCGTCGTGTAGCCTATGATAAAGAGGCGGTTGACCGTGTTGTTTCTCCGAAGCCTCTCGAGGTATCCGAAGAGACGTTGGATCTGATCATCGAAGAGCGAGTAAGATACTTGACTGGTTACCAGAATAGTTCATATGCGGCGCGATTTCGCGAATTGGTCGAACGCGTTCGCAAGATAGAATCTAAACGGGTGCCTGGCAGTGATGTACTTGCAGTTACGGTAGCGCGCAATTTATCAAAACTAATGGCTTACAAGGACGAGTACGAGGTTGCTAGATTGTTTACCGATGGTACTTTTCAAGCGCGACTTGAGGATGCTTTTGAGGGAGATTACAAATTGCAGTTTCATTTGGCACCGCCGGTCTTCGCAAGAAGAGATCCAACGACGGGTCATTTGCGGAAAAAAGTTTATGGGCAATGGCTGAAAGTGATTTTCAAAATTCTTGCAAAATTCAAATGGCTACGCAGCACTGCTTTCGATCCATTTGGATATACAAATGAGCGGAAGCAGGAACGCGGGTTGATCAATGCATATGAGGCAAATATCGAGATGGTGATTCATGGTTTGAATTGCGATAATCACCGTCTTGGAGTCGATATCGCAGCTGCCCCCGAGAACATTCGGGGCTTTGGCCACGTCAAAGAAGCAAATATAGAACGCTCTGAGGCATGTAATGCGATATTACTCAAACGATTCCAAAATCCAGATTTACGAGAATCGGCTGCTGAATAGACTTACGGTGCTAGTGGGGTGAATCAGCGCGCAACTTAAGGAACTCAAACTGTTATTTGTGAAATTGCGGTGGTGCTCTTCCGATGATCGGAGTGATCTGTTTGCTCCATTGCAATGGGCTTCTGCCTTTAACGGTGACTAATAGGAAACTATTGGATAGCTTTTTTATATTCGCAATTGCTGAAAATTACCCGAAAATGCCCTAGTGTAGACGCGATTAGGGGGTGTTTTGATATAAAAACGTATTTGGCCGAGATTGGTGTTTTCTGAAAGGGGCAGTCCATGGGCCTTATAAAAATTGGCAATTTCCTNTTTANGGGCTGTTTCTCCGCAGCTCTGCTTATTATGTCCAACGCTATATCACAAGCTGGTCAGATTAAGATTCTCATTGAGCCCTCGCCTATTGCCGTTGTACCAGGGCAATCCGTTAAATTACGGGTAAAGCTGGTTAATCTGCCGGCTAATGCCCGCGTGAAGTGGTCCTTAGATGCGGTTGGGGTGCCTGATCATCAGACGGGTAAATTAAATCAGGATTTTATGCCGGTTTACACCGCCCCTAATAATCCGCCTAGCAAACCCGTTTATGTACAAATTTTGGCTCTTGGTGCTGCCGAGGGCATACCGCTGGCAGGCGCGAAATCGCGCATAAAATTCATTTCCGATTCTGCTGGTGGTGGCGGTGAGGGGCAATCCTCGCAGAGTTCTAGTGGCGAGGATCAAGACTCGGAGAATTCCGGTAAATCTGGTGGTGGATTAGGTAAAAGAGTTGGCGGTAATAAATCGTTGGGCTGGTCAAACTCTGAGGTGCGCAACCAGCAACTTGGTACCCCCAGCTCTTCAGGCGGTTCTTCGCCGGGTTTGTCTGGTAATGGCGGCACGCTTTGGAATAGACCAAGCAACAAGTCCAAATCTGCTGGTAGCGGGATAATCTGGAACAGCCCCAGCGGTGGCGTTAGAAAATCCCCATCTACTGGTCCTTCTAACCCTAAAGAGTCAGAGCCCCCATCAAGTAGTCAGTGGAACTGACTTCCGCCATTGCTGTCCTTTGATAACTATCCGTTCTGTTATGATTGCACGAGCTCACCAGATTGCTCTGGTTCACTAACTTGTCCTGACCCACTCAAGGGCATATCGAAACTATCGATCATACCTAAAGCCATTTTATAGTTATCTAATAACATCTCCTGCTCGGCGCGATCATTGGTTTCCATTTTACGCAAACGCACAATCTGCCGCATAATTTTTGGATCGAAACCGGTGCCCTTGGCTTCTGCGTAAACCTCCCGAAGATCGTCCCCGAGCGCGCTACGCTCTACCTCCAAACGTTCTATTCTTTCGATGAATGATCGCAGGCGTTCTCCCGCGATACCGCCAACATCAGGCATGCTTACCCCCATAACCAGAATTTTTCGTCGGACGAGACGCTAGACCGATTCGGGTCTGGTTGTGAAGCTTAAGCTTTAGTCTTTTTGTGATTCCCTAAATGCTGCAATTTGTTCGGGAGAGGCTTTACTTTGATGTTTATCCTTCCACTCTCCATAAGGCATGCCGTAGATGATTTCACGTGCACCCTCATAGTCTAATTCAAGGCCTTTTTCTTCTGCTGCTGCCAGATACCATTTGGACAGACAATTTCGGCAAAATCCCGCAAGATTCATCATATCGATATTCTGTACGTCTGATCGTTCGCGGAAATGATCCACCAGGCGGCGAAAAGTGGCTGCTTCGAGGTGAGTTTGAGTATTTTCATCCATGGATAGGTCTCCATATTCCATAATACGGTTTAAAGGTTCGTGCTTATGAGCTTTTGTTCCTTTTACTATACTTCAGCCATGATTGCGCGCCTTAGGAATACGCGCTAAATCGGCGAGCCTTCTTGGCGATAGTAGTTGGAGTTATTACAATTGGGACATTAACGCTTTGGCAAGTGGCAAAGGGTTGCGTACCTTTACTGNGCGCTGTTCGGTCTTGTAATGGAAATTAATACTTCATAAACACGATCAATTGCTTGCTGATTTTCATTACGATTTTTAATAGGTTATGAGAATGAGACGACAACATTTGACTAAAATTGTAGCGACACTCGGTCCGGCATCCGCAGCACCGGAGATCATTCGTGCTCTTTTTGATGCCGGGGTAGACGTGTTTCGCCTGAATTTTAGCCACGGGGATCACGCGGATAAAAAAGCGAATATTGATGCTATCCGTTCAATTGAAAAAGAAACTGGGCGTCCAATCGCAATTATGATGGATTTGCAAGGTCCCAAACTTCGTGTTGGTACCTTTGAAGATGGCTCAATAGAGTTGCAGGCGGGAGACGAATTCCGGTTAGAATTAGAAGATAAGCCCGGGAATAAATCACGTGTGACATTGCCGCATACGGAGATTTTTGAGGCTTTGGAAGCGCCGACCGATCTATTGCTAGATGACGGAAAAATACGCTTACGGGTAATAGAATCTGGAACTGATTTTGCCAATACGGAAGTGGTCAATGGCGGGGCTCTGTCTGACCGTAAAGGCGTGAATGTTCCTGGTGTAGCACTTCCATTGTCTGCTTTGACCGAAAAAGATTTGAAAGATATGAATTTCGGTCTCGATCAAGGTATTGATATTTGTGCTCTATCGTTTGTACAGCGTCCCCAGGATTTGGGTGATGCGCGCAAACTCATACAAGGGCGTGCCGCTTTGTTGACCAAACTNGAGAAGCCGACCGCTATTAATCATCTGGAACAGTTGGTAGAAATGTCCGATATGGTTATGGTCGCACGTGGTGATCTGGGGGTTGAGCTTCCGCCTGAGGTGGTGCCGGTTCTTCAGAAACGCATCGTTGCAACTTGTCGAGAAATGGGTAAACCGGTGATTGTTGCGACGCAAATGCTGGAATCAATGATTAACGCGCCAACCCCGACCCGCGCTGAGGCNTCTGATGTTGCGACCGCGGTCTATGACGGTGCGGATGGGGTCATGCTATCCGCGGAAACGGCATCGGGCCAGTACCCCATCGATTCAGCGGCCATTATGAACCGGATTGTCGAACATACAGAAAGTGATTTACGGTATCGTAAACTCCTGGCGGCAGAAGCCCTTGAGCCTGAAGCAACGGCCGCTGATGCTATTAGCGCCGCTGCTCGGCAAGTGGCTGTTACTTTGTCGGCAAAAGCAATTGTTACTTATACCACTTCCGGTTCTACGACGATGCGGGCAGCGCGCGAACGACCTGAAGTGCCTGTTCTTGGTTTGACGCCCAGCATTGCAACGGCACGGCGGTTAGCCGCCGTTTGGGGTGTCCACAGTGTCCACACGGAAGACGCGCGAGATTTTGGTGAAATGGTACAGTTTGCCAGTAATCATGTCCTGNAAGACGGATTTGCCTTGGTGGGTGATCGCATTGTGATTACTGCAGGCGTTCCTTTCGGCACGCCGGGGGCAACAAACATTTTGAGAATCGCGCGTGTCGGCCAATCGGCCGGACAACGACTTTAAGACTTATCGATATTTTTGAATTTGCCAGTCCGCGGTCGCTTGAATGCGCCTATCGGTGCTATTTCCGCCATGCCGCCACTACCTGGAAAATAGAATTTGACCGGAACTTGGCCCGGGGGACTAATAATTGTACAGCCGTACTCTTTTAATCTTGCCATGGTAGCCACTACATCTTCAACTTCAATACCAAAATGGCCAATTTTAAATCCTGGTCCATGGGCTTGCGCTTCTGTTGAATTATCATTGTCATATTGAGTGCAGGCGAGATCAATCACACCGTCGGTTAGGTGCACTGTCGAATGATCGTCGCGTGTCCGCCTCCTTTCCGGTTCCTTAAAGCCAAAGATAGATTTATAGAAATCAGCAGTGCGGTGCATGCTCTCGACCTTCAGCTGAATATGGGTGATGCGCGCTTTACTCATAAGCCTTCCCGTTCGGTTTCAAAAATTCACTCTAAGCACTAATCCATAGTATAGCTTAAAGGCTGCAAAACCATGACAGGTGTAACGTGACATTTCGGCCAGTCGATTTTTTTCAATCCGATGCTTCTGCTGCACGCGACCAGTTTCTAAGAATCTGCGAAGATGCGGCTTTGGAAGTTTGGTCGAAGGATAAGGTTGGGGAAGAAGGATGCGTAATCGATATCGCTCGAATTGGCTCGCCGGATGCGGCATCTGTTCTCGTTTTAACCTCCGGGGTAGGTGAAGGTGAAGGTCTATGCGCTTCTGCAGTTCAGTGTTGTGCAATCGCCGGGCCTGTTCGGCGCGAGTTACCCAGGAATATGGGCATCCTTCTCGTACATGCGATTCAGCCTTGCTGGAAGCAAATAGTGCCAAATTCGACTTTTACGGTGACTGAACGTACTTGGGAGGACGCTCTCTTGGTGGCGGCAGATAGCCGTTACGAAGAATATGTCAGAGGGAAGAAAATTATCGCTGAACCGATCGAAGGCTCCTTGGAAGTAAGATTGGACGAAAATGGTGTTGAAGGTCTTGTTTCCAGGTACCTTGAGCGCGCGAAGCGGATTGGTATTATTGATATTCGTACGGGCCCAGGTGAGTTTGGGCATTGCGATGTGATTACTTGTACCGGGCGGGCAACAGAGGCAGGTCAGCGGGCGGCGCTGTGGTTTGGTGCAAAGACTGATAGGGCTGATTTTTCATCAAGTGCAGTACCTAGCCCGCTCGTACAAAGTTTGATTGAGTCACTGCCCTCAGCTGAATTGGCAGCGGTGGTTATGGAATTCGGCACCTATTCGCTTAAAGTTATACTCGGCAGTGTGCCGGGACGATTCTTCTATCCAGAACACTCAGAATGGCAGCTGCAGGTTTGGCAAAAGGCGCATGCGGTTATTCAGCAAGCAATGTCGGCCATGGAANGGTCTTCACCACCCCGTCCAATTAATGATTAACGTGGTCGGTCACCTTTAATCGTAATGCGATGCATGATTCGGCGGAAGCCGTGATAGTCGTTCATCGCGTAATGCATCACACAACGATTATCCCAAAGTGCCAAAGAGCCTTCACCCCAGCGGAAGCGAGCGGTGAATTCAGGTTTTTGAATATGTTTCCGCAGAAAGTTAATCAACGGCAAGGCTTCGTCAAAGGCAAAACCTTTGATACCTTGGGTGTGCGAACTGATGTAGAGGCTTTTGCGACCGGTTTCCGGATGGGTCCGTACTAAAGGATGAAAATTAGTAGTTTTCAGACCTTTTGGCGGATCTTTTGGCTTTAGGGAGCTATGCCCCTTGTAGCGGTCCTTTTTTGCTTGGCCGCCACGAGTTTTATTTTTGTTACCGGTATTCTCGACTTTCAAATCTGCGATCAAATCTTTCATGCCGGGTGATAGAGACTCATAAGCCAGATACATGTTAGACCATTGCGTGTCACCTCCGTAAGGTGGCACCTCCTTGGCATAGAGCATGGTGGCTTTGGCCGGGTTTGGCATAAAGCTTTGGTCCGTATGCCAAAGGTTACCGAAGTTTTGGGCATCGTTTTCCAGCTTGATGACTTCAAGAATTTCTGGGTGGTCCTTCATTGGCACCATAAAAGGATGTTGGTGGATGCTTCCAATTTTCTTGGCAAAACTAATCTGTTGTTCTGGGGTAATGTCCTGATCACGAAAGCAAATCACTTGATGATCAAGCCAAGCCTGTTTGATATCGGTAAAATTTTGCTTGGTAATTGGCTTCGATAAATCTACACCTTGAATTTCTGCACCCAGCGCACCAGCAAATGGCACAGCCTCCAGGGTATCGTAGTTTAAACGTCTTTTCTCCAACAACATCAAAACTCCTTTTTAGCCGAGGCCTTTTAAATAGGTACATCACCCTTGATTGTAATGCGGTGCATACGCCGTCGTTTACCATTGTAGTCAGGTACCGCGTAGTGCTGAACACACCTATTATCCCATATTGCCATGGAGCCAACTTCCCAACGAAAGCGGCAGAGAAATTCGGGTCGAGCTGAGAATTCACGCAGAAAGTCGATGATTGGCTGAGCTTCTGTATCATCAAAATCCTGCAACCCAACGGCGTGATTGCCGACATAGAGCACTTTCTTCCTGGTTTCAGGGTGCGTGCGGAAAAGAGGATGAAAGCTTGCAGTCTTCAACCCTTTTGGCGGCGCTTTTACCTTCATGGATGACTTGCCACTATAACGATCCTTACGCGCCTTTACAGGCCGGTTCCGCTGATTATCACCTGACGCCTCAATTTTAACGTCTTTTAGAACCTTCTTCATAGAGGGTGAAAGTGCTTTATAAGCGAGATACTGGTTTGAAAACATTGTGTCACCGCCGGTATCAGGTACTTCTTTAGCATAAAGCATTGTGGCCTTTGCTGGGCGCGGTGCAAACATTTGGTCCGTGTGCCAAGAGGATCCAAATGTGTGTGTGTCTGTTTCCAGTTTTTTTATTTCGATAATTTCAGGGTAACGCGGATGCGGTTTAATAAATGGATGAATGTGAATACTTCCCCATTTTTTGGCCAATGCGATTTGTTGGTTTGGCGTAATTTTTTGATCGCGGAAAAAAATCACATTATATTTTAGCCAAGCTTTGTAGATTTCTTGAAATTCCGCTTTTGGCACGGGCTTCGCTAGATTGGGGCCAAATATTTCGGCTCCTAGTGCGCCAGTCATCGGTTTTACGTCAATATGTTTGAATATCATTGCTCTTACTCAAAGATTAAAACGGTTTATCGCCTTTGATAGTGATTCGGTGCATGCGCCGTCGTTGCCCTGGATAATCTGATATCGCGTAATGTTGGAGACAACGATTGTCCCAGATCGCCATAGATCCCTTTTTCCAACCAAAACGGGCAATAAACTCAGGCTTTGTGCAGTGTTCACGAATCATATTTATCAAGAACTCTGATTCCTCTCGTTCGAAACCAACCAGATTCTGTGTATGTACGCCAATATAAAGGCCCTTTTTTTTAGTCTCGGGGTGCGTGCGTACTAACGGATGTTCGGAGTTCGTTTTGAGACCTTTGGGTGGCTTCTTCGGCTGCGCGCTGGCCCCTTTATACCGGTCGTTACGACTGCTGTAGGCGGAACGGCGTTTGTTGCCGTCTCCTACGTTGAAAGTTCTAATTGATCTGAACATTTTTTTCATACCCGGCGATAGGGCTTCATAGGCCAAATACATATTGGCAAACTGGGTGTCACCGCCGAAGGAGGGCGTTTCCTTGGCATAGAGCATGGTTGCCTTGGCTGGAGTTGGCGAAAACATTTGATCGGTGTGCCAGCGATTGCCAAAAGTATAAGTATCCTTCTCAGTCTTTTTGACCTCTAGAATTTCTGGGTACTTGGCCATCCCTTTTACGAAGGGGTGAATATGAATACCGCCCCACTTCTTGGCGAACTTTATTTGTTGTTCTGATGTGATATTTTGGTCACGGAAGAATACCACCTGATGCTCTAGCCAAGCTTTGTAAATTTCTGCAAACACTGCGCGTTTGATTGGTTTGGCTAGATCAACACCAAAAACTTCGGCGCCACACGCGCCTGCGATGGGATTTACTTCAATATGTTTATAGACCACCAAGCGTATCCTCACGATTAACTACTATTTTGATTTGCTTCATAATCCTTTGAAAGCTCTCGGAAGGCAAGATGGTGACGAACTTTCGCTCACTCGCGAGCATTTAAAAAAGGCTGCTCCTGTATTTGGGAACAGCCTTTTTTAAGAAGTCTGCTGGTTACGGTGTTTACGCCTTACCTTGATAAATCCTTACGATTGTATTCAACATCGCTAGAGCCTCTTCGCGAGGGCGCTGGAATGTATTTCGCCCAATAATTGAACCGTTTCCGCCGCCATCGCGAACAGCGCGGATTTCGTCGAGCACACCGTCGAGTTCTTTTGCTTCGCCGCCGGAGAAGACCACGATTCGTCGGCCGTTAAAAGCGGATTGGATCACATGGGCGATTCGCACCGACAGTTCAGAAATATCAACGTTATGATCTTCGTAAACCTTTTTTGATTCTGTTTGGTAGAGTACGTCCGTTGGCGGTTTTACTTTGATGATATGNGCGCCCATTTCGGCTGCGAGATGGGCTGCATAAGCACAAACATCAATGGCTGTTTCGCCTTCGCGGGCTAGATTGCCCCCGCGTGGATATGACCACAGTACAGCAGCGAGGCCTACCGCTTTTGCTTCTTCGGAAAGTTCGCGAAACTCTTCCATCATCTCAAACTGATCATCGGCACCGGGATAAAAGGTAAATCCGATCGCAGCGCAGCCAAGACGAAGGGCATCACCAACGCTTCCGTATACGCCCTGGTCTTTCGACGTGGCGTGGCTGTTAGAGCTATTCAGCTTCAGAATTGTGGGAATGGCTCCTGCAAAACTGTCTGCACCTGCCTCGATCATGCCGAGCGGCGCTGCATAAGCAGACAGGCCCGCATCAACGGCAAGCTGATAATGATAATGTGGATCGTAGGCTGGTGGGTTTTTTTCAAAGCTGCGCGCTGGGCCATGTTCGAACCCCTGGTCGACCGGTAGTATCAGTAGTTTGCCCGTGCCGCCCAAACGGCCGTGCATCAGGATACGTGCGAGATTAGCTTTGGTGCCGGGACAGTCGCTTTCATAGTTAGCGAGAATTTTTTTGACGCGTTGCGTGACTTTCATGGCTGGCTTTTCCCCATCGACAGATTTTGTATAGCTCCCAACGAATACTTTGAGGCATACAAGAGGTGCTTGTAATTTTCAATGTACTTAGATGTCACTAGCTAAAGTATTCAATCCAAATCTAAAAGCCAGTTTGTACAGGCGGTATCCAACTGTTCCCCCTGAAGCTCCAATGCATAAAGGTCAAGCGAGTCGGGTCGTTCCCTCGTCACGCGCGCTTGCAACTGTTTTGCAATATCCGCGATTTTATCGAATGTTTCGCCATAGAAGCGAATATATTTTATGCCTTGGCGCAGGGACGCCATGGCGTAACCTGCCATCGTGCCGCAATCAAGCATAGAGGTGGCATTGGCTTCAGGGAAATTGTCCATGGCTTGGGAAACCACAGATTGAAACCAGGCGGGGCCGGTGGTGCCAGCGGCAAAGGGTGCGCTAATCAAAAGGACAGGCCGCCCCGTTTCCGAAGCGGCCTTTAGCGCCAGCGTGGCGTGTGCCAAGCTGTAAATCGTAATAGCTTTGGTTATTGAACTCAGCCGAGCGATCCCAGCGCAACCGCAGTATCCGACATGCGATTGGAAAAGCCCCATTCATTATCATACCAGGACAGAACACGTACCAACGATCCTTCGATCACTTGTGTCTGGGTCAGGTCAAAAATCGAGCTCGCAGGGTTGTGGTTGAAGTCGACCGACACTAGCGGCTTTTCGTTGGTGGCTAGCACTCCATTGAGTTTTCCGTTAGCTGCTTTTTTTATAGCGTCGTTTACTTCTGCGGGTGAGGTGTCGCGTTTTGCGTTGAACTTGAAGTCGATTAGCGAGACGTTCGGTGTGGGGACGCGGATCGCTGTGCCGTCCAACTTACCATTCAGTTCTGGCAAGACAAGTCCAACTGCTTTGGCTGCACCGGTCGATGTCGGTATCATTGCTTCCGATGCGGCACGTGCTCGTCGCAGATCACCGTGTAGCGTATCGACAGTACTCTGATCTCCTGTGAAGGAGTGTATCGTCGTCATATAGCCGTGCTCGATACCAATCGCCTCGTTTAGCACAAAGGCTACCGGCGCTAAACAGTTGGTAGTGCAGGATGCATTGGAGATCACCGTATTGTCAGCGGCCATTTTGTCATCATTGACNCCGTAGACCACGGTCAAATCAACGCCGCTTGCTGGNGCGGAGATCAATACGCGTTTAGCACCCGCGTCTAGATGCATGGAGGCATCTTCTTTGCTGACGAAAATACCGGTACATTCTAATGCCACATCTACGGCTAAATCGCCCCATGGGAGCTCCTTTGGGTTACGCTCGGCGGTAACTTTAATCTTGCCTTTTCCGAGGTCAATCCAGTCCTCACCGGCGGTTACGTCGCCTGGGAAAATGCCATGTACGGNATCGTATTTCAGAAGATGTGCATTTGCCTCAACGGAGCCAAGATCATTAATGCCCACAAATTCGATNTCGTTCCGCCCAGCTTCGTAGGCTGCGCGTAAAACTAAACGGCCAATCCGGCCAAATCCATTAATTCCAACTCTAACTGCCATTGATTTTCCCCTTAACCACGATGTGCGGCTTTGTTCTAGTTTGGCGCCGCTTAATATGCCCGAGATTTAAACCGATTAGAGGTTTGGTTCAAGCGAAGCTGAATCCCTCCAGTTGGGGTCTAAAGCCGAGCCATAACTGCATCGACGACCGCAGCTTCTGTAATACCGAAATGCTTGTATAGTTCTCCTGCGGGTGCGGATGCGCCGAAGCTATTCATACCGATAAAAGCACCATCAGTTCCAATATAGCGCTCCCAACCAAATCCGGCCGCTGCTTCTATAGCGACCCGCACTCGGTCAGGCCCCAGAACAGAGTGGCGATAGGCCTCATCTTGAGCATCAAATAGCTCAAGACAGGGGGCCGAAACGACCGCGGTTGGGATACCTTTCTTTTGAAGGCTCTCTTGTGAAGAGAGCGCGATTTCTATTTCGGAACCGCTGGCGATGATTGTTGCCTGGCGATCACCGTTCGCATTACGCAGAACATACGCCCCACGGCCTGAAATATTTTCATTCGTATAGTCGGTACGGACTTGCTCAAGTCCTTGGCGTGTAAGCGCGATGACCGATGGCCCATCTGTATTTTCTAATGCTAAGGCCCAACATTCTGCTGTTTCCATTGTATCCGCTGGGCGGAACAATTTTACGTTGGGCATAGCGCGTAGCGCTGCGAGATGCTCTACGGGTTGATNGGTCGGTCCGTCTTCACCGAGTCCGATTGAGTCGTGCGTCATGACATAAATGACTCGCTGTTTCATCAGCGCAGAAAGTCGAATTGACGGCCTGCAGTAGTCCGTGAAGATTANAAAAGTGCCNCCAAAGGGAATGACNCCTCCATGAAGAGCCATGCCNTTCATAGCTGCTGCCATCCCATGTTCACGAACGCCGTAATAGATATAATTTCCGGTGAAATTATCAGCCGATATTGCGTCAGTACCTTTGGCTTTCGTAAGATTTGAACCGGTGAGATCAGCCGAGCCGCCAATCATCTCCGGTATAGCGGCCACTAATGTGTCAAGGGTGAGTTGGGACGCTTGGCGGGTAGCAATTTTTTTTGGTTCGTCTGCAATAGATTTCTTCAATGCTTGGAGGGCGTCTTGCCAATTCGCGGGAAGGGCGCCGCTCATTTGCCTTGCAAAAGCCTGTTTCTGAGCTTTGTCGATCCTATTCAGGCGTGCAGTCCATGCGGTTCGGTCTGTTTTTCCCCGAGCGCCGACGTTTTGCCACGCATCAGAGATTGTTTTGGGGATTGTGAATGGGTCGTGTGGCCAACCGAGTTTTGATCGTGCAGCCATGATTTCGTCATTGCCTAAAGGCGCGCCATGGGTTGCTGCCGTGCCCTGCTTGTTAGGCGCGCCGAAGCCAATGACCGTCCGACAGGCAATCATCGAGGGTTGGGCGCTGGTTTTAGCGGCTTCTATGGCCGCTGCAATAGCATCCGCGTCGTGTCCGTCGATGGCCCGTGTTTGCCAGCCTGCGGCTTGGAAGCGCTTTTGCTGGTCCTCTGTGACAGTCATATCCGTCGCACCGTCAATACAAATTCCATTGTCATCAAATAGCACAATCAGTTTACCCAGCTGTAAATGGCCGGCCAGCGATATTGCCTCTTGGCTAATGCCTTCCATCAGGCAACCGTCACCCGCAAATACGTATGTATAATGATCTACTATTTCATCACCGTAGCGCGCATTCATAAGTCGTTCAGCGAGCGCCATGCCTACGGCGTTGGCAATTCCTTGGCCTAGAGGTCCGGTTGTCGTTTCAATACCTGCGGCATGGCCGTATTCCGGATGTCCCGCAGTTCGGCTACCTAGCTGGCGGAAATTTCGGAGCTGGTCGATATCAATATCTTCATATCCAGTTAAATACAAAAGTGAATAAAGCAGCATAGACGCATGCCCGTTTGACAATATGAAGCGGTCTCGGTCTGCCCAATTTGGTTCGGATGGGTCGAATTTAAGGAATTTTGTGAATAGGACGGTCGCAATATCAGCCATACCCATTGGCGCACCAGGGTGGCCTGAGTTAGCAGCCTGAACTGCATCCATAGAGAGTGCCCGAATGGCATTCGCCATGTCCTTATGGCTTGCGCCGCTCATGTCTTTAATCTCTTTGCCTTCATTAGACGATTCAGTGTGACGGTTTGGAAAAACGCAAGGTGGCATAAAACTGCACCATGCCGCCTTGCCGGAAAGGCGTCAATATGGCGATTTTTATTTGGGAAAATTACTCAGTTAATACGAACGGAATGAAATTTCTCTGAAAAAAAATATGTGAACAAATTTNTAAAAATACTTGCATTTTTCTAAAAACAGGTTTTCTCATAAGGGGAATTAGCTACCGAGGGCAACACATTGAAACTGCTCAATAACACTTATTGCTGATGCCACGTCTTGTTGAAGCAAGAGAGAGATTGGAAGCCGCGATCAATCGCCTTGACCGTGCCGTGACCCGCACTGTGGAAGTATCGAAAATTAATCCTGAAAAGCAAGAGCTCGAACAAAAATTGCAGGCTGCGAAGGCTGAATGCGAAAGGCTGAAGGCAGAAAATCGTCAAGTGGCGGACCGACTCGGAACGTCAATTCAACAGTTCCAAAAAATCTTGGATGCAAAATAGGAAACGCTGATGAGCGACCTTTCAATCACTGTTAACGGGAGGAGCTACACTGTCACTTGCGAAAATGGTGCGGAAGCTCATTTGGAGCAATTAGCAAACTATGTTGATAAGCGGGTTGCAGAGGTTGCCGACTCCGTTGGCCAGGTGGGCGAGACGAGGTTGATGCTCATGGCAAGTTTGCTTGTTGCGGATGAACTCGCTGACGCCTATGCCGCATTATCAGCCGAGCGTGGCGAAAGCGATCTCGGGTTATTTGAACGCTCAGGAGGCGAAAAAATACAAAAGTCCGATGACCCACCCACGCCAGATTTGATTGAGAAACTTGCCGAGCGGGTCGAAGCACTCGCTGGTAAGCTAGAGGAGGGCGGGGTATAGAGATGTCTAACCGCTGCGCGGTGCGTGAGGTCTCGAATATCCCGGGGGCGATAACATTCTTTAGGGGACTGTCCCTGCTGAGGTCGTGGCCTCGGTATATGGTGCCCACCTGGTTATCCAGGTCCCATGAGGATGTACCCGACCAACGGCCGTCGCGGCGGTGCTTACCTTTAGAATGAATGATGTCGCCCATCATAAACGACTGTTGAGGGCTAAGGCGAAAGTCCGAAGAGCGGGGCTTACAGAGGACCCTAAAGCGTCGGCTAACCTATTGGCAAAAAATTTTTGCAGTTGCCTCGACACCTTTGGCGCTGGAATTTTTTCAGCCTATTGGCCCATTAAAGATGAAATAGACGTGAGGCCTTTGATGGCTCAACTAACTCGGTTGGGTAGGGTCGTTTTGTTGCCAGCAGTGGTTGAGTTTGACGGGGCGTTAATTTTCCAAGTTTGGTCGGAGGATGTAATGTTGGAAGAAGGTCCTCTAGGGACAATGCAACCTGTTGTTGGACAAATAGAAATGACACCCGACATCTTGTTAATGCCACTTCTTGCGTTTGATGCTGACGGCGGTCGGCTTGGTTTTGGCGGTGGCTACTACGATCGAACGCTTGCGGCATTGCGCAAAGACGGGCACATAACTGCTGTTGGCGTTGCCTATGCTGGGCAAGAGATAGCCCACGTGCCGATGACCATAAATGATGAATACCTTGATTGGATAGCGACCGAAAATGGC
This sequence comes from Rhodospirillaceae bacterium, assembly GCA_002715005.1. Classification (GTDB taxonomy): domain Bacteria; phylum Pseudomonadota; class Alphaproteobacteria; order UBA8366; family UBA8366. Next base: position 176,724 of record PAXN01000001.1, read on the forward strand.
ATTAGAAAACTGAGCGCTAGGCAATAAACGGAACATGATGAAAATATTATTTTTAGGCGACATTGTTGCTAGAAGCGGTCGTACGGTCGTATTGAAGGAATTACCCTCTTTACGGCGTGATCTAAAGCTCGACTTTGTCATTGCAAACGCAGAAAACGCCGCCCACGGATTTGGTATAACTGACAAAATTTGCATCCAACTTTATAAGGCAGGGGTCGATGTCATTACCGGCGGTAATCATAGTTGGGATAAGCCTGAAATCATTCCCTATATTGCCCAGGAACAAAGGTTACTCAGGCCTCTAAACTACCCTGAGGCGACACCGGGTCGCGGTGTAGGCACGTTCAAAGACGGTTCGGGGCGGAAAGTTAAGGTTGTTAATATTATGACAAGACTCTTTATGGAATTGTTGGATGACCCGTTTACGGCTCTTTCGAGGGAGTTGCCGCCCGGTACACCTAAATCTGCAGGATTTGAGGCAATAATTGTGGATATTCATGGTGAGGCGACCAGCGAGAAAATGGCATTAGGACATTTCGCTGATGGACATGCCAGCCTCGTGGTTGGAACTCATACGCATGTACCTACGGCGGATACGCAAATTTTGGTCGGAGGCACCGGATTTCATACGGACGCGGGGATGTGTGGCGATTATGATTCGGTAATTGGTATGCATAAAGAAGCATCTATAGCCAATTTTCGCCGGAAATTTCCGCGAGAGCGTTTGACGCCCGCTGTTGGCGAGGCGACCTTATGCGGAACTTATATTGAGACTGACCCGACTACTGGCCTTGCGGCCCGCATTGAGCAAGTGCGATTGGGTGGCCGCCTCCAGCGCCAATTGCCGGAACTATAAGTCTGTTTAGTATTTCCCTGTGTTTCCTTGATACAACCAGGGTCATGTGTTGGGTGGACTCGGTTCAGTAGAGACGGATGTAGCTCCGAACTACACCGAGCCAGTTTAAAGACTGGATTGTCAGCTCTACGGGTTGATGGTTTGAGAAATCGATGTGAAAGCGCTTAAGCTATTAAAGGCACTCTCCTCAGACGTCATCGCATTAAAAGATTTAAAACAGCAGACTGGAAGAATTAAGTAAATTTGAATTGCAGCGCAGTTATCGGCGAAAACCATTAAGAAGGGCAGTACGTCGCGCTTTTAAAGAGCGATCCAATCATCGGCCACCGCTTTTTGCTTATTTTCGGAAAATTGTAATAATTTTTAGGAAAATAGTAATAATCGCCCAATTCTTGACATATTAAGCCGGTACAAACCTTTAGAAGTGCTGTCTTTNTGAACGCTACATCTGGTATAAGCTGGGGAGTGACACGCCGAATGTTGTAAATTTTGGATTATTGGGTGGAAAAGGAAGTATGGCTGGCCATTCACAATTTAAAAATATCATGTATCGCAAGGGCGCTCAGGATAAAAAGCGCGCTAAACTTTTCGCTAAATTGGGGCGCGAACTTACGGTTGCCGCTAAAATGGGCGGAGAGGACCCGAGCGCAAACCCAAGGNTACGCGCTGCGATTGTTGCCGCCCGTAGCGGTAATATGCCGAAAGACAATGTCGATCGGGCTATTAAAAAAGGCGCGGGCGGCGGCGAAGGCGATGATTACGAAGAGATTCGTTATGAAGGTTACGGGCCGGGAGGTATTGCTGTGATTGTCGAAGCTTTGACAGATAATCGAAATAGAACGGCTTCCGAGGTGAGGTCTATTTTCTCAAAAAATGGTGGTAGTTTAGCGGAATCAGGGGCGGTAAGCTTCATGTTTGAGCGTATCGGAGAAGTGCGTTTTGGGGCAGATGCTGCCGATGCAGAAAGTATGTTTGAGGCAGCGCTGGAGGCCGGCGCGAATGACGTAGTTTCGTCAGAAGACGGACATGAAATTATTTGTCNGGCCGATGATTTGCATGTTGTGTCACAAGCACTTGAAGCTGTATTTGGAGAGCCGTCATCAACGAAGCTCATTTGGAAGTCACAAAATGCTGTGGATGTGGACGAAAAAGCGGCGGCTACGCTCCTTAATCTTTTCGATGCGCTTGATGACAATGATGATGTTCAATCAGTCTCAGCGAACTTTGAAATTGCCGATGATGTTTTGGCGCGGTTGACAGCTTGAGGCTGATAGTTAAATGCGGATAATCGGGCTGGATCCAGGTTTGCGGAATACCGGATGGGGTATTATCGAGGTTGAGTCAAACCGATTTCATNATGTCGCAAATGGCACCGTTCGCCCNAAGGTNGATCAACAGTTGGCTTGGCGATTGCGCGAACTTCATGATGGTCTGGCTGGAGCTATTGCCGAGTTCGTGCCCGATGAGGCGGCGGTCGAGGAAACATTCGTAAATACAAATCCCAAATCCACGTTGAAGTTGGGCGAGGCGCGAGGAGTTGTTTTGTTGACGCCCGCATTGGTGGGGCTTCCTGTGGCGGAATACGCGGCTAATAAAATTAAGAAAGCTGTTGTTGGTGCCGGCCATGCGGCGAAGGAACAAGTCCAAATGATGGTGAGCCGGATTTTGCCCGGCTGCTCCTTTTCAAGTCCCGATGCGGCAGACGCGCTTGCAGTTGCAATTTGCCACGCAAATCTTCGAGAGACAGCGACCCGTTGGCAGGAAANCGAAAATAGGGCGCGGTTGCAATCATGATAGCTAAACTCACGGGCATCCTCGACTCAGTGGGGGACGAATGGGCCATCATCGATGTTGGTGGTGTTGGTTATATTGTATTTTGTCCGATTCGAACTTTGGCTGCACTGCCGCAAACAGGCCAGCCCGTTACATTTCATATTGAAACCCATGTGCGCGAAGATCATATCCACCTTTACGGATTTGGCGATGTAACTGAGCGAGAATGGTTCCGAATTTTAACCACCGTTCAAGGCGTTGGAGCGAAAGTAGCATTGGCGATCATGTCGGTACTAAACAGCGACGAGCTGACGGATGCGGTCATTGCCGAGGATAAGGCTGCTGTATCGCGTGCAAATGGTGTTGGGCCTAAGCTTGCTGCGCGTATTGTCATTGAACTTAAAGATAAGATAGGCGCGTTGACAATCAGTAGCACCGCAAAGTTGGCTACTTCTTTGCCGCGAGAGGGAGACGTTACATCGGATCAAGAAGCGGTGTCGGCGCTTGTGAATTTGGGGTTCTCGAGGATGCAGGCCGTTGGCGCTGTGGCGCGGGCTAACCAAGAATTAGGTGCAAACGCGGTGCTGGATGATTTGATTAAGTCTGGTCTAAAGGAACTTAGTCAATGAGCGACCCGTCGGACCGAGCAGTAACCCCCGAGTTTGTTGACGCTGATCAGCCTGAAAGTAATATCCGGCCTCAGACTCTAAGCGCTTTTATTGGGCAAAAAGCTGTATGTGAAAACCTTGATGTTTTTATCAACGCCGCCAAGACGCGCGGCGAGGCCCTGGATCATACACTGCTGTTTGGTCCCCCAGGTCTTGGTAAAACTACGTTAGCTCAAATTGTTTCGCGGGAATTGGCAGTCGGGTTTCGCGCAACATCTGGCCCCGTGATCGCCAAAGCTGGTGACCTGGCGGCTATACTTACTAATTTACAGCCCAATGATGTGCTATTTATTGATGAAATTCATCGACTGAATCCGGCTATCGAAGAAGTACTCTACCCAGCGATGGAAGATTTCCAACTCGATTTGATAATCGGTGAAGGACCGTCTGCACGCTCCATTAGAATAGATTTACCGCCTTTTACTTTGGTGGGAGCGACGACACGATCGGGTTTGATAACTACGCCGTTGCGCGAGCGGTTTGGTATTCAATTACGTATGAACTTTTACGAAGANACTGAATTGCAGGAAATTATTGAACGTGGTGCTGGGCTGCTCAGGTTTGATTTGACTGATGATGGAGCGAATGAGATTGCGAAGCGTAGCAGAGGCACCCCGCGTGTATCCGGTCGCCTGCTTCGACGTGTACGGGATTTTGCACTGGTTGATGGCATTACAAAAGTGAATGCAAAGTCGGCGGATGCTGCGCTTACCAAACTAGGTGTAGATTCCTCGGGTTTGGACACGATGGACCGGCGCTATTTATCTATTATTGCAGACCATTACGATGGTGGGCCTGTTGGAGTCGAGACCTTAGCTGCAGCATTGGCCGAACAGCGTGATGTCCTTGAGGAAGTCATTGAGCCTTATCTCATTCAGCAAGGTCTTCTGCAACGCACGCCGCGGGGCCGCATTCTTACTGTTCCAGCTTGGCGTTATCTTGGAATGGAGNCGCCGAAAGATGCAGCGGATCAGCTCGAGCTGTTGGGATCAGACAATGTGAGTGACCATGTCTAAAGTTGCCATTAGCAAGCGGCATGTTTTCCCAATGCGAGTGTATTACGAAGATACTGATGCTGGTGGCGTTGTTTTTTATGCTAATTATCTGAATTTTGCTGAGCGAGCTCGTAGTGAATTACTTCGCTCCATTGGCACAGACAACAGCAAACTAAAAGATCAGCACGGAATATTGTTTGCGGTCAGGGGTTGCGAAGTGAAGTACAAAAAACCAGCAAAATTAGATGATATGCTTGAAGTCCATACAGTGCTGACCAATGTGGGCGCCGCCAAATTATCTGCGGCACAGACTGTCAAGCGAGATGGGGAGGATTTAGTGTTAATAGATGTGGATTTAGCTTGCCTCAATGAAGCGGGTCGACCGACTCGACTGCCTTTGCTTCTTCGTGAAGCATTGATGGCGGCGAGCAATTGTTTTTAGTTTATCGAATTTAGAAAAAGAACGAGCTTAAATATGGAACAAACGGTCATCGATGCGGTTACTTTGGGGGGCTCAAAGGAAGCAATGGATCTATCGATCATGAGCCTATTTTGGCGTGCCCATTGGGTGGTGAAAGCCGTGATGGTAATGCTGCTTGTAGCATCCGTGTGGAGTTGGGCTATTATTTTGGATAAAGTCTGGCGATTGAGACGTTTACATCTCAGCGCGTTGCAGTTTGAAGATGCCTTTTGGTCCGGTGGTTCGTTGGACGATTTATATGAAAGGATTAGTCAGCAACCGCAAGACCCCATGACAGCGGTCTTTTCGTCGGCTATGCGCGAGTGGCGTCGCGCCTCAACGAAGGGTGCGATTGAGCAAGGACTCGCTGAGGTGTTGCGGGATCGTATTGATAGAGTAATGCAGATCACTCTTGGACGCGAAATGGAAGGTCTCGAGCGTTATATGACATTTTTGGCTTCTGTTGGCTCGACCGCCCCTTTTGTCGGTCTCTTCGGAACCGTTTGGGGTATCATGAACTCGTTTCAGGCAATAGCGGTTACCAAACAGACCAGCCTAGCGGTAGTGGCACCGGGTATCGCCGAAGCATTGTTGGCTACCGCTCTTGGACTGGTTGCAGCAATTCCAGCGGTTATTGGTTATAACAAGATTTCTTCGGAACTTGGCCGTTACGGNGGTCGAATGGAGGCTTTCGCCGGNGAGTTCAGTGCGATTTTGTCACGCCAAATGGAAGAGGGGAGCAAATAAGTGGGTGCGACCCTAAAAGGTGGCGCGAAGTTCTGCCGAACGAGGTCTCGGTTTCATCGCACACCCATGTCGGAAATAAATGTGACGCCATTCGTAGATGTTATGTTGGTGTTGCTTATTATCTTTATGGTGACGGCGCCGCTTCTCACAGTCGGTGTGCCGGTGGATTTGCCGAAGACGAAAGCCGCGGTGCTGAATAAGTCTGATGAGCCTTTGGTAATAACGCTTAATGCACAAGACCAGATTTATATTCAAAAAGCGCTAGTGCCGCGTGAGAATTTTATTCCGCGGTTGATAGCCGTTACCAATGCTAATCCTACAATTCGAATATTTGTTAGGGGTGATAAATCNATCGAATATGGTCGTGTGATGGAGATTATGGGGGCAGTGAGTTCGGCAGGTTTTAAGAAAGTATCGTTATTGGCGCAGTTACCGAGTGGTGCCGCGAAAGGCGGAGCTGTGACAAAGAAGAAAAAGAAATAATGGATTCTGATGCGCCTGCCTCTAGCTCTTTCAATATTTTTACATCTCGCAGTATTCTTAATTTCGTGGGTAGGGTTGCCCTACGTGCAGCAGCCACTGATCGAGCCGGAACCAATCATCAATGTGGAGGTTATTACCGAGGAGATGCAGGCATATAAATCGAAACTAGAAAAGCCAAAAGTGGCGGCTATTCGGCCTCAGAAGCCGAAACCACCACCACCACCGTCGAAACCCGAAATGGAGAATATACCGCTGCCGGACGAAAAGGCGGAGCCAAAGCCGAAGCCCAAGCCCAAAAAAAAGGTAAAAGTAAAATCCAAGATGAAATCACCCCCACGGCCTCGGTTGAAGCCCAAGCCGCCGGTGCAGGATGAGTTCGAATCAGTTTTGAAGTCGGTAGAAAAGCTAGAGAAAAAGAAAAAAAAGAGACTCGATAAGCCAAAAGAAAAAACCTTTGAAGAAAAAATAATAGACGCTCTGAAAAAACGCGAGGCGGCACCAAAGAAGCCCCTGGGAACGCAAGTTTCAAGGATTGGTCAGGCTGTGACTCAAGACGACAAAGATGCTGTTCGTCGGCAAATAGAGCGCTGTTGGAACCCGCCTGTTGGCGCCCCGAAGGCGGAAGATTTAGTCGTAGATTTGAGGTTAGAAGTAAATCCAGATGGTACTGTGCGGACGGTGGATGTAGCGAATAGTGCAAGGATGAGTTCGGATCCTTATTTCCGGGCAGCGGCAGAAAGTGCGGTACGTGCGGTTTTGAATCCCCGATGCCGTAAATTAAAGTTGCCGCCGAAAAAATACCAAGAGTGGAAGATTTTGATTATTGGATTTGACCCAAGAGAGATGCTCGGACGATGACCATGAAAAATTTGACTAAACTACCCGAACGTACTTTTAGAATCATTTCGTTATTGGCATTGGCATTGGTTATTTTGATTGCGCCCATTGCAAAGGCCGAAGTGAGAATCGATATCACCCGAGGCCTGGTGAAGCCCATACCGTTGGCAGTGAGCGATTTTCATGGGACTTCGGCCGAAGAAAGGCAGGTGGGCCGAGATATGGCTGGTGTGGTTGCCGCGGATTTGGAGCGATCAGGCCTCTTTAAGCCTCTTGATAAACGAGCTTTTTTGCAGACTCCTGAGTCGTTGCAAGTTCAGCCCAGGTTTAACGATTGGCGCGTTATTAATGCTCAAGCGCTAGTAAATGGGAATGTTAAACGGCAGGAAGATGGTCGTTTGCGGGTTGAGTTCCGTCTCTGGGATGTGGTTGCTGAAGCACAAATGACTGGCCTAGCCTATTTCACCAAAGCCGACAATTGGCGTCGTGTGTCCCATATTATTGCTGATGCGATTTACAAGCGAATTACAGGTGAAACGGGTATTTTCGATACTCGTATCGTCTATATATCCGAAAGTGGTACCCAAACCCGCCGGGTTCGTCGTCTTGCGATAATGGATCAAGACGGGGCCAATCACCGTTTCTTGACTGACGGCCAGGCATTGGTGTTGACGCCGAGATTTTCACCGACAACGCAGGAAATCACTTACCTTTCGTACTTTGACGATACACCACGGGTATACCTTTTTAATATTGAGACTGGCCGCCAAGAAATACTCGGTACATTTCGTGGAATGACTTTTGCGCCGCGGTTTTCGCCGGACGGTAACGAAGTTTTGATGTCCCACGCGGAGAACGGCAATTCAGATGTTTATATTATGGATTTGAGGACCCGTCGTGCGCAAAGGGTCACTCGTCATCCGGCAATCGATACCTCTCCCAGCTTTTCGCCGGACGGTAAACAGATTGTCTTTAATTCGGATCGTGGAGGCTCNCCNCAGCTNTATATTNTNAACCGNTCCGGANATTCNGCGCGTCGGATNAGCTTNGGCAAGGGGCGATATTCAACNCCGGTTTGGTCACCTAGAGGGGATTTGATTGCCTTTACGCGTCAGCATAAAGGCCGCTTCTTCATTGGTGTAATGCGGCCCGATGGCTCCGGTGAACGCATGTTGAGCGAAAGCTTCCTTGATGAAGGTCCCACCTGGTCGCCGAATGGCCGGGTACTGATGTTTTTTCGGAAGAAACGGAATGATAAACATGGCCGTGGCGGAGAGAGCTTTATCTACTCTGTCGATTTGACTGGCCATAATCTAAGGCGTGTCGTGACGCCCAGCGAGGCTTCCCATCCTGCTTGGTCGCCCCTACTGCCGTAATTATTACGCTTTGTGTTCGGTTTACATTTTTGGCTTCGAGATTGTATGATAAAGTTACTATTGTTTTTAATGAACTAGCATGTTTATTATCAGAAGATTACTATTGGTCATTTGTTCGAAACCAGCATTCCTTCGGGGGTTCATATGTACTTGAGAGTCCTCAGCCTTTTGGCTGCTCTATCACTACTCGCAGCGTGCGAAACGCCTGCGGAAAATACTGGATCCGCAACAGGTTCCGGCGACGCAACTGCAGCAGGTGCAGCAACGACCGTACCTGGCTCGCAACAAGATTTCACAGTCAATGTTGGCGACCGAGTGTTTTTCGGAACGAATAAATCCGACTTGAACGCAGAAAGTTCGGCGACATTAAAAAAACAAGCGGCGTGGTTGCAAAAGTACGGGGGTACAATTGTAATAGAAGGTCATTGTGACGAACGCGGGACCACAGAATACAATATTGGTCTTGGTGAGCGCCGAGCCAATTCTGTGAAAGATTATTTAATCAGCGTTGGTGTTCCAGCCGGTCGGATTAAGACAATTAGTTATGGTAAATCTCGTCCGACGGTTCCAGGATCTTCGGAATGGGCGTGGTCGCAGAATCGTCGCGCGGTGACGGTTATCAAGGGCGGTGCTGGCAGTTAGCAGCGTTTCTTTGAGGGCTTCTTGAGTTGCGGTGTTTCAGCGGATTGCCATAAAATAGCCGTATTAGTTCGTCATGGTGTTGCGCATGAAATGGGCAAAGTACGTAAAAGAGTTTGTGGCCTTGTTCTGGTGCTACTGGGTAACGGCGAAATGGCGGTCCTTTGGTAATACTTGCGCTCTTTTGTGCGCACTATGGCTAGCATTATTAGGTAGTATTGGGCCAGCGATAGCGCAGCAAAGTGGCTATGCACAGGATTTGCAACGGTTACGCCAGGACCTTCAGGACATCCAAAAATACGTTTATTCGGAATCCTTTAGCGGCGGTGGCAAAAAGGCCGTGGTCAGCGGCCCGCCATTGTCAGCGGATGCCGCTACTCGTTTGCATTTTAAAATCCAGTCTATGCAGTCGGAACTTATGGCTTTGACCGGTAGGCTTGAACAAATTGAAAACAGTTTGCGACGCAATGAGAGTCGTTTAAACCGTTTAGTATCGGACGTGGACTTGCGACTGAGAACGTTGGAAACCGCTTCCGGAATTGGTCCAGCTTTTGGTTCAAACGTTGAGGTGGTTGGTAGTGCGGGTAGCGGTGCGGGTGTGCAAAAGCCAACTTTGACTGTTGGTGCAGACGCAGCTCCGTCAGTTGATCCAAGAATTGATCAATTGGCGCCAGGAATTACTCAATTGAAGCGAGGTTCTAGTCAATTAGCGCGAGGAACGGGTGAATTGGCACCAAAGGGCGGTCAAGTGGTCCGTGGAAATGATCAATTGGCTTCAGGAATTACTCAATTGAGGCCCGGGTCGGGTCAAGTAGCAAGAGGAATCGGTCAATTGGCGCCAAGAGGGGCGCAAGTGGTCCGCGGAAACGATCAATCGTCGTCGGGAATTAGTCAATTGAAGCCAAGTTCGGGTCAATTAACGCGAGGAACCGATCAATTGGCGCCAGGACAAAAATTATTAGGTACGGTTCTCAGGTCGGAATTAAATAATGTAAAGCCTGTTCAAACAGCACCAAATTCTTCGCAGTTATCAGGTGAGTTTAGCGTAAAACAGCCGCCTATTCCAAAGACCGTGCGCTTGCCCGGCGTTGTAGAGCCAGCTGCGCCGTCAGGCAAAGTTATGTTGCTGCCGGACGGAACAGCGAAACAACAATACAAGTATGCATTCGGCTTGCTTAAGAAGCGTGACTTTCTAAATGCGGCGCGCTCGTTGAAGGCGTTCGTCGATAAAAATCCAACGCATAGCTTGGCGGGCAATGCCATGTATTGGTTAGCTGAAACGCACTACGAACAAAGACAGTATGCTGAAGCGGCACGATTATTTTTGGATGGTTATCGACGGTATCCGAAAAGCAATAAAGCACCTGATAACCTATTGAAATTAGGCAAGTCCCTTAATTCTGTCGGTGAAAAGAAATCGGCATGTGCTGCGTGGAATAAATTATTAAAATCGTATCCCAAAGCGAACTCGCGGTTAGTTCGGAGTGCTAAACGATCTATCCGCCAGAATAAATGCGCTTAGTCTGCTGTTCAGTAGTTTAATGCCCGAAGATGCGCCGCAAACTGAGTCTGGCACGGCAATTACAGCGCTTTCAGACGATGAATTTGCAACTCTTTTGAGTAAAGTCGGCCTCTTCGAAAGGAATACCCATGTGGCCGTGGGATGTTCCGGTGGTCCCGACAGCCTCGCACTTACCCTTCTTTTAGCAAATTGGGTGGCCCGCCGAAATGGCCATTTAACCGCGCTTATTGTCGATCATGGCCTTAGGCCGGAATCAACAGATGAAGCAGAACAGGTAAAAAAATGGCTGGTTCAACGGTCGGTTGACTGCAAGATCTTAAGTGCAGATTTGCCGCTAGCACTCTCGTCCATCCAGGAGACTGCTAGGGTTACACGATATGATTTGATGGGTAAGTGGTGCTCTACGGAAGGTGTTTTGCACTTGTTCATTGGGCACCATAGCGAAGACCAAGCCGAGACGTTACTATTGAATTTAACTCGAGGCAGTGGGGTCGATGGCTTGGCTGGTATGGCTGTAATTTCTGAACGGCCACAATATCGGATTCTTCGTCCGCTTTTGGGGATTTCAAAGGAGCGGTTAGTATGTACTTTAGCGGAATACGGTCAAAAATTCATTAAAGACCCATCGAATGAGAGCCGAAAGTTTAAACGTGTCAGAATACGAGAGGCAATGTCGGGGCTAGCGCGTGAAGGTGCCACGGTTGGTCGTTTGACCATAACCGCACAGCGCATGTCACATGCCCGGAACGTAATAGAAGATAGCTCAATCCACCTTTTGGCGGGTGCTGCTGGAATTTACCCGGAAGGGTATGCTCGCCTCGATTTTGTCCGTTGGTCAGCGGCACCGGCGGAAATTTCCCGGCGTAGTCTGGCGCGACTGGTAATGTGTGTCGGTGGTAAAGTATATACGCCCCGCTCGAAACGTCTGATGCGTTGTTATGATGCGTTAACCGAGCGCTCCAAAACACCGATCGCAAGGACGTTGGGTGGTTGCCGGGTAATAAAGCGTGGGTCGTCCATTTATATTTGTCGTGAGGTGCCACGAGTTTCAAATTTTACGGAAGTTTTACCCAATCAAAGATGGGATGGCAGGTTTTTCTTTAGCAAGTTGGGTGCAAAAGAGCCTTTAAAGGTGCAATCCCTTGGCACCAAGTCTTTAGAATTCCTCCAAGGGTATCGAGCTGCTAGAATACCAGCGGCAGTGCGTTATGCATTACCAACCATAGTGGGGCTTGACGGAAGGGTCTTTGTACCCCACTTCATAGGGGTAGGCATTCAGGATGATGTGGCGAACAGGTTTACTGTCGGGGCTGTTTTTCAGCCGCTTCGACCTCTTTCTCGGGCTCCTTTTGGTCTTGAGATAGCGACAGATAGTCTATAGGCCGTGCTATTTGGATGTGTTAGAGAGTCATAGGAGATTTCGCGAATTGAAAGGGTACGGTTCGCTGGATCGACATCATTGGGGGACAAAAGACTGTTCGGACGAAATATAGCTCTTTGGGCCGTGATATTGGTTGTGTTGATCGGTCTGTTTAACTTGTTCCAGCGCCCGCAAGGTGTCGGTGGTCCAAGAGACGTGCCTTATTCTACTTTCTTGATAGAGGTGGAAAAGGGACAGGTTGCTGAAGTTACCATTCAGGATCACAAGATTACGGGTACCTATAAAAATTCTAACGAACCCTTCATTACTAACGCTCCAGATGATCCAGACTTGGTCAGTCGTTTGATCAAATACGGAGTGGGTGTCCAAGCGAAACCTCCCGAGGAAGGTATGCCGACTCTCTTTGCGGTGTTACTAAATTGGTTTCCGATGTTGTTGCTTATCGGCGTTTGGATATTTTTTATGCGTCAAATGCAATCTGGCGGTGGCAAAGCTATGGGCTTTGGAAAGTCACGTGCACGGATGCTGACGGAAATGACCGGGCGCGTGACCTTTGAAGATGTGGCAGGGATTGATGAGGCCAAGATGGAGCTTGAGGAAATCGTTGATTTTCTTAAAGATCCGCATAAATTTCAGCGCCTCGGAGGTCGCATTCCAAAGGGTGTCTTGCTCGTCGGACCGCCGGGTACCGGCAAAACCCTCCTCGCGCGTGCAATCGCGGGTGAGGCAAATGTGCCTTTTTTCTCGATTTCCGGTTCGGAGTTCGTCGAGATGTTTGTTGGTGTTGGTGCGTCTCGGGTGCGCGATATGTTTGAACAGGCAAAAAAAACCGCGCCGTGTCTTGTGTTTATCGATGAAATCGACGCTGTTGGCCGTCATCGCGGCGCTGGTTTGGGCGGTGGGAATGATGAGCGCGAGCAGACTTTAAACCAACTACTGGTTGAAATGGATGGTTTTGAAGCCAACGAAGGAGTCATCCTTATTGCAGCCACCAACCGACCTGACGTTCTGGATCCCGCTTTATTGCGCCCGGGTCGTTTTGATCGGCAAGTTATAGTCCCGAATCCTGATATAATGGGCCATGAACGAATTCTTAAAGTCCATTTACGTAAAGTCCCGCTGACCCCGAATGTCGATGCCAAAGTGATTGCTCGCGGTACCCCTGGATTTTCTGGAGCTGATTTGGCAAATTTGGTTAATGAAGCGGCGTTATTGGCAGCGCGCAGAAACCGTCGGGCGGTATCTTTGACTGAGTTAGAGGATGCGAAAGATAAGGTGATGATGGGGTCGGAACGCCGCTCCATGGTTATGTCTGAAGATGAGAAGAAGTTGACGGCCTATCACGAGGCGGGACATGCATTGGTTATGATTAGGGTCCCAGGTCATGAGCCTGTTCATAAGGTGACGATTATTCCACGTGGAAGGGCGTTGGGTCTCACTATGTTTCTGCCCGAACGTGACAAGTATAGCCAATCGGTTCGTGAATTGAAGGCAATGATTGCGAGCCTATTTGGTGGTCGCGTCGCGGAAGAAATAATATTCGGTGAAGATATGGTTACAACAGGCGCGTCTGATGATATCCGCAAAGCGACAGAAATGGCGCGGCGTATGGTGACTGAATTTGGTTTTTCAGAAGCGTTGGGGCCACTTCGTTATTCGGCAAATGAGGAGGAGGTCTTCCTCGGGCACTCCGTCACTCAGCGCCAGAATATCTCGGATGACACCGCGAGTGTAATCGACAAGGAAGTCCGGTTGTTCGTCGAGGAGGGTGAGGCTGTAGCACGGAAGATACTAAACGAAGGTATTGATGACTTGCACAAGCTTGCCGAGGCATTATTAGAATACGAAACACTAGACGCAAAAGACATCACAGCGGCATTAAAAGGTGAGCCGATTATTCGCGGTGACGATGACGATCCGGCACCAACGACGGGTACCCGTGCATCAGTGCCAACTTCGGGTGGTGTAGGCCCGGAACCGGAACCGCAAAACAGCTAATAAACTGTAACAAAAATTGTTGTGCTGCAGCTTGCATGGTCTTACTGGCTTCTCTAAACATCTGAAATACTATCAGAATGGTAATAGATAGAAGTTGGAAAAAAATGGCGCGCAAGCTATTTGGTACCGACGGTGTGCGGGGTACGGCGAATACCGAGCCTATTACGGCAGAAACTGTATTGGGCTTAGCAATGGGCGCTGCACGGCACCTGCGACGCGGAGACCACCGTCATTTAGCGGTAATCGGAAAAGATACGAGGTTATCCGGATACATGCTCGAGCCGGCCCTCACTGCCGGTTTTATATCTATGGGTATGGATGTTGTACTGGTAGGGCCAATGCCGACGCCCGCCGTCGCGATGTTGACACGGTCATTGCGAGCGGATCTTGGTGTGATGATTTCCGCATCTCACAATCCTTTCCAGGATAATGGTATTAAGCTTTTTGGGCCAGATGGTTACAAGCTTTCCGATGATGACGAAGCGTCTATCGAGGCGTCGATGAAAGCCAATGGTGATTGTTTGGCCGATCCGAGTTCCCTTGGTCGCGCGCGTCGTCTCGAAGACGCACCCGGTAGGTATATCGAGTTCGTTAAACACACTTTTCCAAAAGGTCTCCGATTAGACGACATGAAAATTGTCATCGATTGTGCTCACGGCGCTGCTTATAAGGTTGCACCGAAGGTTCTTTGGGAGTTAGGCGCAGAGGTTATTTCCACTGGCGTTTCTCCGGATGGGAAAAATATCAATAGGGATCGCGGGGCAACATCTCCAAGCTATATGTGCGAGCAAGTTGTTAAGCACGGCGCACATATCGGTATTGCTCTCGATGGTGACGCAGACCGTGTGATCATAGCTGATGAACGAGGGAAAGTTCTTGATGGTGATCAGGTTATGGCAGTTATTGCAAATAGTTGGCAGAAAATGGGGCGCCTCCGAGGGGGTGGTGTAGTTGCGACCGTTATGTCTAATCTTGGATTCGAGCGGTATTTGCAAGGGCTCGGTCTTGATTTGATCCGCACCGCTGTCGGCGACCGATATGTTGTCGAGGCCATGCGTGGCTATGATTACAACTTGGGTGGCGAACAGTCCGGACACGTAATCTTGAAAGATTATGCTACTACTGGCGACGCGTTGATTTCGGCGCTTCAGGTATTAGCGGTTCTCGCCGGGAAAGATCAACCGGTTAGTGATGTTTGTCGGGTTTTTGAGCCTGTACCGCAGCTTTTACACAATGTTGTCGTTACCGGGGGTAAGCCCTTGGCCTGTCGTCGCGTAAAAGCGGCAATCAAAGATGGCAAACAGCGAATCGGTAAATCCGGCCGGTTGCTTATTCGTCCTTCGGGTACGGAGCCTGTGATACGGGTGATGGCTGAAGGTGACGACGAGGCTCTCATTGGTTCCGTTGTTACAGATATTTCCGCCGCAATTGAGCAGGCTGTAAAGGAATGAATACAAAAAAAGGCCGGATACTTGTTGTTGCTGGCTCTGATTCCGGAGGTGGCGCTGGTATACAGGCGGATATCAAAACGGTGACGGCCCTTGGTGGATTTGCGACGACCGCTGTAACAGCACTTACAGTCCAGAATACCAATGGCGTTTTTGACGTTATGCCGGTGGAGCCCGCTTTTATTGCTCACCAAATGAAGGTAGTCTTGGAGGATATTGGCGCCGACGTTTTAAAAACTGGAATGCTTCATAGTGTGCCTGTGATTGAGGCTGTCGCGGGCATCTATAAAATGATCTCTGCCGACCTGCCCTATGTTTTGGACCCGGTAATGGTAGCCAAAGGTGGCCATTCTCTGCTGAATTCAGACGCCGTGGAGGCCCTTAGAAAAAAATTGCTTCCCTTGGCGGACATGGTGACGCCCAATATTCCCGAAGCCATGGCACTTACTGGCCTTGGAATTAGCAGTCCAGATGATATGGAAATCGCGGCACACGCTATTTTGGCAATGGGCCCGGCATCTGTGTTGCTAAAAGGCGGCCATTTGGAGGGTAATAAGCTGGTTGATGTTTTGGTTACGCCGCTTGGTGCTGAAAGGTTTGAAAGTAGTCGCATTGAGACTCGCCACACCCACGGCACTGGTTGTACATTAGCTTCCGCCATTGCAACAGGGTTGGGCCAGGGCATGATGATTGAAGAAGCTGTCGGCCGTGCACGCAATTACGTTCTGGAGGCTATTCGCCAAGCGCCGGGCTTCGGTCAAGGGCACGGGCCATTGCAGCATGGCCATACAATGTCACGCTTCCCGCCGGAAGGGTTATGATAGGGCTTGCACGTTACCCGCGTTATAGCTGTTAGCGGAATAAATCGTCACAGCAACATACAAGGAACATGAATAATTAATCAGTTTTGTAGCTGAATAACCTGCCGCAGACGATGGGTATGGAACAGGAAAATAAAAAGCCCGAAGACTTCGCAATCATCGAAAAAGCCATAATGTCGTTTGTGGATCGCTATCCGGGACAACTGTCTCCCAACGATCTGGCGGAATGGTTGGGTATGAACTCATTTGCACTACAAGAAATTTGTAACCGATGGGCTGGAGTTAGTCCAAATAAGTTCGTGCAATATCTAACTTTGGCGCATGCGAAAGAGTGCCTCGCTGAAACGGAAGATGGCATGGCCAACGTATACGATGCCGGGCTATCGGAGCGTGGGCGGTCGCATGATCTTTTTGTTTCCGTCCAAACCAAGACGCTCGGTGAATGGAAGCAAGCGGATCAGAATTTATTCATCCGCTATGGTTGGCATTCAAGTCCTTTCGGTGATTGTCTGATCGCGGTTACGGATCGGGGCGTTTGCGGATTAGCGTTTGCACTTGCTCATGGCCGGTCGGCAACGCAAGAAATCTTGTTTAGGCCTTGGAACGCTAGGTGTATTATCGAAAATCCGAAAGTCACAAGCCCTTTCGCTAAATGCATATTCTACGATGGTGGCGAGGTGCCTGTGGTTTTAAGGGGAACGCGTTTTCAATTGCAAGTGTGGCAAGCACTTTTGCGTATTCCACCGAAAAAACTTGTAAGTTATGGAGGTTTGGCGACAGCAATAGGTAAGCCTGGAAGTGCCCGTGCAGTCGCTGGTGCCGTAGCGCGAAACCCGGTTTCTTGGCTGGTGCCGTGTCACCGGGTTATTCACCAAACCGGTTCCATCTCAGGCTATAGGTGGGGTCCCTCACGCAAACGCGCTATTTTGGCCTGGGAAGCATGCAAAGGTGGCGCGAGCATCAGAGCGGCCGGGGTCCACCCCATGCGATAAAATTGGAGTTGCGAAATTCTGACTTGCGGTAGAGGAACAGGCTTCCATCAAGATTAGTTACTTGTCCACCAGCAGCTTCTAAAATTGCATGACCTGCTGCTGTGTCCCATTCTGAAGTGGGACCAAAACGAGGGTAAATGTCCGCTTTTCCGGCGGCGACTAGACAAAATTTCAAGGAACTACCAGCGGTCATGTTGCCGTTGACGGTATAATTCTTGAGGAATTCACCCAATTCGTGACCTTTCCCATGGCGTCGGCTACCTATTACAGTAATACCCTCAGGCGGCGTTTTACGTACTTTTATTTTTTTGGTTCCATTTGGGCCTCTACACAATGCGCCTTGGCCGACCGCGCCCCAGTAACTGGTTTTGAGTGCTGGAGCGAAAACAATACCGAGTATTGCTCTGTTGCCATCGACTAAGCCAATGTTGACGGTGAACTCATCGTTTCGGTTTAAGAATTCTTTAGTTCCATCAAGCGGGTCGACTAACCAATAGAGGTCTCCATCCAGTTCAGGGGCTATTCCGGCGGCCATTTGCTCTTCGGCGATAGCAGGAATGTCTGGGGTAAGCGCAGCAAGTCCTTTCAGGATAATCGCTTCAGCGGCTACATCAGCTTCTGTGACGGGTGAATTGTCTTCTTTAATTTCAGCCTTGAAATCGGTTACATAGATTTTCATTATCGCTTCGCCCGCTTGGTCTGCGAGGCTGACTAAGTCGGGCAAAAGCTCGTGAAAATCTTTCATGATGCATCTCTAATAGCTCGCCAAACTTTTTCTGGCGTTAGTGGCATATCAATTGTTGAGATGCCGAGCGGTGATAGTGCGTCCAGAACCGCATTTACAAGTGCGGGCGGTGCGCCGACAGCACCGGCTTCGCCGGCACCTTTGATGCCCAGGTCATTTGTTTGGCACGGTACATCTTCCATAATCGTAAGGTCTATGGGGGGGAGATCAGCGGCTCGCGGTAAACAGTAATCCATCAGGGATCCGCTTAAAAGCTGTCCATTTTCCCTGTCATATTGACAGTTTTCGAAAAGGGCTTGGCCTATTCCTTGCGCAATACCTCCATGTACTTGGCCCGCTAATAGTGATGGGTTTAAAACCGTGCCAAAATCGTCTACGGCCGTATAAGCGATTACTAATACGTGACCGGTGTCCTTGTCGATTTCCACTTCCGCAACATGGCAGCCGTTGGGGTAAGTTTGGGTACTACTTACATATTTTTTAGTGGCACTTAATCCGAGTTCTTCGTCTGTACCAAGATGTTTTGCATCCTGGGCGGCGTCAGCTACTTCTGTCAGGCTCATTCTGCGGTCGGTTCCAGCGATTACAAAAGAACCGTTAGTATACTCAATATCGGTGTCTGCCGTTTCCAGTACAGAGGCGGCAATACGTTTGCCCTTCTCGATTACGGTGTTAATGGCGTTAATACAGGCATGGCCGCCTTCGGTTATGGCCCGTGATCCACCCGTGCCGCCGCCCCTTGGGATAATGTCAGTGTCACCCTGGTAAAAGCGGATTTTTTCAACATTTATTTTAAGCCGTTCAGAAACAATTTGGGCATACGCAGTCTCGTGGCCTTGGCCGTTTGTTTGATTGCCAAGCAAGACTGCGACAGTACCATCTTGGTCTACGCGAATAGTTGCAAATTCCCCGGGGCCTTTACCACAAGATTCAATGTAATAGGAAAAACCAAGGCCCCGTAATTTCCCTTTTTTAGTTGCTTTGGCACGGCGTTTTTCGAATCCCGTGCGTTCCGCTGTTTGTTGTGCATCGTTTAGGTTGCGGGCGAACTGGCCGCTATCATAGGTGTTATGCATCCCTGTTTTGAAGGGCATTACGCTTGGTGGTATGAAGTTCTTGCGCCGTATATCTATTGGGGAGATATTTAATTCGCGCGCAGCTTTCTCTATTATGCGCTCAATTACATAAATAGCTTCGGGTCGGCCGGCACCACGATAGGCATCCACGGGCACCGTATTTGTAAACAGACCGTGTACTTCGACATGTATTGCTGGCGTCTTGTAGACGCCTGCAAGCATGCCGACGCCACAATCTGTGACGATAAAGGGTGAAAAGTTAGATAAATAAGCACCTAAGTTGGCATACGTTCGAGCACGTAAGCCAAGAACATTACCATTCTTATCCAGAGCTAGCGCAGCACGTGTTATATTATCACGACCTTGGGTGTCTGATACGAACCCGTCGGCTGCTCGGTCACCTACCCAGCGAACTGGACGCCCTAGTTGTCGTGCGGCATGAAGTACCAAGCCGTGTTCCGGATATAAAAATATTTTCATGCCGAAGCCGCCGCCAACATCTCTGGTAACGACGCGTACGGTTTCAAACGGCACGTCAAAGATATTTCGGACTAATTGGCGTTGTAATCCATGGGGTCCCTGGCTCGGTGTAAAGAGAGTGAAGCGTTTACCATCCCAATCACCAATGGCGCATCGTGGTTCTAGGGTGTTGACCACGATGCGGTTATTCACCAAATCCATCTCGGTTACATGGGTAGCATTTGCGAAGGCGATATCGGTTGCATCTTTGTCGCCACTGTCCCAAACGAAAGAGGTATTATTAGGCGCTTGCTGCCAAACTTGAGGGGCTGATGGATCAGTTGCTGTTGCCGTGTCGATTACGGCGGGTAGGGGGTCATANTCGACATTGATNGTTTCCGCTGCGTCGCGGGCTANATTTNTATTTTCAGCNACTATGAAAGCAACTGGGTCTCCCACATGGCGGGCTACTCCATCGGCTAAAAGAGGCCAAGGTGGAGTGATCAAATGTTCGCCGTTCGATTGCTGAAGTGGGATCATGCAGGGAATGGTTCCGAGGCCTGCTTGCTTTATGTCGTCTGATGTGTAGACCCCGAGCACACCATCAAGTGATTTAGCGGTGGTAGTTGAAATGGATCTAATCTTCGCATGTGCGTAGGGCGACCTTAGGACGACTGCGTGCGCTTCGTTGGCAATGCGGAGGTCATCAGTATAATTACCGGTGCCGGTTAGAAGACGAGGGTCTTCTATACGCGGCGCAGGTTGACCTATTCCAAATTGAATCATTAGTGAAATTCCATTAGGTAGAGAGTTGTTTGACGGTTTTGCCTTAGGCGCTAGCCTATTTGATCGATAGAGTTATGAAACGATTGACTTGAAAACTGTCCGACCAGTGATTGTGGGTCAAGTCCGCTTTTTATTTTAATAGTNTCAGGAAGATCTGTGGCTTCGAAAAATAATCNGGAAATTGTGGCAGGAATACTTCAAGATTGTTTTGGGTAGCATGTGTAAGGCTATTGGTATTGGGTTGAAATAGCGCGAGAAAGCCGGCTCCTTCTTTAAAACTTATCGGGGCAGCGGATTTAAAATTGCGATAAATAGATGCGGTGAAAAATAATTAATTAAGTTATTAATTATACCATCTATATGCCAGGCAATTAGGTCTTTCGGTATTTTACCTAAATATGATTCGCTTTATTAAAGAAAGTGGAAGGCCTCAGCGTTCTATTCTGCCGGGTGACAAAAACGCGCGACAGCAGCTAGATAGCTAAATTCCATCAAATTCTCTCTGTGGGCTTAGTATGGGCCCCAATCGATTGATGTGAGAATCCCCCCATCTAATTTTCATAAAAGGATTATGATGACCTTAAGCAAATTTAGGTGAATATTATCTAATAATTGGTATTTAGACGAGGTTGGCAATGCAAACGCTTCGATGCTGAGTGCGCTGGCCATTTTGGAGTTCAGCATGCTACCTGGAACCGGTAACGTATGCTTAAGCGTATAAAAGAACCTGCCGAGAAATTCGTATACCCTGTATAAAAGGCACCCGTTCTCCTAGGAGAGGTCTCATAATTGATGCTCAATCCTTCAACGCACTACCAACGGCTTGAGGCTTATTACACGCCACTTCTGAAAGAACACGGAGATGAATACCGCGCCGTTGGCTGGGTGACGGAACACCTCCAAACCATCCGGTTTGAGGTATTATCGGCGGTAGGTGATATACGTGGTGCATCGATTCTAGATGTGGGCTGTGGAGTAGGCCATTACCTAGATTGGCTGAATGCTAATGGCTTTGATGGCGATTATATTGGCTTAGAAGTTCAGGAGCCGATGGTCGAGATAGCACGGAAGAACCATCCGAAAGAAAGCTTTCCCCAAGCGTCTTTTGAACTTGGTGACTTCTTAAACAACTCCGCTGTATTTGAGGCGGACTATGTGATGGCGAGCGGTATATTTGCGTTGACGGACTTAGATTTACTAAGGTTGACCGTAAAAACTATGTTTGATAGTGCGCGGATCGGAGTTGCTTTTAACTGTCTATCCGCTTTCACTCCTCGTCGCGAACCAGAGTGCTTCATGTTTGCCGATCCGTTGGAGGTTTTTCAATTCTGCACAACGCTGACAAAGGTGCTATTATTCAGGCACGACTATTTGCCCCAGGATTTCACTGTTTTTCTGTATAAGAATTGAGTTTAAGCTTTGAAAAAAAGCCCCCCGGTTCGGGACACTGAGCCGGGGGGTCAGTAGCCCTTAAAGGATAAGGGCTTCTTCCAGGGAGGAACTAGTCGAATGCTTCTTCCCATGAGCCTTTAGTGGCCGCACGGGAATATTCGGTGGCGCGGTTCTCAAAGAAGTTGGCATGCTCGACACCGTTCAACATTTCGTCGAGCCATGGGAAAGGATTCTTCTCTATTTGATGCATGGGCTGCAGGCCCAGTTGCATCAACCGGCGGTCGGCGATGTAGCGGATATATTTTTTTACACCTTCAGCATCTATACCTTCGACACCACCGAGTTCAAAAGCCAAATCAATAAAGGCGTCCTCATGATCAATCACCGTTGAGCAGGCTACATAGAGGTCGCGTTGAAGTTCTTCATCCCAAATCTCCTCATTTTCCGAGATAAAGGTTCGGAATAATTTGATGATGGAAGCTGTATGAAGGCTTTCGTCGCGAACGGACCAGGACACGATTTGCCCCATACCTTTCATTTTATTAAAGCGCGGGAAATTCATCAAAATTGCAAAGCTAGCGAATAGCTGTAGTCCTTCGGTGAAGCCGCCAAAAACGGCTAACGTTTTGGCTATATCCCGCTTGGTTGATACGCCCCATTCCTGCATATAGTCGTATTTGTCTTTCATCTCTTTGTATTTGAGGAAGGCCTGATATTCTGTTTCCGGGATCCCAAGCGTATCTAGCAAATGTGAGTAAGCGGCAATATGTACCGTTTCCATATTGGAAAAGGCGGACAGCATCATCTGTACTTCGGTCGGTTGAAAGACCTGTGAGTAGTGTTTCATGTAGCAATTGTTTACTTCCACGTCCGATTGTGTGAAGAAGCGGAAGATGTGTGTGAGCAAACCACGTTCAGTATCGGAAAGTTTATTGCGCCAATCCTTAACATCGTCCGCCAGGGGTACTTCTTCCGGCAGCCAATGAATACGTTGCTGGGTTAGCCATGCGTCATAAGCCCAGGGATAACTAAACGGTTTATAAATAGGGTCCGCTTTTAAAAGCGACATATTCTCAATTCCTTTTTTTGACGCCTGTTTGCGTCGTTATTTTTTAGGTCTGGCTCCTGCCGGCCCGGTTATTGGCAGGCTAGACACTCGTCGTAATCAATCTGCTGTGCCGGCTCTTCGCCACCATTAACCTTACCCAAATGAGGCAAGGAGGCGACTGAACCATCCGATTGCGTGGCCACCACTTCTGCACGCTGGATAGATTTGGAGCGGCAGTAATAAAGTGTTTTCACACCTTTCTTCCATGCTTGGAAATGCAGCAGATGTAAATCGCGNTTATGCACATCCGCCGGTAGGAACAAGTTCAGCGATTGGGATTGGCAAATGCTCGACGTCCGATCCGCTGCGTGTTCGATAATCCACCGCTGGTCCAACTCAAAGGCAGTCTTGAAGACGTCTTTTTCATTCTGAGTGAGGAAGTCCAGGTGCTGAACTGAACCTTCGCTAGTAGTAATCGAGGTCCAAGTATCTTCATCATTTTTGTCTTTATCTGCTAACAGCAACTGCAGGTGCCGATTACGAACATTGTAAGAGCCGGATAAGGTCTTATGGGTGAAGCTGTTGGCAGCAATCGGTTCAATGCCCGGCGACGTACCCCCGCAAATGATTGAGGTTGACGCATTCGGTGCAACGGTCATTTTAGACGAAAACCGCTCCATGATGCTGAATTCTGCCGCNTCNGGACAAGCGCCTCGTTCCTNGGCNAGNTTTACGGANGCCTTGTNNGCTTGACCNCGAATNTGTTTGAACATNCTNAGNTTCCAAACCTTTGCCATNGCGCTTTCGANCGGAATCATTTTNGATTGNAGGAAGGAGTGGAAACCCATTACCCCAAGCCCAACGGAACGTTCACGCATAGCCGAGTATTTTGCTTTCTCGAAATCATCCGGTGCTTTTTCGATAAAGTCGCTCAAGACATTATCAAGAAACCGCATAGAGTCTTCTATAAAGTTAGGATGTTCCTCCCATTCTGCATAGCGTTCGAGATTAACTGAACTGATACAACAAACTGCTGTACGATCACCACCATCTTTGTCGACTCCGGTAGGCAGTGTGATCTCTGTACACAGGTTCGACATTTTTACATTAAGGCCTGCGAGTTTGTGATGTTCGGGAATGTCTCGGTTCACATGATCAATAAAAATGATATAGGGCTCGCCGGTTTCCACGCGCGCAGTCAGGATACGAATCCAAAGATCACGCGCCTTTACCTTACGAAGCACTGTGCCGTCTTTGGGGCTTGTCAAACCCCAATCTTCGCCTTTTTCTACAGCGCGCATGAAAGCATCCGGAATGACAATGCCGTGGTGGAGATTTAGGGCCTTACGGTTTGGGTCACCACCCGTTGGGCGACGCATTTCGATGAACTCTTCGATTTCTGGATGGCTTACAGGTAGGTAGACTGCCGCACTACCACGCCGAAGCGAACCTTGGCTGATCGCGAGGGTCATCGAATCCATCACCCGAATGAAAGGCACGATGCCTGATGTTTTTCCATTAGCGCCTACTTGTTCGCCGATGGAGCGAAGATTACCCCAGTAACTGCCAATGCCGCCGCCACGGGCAGCAAGCCAGACGTTCTCATTCCAGAGGTTGACTATGCCGCCAAGACTATCGTTGGCTTCGTTTAAAAAACATGAAATGGGCAGGCCACGGTCAGTGCCGCCGTTTGATAAAACCGGCGTCGAAGGAGTTAGCCATAATTTACTCATGTAATCGTATAAGCGCTGGGCGTGCTCTGAATCATCGCCATAGTGTAACGCTACGCGAGCAAACAGATCTTGAAAGCTTTCGCCTGGCATCAGATATCTATCCGATAAAGTTTCTTTGCCAAACACGGTCAACAATTTATCACGGCTTCGATCAATTTTAACCCGGTTGCCGCGTTCATTTTGCGCGACATCGCGTACATCGTCGGAAAATTTTTCTTCAGCCGCAAGTTCCATGTTAGCCAACGAATCCGATATACCCTCTTCGGGTGTCTCCATTACTCCGGAAACCTCGTCCCCTAGAAAGTTATCCACAACCGCATCACCCACTGATTCGTCTCGGGATAATGCGTCGGTTGCTTCCACCATATTTCCCCCTATCCACACCTGTGGAAAGAACTAATTGTGTATAAAACACAATATCTCGTATTTAATTGCACAGATGATACCATATATTGACTAGCTGTCACCCAGAACATTAAGCGAACATCTTAGAATTGTGTTATTCCGGTCACTTAGTTGTGAAAATTTATAACCAAATCCGATTCTGCAACGATAACTCCATTATGTTTCTAATTTGTTCTTTTTCAAGATAATTCCTAACCTGCTTGGATTCATTGACCGAACAACAGGAGATCTCTCACTCGGCGTACCGGTGGGTAATGATTGTTCATTGGTTATCAGGTGTACGCGTTAATGCGAACCGTTGAGACGGGTTTGTGTTTATTAATTCTCTTAATTAGAGCGCTGAAAGTAAATCGGTCCGCTTATGAGGAGGGCCAAGCTCCTTTTAACGTCGCTGCAGAATCAACCCTACTATAACTAGCGCGGCCATGGTCCAATAGATATGGCCTATCGCGACTACTTCCAGCAGAGATCCGGCGATGAGAGGGCCGGTTGATGCGCCGACATCGCGCCAAGTTTGGGCGACCGCAATACGGCGAAGGGTTTTCTCCTGCGTTGTGCGGTGGGCTATCTCAGCGGGCCAAAGAGCGGCAATAAAAGAACGCCCAATTACAGCCAACAATCCGCCCACATAGACATACCCAAGCGCTAGCAGCGCAAAGCCGATTGCCATTAAAAGGGTGGATAAAAACAGCAAACTGTGAGGGCCGTATTTATCGCCGAGGATACCTCCTAGTGGGGAGAGTAGGCCCTCTGATCCGCGTCGAATGCCTAACAAAACTCCTCCGGCGACCATTGCCGTTCCGATGGAGCTGGTTTGCGCGACCGTAATGGTGATGGCCATGGTAAATACGCCATCAACAGTGAGCCCGGCGATAAACATAAAAAGGTCAAACCGTTTTGGCATCGGCAGCCATTCGGTCTTCTTTGGTTCTGGTCTTCGGCCTTCTTTCGGTAGTAGAACAGCAAGTGGAACGGCGAGCATACTGATAAGGCCGAGATAGATGAATAGGTCTTTTGGTCCTACGGCAACCGCTACCAACGGACCTAAAAATAGTGCGAGAGTGGGACAAATATTCATAATGGCGCGGCTAAAACCGACACGAGCCCCGGCTTTGGACTTGTCGGATACTGCATATGCAAAAATTACCAAGGTCAGGGCCGCAAAACAAAGTCCCCAAGTAATACGGGCGGCTAGTAATACTGGCCAGCCAATACCAAATCCGTATCCTAATGTCGAAATTGCCGCTGCTATTGCTGCTGCGATAGCGAGGTTTCGCGGTCCGATTCGTTCTGCTAGTGCGGCGATGGGCCCATAGGTAAAAATTCTAATTAGGCGGTTAGCGGCAAGTAGGACACCGACCCAAAATAAAGTGACTCCGAAAAGTTCTGCGTTTACTGGGAGAACAACATAAATAAGTATATCCCCGAGTAAAGAGATTGATAGAACTCCCGCCGATAGCAAAGTAGGACCAATACCGTGAGGTGATTTAAAGGCGTTCATTGACTGCTGTCCTACTCGAATTTTCTATAATTATTGAACAACTTTTCGTTTGTCGAGCTAACCCGAATTTGGATCAGGCTTAGGTAGTTGTGAGTAATAATTTGCCTTTGGTCAGTCCTGCTTCGATAGTGCGATGAGCATCAGCGGCCTCGGCGAGCGGAAAGGTACGGTCGATAGTCACCTTCAGCTTGCCGCCTCGGTAAAGGTTAAAAAGGTCATTTGCACGCATCATTCGTTCATCATGGGTGGAAATGTAGTCTGCAAGGTGGGGGCGGGTAAAATAAACCGAACCGGCCTCAGCAAGGTCGAGAGGGCTCACCGCTTCTACCGCGCCGGAGGCGGCGCCGTAATTGACGCAAGTGCCTCTTCGACGTGTCGCTTTTAGACTGCCATTGATTGTAGCTTTGCCGATGGAATCGTAGACTACGTGAACGCCGTCACCGTCAGTTGCGTCTAGGATAAATGCCGCGAAATCCTCATCCTTATATAAAATTGTATGATCGGCACCATTGGTTTTGGCAAGCGTTGCTTTTTCCAAACTACCGACAGAGGCAAAGACTTCCGCGCCACGTGATTTCGCGAGTTGGACCAGCAATTGTCCGACGCCGCCGGACGCGGCATGGATCAGACAGCGTTGGCCAGGTTTTAGTGGAAAGAGAGAGTTTGATAAATAATGGGCAGTAGAGCCTTGCAGCATCAAGGTAGTCGCAATATCGAGTGGGATATCATCGGGAACCGGGATGAGCTTCCAGGTCTCTACGCTTGCATAACCGGCGTAAGATCCAAGTTCCGTGCAATAGGCGACCCGGTCACCTTCCTTGATGCTGCTGGCCTCAATGTTACCGCCTATCGACCCAAAAGATGTTATTATCCCAGCACCCTCCATTCCAATGGTCATTGGCAGCTTTTGAGCATAGGTGTGGGATTTTGCATACAAGCCGTTGCGCATATACACATCAATAAAGTTGACCCCGGCAATATCGATTTTCACAAGTGCTTGGCCGTCAACCACTTCGGGTTGAGGAATGTCGTCATAGGAAAGATTATCGGCATTGCCGTATTCGGCCACACGTATGGCTTTCATGGAGTTTCCTTAGCTGCTTGGTGGAGAGTAAAGCCCGGCGACTTTAGCTTTTTGTCTGGTGAGGGCGTAGACAAGGTCGATGATAGGTGTCTCTATATCAGCAAGTCGGGCTAATTCAGAAACCGATCCTACCAAAGCATCTACTTCGAGCGACTTGCCCGCCTCGAAATCCTGAAGTGTAGAGGTTTTTGCCTTACCAAGCGAGGCCAGTCCGTCCAGCCTGGTTTCGATGTCCACATCGGCTTTTGACCCATAGGCACGGGCCACGGAGGCGGCTTCTTTAATGATATTTCTCATCAGGTCACGCACGGCAGGTTCACCAAACATGTCACCGAACCTGGCTTCTAGTAAAACACTTACCGGGTTACCGGTGATATTTGCCCAAAGTTTACCCCAAACCTCTGAACGAATATCGTTTGTAGGGCGCATACGCAAACCGCTTTCTCCAAGCGCATCAACAATTATCGATAGCCGCTCGCTCTCGGAATTATCGGGCTCGCCGATAAAAAACGTTCCTCCAGCATTATGTTCAACGACGCCGGGTTCAGGCACATTGGAGGCAATATGAACAACACAGCCCAGGGCTTTCTCGGGGCCAAAAGAAGTTAGGATACGCCCACCCGGATCGACACATTCTAAGTGGTTTGCCGGTTGTTTGCCGTCGAGTCCGTGAAAAAACCACCAGGGAATGCCGTTGACGATATGCATGACTGCAGTTTTAGGGCCAATCAACGGCTTCATTTGATTGAGTGCCGCAGTAACTGTGTGCGCTTTCAGGCCAATAATTAGAAGATCTTGGACACCGATGGATGATGTATCATCGGTGGCTGTTGCGGGAACGACCCAGTCGCCTTCCCTGTCTCGAACGGTGAGCCCTTTTTCCTGAATTGCGGCCAAGTGTGCACCGCGAGCAATAATGGAAATGTTAGTTCCACTTTTTAAAAGGCGTCCCGCGAGAATGCCGCCCACGGCGCCAGCGCCGAATACACAAATTTTCATATCGGTTTTATCTCCTTTAGAACGCGGATTAATGGCCTTGAACGTCACGTTCGTCAATGTCGCCCTCTCGACGTAAGGGTGTCTCTCGTAATAGTCTGCGCCAATCAAAATTTGGAGAGGATCATTATGATCGACGAAAAAAGTTTAGACGAAGCTAGGGCCTGGATCGGACGTTCGCAGTCGCTCGAAGGCGTGGTGACGCCTTTTGCTGCAAGTTGTATGGCGGCCACGCTCAACTGGGATAATTACGAATTTAAAAATGGCGATGAAGTTCCTTTTGTTTGGTACCGCGTCGGTTTCCCTGAACTTTCGCCGTTACGCGCTTGCGGTCGGGACGGGCATCCTGCACTTGGTGAGTTTATGCCGCCGAGCCCGCTGCCGCGACGCATGTATGGTGGGACAACTATGACCTTTAATCGGCCTATCAAGGTCGGTGAACCAATAACTAAAACTATGAGTATAGCGGATGTGAAGGCTAAAGAGGGGCGTTCTGGCGATTTAATGTTTGTGACCGTACGTCAAGAGATTACTGATAAGGATGGTATTGCAATTACCGATGATCGAACACAGATTTATCGTGGTGAAGCAGTTGAAGGTTCCTCTGGAAATCATAAAGCAGCAGAGCCACCATCGGGCGCTGAATGGAGCAAGGAAGTTGAGCCCTCGCCGGTTCTATTATTTAGATTCTCGGCACTCACGATGAATAGTCATCGCATTCATTACGACCGTGACTATGTGACCGAAGTGGAAGGATATCCCGGTCTTGTGTTTAACGGCGGGCTGACAATGATCATGCTGTTGGAACTCTTCCGCGAAAATAAGCCCAACGCGACCTTAAAAAGAATAAAGGTTATGGCACGGTCTGCATTGCACGATGATGCTCCCTTTACAGTAAATGGGAAAGAAGGTGATACACCAGGCACGGCCAATCTTTGGGCAGTAAATCCGAGTGGCGGACTCGCTTATACTGTGGATGCGGAGTACGATGAATGACGGAAGAAATAGGCCTGAGCGACGAAGAACTGCAAAGTTGGGTCGGCCGTAGCGTTGAAGAAAAAGACAAAATTACTGCTGCGCCAATTGTGAATTATGCAGCTACAATGGATTGGGATATTCCCGTTGCGAGTGATGGTGACCCTATTCCGCCTGGTGCACATTGGTTCTTTTTTCATGATCGGACGCGACATTCGGATTTGGATACTGTGGGGCTGCCGAAACGCGGTGATTTTTTGCCGCCTGTCAAGCTTGCACGTCGTATGCATGCGGGCAACCGTATGGAGTATTTACAATCGCTTCATATTGGTGAAAAGGTTACGCGCAAAACCGAAATTCACTCAATTACACCTAAAACTGGTGGTACCGGGCAGTTAGTTTTCGTAGTTACGCGAAATACCATTTCAGGGGAGAATGGCCCTGCGTTAATCGATGATCGCACGATTGTCTATCGCGAGGCAGCAAAGCCAGGGGATGCAAAGCGAAAACCTGCGCCTGCGCCGGTTGATGCAACGTGGGAGCGCTCTTATCAGCCTGATCCAATTGTAATGTTCCGCTTTTCCGCGCTGACTTTTAACGCCTCGCGAATTCACTACGATTATAAGTATGTCACGGAAACCGAAGGATATCCGGGACTAATCGTGAATGCCAGGCTGACTACCAGCTTACTTATGGAGCTTTGTCTCAATAATAATCCGGGCAAGCAATTGGCCGAAGTATCCACTAAGTTCATTCGCCCCCTATACGACTTTGCACCTTTTACTCTTTCGGGTAAGCCCAACGAAGCTGGGGACGGCGCAACCATGTGGGTGGCTGATCCGGATGGTGTTACGGCTATGGTTTCGGAGATGCGCCTGCAGTAGTTAAAATTGGTCCATCAAGCGTTGGAATATTTATCATTAAAGTAAAATTTTTGGGAAGAGGGCAAAGGTGGCGCCCATTGATTGGTTGGGCAAAGTAACAACGGTTTGAAGGTTTTGTCAGGTGGGATCGCCACTAATCGGCGACGCTTGCAGCTCTACCTTTCAAGGCGGACATCGCTGCGCTAGAAAAGTAATTCAATCGCACCCTTAACAGTCTTTTTGCGGTGTAACGGATTCTGCCACAATTGTGGTTATGTTAGCATCGTGGTTTTCAATTGATAGTGGCTGCGTTACTTTTTTAAACAAGGTCTCTGGTTAGGTGCTAGAAATGCCGCGTAACTCCAGATAGGCCATAATTTTTTATTCCGTGCCCGGGATGAGCGGGTCACGGTTAGATTTGGAGCCTTTTACTGTGTCGCAAGACGAAATCAAGGAAATGACTAAAAACGATCGCCCGTCTACGGAGAAACTCGCCAGAAAGGTTCGCATGTTTTTATCGCGTCGACCTTTACGCGAAATCCTTCACTTAAAGCCACAACACTCAGCCGCGGTGATATTAGTTGTCTTAGCCGTGTTCTGGGGCGCGCTGGAGATTCGATCTCGCATAACGCATGTCTATGAATATGACGCGCGCATATCCGGTAATCTTATTACCATCAGCAGCAGAGTGCCGGGCTGGATCACTAAAATTCCGGTACTAGAGGGGGAGACAATTAAAGTTGGCGATACCTTGGTGGTGCTGGATCGAGAAGAATCCAAATTACTAGTGCAGCAATTGGAGGCGGAAGTGAATGCGACCGCAGCGTCGATAAAACGGCTTCATGCGCGTCGTGATTTGGTGGCTAAACAATCCGAGAGCCAATACCAAACGGCAGTTTCTTCATTGAAAGGCGCCAAGTCAGTGGTTAAAGCGCTCAAAATTCACCGTGAGGTGGCTCAGGCGGAGTTGCAACGGACCCAGTCACTTTATAAGAAAAAGGTCATTCCGCGCATTCAGTTAGAGCAAGCAATGACCCGCGCGCAGCATGTCAATGTAGAATACCACAAATCCGTAGCACAACTTCAATCCTCGGAGGCACGTCTTGATGAAGCGGCTGCAAACTTGAATAGAGTTCAGGTGCTGGACGAAGAAGGACAGGTTCTGCGTCAACGTGTCGAGCAATTGCGGGCAAAACTGGAACGTCAAAAAATCGACCTTCGCGATCGCACTATCAAAAGTAGGATTGAAGGTGTTGTCGATAAAGTTTTTGTTGATGTAGGGGAATATGTAACGCCCGCGCAGCGTTTAGCGATTATCCACGACCCCAAAACGATTTGGGTTGAAGCAAATATTAAAGAAACGGATGTAAGGAAATTAAAAATTGGCCAGTCTGTCGAGATATCGGTCGACGCTTTTCCGGATTTGGATATTACTGGAACATTGGATGCTATCGGGAATTCAACAACGAGCGAATTCGCCCTTCTGCCAACACCCAATCCGAGCGGTAATTTTACTAAAATCACTCAACGTTTGCCGGTTCGCATTAAGGTTGACCAAAAAGAGGACCTGTTGCGCCCGGGTATGATGGTCGAGGTTAACATTGACATCCGTGACCGCTGACGAGCGCGGCGCCGAGGAATACAGCCCCACCGAACGTTGGATCATTACTATTGTTGCTATGTCCGGGATGTTCTGCATGTTCATTTCGGCTACGATCGTCAATGTGGCGATCCCGAGTGTAATGGGAGCGTTTGGTGTCGGCCAGGATCAAGCCCAGTGGGTTGCAACCGCCTATTTAGCGACCATGGTCGCGAGCCAGCTTTTGAGCCATTGGTTCGTTCGCGCATTCGGAATGCGGCTCTCTTACGTAATTATTATAGGAATTTGGATGTTGGGCACTTTAGTATGCTCTACGACGACGACTCTTGACTTCCTTATTCTTGGGCGCGTGCTTCAGGGAATGGGTGCGGGCGTAATGCAGCCTCTGGTTATGGTTTTAGTCTTCAAGGTTTATCCTGCGGACAAACGTGGCTTTGGCATGGGCATCTACGGCATGGTAGCTACACTTGCTCCCACATTCGGCCCGTTACTCGGCGGCTATGTTATCGATTATTTTTCGTGGAGAACAATCTTTGTGGCGCCATTGCCGTTAGCGATAATTGGTATGGTCCTCGGCCCCGTATTTATTCCTGGTGAAAAACCCCGTGGGCCATTACCACGTTTTGACTGGTCCAGTTATATTCTGCTCTGTACCGCCTTGCTCTGTTGGATTTCGGTCTGGTCTAATGGGCAGCGCTGGGGATGGGACTCCAACAGTATGCTCTACGCAATATTGATTGGCCTGATCGCGACAACGTGGTTTGCCCGAATTCAATTGCAGGCAGATATACCGTTGCTAGATTTTTCGTTATTCCGTCATGGGCGATTCACGGCAGCGGTTGCCGTTTCTTTCGTATTTGGCATGGGAAATTTTGCTTCGAGCTATATGGTGCCGGTTTTTGCTCAGGTGGTTCAAGGTTTTACTCCCAGTAATGCTGGACTTGTGATGATGCCGGCAGGCATCTTGTTGTCCGCCGCTTTGCCGTTCACGGGCCGTCTCTCTGACCATGTTCCGGCCCATATAATGGTAATGATAGGAATTACACTTTTTGCCGCTGGCGCTTTTTTAATGAGTGGCGCCGATGTTAATACATCATTCATTAGTCTTATGATTTTTATTATTATTAGCCGTTTTGGATTAGCATTTATTCTTCCGTCTCTCACCACTGCGGCCTTCTCTGCACTTGATCCTGATGAATTAAATCAGGGTTCGGGTGCACTTAATTTTCTGCGGCAACTGGGTGGAGCATCGGGTATCAGCATGCTTGTGTTGACAATGGAGCAGCGGGCTCAATTTCATGGTGACAATTTGACGGCGACGCAAACTCCAGAAAACTCTGTTAGTCGTGAGTTGTTGGGGGAAGTCGGCAATATCATGAGCCAGCATGGACTACCAGAACCCCTACACGCTTTAGGTGCGCTGCATTATTTAGGTGAAATTGTCTATGCACAGGCCTATACGTTGGGCTTCAAAGATGGATTCCTAGTTCTGGCATTCGTATTTTTGTTAGCGCTAATTCCTGCGTGGACAATGCGCATCAAGAAAACCACGGAAATCTAGATCGAATGGTACGCGGTGATATGGAAGAACTGCGCGCTCAGTACGGGCCTGCCTACCGCTGGTTCGTCGCCGCGGCCGGTGTCACAGGCACCATATCAATGGTTCTCTCTGCGACTATCGTAAACGTAGCCGTACCCAGTGCCATGGGTGCGTATGGAATTGGACAGGATCAGGCACAGTGGATGGCGACAGCGTTTATTGCCACTATGGTTGCCAGCCAATTGCTGGCTGCTTGGTTTATCGATGCGCTTGGTGAGCGGATGACCTACACCTTCATAGCAATCTTATTCATTTTTGGCAGTTGGCTTTGCTATTTAAGCCCGACTTTTGAAATTCTTATCATCGGTAGAGTGATTCAGGGACTACCTGCAGGGATAATTCAGCCAATGATGATGTCCGTCATTTTTCGCGCATTCCCATCAGACGAACGAGGGTTTGCTATGGGGGTATACAGTACGGGTTTGATGATTTCTCCGATGCTGGGACCCGTGGCGGGAGGTTATATCATCGATGAATTGAGTTGGTGGCATATATTTCTATTTCCACTTCCTTTTTGCGCCATCGCTCTATTGCTCGGGTTTTTCTTCTTGCCAGGCGGCTGGCGGCTCCGTCGTTTGCCGCGCTTCGATTGGTCCAGCTATATTTTGCTTGTCGCAACCGTTTTTATGCTCTTGAGCGCGCTTGGTAATGGCCAGCGTTATGGTTGGAGTTCCAACTATATTTTGGTGTCATTCATAGCTGCCTTTGCGGTAGGGGCATGGTTTGTGGCTTTGCAATTGCGGTCTTCATCACCATTGCTGGATTTCTCTCTTTTTAATAATGCTCAGTTTGCATCAGCTGTTTTTGTCTACTTCGTATTTGGTATGGGTAATTTTGCGTCTAACTACATCATTCCTGTTTTCGTCCAAGAGGTGCAGCATTTTTCCGCAACTTTGTCCGGGTTGGTGCTTCTACCTGCAGGAATCATGGTGGTTTGCCTTGTCTCCTTCTTTGGGCGAATGACTGACTTTGTGCAGCCCCATTACATGGTGATGTTTGGTCTCACTATGTTTGCCATCGGTTCATTGTTAATGAACGGTTCAGACGTAAATACAACATTCTGGACTTTTGCCTTTTTTGTTATGATTAGCCGTTTTGGGATGTCGTTAATCCTACCCGCCCTTAATACGGCTGCGTTGCGGGCCTTGTCGCCTGAAGAGTTAAATAAAGGCTCCGGAACAATAAATTTTACTCGTCAGTTGGGGGGCGCTTTTGGTGTTAGTGGTGTGGTAGTGTTCATGGAGCAACGGACGCAGTTCCATGTCGACGCGCTGGCTGCAACGCAGACACCGGGAAACACAATCAGTCGTGATCTCTTAGACCAGGTGGGCCTTCTATTAGGAGAGTTTGGTGTTCCCGCGGCTATAAGAGAATCAGGAGCATTACACTATCTTGGCGATGTGGTGACAGCGCAGGCGAGTACGCTTGGTTTTAAAGACGGTTTTTTAATTATAAGTATTGTCTATATCGCGGCGCTATTTCCAGCATGGGTTTTAGGGCGGTCCCGCCCTCCAATCGCATCTGAGGCCGTCTCTAAATCTGCGGACCCAACCCATAATTAAGTAACATGTGGTTTCATTCATTGGCTTCTAAAGTTGTTACTAATTCGTCAGCAAAGTCGCGCAGCTAGTGCCATTGGTAGACGTGGCTCATGGTGATAGAATGCTAACTTCACGGAATGTGCACACCTAAATGTAGTCGTTGGGTACCATGGTGCAGGATGAAAAAGGGAGCGGAAAAACATGGAGAATGCAGTAGACACTTTAAAAATAATACCGATGGATGCGCCTTTGGGTGCGGAGATTAGTGGTATTAATCTTAGTCAAGATTTAGATAAGGTGACAGTAGATCGAATTTTGCAGGCGTTTTACGATCACAAAGTCATTTTTTTTAGAGGGCAAAAACTAACTGATCCGCAGTTAGTGGGCTTTGCCAAGCATTTCGGTGACCCGGAACATTCACCACCCAACAAATCTGGCGATACTTGGCTTAAGGGCTTTCCTGAACTGACCTGCATTTCGAATATAAAAAAGGACGGAAAGCCAATCGGTAGTCTGGGCAATGGTGAAGCGATTTGGCACACCGATATGTCTTATACCAACATGCCACCGACTACGAGCATGCTGTATTCGTTGGAAATTCCTGAAGTCGGTGGCGGCACGCATTTTATGGATATGTATAAGGTCTATGAAACGCTACCCAATGAGATTAAGGAGCGAATTTGGGGTAAGGTTGCTGTTCATGATGCGACCTATACCAGCGCCGGTGAGGTGCGGAAAATATATGAAGAATTCGATGGTAATACAGATACGGATAAGGCGCCGGGAGCGCGTCATCCTTTAGTTATCCGCCATCCAGAAACGAAAAAAGAAGCGCTGTTTTTGGGGCGGAAATCTGGTGCATCGAACATAATTGGCGAACCAGACACCGAATTATTTGACGCGCTTTGGGATCATTGTAACAAAAGTAATCTCTCTTGGAGGCATGAGTGGGAGGTCGGTGATCTGCTTGTGTGGGACAATCGTTGTTGTATGCATTACCGGGAATCTTTTGATGATAATGACCGTCGGTTGATGCATCGCGCTCAGATTAAAGGAAGCACGCCGACGGCGGCCTGGGCATAAAGATATCGGCATAAAATTTAGGGAGTTCTGAAATGTCGTTTGCAAAACGGTTAGCGGAAAAAATCGTCGCGCTTGATGAAAGCTGTTTGGATGATGCGTTGCTGCTAGAAATTAAACGCGGTCTGCTGGATGTCGTTGGTGTTTCATTGGCCGGTGCGTTGGAAAATTGTACTAGGCTTGCAACACTCTCAGTTGGCCTTACTGATGGTCCGGCGCAGCTGATAGGCCAAAACGGTAAAGCGACGACGCTCGATGCGGCCACCATAAATGGGACCGCTGCACATGCGCTTGATTTCGATGATATTAATATTTTAATGGGTGGTCATCCCTCGGCACCGGCTTTCGCAGCCGTCTCAGCGCTGGCCGATGAGCTAAATGCTAGTGGTGTTGAAACAATACTTGCTTTTCTTGCAGCCTACGAGACCACGGTGCGAATGGGACCGGGACTGCACCCTCATCACTATAATAAGGGCTGGCACCCAACGGCAACTTTTGGCACTTTTGGTGCCGTAGCAGCCGGCGCCAAACTGTTTAAGCTTGATGTTCAACAAACTGCAGTAGCGCTTGGCATAGCGTGTTCGCTTGCTTCCGGTCTCAAATCTAACTTTGGCACTATGGTGAAACCGTTCCATGTTGGGCAATCGGCACGGAATGGTTTATTTGCTGCGATCTTAGCTAAAAATGGGTTTGATGCTTCGCCGGAAGCATTTGAGCACAAACAAGGCTTCTTTGAGGTTTTTAATGGGGCAGGTACTTATCAAGAAGATAAGATTATCGATTTTTGGGGTGCACCTTTTTCTATAATCGACCCGGGTTTGGCGATCAAAATTCATCCCTGCTGCGGTAGTACCCATACCGCTATTGATGCAATGTTGAAACTACGCGCTGACCACGGGTTGAGCGTCGATAAGGTGAAAAAGATTGAATCGTCGACTTATTTGCATCGATTGATGCACACTAATCGTCCGGATCCAAAGTCGGAGTTGGACGGTAAATTTAGCGTTCAGTACTGTATGAGCCGTGCGCTCATGCATGGTGTTGTGAAAATGGAGCACTTTGAAAATGGTGCTGTCCACGATGCTGATGTGCGCGAGGTCTTGGCGAAAGTAATTTCAACCCCGCATGAGAAAGATAATATTTTTCATGCGACTGTGGCTGTCACTACGACAGATGGCCAGCGTTTTGAACAATCCATTGAAATGGCGAATGGGCGTTGCGATAATCCGGTGCCTCAACGTCAACTCAAGAAAAAGTTCGAAAGCACGTCTTTGCGTGCGCTTCCGGCAGCGCAGGTAGCTCAAGCCTATGAAAGCATCATGACGCTAGAAAAGGTAACGAGTATACATGACCTTACCGATTTGTTGGCGTTGAAAGGACGTAGCACGGAGCAGGTTGCTGAATAAAAGGAACGCGAGAAAGAGGGCGTTTTCTATGCATCCCTTGCGGTGACTACGGCCAAGTGTGAACGGTTCGAGCATAAAGTTGAAATGCCGAAGGGCGCAGTGAATTCCAACTGAGCCGGGTAAAGCCCAAGCTTAAGTTTGAGAATGTTGCGTCGTGCGTTCTACCGCCGGATAGGGTGATAAAAGCCCACGAGGCAATAATGTCAATGAAAAGAATAGCAAACATTCATGAATTAACTAGCTTTTTAGCGACGTCGGTTTTCAATGTTGAACAGGCAGTGGAATAGCTCGACACTTTTTTGAGGTTTTTGTTTTTTCATGTAAGAAAGCCACCGCCGTTAATGTGGATTGTCTGACCGGTGATGAATTCGGCTTCCGGCTGGCAGAGAAACTGAATTGTTCTGCCTACATCTTTAGGCTCTCCCACAAAGCCCACCGGGGGAACGATACCGGTGGGTTCACCAGCCGAAGGTGCGCGTTTACCGCCGATCCTTCCCGGCGCTACTACATTTACGGTGATGCCATCAGCTGCCAATTCGGTGGCAAGGCAATGCATCATGCCAACTGAGCCCATTTTACCGGCAGAAACGTGGCAGCGTTCCTTGTAACCAAGGTGCGGTCCGATGCCACCCAGGAATATCACCCGGCCCCATTTTTTGGGCGTCATAAGTTTGACGGCGGCCCGGGTACACAGAAATCCACCGTCGAGGATAATTGAGGTAATTTCCTTCCATTCAGCAAATGGCATGTCGACTATTTTATTATGGCCGCGATTAGCCGCATTGTTGACCAGTATATCGAGCCCACCATAAGCGTTGACAATAGCGGCAAACATTCTGTCGACCTGCACTTCATCTGTGATGTCGGCCAAATGCACCATGGCGGTGCCGCCTTTCTCGTTTATCTCAGCGGCCACGCCGTCTGCAAGGTCCTTCGAATTTTTACAGTTGAGAACGATCTTGGCGCCATCAGCAGCCAGCTTGATTGCGGTGTCTCGTCCGGATCGACGCACCGCGCCGGTCAAAAGGGCTACTTTACCTTCTAGAGATTTATTCATGATCATTCTTTTCTTTTGTTGATTTTACTTAACTCAAGCGTCGTTGCGACGGCGGCCGGTTTTCTCGAGCCATTCGTCTAGACCAAAATAATTGACACCTCGTCCCATTCCTCGGCGATTACTTTCTAGCCATAGCACCTCATGGGTCAGCACATTAGGGCCGATATTTACTGTTGTGCCGTAATTCTTTAGTAGCCAAGCTTGTTGTTTCGAATGGATCGCCTCGATCATTAAATGCTCAATACCGACACCTTCGATAAGCTCGACGAGCAAATGGGAGTTTTCACTTTGGCCGTCGACGCCTAGCAGCATATCTATTTCGCCTTCTTCGACGATGACGTGATTGACCCCTTCGCTGATAAGGTTGTTGATTTCCTTGATTGCCATTTCCGGTTTCAGCGGTTCGTGCGGTTTCTTTATTCCCCATTCAAAGAAGCAATGAATGTCGTGATCGCGCAAATCGTGGACCAGCTGTATTTTTTCTGCGTGAGAGTAATTGACGTAGTTCTCTGACACCTCCATGCCACTAACGCCGACGTCGACCATATATTCTAATGTTTGATCCCATTTGCCTTGTAGAAAGGCCATTTCTCCGGTGATTCCGCCTGGCAAAACATTAATATTATTGTCTTTATATAGATTTACTTTTTTCACGAACCAATCATGGGAGAAGAACCGTGGCATCATGTTGCGGAACTTAACCCAATCCGTGTACATACCTGCGGATTCGATAAACATCTGTGTTTCTAGCATGCCCATACCTGGGTCGCGTACGCCGGTAAGGCCATTTTTGCGCGGTTTGTCCTCTCGCTCAATTGCCTCAATAAAATCCATTGCGTATTTCATGATGTGTCTTCCTTTGTATTTCGATTCTTTTGGTCTTCGCAGGGCCCAGTTTAACTTAGCGTATTTGCTCATATGTCAGCAGCGGGCTATCACGGTTCAATTCCGTCGTGTGGCTACACGTTAGATCTCTGACAGTTTTAATTTTGCGATGGCAATTCCAGACTCGCCGGCAACCGAATAGAGAAGATAGATTCTTTGTCCATCGTCGAAGATGGCGGGGTCTCGGAGTTGGCGCACTCGGCCTTTGGCGAGCCCGCGTTCGGACGCTACGAGTTTGAGGCCGCCTCCTTCATAGTCGCGGTCCGGTTCAAGCAGTAGATTAGGTGAAGTAGGCGTCCAGTCGTCCCAGTCATCGGTTAAGTCAATCTCGCTCCAGAGGATCCGCTCCGGCGTATCACCAACCTGAGTATAAAAAACGATTAATCGGTCCTGCAGTACCAGCAAGGCAGAATGGCGCATGCCGGGTTCGAATGGGTTTGGTCCAGTTTCGAAATTGGTCAGCCCATCGCGTGAGCGATAGAGCTGACCGGGCATGGCTATAGAATAATACCAACCATCATGGCGGACGGTCCTCATATAAGGAAGGCCTAGTTGTTCATCTTGCGCCTCGAAGGTGAGCCCATCGGCGGAAAGTGCTACGCGGGTAAATTGTTTCTGCCCAGTATACGTTGGCTTAGGCGCACCATGGTAGTAAAGGCGGATACATTTTTCTTCATCGTCTACCAATACGTCAGGTGAGGCTATATGCCCCTGGAATAGGCTCTGCTTGAGCGGTAGCACGCCCGGTTCATATGTTTGCCATGGACCTTGCAGGTCGGTGGCATATGCAAGCCGAATATAGCGCCCATCGTGATGTCCGAAGTATAAATAGTATTTTCCTAGTGGATTTTTGATCCAGCCAGGCACCTCGATCAGCGTGGGTCCGTTAACGTTATCGCCCATGCGCGCATCCATATTAGGACGAATTATTGGCCCGTCGGCGAATCGTTCAACATCGATTTTCATATAAGCTCTCTCATTTCTCGCAAGAAACCTGTTTCCCTATGGCATGCTACCTAATGGTCATAGGGCTGAACGAAACCCTATAAGCATTATTCTAAGTTGCAGTACGCTATGGTAGTAGGTTTAGAACCTCATGAGTCTTGCTCGTCGCAGTTTCAATTTTGATCTAGTTCATGGGCTAATCGGCAAGCTGTCTAGTATCGATAGGCCCAAGTCGAACCATCGTTAGGTCTAACTTCATAAAGTTTCTAGCAGCAGGGTGGTCACACGATCACCTCATTCTTGCGTAGCTCGTCAATCCCGGCATCGTCATACCCGAGAGATTTTAGAACTTCGTTGTTGTATTCTCCATATTCTGGGGTCGGCATGCGGGCGCCTTTTTTGTGACCGTCGATATTGATGGCGTTTCCGTTGATTTGGACGTTACCTTTCTCAGGGTGTAGGGTCGACCAAGTGACGCCTAAATGCTTAATTTGTTCATCTTCGAGCATTTCCGCGATGTTGTATTGCGGTCCACACGGAACACCGATTTTGTTCAGTTTATCAACGCATTCTGCCGTAGTGAATTTTTGTGTTACGTTAGCAACCGCTTCATTTACTTTTACTCGGTTCTTAAACCTAAGGTCGTTATTAGCAAACTCCGGCACCTTGAGCAGTTCCTCGCAGTCGAGCGCCTTGCAAAAGCGTGCAAACATGTGGTCGCCGCCGGCTGCCAAGTTGACATTGCCATCTTTTGTTGGATAGAGGCTGGTTGGCACGTTGATCGGGTGTTCGTTTCCCACTTGTGGTGGCAGGTCTTTGTCTATTGTCCACCGCGCAACTTGGTAGTCGAGCATACCGATCATCGCTTCAACTAGGGAGGTGTGTACCCAACGCCCTGTGCCCGTGCGATGACGTTCATGAAGGGCGCTTAAAACGCCGATGGCAAGATACATGCCGGCAGTCAGGTCGCAAATGGGGATGCCGACGCGGAGCGGCCCTTGGCCAGGTATGCCAGTGATCGACTGGAGACCTCCCATCCCTTGGGCGATTTGGTCGACGCCTGGGCGTGGTGAATAAGGCCCAGTCTGGCCGAAGCCGGATATGCTGCCGTAAATGATTTTGGGATTAATTTCTTTGCAATCATCGTAATTGATTTTGAGGCGGTTCTTCACATCCGCGCGGAAGTTCTCGACGATGATGTCTGCTTTTGCGACCATCTTCATGAAAATCTCATGACCCTCTTCTTTCTTGAGGTCTAGTGTCACGCTGCGTTTGTTGCGGTGTAGATTGAAGAAGTCCGGCTGCAGACGTTGTGTGTTTTGTCCCTTCATTCGCGGGTCTGCTTTGGCAGTGGCTTCTACTTTAATGACGTGGGCACCCCAGTCGGCCAGCATGCGCACACAGGTTGGTCCGGCGCGAGCGCGGGTTAAGTCAAGGACTACAAGATCGGACATCGGTAGATCGTTGTTGGCCGCAGCTGCTTCCAATGGATTAGTCATGATAATTCTCCCTAGCATTTAATTTTTTGGAGCCTAACCCAAGCAGACATTGGTGCAAAGTAGCGTTGACCCCGTTAGACTGGTGCATAGAGATTGCTAAATTTCGAGCAGACGGTCCTGGAAGCTGGTATTGGCTCTGGGAATCACTTAGTAGAAACTAAATTTGATACGGTGACATAAATAAGAAATTGAGATTGAATGTGCAAAATTCCATCATAACAATCGAAGAGGCCGCACTTTGGGCGACAACCTTATTTACAGCAATCAATCCGATCCATGATCAGATATCGGAACCCTTGAAGAAATTTATATACGATTATAAGGGTGATAGAGATGGTGAAATTGAGAGTGAAATTGCGGCGGGCGTTAAGGCTGGTTTGTTTGAAAGTAAGTTCGATTTCTTTGATCAGGATAATACTGCTGTTCGCGGGTTGAGAGAGTTTTGCACCGCTGCGGTTTTAGAGGTTGCAAAACATGTTAATGGTCAATTTTGGCAAGAAGACGGAAAATGCTCACTTGAGTTTCACGAGAGTTGGTTTCACATC
Organism: Rhodospirillaceae bacterium; assembly: GCA_002715005.1. Lineage (GTDB taxonomy): Bacteria > Pseudomonadota > Alphaproteobacteria > UBA8366 > UBA8366. The sequence continues at coordinate 218,941 of PAXN01000001.1, forward strand.
ACGAATCATGGCGGTCAGCATGAATTTCATTATCACTCGAACTGCTCGTGGTGCGGGATTTATTACGTAGAAATTGGTGACGCTACGATGGAAAATGGTTGTAATAGATTTTTTGATCCTCGCACTGCGGCGCATGGGTATAGTGACTACGGTACTGCCTACATCAGCGAGAATAGCCGTTTTAATACGACCCCTAAAAATGGGAATCTTGTCATCTTTCCTTCTTATCTATACCACTCGGCGGCACCTTATGAAGGTGCGCAAGACCGCATAGTGGTCTCCTTTAATTCCAGTATTCATCACGAACCGTGATCCGAAGGGTGGCGAAAACACGAGGCACAACAATTATCATTAGCATCCGCCTAGAGCACAGAAATGCAAGGTATGGTAACGTCGGATAGAAATCTGGTCATTAGGCGTAGTTTTCTACTAGGCTGATAAATGCCCACTTTTATGAACTGGCGCCCATTAGCTGTTATCCGCTTACGCCCCGCTGTGACGTAATAATTCCGTATTCTTCAATTCGGCGGTTTTTCTCGAAATTGAACATGAGACGGCGCGACTCTTCGGCGGNGTCTAAATCAATCGTATGCGTTACAACCTCGTCGTTAAGTGACTTGGTTTGGGCGGCGAATTGTCCGTTGGGATCGACAATAACGCTAGAGCCGACCATGGGCGAGCCGTCTTCGATGCCTGCCTTGGCAACGCTGACCACCCAATTCGCATTTTGATAGGCACCGGCTTGGACGGTGAGATTACTATGATAGGTGTAAAGTTCATGCTCGTCTGCGCCAGTATGGCGATTTACCGCTACCGAGTTGTAACCAATGACCGTTACTTCTGAACCTTTTAAGGCTAGAACGCGAAACGTCTCAGGCCAGCGCCGATCATTACATATGGCCATGCCAATTTTGGCACCTAAAGCTTCTACAACCGGGAAGCCGAGATTGCCAATTTCGAAATAGCGTTTTTCTAATTGCTGGCGCGCATATTCTGCCACTGGTGCCTTCGTCCCGGGTAGATGAATTTTTCGGTATTTCCCGACAATTTCGCCATCATTATCTACAAGAATGGCCGTGTTGAATCGTTTTTTTTGTCCTTCTTCTTCGGCTAGCTCCGCGTAACCCACATAAAATCCAACATTGAGTTTCCGTGCGGCGTCGAAAAGCTTCTGTGTATTTGGGCTTGGCATTTCAGCCTCAAAATATTGATCGAGTTCTTCCTCATCGCTAATCTCATAACGCGGGAAAAATGTGGTGAAGGCTAGTTCTGGTAAGACTACCAATTGCGCGCCGTCCTTGGCCCCTTGTTCTACTAAATCGATCAAACGTTCGACGATAGATTCGCGGCTGTCGTTTGGCTGGTGTGGACCTGTTTGGGCGGCGGAGATGGTGATAGTTCTGGCCATGGGCATACTTTCCGTGAGTGGGTAGTGACGCGATCATTATCGGAAGTTACAATAGCAGCTTATTATATAAAATTTTAGTATGTAGGCGCAGGCTGATGTGCAAGCAAAACCGCTTTCAGGATTGGGGTAACCTAGCGAGAGATATAAATGACGCTTGAATTCAAACCTATGGGTGCAGCTCTTGGCGCCGATGTTTTAGGGCTAGATGTAAACAACGTATCTGCAGATGATGCGGTTCGGTTACGCCAAGGGTTTTTGGATTTTCTAGTGTTGCGGTTACGTGGGACCGATCTTGATGACGGTCGGTTTCTGAATTTTGCGCGTGTGTTTGGTGAGTTGGAATTATCGCCAAAGGCTATTTTTGATGGCGAAGGGTGGATCAAGGGTCATCCGGAACTAAGCCAAGTATCAAACAAGAAGGTAGCCGGCAAAAATATTGGCAGCCTCAGTAATGTCGAATTAGTTTGGCATACGGATATGTCCTATATTGAGACACCGCCAACTGCGAGCTTACTCTATGCGCTGGAGCTACCTTCGAGTGGCGGAGATACTAGCTTTCTAAATATGTATAGTGCTTATGAAACACTTCCCGGAGGTTTGAAAAAAATTGCCGAAAGCGGTTCTATTCGCCATGACGAACGCTATAATTCGTCGGGTGTAGTTCGTTCGGGGTATTCGAAAGAAAAGATTGAGGACTTGACCCAAGCACCGGGTGCACGCCACCCGATCGTGCGAACCCACCCGGAATCCGGTCGTCAAGCGCTGTTCTTGGGTCGACGACCCAATAGCTGGATAGTTGGTATGCCAGTTGATGAATCCGAAGAAGTGCTTGATGCCCTTTGGGCCCATGCGACTGCAAATTCAAACTTTACCTGGACGCAGAAGTGGCAGCTCGGAGATGTAATCATTTGGGATAATCGTTGTGCTATGCATAAGCGTGATTCGTTTGATGATGCCGAGGTTCGTCATATGCATCGGACGGTCATTAAGGGCGATAAGCCATTCTACCGTTCGGCGGCGGCTTAAATTATGACAGTCATTGTCACCTCTACCGGTGCTGCTTGTGGTGCTGATGTTTCCGGGTTCGATATTGCAGATTTTTCTGATCGTGAATTTGCGGTTATTAAGCAAGCGTTGCTCGATTATTTAGTGATACGGGTGCGCGGTCAAAAATTCGACGACGCCGTTCATCGAGCCTTCACGCAACGATTTGGCAAACTGGAATATTCCCCGACGACAAAGTTTAGCGGCAAGCCTTGGCTGCCAGATTTCCCCGAGATGAGCCAGATTACCAATAAAATGATAGATGGTAAGCCGATGGGTACGCTTGGCGATCGAGAGGCTTTTTGGCATACGGACATGTCTTATATTGAGGAGCCGCCGCTGGGCAGCTTGCTACATGCATTCGAAGTGCCACCAAAGGGTGGCGATACCGAATTTCTGAATATGTACCGGGCGCTTGAGGAAATGCCCGCTGCGCTGCGGACTACTATTGAGCCGCTCCAGATCAAGCATGAGAGTNTTCATTCATCGGACGGCAGTTTGCGCAATGGCAAGAAAGAGCCGGAGAGTGGCGACGTGCGAGAAATGGAAGGGGTGAACCATTGNATTATAAGAACCCACCCAGAAACTGGTCGCGATGCACTTTTTTTAGGGCGACGCAACAATGCCTATGTAGTGGGTATGGCGTTGAGTGAAAGCGAAGCATTGCTTGATAAATTATGGGCTTATGTGGCGGGCCGTCGAGATTTGACTTGGCGGCAAGTATGGGAAGTGGATGACTTAATTATGTGGGACAATCGTTGTACTATGCATCGGCGTGACGCTTTCGATGGTGATAGATATATCCGTATGATGCACCGTACCGTTGTAAAGGGAGACCGCCCTTTTTATGGTGCTGCCATCTAATTGAAGGAACGTGAAACGTGGACGCAAAAATACATCTCGAGCGTCGACCGGCTATTTCTGGTAAACAGGTAGTGGATCCCGCAGCCTGGAAACCGNATGTTCTAGCTCAGACGGATGATTGGAAATACACTTTTAATAGCGGAGATATTGCTGAGATTTCGGCGGCGGTAGATGCTGTGCAGGCACAGGGTCTAGATTTAATTAATTTGAATCGGGATTCTTTTCCGCTCCCGACGGTTGCATCGATTCTAGGGCGTATTAAATCAGAACTACTGGACGGGAAGGGTGTGTTTTTAATGCACGGATTCCCGGTTGAAGAATGGTCTGTTGAGCGTGTCGCTATCGCTTATCTTGGTATGGGGCATTACATCGGTGAGCCGGTTTCGCAAAATGCCATGGGTCATATATTGGGCCATGTCAAAAGTCTCGGTGGCAGCTATTTTGATCCGAAGAACCGTGGCTATAATACCAGTGCAGGATTACCGTTTCATGCGGATTCTAGTGATATAACCGGACTTTTGTGCAAGCAGACTGCAAAGGCTGGAGGCTTGAGCCGTGTGGTGAGTACCGTCGAACTCCACAATGTGATGACCGAAAGACGACCAGAGTTGGCGGCTGAGTTGGCAAAACCGATTTATCGAGACCGCCGAAATGAAGTGCCGGAAGGCAAATTGCCATATTATAAATTGCCGGTGTTTAATTATTGTGAGGGTCATCTTTCTGTAAGTATGTCGCGAGGCTATATCGAGTCCGCACAACGCTTTGAAGAGTTGCCTCGGTTTTCGCCGCAATTACGCGCCGCCCTTAATATGATTGATGAGCTTAATGAAGAACTCGCCTTTGATATGGAATTGCAGGTGGGTGACATTCAATGGGTCCACAATCATGTGACCTCTCATTCGCGTACCGAATATTTTGATTGGGAAAAGCAAGAAAAACGACGGCACTTGTTTAGGTTGTGGTTATCTACGCCAGATGGTCGTCCTCTGCCTGAAGAATATGGCGAACGCTTCCATAGCCTAGAGGCGGGTCAGAGGCCCGTTGGGGGGATTTTGGTGCCGGGTACTAAGCTAGTCGCACCCTTGGACGCCTAAGGACTTCTATTTCGAGCTTATCATTGGATTTGTGACTGTTTCTGATCCTATTTTTTCGGCATATATTGGAAATAGATACTTGTTGTGGAGAGCGTCGGCGTACTGGGGCTTCACTATAGTACCATACTAATTTTTATGAGCATCAAGTTGGTAGGTATTGCCTTGGCCTTGTCTAGGCTTGTTGCTTCTTTGCGGAGTCCGCCTCTCTGGGCACGATAGGGAAACTGCTATTAGGGTAAAGACCAAGCTTTGCCAATGAGTTGGTTTAACTACAAAAGGAGATGCGTAATGACATTCAAACTCTGGGGCCGCCCTACATCGGCCCGAACGGAAAAAGTGATGCTGGCTCTGGCTGAGCTAAACATTGAACATGACTATATTTTGTCTAGCGCAACAATGGGTCCGGACGGATCTGTTACAAAAGGGGGCAAAGCGTTTGGTATCGTGGACACAACGGAATATCTTGCTATGAATCCGAACGGCACGGTGCCAACTATAAATGATAATGGCTATGTGCTCTGGGAGTCGAATGCCATTATTCAGTATCTTGGTATGAAGTACGACCCGGGCTTATTTTATGACAATGATATCGAGACATATGGATCCGCCGCGCGCTGGCTCATGTGGGAAAATAATCAATTGATTCCACCAATGCATGAATTGGTTATGCATCTCGTTCGTCTGCCGGAAGATCAGCGCGATACGCGCGAGGCGGAAAAGGCTCGGCAAAAACTGATTAAGGAATTTACTATCATTGAAGAGCAATTGGGGAAGACTGAATATATTGCCGCAAATCGTTGGACCATGGGCGATATTCCACTCACCATTCGATGCCATCGGTGGCATTTATTTGATATTGAGCGCCCTGATATGCCGAACCTAAGCCGTTATTATTCAGCGGTTCAGAAACGTCCATCTTTTCAAAGCATCGCTGATCCTGCGATGCATGTCGAAGGTTAGGCGGTAGGACCGTCGCCAGCGACGGTCGTGCGGTGCAGGATTCTTTTGTATTTGGTGCCGTCCCAAGGCCGTCCACGATGCAGTACGGCCCGGTTATCCCAAATTGTAAGGTCGCCGTCATTCCANTTGTGGGCATAGACGAATTCATCCTGGGTTATATGATCCATCAACTCCTTTAAGAGTGCTGCGCCGTCTTCCTTGGACATACCCTCAATTTCGCCTGCATGCCCACCGGTGTAAAGCGCTTTGCGGCCATTCACAGGATTAGAGCGAATGATAGCCTGGCGGACAGGCGGTAAGTTTTTTTTCTGCCAATCGTTTAATTTACCGCCGACCATTCTGCGCGTGTTGGCGAAAGCATGAATGGCAATTTTGTCGTCGAGAAAATCTTTCATGCCCTGGTCGAGTGCATCATAGGCGGCGCGAAGGCAGGCGAATTCGGTTTCACCACCTTCTGGCGGCAATATCCGCGCATGCAGCATGGAACACAGAGATGGGACCGGTTTAAAGGAACTATCCGTATGCCAGATCATGTTGGCAGATTGATAGATCATGCGGTCGTCGTCTGGGGGGATAAGCGAACCGTCCGGTTCTTCATTATGCATGCGTGATATATGTTGTGGGTTACTATCGTTGGCCAAATGTGGCGCCATCATCTCTAAAGGACCGTAACGCCTGGAAAACTCCATCTGGCGTTCATCATCCAGGTCTTGGGATGGTAACACTATTACTGAATATTCCTCAAATGCGGTGCGAAGCGCATTGAAGNCATCATCAGATACACCGGTTGCGATATCAATCCCTTCAACGCGGGCGGCAAAGTGCGAGTGCAGTTTCGTGACTTTAATCGTCATAGTGTCTTGTTTCCTTAGTAGTGTGGGTAGTGTATTTAGCCAACTGTACTGAAATGAACCCGGCAATAGCTGCAAAAAAACAAAAGAACATAGTGTAGACGGTAGCAATAGAAGTGATGGGCTCGAAAAGCATCAGCATGAACCCAATAGTGAGACTAATCAGTGCACCTATCATTGCATCGCGTTTCCCTCTTTGTTGTCCGCATAGCAGGAACCATCCACCCCGCCCAAAGAACAAAAATGGAATCGAAATGGAGGAGCTGTAAATTAACGGCCGCAAAAAACCATCACTGACAAAGAACGTCAAATGGAGTAGCCAAACAGATTGCATGAGCAACAGTAGTGCTGCGAAGAAACAAGCCCAGGGGGCAACGCGTACGAACGACATGAGTATCCTAGTCGGCATTTTTTTATCAGCATCTACTATGCCATAGTAGATGGTAAAATTGAAAAGGGGAGAATGATGGGGGAACTTGACGGTAAGATTGTCGCTTTGACGGGCGGTAGTAAGGGCATTGGGCGCGCCTCAGTAGAGTTGTTTGCCATGGAAGGCGCAACGATTGCCATGTGCGGGCGTACCAAGGAACCGCTGGATCAGGCGGCTGACGAACTGCGTGAGAAGCATGGTGTCAAGGTACTACCTGTTATCGCCGATATTATGGATCGCCACTCTGTAGATACCTTTACCAACCAAGTGGGTGAAAAATTTGGTCGGATCGACATTTTGGTCAACAATGCAGGTGAATCCGAGCAGCATAAAAGTGACAAGATTGTTCGTCCGGTTCTATCGGAAGATCCGGTTGGAGCGGAAGATCTGCCTCCCAGCCGATTTGCGGATATGGATGAGGCGGAGTTTCAGCTTGCCTTTGATCGTAAATTTTTTGGCATGTTACGGGTAACTCAGGCAGCATTACCTTGGCTCAGAAAATCTGAGGCAGGCAGCATTGTTAACGTTACATCGACTAAAGGAATTCAGCCGGGGCCGCGTATAGCCACTTCGGCTATTGCCTGGGCGGCTTGTATGAATTGGACGCAGGGATTGNCGTTGGAACTGGGTCCGGAAAATATTCGCGTCAATATTGTGTCGGTAGGAGGTATCGTAACACCAAATTTAATGAATGCTTATGAGCGTTGGGGTAAGGGTATCTCGGAAGAAGAATATTTCCGTCCGCGCACTCAAAATGTTCCCTTGCAACGGCTTGGTACGGCGGAAGAAGTAGCCAATGCGATCTATTTTTTGGCGTCTCCGCGAGGGGCTTACGTTTCGGGCCAATGTATTGCAACGGACGGCGGCGGCGTGCGGGTCATTTAGTCTTGTGCGTAGTATGATTTGGCGGATGGCTTGGCATCTGTTGTACATCAAGCACGGGAGAGCATGCTTAGGGTGCTCTTGTAAGTGAGCTACACCATCTTACCCAAGCAATTCAATAGTGATACAGTTTTGCATCTCATCAGAGGAAGGCTATTCAATGGAAGTTTATGACCCATCCGGTTCGACGGAAATCACTGAGTTGCACGCGCCGCGCTTGGAAACTCTTAATGGCAAGAAGATCGCTCTTTTATCGAATGATTCCTGGCAGGCACATCGCACGTTGCCGCTTGTAGGCAAAATGATCAAAGCTGACTATCCAACGGCGGAAATTTTATCGTATGAAGAATTTCCTATCGGAAATGCGGTGATTGATGCCGATGCAACTGTAGTACGCGCTAAGGAATTGGGTGTGGACGCAGTTATTGTCGGAAACGCTGCCTGAGGAAATTGCTCAACAGCATGCGGCCGTGCTGCCGCTCGATTAGAATCTGCAGGCATTCCAACTGTTATTTTGACCCGCGAAGATTTTGTGGGTGTCGTTAAAAACGCTGTCGCCGGTCTTGGTTTTGATCAAGATGCGCCGATGGTGACTTTTCCGATAGATGTTTTTCTTATTGAGAGCGATTTGACGCCGGTGGAAAGCGGCAAACAAGAATTCATCGATGGGTTGCTCGATTGGAAACCTGTCGCTGATACCAAGGGAATTCGTAACGCGGAGATGATAGACTTGGATGTCGACGATTACGAAAGTGCGGTGGTTAAAACAAACAATCTTTTCCTTTCTAATTTATGGGCAGATGGATTGCCAATTATTCCACCAACCGCAGAAAAAATTGACTGGGTACTTCAAGGGACTGACCGGCCCCGTGACGAGCAAATTGGCAAGTTCATGCCGCGTGGCGGAATCGTGACTGTGGAAACCTGTGCGATATCTCTTGCCATGGCCGGTGGGCGACCGGAATATTTGCCGGTTCTCTTGGCCGCTGTTGAAACCATACTTCATCCTGAGATGGATCACGATAAGTGGCAATCTACTTCTGGTATGACGATCCCGGTAATTGTCGTCAACGGTCCAATTGCTAAGGATATTCGCATAAATTCCGGTTTTGGTTTGATGGGACCAAATCCACAAGCACCGGCGGGCGGCACTATCGGTCGTGCTATTCGGCTAATGCAACAAAATGTGGGTGGTGCATTGCCCGGTACGGGTACCATGGCGATATTTGGTGCTATGCGCTTCACGAATGCGGTAATTGCGGAAGCGGAAGATATGCTCCCCGAAGGCTGGGAGCCGCATGCCACGGAATGGCACGGTATCGAACGAGGGACGAATTCAGTCTCTGTATTCGTCGCCACGGGCGGCTCTAATATAATCCGTCGTGGCACAGGCAAGGAAACCCTAGAGGTGGAAGCGGAAGACAGTCTCCGTCGTGTTGCTACTTATATGAAAACCGCTAATCCGCATTATATTCGCGGTTGGACCGATGGTTGTGCAGGGGCGGTTATTATTTCACCGGTGGTTGCCAACCAATTGGCGCAATTAGGCTGGACTAAAAAGAAGGTTCGTGAGTTTCTTTGGGAGCACACTAAGGTCGATAAGAAAACCGTCATTGATTCCGGTCTAGAACAGTGGATCAGAGCATCAACTGATCCAGTAGCACAAGCAGCCGATATTGATCCTTGGCCCATCTCAAGAAGGTCAGACGGTATAATGTTGTTAGTTGCAGGTGGTGCACATCCGACTCATAACTTCTGGCTCCAAGGAAACGCATTGACTGTTGGGAAATGTTTGGTGGAAACACCAAGCCTCTGGAAAGGTCTATTAGAACAGGCAGATCGAGATATTGGTTGCGCCGACGATTTGTGTGTTATTTAGCCTTTCTTTGACCGCCTGAGTGTTCGTTGATAGGGTCCCAGGATATAAATTCGAGGAGATCTATGATGACTAACTTGGATGTTTTCGATCCGACAGGTGCGATTGAAATCACGCAGCTTCATGCGCCTCGCTTGGATGGGCTTGATGGTAAGCGCGTCGGCATTATTTCCAATGACGAGTGGCAAGCGCATCGCACCTTGCCTTTGGTGGCTGAATTTTTGCAGCGGAAATTTCCTGCTGTAGAAATTATTCCCCAAGACCAGTTTCCTTTTGGCAATGATGAGATTGACTCAGACAATACGGTAGCGGCGGCCAGAGCTAATGAGGTCGATGCCGTTATTATGGGAAATGCTGCTTGAGGCCGTTGCGCCACTGCATGCGGCCGTGCTGTCGCTAGGCTGGAAACAGCTGGAATTCCTNCCGTATTGCTAACTCGGGACGATTTTACCGGCGTAGTCAAGAATGCCATGTCTGGCCTTGGTTTTGATACGGATGCCTCCATGGTGATATTTCCCATCGACCTGTTTATGGCTGAGAGTGACCTTACGCTTTTGGAAACACAAGGGTCTGAATTTGCCGAAGGGTTGATCAATTGGAAGCCTGTGGCGTCGGAGATCGGATTACGTAATGCCCCAATGATAACTATTCCCGGGAGAGATTACGAAGATGCAACGAACCAACTCCATAACTGGTTTTTAATGAACTCATGGGGCGATGGGTTACCGATTAATCCGCCAACCAAAAAGCGCGTCTCTTGGATCTTAGAAGGTACGGACCGACCGAGCGATCATGTGGTGGGCAAGCTGATGCCTCGCGGTGGTATAGTGACGGTGGAAACTGCCGCAGTTTCGCTTTCTATGGCGGGTGGTCGGCCGGAGTATTTGCCGGTACTTCTTGCGGCAATTGATGCTATTTTAGATCCCGGTTTGAATCATGCCTTTTGGCAGGCTTCATCAGGTAGCCAGTTTCCGGTGGTGATCGTTAATGGGCCAATCGCTAAACAGATTAGACTTANCTCAGGTTTTGGGCTTTTGGGACCTGACCCGCAACGGCCTGCTGGTTTGGCGATTGGGCGGGCTATTCGTTTGCTTCAACAAAATGTTGGTGGTGCGATTCCTGGAGTTGGAACGATGGCAATATTTGGGCACATGCGTGCAACAAATGTGGTTTTTGCCGAAGATGAAGATAATTTGCCTCCAGGGTGGAATACCTATGCCAGTGAGCGACATGGATTTGAGCCCAGCACCAACGCGGTATCCGTCATTGCTTGCTCTGGGGGGATGAACATCATGCGCCGCGGTACGGGCAAGGAGACGGCGGATGAGGAAATCGAGCAAAGTCTAAATCGAGTTGCGCGTTATTTGTCGCAACCCACCTTTCATTATCTTGCGGGCTATGAACAGGGCACACCAGGTGTTTTGATGATGTCCGGCTCTTTGGCGCAACGGTTTGCGGATTTGGGGTGGAATAAAGAGCTTATCAAGAAGGCCTTATGGGATCGTACGAAGATTCCTCACGTGGATCTTGAAAAATGTGGTCTGTCGCAATGGCTGGAAATGGATACAAGAGCAGCTGTCACGGCTTCCTTAAGGGAAGATCCATGGCCCATAAGTGCGAGTGCGAATAATCTTGCTTTTGTGGTCGCTGGAGGTGGGCATCCCACTCATAATTTCTGGTTCCAAGCCAACTCACCGCGTGTGGTGGGCCGCCAGATTGAAACACCGAATAATATGTCTGCTTTGCTTGAGCGTGCAGATCAAGATCTTGGATGTGGCACAGATGTTTGCTTGATTTAGGAATATAAAAAGCGCCGGGATTTATCATATTGGCAAGTTCGAAATTTTTTTTAAGCGGATCCCGGAGACAAGAGCGAACCCGAACCTCAGTATCAAGAAATCATGTCTATCTTCTCGGTGCCATCGGCTTATTGCCTTATTATGCAAACGCTCTGTAGACTGAAATCATCTTAGCGGGTTACATCTTTCTTAATCATTTCGGGAAGAAGTCTTGACCAATAAAATAATATTAGAAGTTGTTGACCAGAGGCCGTTTGCGGGCGGTCATGAATTTGGTGCAACAGGTGCTTATGAGCGCTTACGGGGCTGGGCACATCATGCGGTGGACCCAAAAGCGCCAGGGCAAGTGGATGTCACAGATATCGACAATGCTAGGGTCAATGCAGAAGGGTTGGTGGAATTTTCTGCCGAATTTTACATAGTCCGTCCAGTCGATCTGACAAAGGGCAATAACCGGTTATTTTACGATTATGGAAATCGTGGCAATATTCGAGCCTTCCAATTTTTTAACGACGCTCCCCATTCCAACGATCCTGTGTCTTTAAAGGAAGCAGGCAATGGCTATCTGATGAAACGGGGTTACTGCTTCATGTGGAGTGCATGGCAAGGAGACTTGTTGCCGGGAGATGACCGGGTGACAATGAAACTGCCGATCGCGACTAATGGAGGCTCATCGATCACGGGTAAGGTTCGCCAGGAATATATTCCTGCCTCTCCCACCGACTGCTTTGCATTATCCGGTCGTGCGGCAACGCGCAGTCATCCAACCGTTTCGCGTGATACATCTAAAGCGCAGCTAACCAAACGCCGTTATGCAGAGGATGAACGTATTTCGATTCCGGCGGAGCAGTGGGAGTTTGCTCAAGTGGTAAGCGGTTTGGGTATGTCCGGTGAAGTGACGCGTGGATCCAGTGAGATAGCCATTTTACCCTCGGACGAATTCATTTACTTGCATGGTGGATTTCAACCGGGCTGGATTTACGAACTAGTTTACAATGGCAAGGACCCGCTTGTGATGGGGCTAGGCCATGTCGCGGTGCGTGACCTCGTCAGTTTCCTTAAATTTGGTACCAAAGATGCGGCCGGGAACGATAATCCGCTGGGATCCATAGAAAAAGCCTATGCATGGGGGCGCTCTCAGACCGGTCGTTGTATTCGTGATTTCATTTATCGTGGGTTTAACGGAGATACTGATGACCGCCGCGTATTTGATGGTATGATGCCCCATGTGTCCGGTGGCGGTCGTATGTGGCTGAACCACCGCTTTGCTAACGCGGTCTCAATGGCCGGTCAGCAATATGAAGATCACTATATTTATGCTGACCGATTTCCATTCTCTTATGCAGAATGCACCGATCATTTGACGGGAAAATCAGATGCAATTTTAAAGCGCCCTAATACGGATCCACTGGTCATGCATACACAGACAGCGACTGAATATTGGCAGCGGCGTGGGTCCTTGGTGCATACTGACACGCAGGGGAATGATCTTGAGCAGCCTGATACGGTGCGGGTCTTCCTGTGGTCGAGTTCGCAACATAATGCCCCACCTATCGATGGTGCGCCCGATGTTGGTATTTGCCAGAATTATTCGAATATCGTTACTACCTCTATGCTTTTCCGTGCCATGTTAGATGCTATGGATGCTTGGGCGACTGATGGCATTGCACCTCCAGATTCTCGGATCCCTACCCGAAAAGAGGGTACTCTCGTTTCTTACGAGGATTGGAAAAAGAAGTTCCCTGCAATTCCTGGTACGATGATCCCAACGGGACCTGCTAGTTTGAAGCTACTTGATCATGGGCCTGATGCAGATAACGGGATCTTTTCAAAAGAACCTCCAGAAGTGATTGAAGCGGAAGGCTATACAATTCTNATTCCGTCCTGCGATGAAGATGGCAATGATGTGCCTGGTGTNCGAGCGCCTATGGTGCAGGCGCCCATGGGCACCTATGTCGGCTGGAACCTGCGTGCNCGCGGTTTTGGACACGGCGCCACCTACGAATTCAATGGAAGCTATATTCCCTTTGCAGACTCGCCNGAAGAGCGTGACTTTATTTCGGACCCAAGACCCTCGGTTCTGGATAGATATGCCACGCAGAAAGATTATTCTGCAGCTATTGAAGCCGCCTGCCGACGATTAATTGCTGAGAGGCTTATGTTAGAAGAGGACATCCAACAAGCCTTGGCAACGGCGGATGATTGGGGCCGCCCACGACATGTAACGGGCTTATAGGGATAGTGCTTAATGCGGAAAAAGATAGAGAGATGCTTGAAGCACCAAGCATCTCTCAGCACTTTTTTATTCTCCCAAAGATTTCCAATTGTTTGGCAAAATGCCTCTATATTTTAGGATGTCACTATTGACGCTGCAGCCGGTCTAGCTATGCTGCGCAGCAGAATGCTGGTCTAATATTATTTAAAAAGTATAGAAGAGCGTCCCAGGGTTGGATGCGACAGGACGAAATTCGGTGAAATTAGAAAATTCCTTCGATGTGGCAGCACCGCCAGCTGAGGCCTGGGCAGTATTGGTAGATGTTCAAAGGGTTGCGCCATGCGTGCCGGGTGCCACTTTGACAGAAAAGGTTGAAGATAATGCCTATAAGGGTTCCATGAAGGTGAAACTAGGCCCGGTAAGCTTAGCATTCGAGGGTAAGGCAAAGTTCGTTGAGCGAGATGATGCAAACTTCTGCGCCCGCATAAAAGCCGAGGGGCGTGAATCAAAAGGCCGCGGAGGTGCGCAGGCTGATGTGGATTTTTCATTAGTGGGGAGCCGAGAGGGCTCCGCGGTTACGATTGTTACTGATTTAACGCTCAATGGTCCAGTTGCCCAATACGGTCGGAGCCAAGGTATAATTGCTTCTGTCGCAGAAGAAATGGTAACGCGGTTTGCCGATTGTTTGCGGGACAAAGTATTGACCCAGAATGACGAAGTAGGTGTTTCGGTCTCCCCTAAAGCTGCTCTGCAAGAACAAAGCACTACCACTTCTGGCATGAATATCCTGTTCGGCGCGCTGAAACGATGGGTAAAAAAATTCTTTGGTAGAGGATTTTAGGAGTGAAGCCACCAGTCTTTACGTATCATAGACCGACAAGCCTGTCGGAGGCACTCGACATGCTTGCCGCATTTGAGGATGCAAAAATTCTGGCTGGCGGCCAATCGCTGATGCCAATGATGAACTTTCGATATGTGATGCCGGAGCATGTCATCGATATAAACCGCATACCAGAAATCGCACAAATCGAAGAAACCGGCGAGGGCTTAAAATTTGGGGCCATGGTGCGCCACAATCAAGCTAAGAATTCTAAAGGTGTGGTGGCAAAATGCCCCTTGATTTCCCATGGTTTGGAATTCGTAGCTCATATTCAAATTAGAAACCGCGGCACCATTGGTGGTTCGGTTTCCCATTTAGATCCGTCTGCGGAGTGGCCAGGTTTGTTGGCGGCGCATGACGCCGTGATGCATGTCCAAAGCAAAGGCGCTGACCGAGATGTGCCGATCGCTGAGTGGTCCTTAGGATACATGACGCCCAATATCGAGGAAGGTGAAATGCTAACAGGTATTTCGGTGACGGCTTGGCCTGCAGGACACAGTTACGGGTTTGCTGAACTTGCGCGACGTAAGGGTGACTTTGCGTTAGCGGGTGCGGCTGTGCTACTGAATTTCGCAGGCGATAAAATCGATCGAGCGGCTATTGCCCTGATAGGCGTCGACACCGGCCCGGTCCGTCTTCCGGATGCAGAATTAATTTTAGAGGACGAATGTTGGTCTGATGCGTTGCTTGCGGAGGCAGCAAATAAGGCCAGTGTTGTTTCCGGACTCGACGATGTCCATGCCACGGCGGCTTATAGGCAGAAAATTGCAGTCGTCATGGTGCGGCGGGCGTTAGAGCAGGCTGTTGCGCGACACAACGGCGAGGCGATGGCAGCATGAGTGATCGGCACGAAATTACTGTTAACGTGAATGGAAAACCCTACATCAGAGAAGTAGAAGGTAGGCACACGCTCGCGGATTTTTTGCGCCATGGACTGGAATTGACGGGTACGCACCTNGGGTGCGAGCACGGCGTTTGTGGCGCCTGCACCGTATTGGTGGACGGCAAAACCGCCCGTGGCTGTCTGATGTTAGCGGTCCAAGCAGATGGGTCTGAAGTAATAACGGTGGAAGGTTTGGCGGAAGATGGCGCTCTTAATCCGCTGCAACAAGCCTTTATGGATAATCACGCATTACAATGTGGATTCTGCACACCTGGAATGTTGATGACATTAACCGAGCTTCTGACGGACAACCCCAACCCAAATGAGCAGGAAGTACGTGAAGCGATTTCAGGCAATATATGCCGCTGCACGGGCTATCAGGGCATCGTAAATGCCGCTTTAGCCGTAGTAGGCAAACAGGACGGTTGAAAGATCTTTTAAAGGGGGGGTCCGTTATGACTGACGAAAGACTAATTTTTGAGGAAAAGGCGCCTTATCTAAATATCACGGTCAATAGACCCGATGAGGGTAATAAGTTTTTAGATGAGATGTTGGTTGATTTGGCTGATAGGATCAATGAAGCGACCGCGCAGGGTGGCTTGAACGGCATTGTGTTGCGTGGTGTAGGTCCAGATTTCAGCCATGGCCGTGAGCAAAAAATCGGCGCCGATGGACCACCTTCAAATGCTTATGATGCGCGCACTCGTTTTATGGATAAAATTTTAAATGTGTATGCAGCGTTTCGCGCATTTCCCTCGCCTATTATTACTGTGGTCCAGGGTAAGGCGCTCGGTTTTGCTTGCGCGCTAGTAGCAGGCTCAGATATTGCCTTCGCCAGTACGAATGCAACTTTCGCTCTGCCGGAAATGCATCACGGTACTCCACCCACTTTGGCAATTTCAGCCCATACAAAAGTCGCAGCGAAGACTGTTGCGCACCTGGTTTATTCGGCGGAAGAAATTGACGCCAAGCACGCTCTAGCGTCAGGGCTTGTAAGTCGCATCGTTGAGTTGGATCAATTGGATGCGACGGTAGAGCGTTTTCTCGAAACATTGGCCGGTTTTGACCAAGTGGATATTGCGACAGTGAAGAAATATATCGCTACCAGCCCGGGACTGCCGCCTGATATCGCCTCCGACCTTGCGGGCTACACTATGGCGACGATCAAGTCGCGCCATAATAGTTATAAATAGCGGTAGTCGGTAAATGCCTTCCTTCGGATCATCTGCAAAGCGTGTCGAGGACCCTGTTCTACTTAAAGGCGAGGGTCAATTTACAGACGATATCCATATGCCCGGCGCACTTTATTCCGTTATGCTACGAAGTCCATTCGCTCACGCACGGATCAAATCCATCGATACATCCGAAGCGTTGGCAATGGAGGGTGTTCATCTGGTCCTTGTCAATGCGGATTTGGAGAGCGAGTACAGCACGACGCAACTGCCATTAATGGTACCCAATCCGCTTATCAGCAAGCCGTTAACTCCCTACATATTGGCGAAGGAAGCGGTGCGATATGTGGGGGAGCCCATAGCCTTAGTCGTTGCTGATGATCGATATATAGCCGAAGATGCGCTCGAGCGCGTGTTTGTTGATTACGAGCCATTACCGGTGGCGGCAGATTTTCGTGACGCTGTCAAAGAGGACGCGCCGACGGCCCATGAAGAAATCGATGATAATACCTGTGCGGAATTTACGCAGGCTTTCGGGGATGTGGAAAGCGTTTTTGCGAATGCGCCTCATGTTTTCAGAGATACATTTTTTCAGCATAGGGGCGCAGCTCATCCTTTGGAAACACGGGCGATGATGGCGCATTACGATCCTGTTGCCGATCACATGACATTCTATGCAGCAAGCCAGTCGCCGCATCGAGTTCGGGAGATCTACGCTAAACTGCGCGGTATCGACGACAATCAAGTACGCGTGCTAGTGCCGGATATAGGTGGNGGGTTTGGGGCNAAGGGCCAAACCTATCCCGAGTATTTTTCNGTTGCNGCNGCGTCTCGACAGTTAAAGCGTCCGGTCAAGTATATGGAGGATCGCCGCGAAAACTTCACCGCAACCCATCACGAGCGTGATCAATTGTGGGACGCAGAAATCGCGTTTGATGAGGATGGTACGTTGCTCGGTTTTCGAGGTACCATGCTACACGACGCGGGCGCATATGTTCCATGGGGTATCATCACACCGTTTATCGCCGCATCCACCGTGCCTGGTCCGTATTTACTGCCAGTGTATGAAATGAAGGTAACTTGCGTGCTCACCAACAAGGTTGCGGTGACGCCGGTGCGCGGCGCAGGCCGTCCGCAGGCCGCCTTCACTATGGAGCGCATGATGGATTTAGCAGCACGCGAGCTGGGGTGGGATCCTGCGGAATTGCGGCGTAAGAATTATATTCCTGCTGATAAAATGCCCTATCCCATGGGGTTAATTTTTCGTGATGGTAGCCCGATCACCTATGACAGCGGCGACTACCCTGGCTGCCATGATAAGGCGATGGAATTATCCGGCTATTCGGGTTTCAAGGAACGTCAGGCTAAAGCCCTCAAAGAAGGACGCTACATCGGGATCGGCATTGGCTCTTATGTAGAAGGAACCGGACTAGGTCCCTTTGAAGGCGCAAATGTGCGCGTCTCACCAAGCGGAAAAGTGACGATCCATTACGGCGCTTCGGCGCAAGGCCAAGGCCATCAAACGGTATTTGCTCAAATAGCCTCAGACNAGTTGGGTGTGCCGTTAGAAGACGTTAAGGTTGTAGGCGGCGATTCCCAGGGTTGTCCGTATGGTATCGGCACTTTCGCCAGTCGTGCCATCGTCAATGCTGGTAATGCGGTTTTTGTAGCCTCTGGTAATGTTAGGGAAAAAATATTGAAAGCNGCCTCTCACATGATGGAGGCAGCAGAGGAGGATTTAGAACTCGCTGATGGTAAGGTTGTCGTCAAGGGTGTGCCNGATTTGAGCAAGACACTCGGTGAGGTCGCCGAATTCGTTAACGGCAAGCCGGGCTTTACCTTGCCGGGCGACTTGGAGCCGGGTTTACAAGACCTAAGCTATTTCACTCCTAAACAAGCGGTCTATGCTAACGGCACTCACCTTGCCGAAGTCGAGGTGGATATCGAAACAGGCTATGTCAAGGTGCTAAAATACTGGACCGGCCATGATTGCGGTATGTTGATTAATCCGATGACAGTGGAGGGCCAGGTCTTGGGTGGGGTGGCGCACGGGCTTGGTAATGCGTTGTTCGAGAGGATGCTCTATGACGAAAACGCCCAGCCTGTGACCGTAAACTACGGTGAATACCTTATTCCACTTGCTACTGATATGCCCCATGTGGAGCAGGTGCATCAAGAAACGCCGACACCACAAAACCCACTTGGTGTCAAAGGAGCCGGCGAGGGTGGCACCATTCCAGCTATTGCGGCCATTATTGGCGCAATCGATAATGCACTGGAACCATTCGGCGTGCGCATCTCCGAAGCGCCCATTACACCGCCTCGGTTGCTTGAATTAATTGAAGCGGCCAAATCAAAATAGGGAACACCGTTATGGACCTCGGTATCAAAGGAAAGCGAGCCCTCGTGATGGGCTCAAGTTATGGTATGGGCAATGGCGTTGCGCGCGCGTTGGCTGCGGAAGGAGTGAATATTGTCCTGACCGCTCGAAACCAGGAAACCCTGGATGCAGAAGCTACAGATATATCCGATAAATTTGGAGTGCGGGTGGAGGCAAAAGCTTGCGACTTGCTGAAAAGTGGTGACCTCGAGAACCTTCTCGATTTTGCCNANNATAAAATGGGCGGCATCGATATTCAGTTTAACAATTGTGGTGGCCCCCCGCGTCTGCTGCCGTCGGAAGCAGATGAAAAACTGTGGCACGATTGGTTCGACGTTATAGTCATGTCGGCGGTCAAAGCGACTGGCGCCGCGCTGCCGGGTATGAAGGAAAACGGCTGGGGCCGAGTACTCACCATGACCTCATCCAATGTCTATAACGCAGCAATTACTAATGTGCTGTCTAGTTCGTTCCGTATGGCACTGGTCGGATGGTCAAAGGCGTTGTGCAAGGAAGTTGCCAAGGATGGGATAACCGTAAATTGCCTAGTGCCCGGTCGTATTTATACAGACCGCGTGAAGGCTGGTGATGAGGTGCGTGCTAAACATCTAGGCATCACGCCAGAAGAGGCGCGTGAACAAATGATCAAGTCTGCTCCTATGGGGCGTGACGGTACAGTTGAGGAAATGGGTGCCGTGGCGGTGATGCTGTGTGGTAATCCAGCGGGCTATATAAAC
The DNA here is from genome assembly GCA_002715005.1 of Rhodospirillaceae bacterium. Classification (GTDB taxonomy): domain Bacteria; phylum Pseudomonadota; class Alphaproteobacteria; order UBA8366; family UBA8366. Next base: position 238,416 of record PAXN01000001.1, read on the forward strand.
GGTTCCGTTGTCCGCGCTGATGGAGGACGTGTCGGCGTAAACTTCTAAGCTGGGCTTGCTCAATGAAATAATTTAGGTCTAAGCATAAAGTTGAAGATCGGTGTGGTGGCCATAAAACTTCCGCCAACGCTTTTGTAGAGCAGGCGCATCCTTGATGTGTTCCAGCCCTTGTTTGCTGAGTGGATCAAACCACTGGATCACGAACAAACGGACAGAGCGGTCCAAAATCCCCAATCAGGCTCATATGGGCGACCAATCCTGTTTTTGGCTTCCAGACGTAAACCGGACAACCAGATGGTTCGAGGCTGAAGCCTTCGGATGAACCGGGGGTTAATGGCATTGGTAATTGGTAGGCGATGCTTGGTGCAATGGAGGCAACAGTGCCAGCCCATCGAACTTGGATATGTCTATGCAAGTGGCCGCACGCGATCCAGACGATTTGGGGATGTTGCTTTACCAATGCCTCTAGCGCTTCTGCATTTTGGAAAGAATGTCTATCTAAAAAGTCGATGCCGGTCAGAAATGGTGGGTGATGCATACAGACAAAGGTGGGCTTACCAGGAGCTTCGGCAAGTCGGTCGGATAGCCATCTGAGGCGCGTGTCGCAGATCTCTCCACCGTTTCTGCCTTCAATCAGCGTGTCTAATGCGATCAATCGGAGTGGAAAGTCATCGATGACATATTGCAGGAAATTACCTTCTTGGGGGAGGTAGCCTTTATCGGCGAACGTGTCGCGAATCAAAGCACGGTCATCATGGTTACCGGTGATCACATAGTAGGGTGCTTTTAGTCGTTCGAGCTTATTACGGAAGTATCCATAATTTTGACGGACGGCTTTTTGCACCAGATCGCCCGTCGCAATCACGATATCAGGTGATCGAGTCCAGCTGTTGATATGATCTATGGCCGCATTAAGTGCCGCGTCAGTATCAACCTTCTGCTTTAATAAAATACCATCATCGCGCAGATGCATATCAGATATTTGTGCGATGACCACGCTTTGTGAATCGGAACCTATCGGGCTCTTAGAATTGTTCATTAGATTTTACCGGCGTGGTCACTGGAAGCTGCAGCTATTTCAGTGATGCATAATAATCTTGCAGAATTTTTACGACCTCTGGGCGGCTAAATTCAGCGGGAATATTTTCACCCTTGATAAGCATTTCACGTTGCATCGTTCCGGATATGTTGACGCGGTATTTATCGTCGTGCGGACAAGTTTTATCTGTGGCCATACCATAGCATTTTTTACAGTAGAAAGTTATGCCGATTTTCAAAGGTTGTGTGATGAGTGCCCCATCCCAGAGGGTGTCGAAAACATGCTGGGCATCAAACGGCCCGTAGTAGTCGCCGACGCCTGCGTGATCACGGCCCACTATTAAATATGCACAGCCAAAGTTTTGTCGGATTAGTGCATGAAACAGTGCCTCTCTAGGCCCTGCATAGCGCATTTCGATTGGATAGCCTGCTTGGACGGCGGTGTCTTCGACGAAGTAATTGTCGATCATCGCAGCAATAGCTTTGGTGCGCGTCTCCGCTGGAATATCACCCTCCTTTAACTTGCCGAGAACTTGGTGAATAAAAACACCGTCGGTCACTTCGAGAGCAATTTTTACAAGATGTTCATGACTGCGATGCATGGGATTACGAGTTTGGAACGCAGTGACCTTTGACCAACCCATTTTTTCAAAAAGGGCGCGCGACTCTTTTGGGCGTAAATATAGATCTTTATACAAATTTGGCATTTCGCCTTCGTTGAAAACAACCACAGGGCCAGAAAGGTTGACGCCTCGTTGCCCTAAAACCTTGGCGACGCCAGGGTGATCTTTATCCGTCGTACCAAAAACAGTCTGGCATTCAAACTCGTGGTCAATAGTATATTTCTCGGTGACCGTCATAGTTGCCATAATTTCCCCAGAATCTTCATCTACGAGCGCAACTTCCTCGCCATCTTTAATTGATCCGGCGAGTGTTTCATCGGCTGACAAGGTGACGGGAACCGGCCAAAAAACACCATTGGAGAGTTTCATTTCACCGCAAGTACCTTTCCAATCAGCTTCGTTCATAAAACCTTCAAGCGGCGTATAGGCGCCCATCGAAAGCATCAGGACATCAGANGATTCTCGGCTCGTTAAAGGGACCTGTTTAAGACCCTCCGCCCTTTTCAACGCGCTAGCTTGCTCGGGTTCAGGCAGTAATCGTGGATTGAGCGCACTGCCGCCATGCGGGGGGACTAAAGTGGACATGATGCTTCCTAACAATTGGGATTATTTGATTGCGCCTCTTCTAGCAAGGCAAAGGCACAGGTGACTAGATATTTCACGCAAAACGCTTCAAGATAAATAAGGAGAAGATGCGGTCAGTATAAAGCTTCATTCTCGGGCTAAAAAATTGGCTCAAAAAAAGCTCATTGCTGGCTGTCACCAAGCAATGAGAGTATTCTCCATCAAAATGCGTGAATAATAACCGGGTAATTCCGCTGCTGATGACGGAATAGGGGGAAAAGACCTCGGTGGTTGGTCTCTGTGTTCTGCTGTTTAATTTGCATAGAACCCTAGCGGTTTTTATTAAGACTACATGATATTTTTAATGCTTTTGGGGATAGATAATGCACAAATTCGACCGTGGGTTAGCGTATAGGCCAAGTTAAAGTTTTGCTCTAAATTGAGCGGTTTCGCCGCACCAAAATGCGCGGTTTCGCCCTTGACCCACCCCTAATCTCAAGCCATATATAAAGGTAACTGCAATCAGCTTCACCCAAATATTCGAGCGCGCTTACTTAAGGGTGCTTAGAGTTTTGTAGGTGTGGCAATTAGTTATAATTGATGAGTATTGGGGAGTTTTATGTTCAGCATCAATCCCTTTGCCGAACTGTCGTCGACAATATCACCCGCTGTAATGCAGACTTATGTGATCATCATGATCGCCCTAGTCGCTGGTGGTACATTGTTCGATATCGTTCACAAAAAGAGTGCCAAGTACTTTTTTAGTAATTGGCGGAAAGCGCGTGAAAAAGGCTCACGCGACGTCGGTAGCGGCGAAGTTGCAGGAATTGCTGTTAAGACGGCTGTTGTCGAGGTGGCAACATCCGGCGAATTCTGCAGCGTAAAGCGCAGAATTGCCCACTTACTTACTATGTATGGCTTCATTGCTTACATCGTAACAACTTGTATGATGGTGTTTGCTACCTCACCTACAGCGCCCATCGTTGCTCAACTTTGGTGGCTCGGTGCCGCCATGATTTGCTTGGGCGGCTATTGGTTCTGGTTCTTCATTCGTGTGGATGTTGCAGCGGAAGGTAATTCACCGTTTCGTATAATGCGGGCCGATTTGTTTGTCCTCTCGCTTCTGGTGAGTGCGACTTTGGGCCTGGTATGGGCTTATTTGCAGGCGACCGGCAGCGGCTGGGCCATGCTGAGCCTGGGTTTATACTTGATTGCGACCACAGTGTTTTTTGGGTCGGTTCCCTGGTCTAAATTCTCACACATGTTTTTCAAGCCAGCAGCAGCGTTACAGAAACGTGTGGCTGAGGCGAATGGCTCGCGGAGCAATCTGCCGGTGCCGGCTGATGAACCGGAACAATTTGGGAGTGCTCGCAGGCAGCCGCATCATTACTAAAATTAGACTACCTATTACTCGTCTTCGATACATGGGATAACGGAATATCATGCCTACATTTGTTTATATGACGCGTTGTGACGGCTGTGGACATTGTGTCGACATCTGCCCTTCGGACATTATGCACATCGATAAAACTTACCGACGTGCATACAACATCGAACCTAATATGTGCTGGGAATGCTTTTCCTGTGTGAAGGCATGTCCGCAAAATGCGATCGATGATCGTGGTTATGCAGACTTTGCGCCGATGAATCATTCAGTCCGTGTACTTCGGGAAGAAGCCAAGGGGACAATCTCTTGGAAGCTGAAGTTCCGGGATGGAACCGAGAAAAACTTCGTTTCGCCGATTCGGACGACAGAATGGGGATCGATTAAATGTTCGTCAGACTATGATGCACCTAGTGACGAGGCAATCAATTCGCAAGAACTTGCTCACGAACCTGATGTGCTTAACATTGAAGGTGGGTTGCCGACTTTAAAGCCCGATCAACTCAAGCAAGGAGTGATCTAATGGGGCTCTTCAGTAAAAGAAAAACAGTTTATGTAGACTCCGACGTACTCGTCGTGGGCGGCGGTATGGCTGGTTGTGGAGCGACCTACGAATCGCGCTATTGGGGACGTGATTTGAAAGTTGTCTGCGTTGAAAAAGCAAATATTCAACGTAGTGGAGCTGTCGCACAGGGCCTCTACGCTATCAACTGCTATATGGGTATGCAGTGGGATGAGAACCAACCTGAAGATCATGTCCGCTACGCACGGAACGATCTCATGGGGCTTGTCCGTGAGGATTTAGGCTACGATATCGCGCGTCACGTAGACTCCACGGTTCACAAATTTGAAGAGTGGGGCCTGCCGATCATGAAGGACCCAGAAACTGGCCGCTATTTGCGTGAAGGAAAGTGGCAGATCATGATCCATGGCGAAAGCTATAAACCGATTGTTGCTGAAGCTGCTCGCAAGGCTGCGACTGAAGTTTATAATCGGATTATGGTGACCCATCTGTTGACGGATAAAAACAATCCTAATCGGGTGGCTGGTGCCGTTGGCTTCAACGTGCGCACAGGGGATTATTATGTGTTTCGTGCCAAGGCCGTCATTGTGGCAGCTGGTGGTGCGTCACATATATTTAAACCGCGGGCGGTTGGTGAAGGTATGGGACGCACTTGGTATGCACCATGGAGTAGTGCCTCAGCCTATGCATTGCCTATCCAGGTTGGTGCGAAAATGACGCAGATGGAAAACCGCATCGTGCTAACCCGTTTCAAAGACGGATATGGGCCTGTTGGCGCTTACTTTCTGCATTTGAAAACTTATACTGAAAACGCATACGGAAAGAATTACGAGCCTACTTGGTACGATCAAACCAAGGAATTGGTTGGTGATTATATCGATCGTGAACCGGTACCAACCTGTCTTAGAAACCATGCATTTCTTGAAGAAATCAAAGCAGGTCGCGGCCCAATCCGTATGGTAACCAAAGAGGCTTTCCAAGATCCGCACAAGGAAACTGTAGGTTGGGAAAACTTTCTTGGTATGACGATAGGCCAAGCTGTTGTTTGGGCATCACAAAATATTGATCCCAAATATACTAACCCGGAACTGACCACCTCTGAGCCTTATGTCATGGGTTCTCATGCGACGTGCTCTGGCGCATGGGCGAGCGGACCGGAAGATTATGCGCCGGATGAATACCAGTGGGGTTATAACCGTATGATGACCGTCGATGGCCTGTTCGGCGCCGGCGACACCATCGGTGGTACAGCTCATAAGTTTTCGTCAGGTTCGTTTACAGAAGGGCGAATTGCGGCGAAAGCGGCGGTTAAATATGTCAATGATCTCGGTAATAATCAGCCGGAAGTCAGTGAGACGGAATATAAGGATTTGGAGCAAGTTATCTTCCAGCCACTGGATACTTATAGTGTTGGTCGTAACGAGATTGTTGCTGGCACTGTTTCGCCGAGTTACATCCTGCCGATCCAGGGCCTGCAGCGTCTTGAGAAAATTATGGACGAATATGTTGGTGGTATCAGCGCCCACTACTCGACCAATGAACCGATGCTCACCCGTGGGCTCGAGTTGCTTGGCATGTTGAAGGAAGACCTTGCTCATCTTGGAGCTGAAGATCTTCATCAACTTCAACGCGCCTGGGAATTGCAGCATCGCGTTCTGGCTTCAGAGTGCGTCACGCAGCATACAATGTTCCGCACGGAAACACGTTGGCCTGGCTATTACTATCGGGGCGATCACCCGAAGTTGGATGATAAAGACTGGCATTGTTTTACATTATCCCAATTTGACCGGCAATCCGGCGAATGGGCTATGGAAAAGGCACCGGTCTATCACATCGTCAACTAAGCAGACGGACTAACTTCAGCCAGTAAATGGCAATAGGGCCGGTCGCATGAATGCGTGCCGGCCCCTCTCATTGAGTGACCAAGGGTCCGTCCATGGCTGAAGGCTATGCCGCAATTTTCCTCAGCGCTTTTCTTGCAGCAACATTTTTGCCGTTCTCTTCCGAAGTACTCCTGCTCGGTATGGCGGCGAACGGGAATTGGCATCCTTTGTCCTTGTTTCTATTTGCCACTAGCGGCAATGTTTTTGGGTCCGTTATAAATTGGGCTTTAGGGGTATTTTTTCTTCACTGGCGTGAACATCGTTGGTTCCCGGTTAGGCCATCCCAATTGGCAAAAGCGGAGTATTGGTTCAATCGGTTTGGTGTGTGGACATTGTTGTTAGCGTGGGTGCCAATTTTGGGCGATCCACTCACTATTGCAGCCGGTGTTTTGCGAGTTAGGTTCTGGTTATTTTTGTTGTTGGTGAGTATAGGTAAAGCCGCCCGTTACGCGGTTTTATTACAATTGTTTGGTGGTCTCTAGGCACGTTCTCAGTGATCGGGCGTGTCTCGAGATTAATTTTTAAAAAAATTCGAGAAAATTTATTCGTTAGTGGATCCTTGAGCCACTATTATTACTCCGCATACTTTTCGGAAACCCGGTTTGAAAAGGTAAATTCATATGACCAAAGCGAGAGCGCGTTTGAGAGCAAAAGCAAAAGCAGCCGAGAAAGCGAAAAAACGGGCTGCAGGTGTAGGTCAGAAAGATAAGCAAATACCGCCAGGTCGATTTGACCCGGGAAATAAGTCAATAAAGAGCCCCATGGTAAATGCTAATACAAAGGGCAGTGGGCCCGCTAGGCGCGGTTCCGCCCGCTCTCGTTAGACTAATGGACGCCATTACTTTTTGAGACCGGACAGCTTCTCCCAATCATACAATGGTGTTTCTTTGTCTTTGAAACGCCGAACAGCTTCCTTGTGAAAGTCCGTCTCACGCACCAGACACTGCGCATAGACTTCTAGTTCCATCAACGTCCGGAAATCCTGATTGAAGGCCTGGTTGAGGATGTTTTTCGATGCCGCTATAGCGTCTGTGGAAGCATGGGTGAGACGACTTGCATATTCTCGGGTCTCTTCCATCGCTGTATCTTGGCCCACCACTTCGAGCACCATGCCTAGTTCTTTGGCTTCTTCAGCATAAACGCGGCGGCCCGAATAAATCAATTCTTTTGCCCGTTGCTGTCCTACAAGGCGCGGTAAAATATAAAAGCCGGCCCAATCCGGTACAAGCCCAATACGCGCGAAAGCCTGCATAAAAAAGGCTCGTGGTGTGGCAAAAACAAAGTCGGCTAGTAATGCGATGTTGCAGCCTGCACCTGCAGCTGCGCCGTCGACTAAGCTAATAACCGGAAGCTCCAAATGAAGGATGTCATAAATGCGATGGTGACCAGAGCGCATCCGGGTTCGATGATCCATCGGCGTCATTTTTCGCTTTGCCATACCTTTAACGTCGCCGCCTGCGCAAAAATGCCCGCCTGCACCAGTCATGATAACGGCTTTTACCTCTTCACCGGCTTTCGCCTTGATCTCGCCTAGAGCACCTTCGATATCGACACGCATTTCTTCGCTGAGAGCGTTGCGAGCTTCGGGGCGGTTAAAAGTGATGGTGGCAATCTTATCGCTAATATCGAGCATGAGATGGGTATAGGTCATGATAATTCCCGGGTGTTTGTGGTAAGCGTAACGACGGACATTTTAGTAGATGTCGCCATTCTATTAATGCGTAATTTACGGTACCGGGACAGGTGCTTTCAAGAGTGGCGGGTATGTTAACGTTTGCTAAGTTCGTTTATGCTTTAGCTGGTGTAGATATTCGTTAAAAGGGCCTCTAGGACTGTTAAACAGTTGATGTGACAAGAATTGATTATACACCTCGGCTTTTTCAGTCCGGATAGGCCGCCTTTGTGGTGATTAAACGGCTTGGAAGATTACTATTTCAATCCACGGCCTCGATCAGTTAGTAAATTGATTTTAAGTTATATTTTCAATGTGTGACGAAACACACAGTGAGATAAAATTTTATGTTTTAGTGTTGCAGGTATTTCGGTATATTCCCGCCGGGATAGGAGACTGTTAAGAATGTAGTGTAATACGGTTGAGGTGCCAGTATGGCCCAAATAATCCGCCTGTCCAACGTTGATCAGACTGATACGCCTGAACTTTTTCCGCTACAATCCGCTATCGTTATAGATCCAGCTGGAAAATCGCTCGTCGAAGTGCCTGGTGGCGAGTTGTTATTGAATGCGGATTATAACCGCGATGGCGAGGATTTGGTCCTCGAAAATGAGGACGGGACCAAAGCCATTATTCAGAATTATTTTGCCATGGATCCCAAGCCGGATTTGGCAACGGCAGATGGTGCCGTGATCATACCAAAAGTAGCAATGGCATTAGTTGGCCCCCTCGCACCGGGCCAATACGCGCAAGCGGACCCTCAAGCTAATGCCGGTTCTCCTGTTGGCGAGATCACCAATATGTCGGGGACTGTCCAGATCACTCGGAAGAGCGGTGTGGCAGAAACGATAGAAGTGGGTGCAAAAATTTTCGAAGGCGACGTCATTGCGACGAAAGGCACTGCAACTGCGGCCCTAGTGTTTATTGATGGTACTTCCATGTCCATTGCTGAAAGTGCCCGACTAGTCATTGATGAATTGGTCTACAATCCAGGTGCGTCTAAAGCCTCCTTCAATTTAGTCCAGGGCGCATTTGCGTTCGTTTCGGGCTCGATTGCTAAAGAAGGTAGCAACGCAATGACCGTGCAGACGCCGGTTGCCACTATTGGTATCCGTGGCACCAAAGCCACTATTCAAGCCGACCAATCTAGCAATACCGTCAAAGTTATTTTACTGCCGGAAGCTGATGGCAGTATTGGCACAATTTCGATCAAAACGGCGAGTGGCGAGACCTTCCTCACTCAGCCTTTTCAAGCAGGTAGCTCATCCAGCAAATTTGATGCTCCCCAAGATCTCGGTACCTACACTAAAGAACAAGTGCAGCAGGAATTTGGTGCGACGCTAAGTAATATGCCAAGTCAGGAGACCGTAAATCAATCAGTCTCCAAGCAGCAAGCCGCTGCTGCTGCTGCTGAGAATGCAGCGGCGGATGCTGAGGCGGGTGAGGAAAAAGGCGAAGGTAAGGGCGAAGGTAAGGGCGAAGGTAAGGGCGAAGGTAAGGGCGAAGGTAAGGGCG
>PAXN01000002.1 GCA_002715005.1 Rhodospirillaceae bacterium
CTTCATTTTCCAACATTATTACAGGGTTAGGGTCTCTAATTGCTGACTTCAACAAGCCTTTAGCATCGGCTGCAGACCATGGAGCAACAACCTTCAATCCAGGGCAATGTGCAAACCAGCTCGTATAATCTTGTGAATGTTGAGCTCCTACTCTCGAAGCTGCGCCATTCGGGCCACGAAAAACAATCGGACACCCCATCTGTCCACCGGACATATATAAGGTTTTTGCAGCAGAATTGATTATCTGGTCCATAGCCTGCATTGCAAAGTTAAAAGTCATAAACTCTACAACAGGTCGCAAGCTTCCAAAGGCTGCTCCAACACCTAGTCCAGCAAATCCATGTTCTGTTATTGGGGTATCTATAACTCTTTTTTCTCCAAACTCTTTCAAAAGTCCCTGGGTAACTTTATAGGCGCCTTCGTACTCAGCAACCTCTTCCCCCATGACATAAACCATATCATCGGCAAGCATCTCTTCTGCCATAGCATCCCTGAGCGCCTCTCTTACTGTTTGAGATACTGTTTCTCCAGAATTTTGCACGATATTATCTGATCCTTTGGTGTTTTCTTGTTTGTTTGCATTCTTAGAATACGTTTCTTCTGCAATTTGCTCATTAACTAATTGTTCTTCAGTCGGTTGCTCTGCAACTGTGTCGGTCATTATCGCTATTGGCGTATTAACAGGCACATTCTCGGTATCTTCTGCGACAAGTATTTGTTTTAAAAAACCCGGATCTACTGCTTCTACCTCCATAGTCGCCTTGTCTGTCTCAATCTCAGCAATCGCATCCCCGGGCTCCAAATAATCCCCTTCAGATTTCAACCACTTCGCTAGCTTACCCTCTGTCATTGTGGGAGATAGGGCAGGCATCAGTACTTGAATAGACATTTCATTTCACTCTCTATTTTGCACTACAGATAGCCAATAGTACTTTAAACTTGGATAAGAACATCTGTGTATAATTCTGATGGATCAGGCTCCTCGCTTTTTTGGGCAAATTCTACCGCCTCCGATACTGTATCACGGATTAGCTTATCCATTCCCTTCAATTCTTCTTCTGCAACGTCAGCTTGGATAAGTCTCTCCTTTACATTATCTATTGGGTCGCGCTCCTGTCGCATTCGATTAACTTCTTCTTTAGTTCGATATTTAGCAGGGTCTGACATCGAATGACCTCGATAGCGATAAGTCTTCATCTCAAGGATATAAGGGCCTTTTCCAGCCCTGCAATGCGCCACCGCCTCTTCGCCCGCGTCGTGAACCGCCAGTACATCCATACCATCGACTTGCTTGCCCTCGATACCGTAAGCATGACCACGAATATATAAATCTTTGCTTGCTGACGCTCGCTCAACGCTAGTTCCCATCCCGTATTGATTGTTTTCAATGATATAGACTACCGGAAGCTCCCAAAGAGCAGCCATATTGAAACTCTCATAGACTTGGCCCTGATTGATTGCCCCATCGCCAAGGTATGTTAGTGAAACCAAATTATTTTTGCGGTATTTTTGAGCAAAGGCTACACCGGTACCAATCGGTACTTGTGCTCCAACAATTCCGTGTCCGCCATAGAAATTCTTTTCCTTGGAAAACATGTGCATAGATCCGCCTTTTCCGCGGGAGTAGCCACCAGCGCGCCCAGTCAATTCAGCCATAACACCGCGCGCATCCATTCCGCACGCAAGCATATGCCCGTGGTCGCGATAGCTAGTGATAACAGCATCGTCTGAAGATATAGAGCTCTGCATGCCCACCACAACTGCCTCTTGCCCAATATAGAGATGGNAAAAACCACCAATTAGCCCCATGCCATACAGCTGACCCGCTTTCTCTTCAAATCGGCGTATCAGCAACATATCTCTAAATAGAGATAGTTTTTCTTCAGGCGACACGTCCGCGCCAAATTTTTTGGCGCGTGTCTTCTTAGAATTTGTCGCCATAGCCCCTCCTAAAACCATGCATAACCACAAACGTGGTTGCAANGATTAGAATTAGCGTGAATTGCATAGAGGGGCAAGGTGCAATTAAGTACCTAGAATTAATAGATTTTCCTAAGCTTAACCTGATTTGAGTTAATAAAAGCCAAAATACGTACGAACGATTATCGCTTTTGATCTATACGGCTTGAAACATTATTGCGTATTTGAGAAATGCACATACTTTAGCAAGGATGGAGAGAAAAACTTCTCAAATATATATTGAATATGAAACCGCAAAATTTAATTGTTTGGAAAGTGAATTAATAATTCATCATCGCGCATAAGATTTAATACAACGCGCGCGCGCTCCTCCAATAAATCTAAATCTAAGCTCGTATCACGCAAGCCTTTGACGCGGTGCTCTAGNTCAAAACGGACAGATTGGATCTTCTTTAAATGTTCCTGCGCNTCACGAACCTCGCGATTAATCTTGAGATAAGAGTGGATCCCCTTATCGCCTTGCACAGAATGATACGTAAAGTAGCCGACGACCACGGCACAAAAGGCNGCGGGTACAATGTAGCGCGCTCTCCTGCGCATTTCTCGAAGAATTAACATTAGATTATCGAATCTTTCGTGTTCGCAAAAACCAATCGGCAATTAAATCCTAGTCTTCGCAGTAAAATTTGGCAAGTTTTACTGTCTTTAAGTATGTCTATCCATAAATAAAGGCAACGAATATTTTAACCAAGCGCAATTTACCTTTAACGCAAAATGGTTGTACCAGCATAGATCCCTGTGTCACTTAATTCTTCTTCAATTCTAAGAAGCTGGTTGTATTTTGCGAGACGGTCTGACCGAGACAGCGAACCAGTTTTTATTTGGCCACAGTTTGTTGCAACTGCCAAATCAGCTATCGTAGAATCTTCAGTCTCTCCGGAACGATGCGACATCACCGTCCCAAAACCGGCGCGTTGCGCCATATCTACGGCTTCCAGGGTTTCGGTAAGTGTGCCAATTTGATTGACCTTAACTAAGATACCATTGGCTGAGTTCTCTTCGATGCCACGATGCAAACGCGCGGGATTAGTTACAAATAAATCGTCGCCGACAAGTTGGATTTTATCTCCAATAGCTTCGGTCAAGGAAGCCCACCCCTCCCAATCGTCCTCATCCATGCCATCTTCTATTGAAACGATGGGGTAACGTGCAACTAAATCTGCTAAATACTCTACCATCTCATCGGAGCCAAGGCTTTTACCTTCGCCTGCTAATTCATAAATTCCGTTTTCATAAAACTCTGAAGAAGCGCAGTCGAGTGCCAGAACAACGTCATTACCAGGCTTGCAGCCAGCAGCTTCAATGGCACGCATTACAAATTGGAGACCTTCATCGGTTGATGCCAAATCTGGCGCAAAACCACCTTCGTCACCAACATTAGTATTATGTCCGGCATCGCTTAATGACATTTTGAGGGAATGAAAGATCTCAGCACCGATACGGACTGCTTCAGCAATACCGGCAGCCTTCACCGGCATAATCATGAATTCTTGAATATCGATGGGGTTATCCGCATGAGCGCCGCCATTTAAAATATTCATCATAGGTACTGGGAGTATTCTGGCAAATGAACCGCCGATATAGCGATATAAAGGTAAGCGAGATTCTAGGGCTGCCGCTTTGGCGATTGCCATGGATACGCCCAAAATGGCATTTGCACCAAGCCGTCCTTTATTCGGCGTACCGTCAAAGGCAATCATAAGGTTATCGATCCGTTGTTGTTCGCGTGCATCCATACCTGAAAGTAGACCGAAGATTTCTGTATTGACCGCATTTACCGCCGTTCGTACACCCTTTCCACCGAAGCGCTCGTCGCCATCACGGAGCTCTACCGCCTCGTGAGCCCCAGTTGAGGCTCCTGATGGAACTGCTGCTCGGCCCTCCGCCCCTGACTCCAGAATGACGTCCACTTCAACAGTTGGATTACCACGACTATCAAGGATTTCGCGCGCTTTAATATCAATAATCGCAGACATAATTTACCTCGGCATGTATCATTTTTGAATGTTGATTTAGAGATTTAGTTTCTGTGTTTAGAGATACGATCTAAATCAAGTAAAATATTAACTAAGTCTGAAAAATCATTGATTTTAATCATGTTTGGTCCATCAGACGGAGCGTTATCTGGATCCTCATGGGTCTCCATAAATACAGCTGCAACACCTACTGCGACTGCGGCCCGGGCCAATGGTGGAACCATCTCGCGATCGCCGCCTGACCGATCACCCTGCCCGCCCGGCTGTTGGACCGAATGCGTTGCGTCATAGACTACCGGAAAACCGGTTTCAGCGAGAATCGGTAAAGACCGCATATCCGACACTAGCGTATTGTAACCGAAGCTAGCGCCGCGTTCGCATAGCATTATGTTTTCGTTACCGACACCGGTTAATTTTGCCGCTACATTCTTCATGTCCCAAGGCGCTAAGAATTGCCCCTTTTTAACATTGATACATTTTCCGGTTCTTCCGGCAGCCTCTAACAAATCTGTCTGCCGGCATAAAAATGCAGGAATTTGCAAAACGTCTACTGCTTCGGCTACTTCAGCACATTGAGCGGCATCATGAATATCAGTAAGAACCGGACAGCCTACTTGATCCCGGATCTCTTGGAATATCGGAAGCGCTTCAGCGAGCCCCACACCACGCGGGCTGTTGGAAGATGTACGATTTGCCTTATCGAAGGACGATTTATAGATAAAGTCAAAATTCAACTTATCTGCAATTTCCTTAATTGCGCTGCTAGTATCAAGCGCGTGTTGGCGGCTTTCCATGGCGCAAGGCCCAGCAATGATGGTGAGCGGAAGGTCATTCCCGATTTCGAGATTGCCAATTTTTATGTGTTTGTGCGCGACCATTATTGAGTACCTTAAACGAGCCTTGATTGTGCGACTGCAGCTTTGATGAAGCTCGTAAACATGGGATGCGGGTCAAAGGGACGCGATTTCAATTCGGGATGAAATTGTACGCCAACGAACCACGGATGATCTGGAATTTCTACTATTTCTGGCAGTTGGCTGTCAGGTGAAAGGCCAGAAAAGGCCAACCCTGCTTCTTCAAGCTGTTTTTTGAAGTTAATATTGACCTCATAGCGATGTCGATGCCGTTCCATAATCTCAGTATGATTTGAGTAAATCTCCCAAACCTTCGAACCAGTGACCAGTTTACACGGATATGCTCCAAGACGCATGGTGCCGCCCAAATCTCCATCTGCGTCGCGTCGCTCTATTGCCTCTCCTTTCGTCCACTCCGTCAAGAGGCCGATGACCGCGTTTTCTGAAGAGCCAAATTCACTCGAATTAGCGTTCTTTATGCCTGCCAAATTTCGAGCCGCTTCAATTACAGCCATCTGCATGCCAAAACAAATACCAAAATAAGGAACCCGTCGCTCTCTTGCGAATTTTGCAACCGCAATCTTTCCTTCCGCACCGCGCTCCCCAAAACCGCCTGGCACTAGTATTCCATCACAATTCTCAAGCATGTGAACTGGGTCATTTGATTCAAAAATCTCAGATTCAACCCATCGAAGATTTACCCGCACCTTGTTTGCGATTCCTCCATGCACGAGTGCCTCATTGAGAGACTTATAAGCATCCAAAAGATTTGTGTATTTGCCGACGACGGCAATTGTAACTTCACCTTCGGGAGATCTATGAATCTTTGAGATACTTTCCCATTGACTTAAATCAATCGAACGTTCGCTCTCCTCGTCCAGTCCAAATTGCTTTAGGACCTGAATATCAAAACCCTCTCGATGATACGATAAAGGCACTTCGTAAATTGAACTTACGTCTAATGCTGGGATCACGCCTTTTTCTTGCACATTGCAAAAAAGTCCTAATTTACGTCGGGCATCAGGCGGAATTTCGCGCTCAGAGCGGCATAGCACGATATCAGGTTGAATACCTAAACTCAGTAATTCCTTAACAGAATGCTGCGTAGGTTTGGTTTTTAGTTCACCGGCCGCAGTTAAATATGGCACGAGGGTTACATGAATATAGAGTGTTTTTTCGCGGCCTAATTCATTGCCCAATTGTCGTATAGCTTCAACAAAAGGAAGCCCCTCAATATCGCCAACGGTGCCTCCAATTTCTACGAGAACGAAATCTTCATTATCCAAATCATCTGTAATGAATTCCTTAATGGCATCGGTAACGTGAGGGATAACTTGAACGGTCCCGCCAAGATAGTCTCCACGGCGTTCCTTCGATAATACCTTGGAGTAAATGCGACCGGCCGTGACATTATCACTTTTGTTAGCAGGAACGCCGGTAAAGCGCTCGTAGTGACCTAAATCGAGATCAGTTTCCGCACCGTCATCGGTTACAAAGACTTCGCCGTGCTGATAAGGGCTCATCGTGCCCGGATCGACATTTAAGTAGGGATCAAGTTTACGAAGCCTAACTTTGAAGTCACGGGCCTGAAGAAGAGCGCCTAGCGCGGCGGAAGAAAGCCCCTTGCCAAGGGATGAAACAACGCCACCGGTAATGAAAATAAAGCGCGTCATTGCCTCTCCGCCAATTCGGTATTCCTTCTCCCCACCAGGGTTTAAAATGCTCAGTAGTTATTTTGAAAGAGGCACTGTGGGCGCCGTTGGTTTGGCTGGTTCGGATGATTGTCCACTTTTTGCTGGCATATCTAAATCGATCCCACGTTTACTGTGAGCTCCAGCCAAAATCGCTAAGGTAAGACTCGTTAAGAGAAAGCACCCCGCCATAATTGCCGTAGCTCGGGTCAGGAAATTTGCCGAACTGCGAACACTTACAAGACCACCACCACCGCCGCTTCCACCAATGCCCAATGCGCCACCTTCGCTTTTTTGCAGTAGTACAGTGACCACCAATCCTATTGCTAGAAACAAATGGATCACCAAAATGATTTTTTCCATCTTAACTCCGTGCGAGTACGGCCTCGGTCATAGGGAAATATGAAGTTTGTTTAATAGCTAATGCGGTCGATTGCTAGGGGCAACTTGATGCGATACTCATAAAATCTTGCGCCTTCAAGCTAGCGCCGCCAATTAGGCCTCCATCGACATCCTCCAAAGTCAGAAACTCAGCTGCGTTTTCCGGTTTCAACGAACCACCGTAAAGAATTCGAACACGCTCCGCCTCCCTTCCTCCCGCGGCTTCAGCAAAAGCCTTGCGGGTTTCTATATGGACTTTCGCGACGTCATTTACTGAGGGGACTTTCCCGGAACCGATGGCCCAGACTGGTTCATACGCAATTACCGTGTTTGCCCCCGTCGCGCCCGGCGGTATGGACTCGGCGATTTGTGCGCGGACCACACTAAGTGTTTTACCCGCGTCACGCTGCGATTCGGTCTCTCCAATACAAATAATGGCAGTTAATTGATTGCGCCATACAGCAGTTACTTTCGTCGCCACCTGTTGATCGGTTTCTCCATGGTCTGTGCGTCTTTCAGAATGACCGAGGATTACATACCTGCATCCAATATCAGCAAGTAATTTAGCGCTCGTATCTCCGGTATGCGCTCCGGCATCGTTAAAGTGACAATCTTGAGAACCAAGCTGTACCTCCGAACCATTGGTTTCTGCCATTACAACACCCAACAGCGGAGCGGGCGGGCATAATAACAACTCGCACGATACAGTCGTCGCCTGGCTCACAATCTGCTGAGCAAGCGCGCATCCTTCCGCTACGGTCATATTCATTTTCCAGTTGCCCGCAATTAGTGGCTGGCGGGATATATTCATATTTAATTGTCCTAATTTGCAAAATTACCGCAAGATTAATTAGATGATGCGCGGAGCGCTGTATAAACGCAATACGTCTAAAGGCTACCTTCTTGGTCAAGTAAGCGGTTAATCCTTGTTGTCATTCGCCGTCAGCGCTATCTATCGTGCTTAAATTATGGCGTAAGGTCCGACAGAAGGAATTAAGAAATGCTCCAGGAAATGCGGCGAGGCATAGCGAAGGTTCTTACGTTTGCTTTATTCGGTATCTTAATCTTGAGTTTCGCACTCTGGGGTACGACGGATTTCTTCGGATCTGGCGCCTTACAAACAGTCGTGGCGGAAGTTGGCGATAATGAGGTTACTGCGAAAGAAGTTCAGCGTCATTACGAGCGAGAGCTTAATGTTTTACGCCAGCGTGGTATTACAAGGCAGCAAGCTCAAAATCTTGGCGTTTTAGAGAGCGTACTGACGCGAAGCGTCACAGCAAAAGTTTATGACCAAGCCTCCTCTAGTCTTGGTTTGACCGTCAGTAACGAGCAAATCGTGAAGGATATTCGTAGTCAGTTTGGTCAGGTTGGCAGTGTGCAATTCGACGAGCTCCTTCGACAAAGTGGTTATACCCGCAACGAATTCGCTAATATGCGCCGAGCGGAAATTCCACGAATTCAATTGTTGGAAAGCATATCGTCCGGAGTTAACAGCTCTAAAAAGATCATATCCAACCTCTATCGGTGGCGCACAGAGGAGCGCAGCGCGCAAGCTTTTCACGTCTCTGCGTCTAATTCAAAAATTTCAATACCGAGTGAAGCAGAGTTAGCAAGATATCACCGTGAAAATAAACTGCAGTTTACAGCGCCAGAATACCGAGCAATCACTTTCGTTCATGTGGATCCTGTTTCTGTGGGGAAAACCATTAAATTTACAGATGCCGAACTCAAACAGGTCTACCAGGACAGGCTAAGCGAGTTCATAGAACCTGAGAAACGAGCTTTACTGCAAATCTTGGTTGAAAACCAAGAGGCGGCAGATAAAGCTTATGACTTGCTTAAAAAAGGCAGCGATTTCTTTACCGTTGCTAAAAATATTGCCAATCAAGACGCAAACGCTACGAAATTTGGCGTTGTTGCCCGTACAGACTTGCCGGCTACTCTTGCGGATAAGGTATTTGCTTTGGGGAAAAACAAATTTTCCGAACCTATAGATGACGCTTTTGGCAAGCGCATTTTTATGGTGACTGATGTAGTTGCCGAAAGAGAAAGGTCATATGAAAGCGTGAAGGAAACCTTGGCATTAGATCTCCGCAGGGATCAAGCTGTTGAAGATGTCGTTCGGCTTGCGAATAAATTGGAAGATGAGCTTGGCAAGGGCAGCTCTATGGAGTCCTCGGCAAGCGCAATCGGAATGTTACCTACAAAAATAATGGCAATTGATTTGGGTGGCAGAGATCCCTCAGATAAGCCCATAAAAGATCTCCCTGGTGAGCCCTTCACCAAAACAGTTTTTAATACACCTGTTGGACAGGACTCTTTTTTGACAGAGACTGCTGCCGGAGGCTTCTTCGTGGTTCGCGTAGATAGTATTACAAAATCGGCTCTGCGCCCTTTAGTAGCGGTTAAACAGCAAGTCAGAGATGCCTGGATTTCCCGTAAGCGTCAGAGAATTGCAAGAGCGAATGCGACAGAGCTTGCAAAACAAATTAATGAAGGAACGGATATAGGGTCAGTTGCGAAGAAGTCCCGTGCCAAAGTGATCTCTATTGGCCCTGTGACGCGATCTGCACAGGTGGAAAACGTTCCTCCAGCTCTGATCTCGAAGATATTTAGCTTAAAATCCAAAGGCAAGGCGTCGTTCTCGGCGACAAAAAATGGTTATATGGTAGCTGTCTTGACCGAGATTAAAGTCGCCGATGGGCGGGCGAACAAACAGCAAACTGATGCTATTCGAGATGCGGTAAAGTCCCGCATGATATCTGATATTTTGGCTCAGTTACAGCAGGCTATTCGGGCGAAGATCAAAGTTTCGGTAGATCAGAATAGCCTCAAAGAATTTTTCGATCGCAGTGACAACCCGGGCTATGGTGGTAATGCGCCTCGATACTAATCGTACCGAATTTGATGCGGCCTATACTGCAGGCAAGCCTCAATTAGTATGGAGTACGCAAGTCGCGGATCTTGAGACACCAGTTTCGGCGATGTTCAAGCTCGCAGCGGAAGAGCCATACAGTTTTTTGCTGGAGTCCGTTGAAGGCGATGCGGTTCGAGGGCGCTATTCCTTCATTGGCTTAAAACCCGACCTTATTTGGCGTTGCCAAAATGATATAGCTGAAATTTGTCGTAACCCGCAATCTAAAGAGCCAGAATTTTCCTCTTGTAAGGCGTCCAGTTTGGATTCATTGCGCCAGGTTTTAGTAGAATCCGCTATCGATATGCCCGATGAGATGCCGCCAATGGCAGCTGGGGTGGTGGGTTATATGAGTTACGATATGGTGCGGCTGATGGAAAATATTCCTGACGCTAATTCCGATACTATGAATTTACCTTTAGGCCTTTTTATAAGACCGACGATTATCGCCGTTTTCGATACAATTGGGGATACCATTACTGTGGTGACGCCGGTCCGACCAAAGCAGGATTGCTCTGCGTCGGAGGCTTTTAAGGCTGCAATGCAGAGATTATCGTTGATTTGGGAGCAGCTTGCCGGCGCACAGCCCAACCCGCCGGCTCTTCCAAACAAACTGTCACTCACCGAACCAGTCTCAAATATGAACCGGAGTGATTTTCACGACATGGTCGAGCGAGTACAAGAATATATTCGCGCTGGTGATGCATTTCAGGTTGTAGTGAGCCAACGCTTCGAATTGCCATTCGAGCTACCACCTATTGAGCTATACCGAGCTTTGCGGCGGCTAAACCCTTCACCTTACCTTTTCTTTCTAAATTTTGATGACTTTGCAATTGTGGGGTCGAGTCCTGAAATTCTAGTGCGTGTTCGTGAAGGAACAGTTACGATCCGTCCAATAGCAGGGACGCGTCCACGAGGCGCAACAGTGAAAGAAGATAAAGAATTCGCAGAAGAGCTATTGGCTGATCCGAAGGAAATAGCTGAACATTTAATGCTTCTAGACCTAGGCCGAAATGATGTCGGACGCGTTTCAGAAGTTGACTCGGTTGAAGTTACCGACAAATTCTTCATCGAATATTACAGTCATGTAATGCATATCGTTTCAAACGTGACTGGTCGAATTCGGGAAAAACATGACGCTTTGTCAGCATTAATCGCAGGCTTTCCAGCTGGAACGGTTTCGGGCGCCCCGAAAGTACGTGCGATGGAAATTATCGACGAATTGGAACCTGTGCGTCGTGGCGTTTATGCCGGGTGTATAGGGTACTTTGGCGCCGGGGGCGACATGGATACATGCATTGCTCTGCGGACCGCCGTGGTTAAAGACAAGAAGGTTTTCGTGCAAGCCGGTGGAGGTGTAGTAGCTGATAGCGACCCTGAAGGCGAATACCAGGAAAGCTGGAATAAAGCACGTGCCATTATGCGTGCGGTTGAAGAGGCAGTTCGCACAAATAAATCGCTCTCTGACAATAAATCTTAACCAGACAGCAACTTACGTTTTATGATTGCGGAAACAGGGACAAGGATAAAGCCCCGTTTCTTAGCATTGGGAATCCAACCTCTCAGAACTTCTACCGTCGCATCGTGGGGGTGACCTATTCCGATTGCGCTACCGTTTTTACTGGCTACCCTTTCTAATACCTTTAATTGTCGCTGAATAGATTTTATCGAAATTTCATTATCCAGGAATACATCGCGTGCAGCGTTGGGTACATTTAGGGCTTTAGCCATACGTAAGCCGACTGAATTCTTGGTCGTTTTAGAATCTAAAAATATTAATCCGCGATCTTTTAGGGATTTAACCACGAGCTTCATGCCTCGCTCCCAGGCTGTAAATTTACTACCCATATGATTATTAACTCCTACAAAGCCTTGGAATCGAGATAGGTTCCATTCGATCCTCGATCTTAACTGTTTATCGGTCAATCCTTTCAACAATGCGTTTTTACCAGGGTCTGCATTGGCATTGAGCGGTTCCATAGGAAGATGGACTAACAATTCGTGGCCATTTTCCCGAGCGCGTCTGGTGTGAGTCGAGAGTCGGTATCCATAAGGAATAAACGCAAGCGTAATAGGAGCCGGCAAATCTATGGCGATGTCTGTCCGCCGTTGATCAATGCCTAAATCATCCATCACGATAGCAATAGCTGGTTGACCATTCTGGGCTGGTGTCACGGCCGCAAACCTGAGCCAGGCCGTAGTACTAGCTTTCGTGGAAGAGGGTTTAGGCCCCGGGATGCTTTTTTGTGGATTTATAGATTTTAACGCCGCATTTTCATGCGAATTCTTTGCAGGTTTGGGCATCACTGCCGATTTTTCCCAAAGAGTTTCTGCTTGTCCATCTGCTGCCTCTGCTAACGGAATATCTGGCTCCAGAACAGCTGTGCCTTGGGTGACTTTTTTTGAGACCTTGACCAGTCCCTCATATTGCTCGCTGGGGGGTATCTCGGCCTCAACAGTATTTCTACTCAGTTTTCGCGTAATGAAGCCGGATTCTGGAACCTCCTTTTGTGATTGCATGGAGGCCGAAACCTCTGCTTTAGGAGCCTCCTGTGGCGGCTCAGATTTGACTGTCTGTTCGTTCCGAACAGTTTCTGATTGTCCATCTGCTACCTTTGCTAACGGAACACCTGGCTCCAGAACAGCTGTGCTTTGGGTGACTTTTTTTGAGACCCCGACCGGTTCCTCATATTCCTCGCTGGGGGGTATCTCGGCCTCAACAGTATTTCCAATCAGTTTTCGCGTAATGAGGCCGGATTCTGGAACCTCCTTTTGTGATTTCATGGAGGCCAAAACCCCCTCTTTGGGAGCCTCCTGTGGCGGTTGAGATTTGGCTGTCTGTTGGTTCCGAACAGTTTCTGATTGTCCATCTACTGCCTTTGCTGACGGAAACTCTGGCTCCAGAACAGCTGTGCCTTGGGCGACTTTTTTTGGGATCTCGACCGGTCCTTCATATTCCTCGCTTGGGGGTATCTGCGCCTCGACCCTGGCAACAGCATTAGATCCATCGTTATAATAAATACTAAAGGTAACCCCCAAAAGCATTCCAATGGCAAATATCCCCAGCGCGGCAAGAAACGCTAAGTGCAGGCGTAATTTAGTAATTTGTTGATACAGTGTTTGCCAGAAACCGCAGGGCTTGGTCTTGGTTTTTGTGCTGCTTTGTTTTGGCCCAGACCTCGATTTGGAGCGGTTAGCCACTTAGTCCTGTTTCCCAGGCAGCTTTTCGGCGCTAATATAGTAAATGACGATGCCTTGGATGCTTTTATCACGCGTCGCCATCGATATTTGGATATATTCAAGCATAGGGGTTCCGTATCGTTTTGTCAGACTACCCGCAAGATAAATCGGTGATCACACATCACGGAAATTTTCATTTCAGACCGTTGGCGTTTCAAGCTAGACATCCGTCCGTGATAACCGCATGTTTAATCCTAAGCTACGAATTCTTTACATTGACCGGAACGTACTATGAAAAACAAATCAACCTCATTTATCGTAGTTTTACTGTCTGTTTTTTTTGCTGGCACAGCCAACGCTAACATAGTCGCGACTACTCTTTCGTGTAAACAAAACAGCCTTTCTTGGAAAGCAGAATTTAAAATTGATAAATCGCGTAAAACGGTTTTAGGGTTTAGGTTTTTTAATTATAGCAATGGACGCCCAGACGGCAGAAATATTCAATCCCAAGGAAAGTCAAGGGTCACACTTCATAATAATGGTACAGTGAAATGGCTGACGTATGGGCTCTACAATGATATGAATAAATTTAATCGTTTTGAATTTTATGAAATGATGGGCAAATTAGAAATGAATGGAAGGCCATTCGCCAAATGTGTTGTCAGCCCCACTCGCATCGTAAGTCGCAGCACTTCTTCGAGTAAACCAGACAATGCTAGTCCCCCCAAGTCAATCAGCGAGAGCACACAACAAATAGTTTATCAAAGTAAGGCCCGTTATAAAACCAAAAAGTGGTCCACAGAATGGACTAACCCCGATGGCAGCAAAAGCAAGACCAGCGCAACATTCTCCGACAAACCTAATCCGGACGCTCGGTTAGGTACCTATGATTGGAGTAACGGTCGATTTTTTGGAATCTGGCTAAATAAGGGAGCTGGATTTGAGGGAAGATGGGTTCAGGATAAAAGCGGTCAGCGTTGCAAGGATCGTGTGGGTGGAAGTTTTTATCATGGCAAAGCTTGGTTCAAATTGACTAGCAAAAGGGCATTCGTGGGTAAATGGGGTTATTGCAATCAAGAACCCAAATTAGATTGGGTAGGATGGCGGTAATTTATCTTTTTTGCTCTTAGATNAGATGTTTGCGGTAGCGAAATTTGAAGCATGCTACCTTCATATTTACTTTTCTTTCACCAATTTTTGTTTTCGATGATATAGATGCGGTTATCATTCCGTCCTGGCTCAGGGTCTGGTATAAGCGGCGGCCTTATTCGTGGATAGGTGATCGATGTTCCTACTAATCGATAATTACGATAGCTTTACCTACAACCTCTTCCATTTCCTCAGTGAACTGGGAGCGGAAGTTGAAGTGTACCGGAATGACGCTTTCAGTGCTGAAGATGCAGTTGCAATGGCGCCCGATGGCATTGTTATCTCGCCTGGCCCCTGTGATCCAGACCGGGCTGGTATAAGTGTAGAATTAGTGAAACAAGCTTCGGGGAAAATACCTATTCTCGGCGTCTGTCTTGGTCACCAATCTCTTGGACAAGCCTTTGGAGCAAAAATCGTTCGGGCGCCCGAGCCGATGCACGGAAAGGTCAGCGATATAACTCATTCAAATTGTGGTGTATTCGCCAATATCGCTTCACCTTTTCGGTCGACCCGATATCATTCCCTCATTGTCGAGCGGAAGAGCTTGCCTGAATGTTTTGATATTACTGCCGAAGCCGATGATGGTCTGATTATGGGTATTCAACACAAGGTCCATCCACTTCATGGAGTCCAATTCCATCCGGAAAGCATTGCGACCGATCATGGTCATGAACTATTGAAAAACTTTCTAGATATTTGCTGAGTGTGACAAAATATTATGACTGACCTTAAACTTTTCATCACTAAAGTTTCTGAAAAAAAGACGCTTTCACAAGAAGACGCGAGTGCAGCCTTCGATATCATGATGTCCGGAGATGCAACCCCAGCACAAATCGGTGCATTTTTAATGGCACTTAGGCTACGGGGTGAAACTATTAATGAGATCACCGGTGCTGCGAGGACAATGCGCACGAANATGAAACAAATAAATGNCCCNGATAATGCTATGGATATCGTTGGTACCGGGGGAGATGCTCATGGCACCCACAATATATCCACGGCGACTGCTTTTGTCGTTGCGGGTTCTGGGGTGCCAGTGGCCAAGCACGGCAATCGCGCTTTTTCTTCGCTTTCGGGATCTGCCGACGTATTNTCGTCGTTAGGTGTGGATCTTGAAGCCAAGCCGGAGCAGGTAGAAAAATCGGTCGTCGAAGCAGGCATCGGATTTCTAATGGCACCGCTTTATCACAATGCCATGCGCCATGTAGGGCCTAGCCGCGCTGAGATGGGAATACGCACGGTTTTCAATATTTTAGGCCCGATGTGTAATCCGGCCTCGGTCAAATACCTGCTAGTAGGTACCTATTCTGCACATTGGCTGGAGCCTATGGCCAATACGTTAGCCGCATTAGGCGCGAAGCGCGCTTGGGTAGTACATGGTAGCGATGGTATGGATGAGCTTACCACAACGGGGCCGAGCAAAGTTGCAATACTGAAAGATGGTTCGGTATCTATGACCGAAGTAAGTCCGACAGATGCGGGTTTGCCGAGCGTAACGCTAGACGATTTAAAAGGCGGAACGTCTGAGCAGAATGCGGATGCTATTCTTCGGCTTTTGGACGGGGAGCAAGGTCCATTGCGTGATATTGTGCTATACAATGCTGCTGCCGCATTAATAGTAACCGGTAATGCCAAGTCATTAACCGATGGCGTTTCTCTTGCGGCTAAATCAATTGATAGCGGCAGTGCTAAAAGTACCCTTGAACGCATGCTCGCCATTACCGGTAAAAGTTCATGAGCGATGTTTTAAATAAAATTTGTGCGGTTAAACGGTCCGAAGTAGAGGCTCGACGTGCTACGCGCTCTTTAAGCGAAGTCAGGGAAATATTAGAAAATACTCCTCCTCCCCGAGATTTTTTGGGTGCGTTACAAAAGAAACGCGAAGCTGGACTATACGGCTTAATTGCGGAGATAAAAAAGGCATCTCCTAGTAAAGGAGTCATTCGAGAGGATTTTGATCCACCGAGTTTAGCACGCGCTTACGAAACGGGCGGTGCGGCATGTTTATCTGTGCTAACCGATAAGGAGTTTTTCCAGGGCGCTGACGCCTATTTGGAGGATGCGCGTAACGCCGTCTCGTTGCCTGTATTACGCAAAGATTTTATGCTCGATACGTATCAGATTTACGAATCTCGGAGCATTGGAGCAGATTGCATTTTGTTAATTATCGCAGCCTTAGAAGACGAACAAGCGGTGGAGTTAGAAGGAATTGCATTAGAACTAAACATGGCGGTACTAATTGAAGTGCATNACCAAGAAGAACTGCAAAGGGCTAAAGCACTCTCGTCACCGTTGATCGGCATTAACAATCGCAATTTGAAAACCCTTGAGGTTGATATTCAGACTACAGAGGTCCTGGCAACTGAAGTTGGTCAAGATCGTATACTGGTTAGCGAAAGTGGCCTATTTACGCCCGCAGACCTTGCNCGCATGGCGCATGTGGGTGCCTCGTGTTTCCTCGTTGGTGAATCTCTTATGCGCCAAGAAGACGTAGCTAAAGCAACAAAAACGCTGTTGGCCGTCAAACAAGGGACCGTGGCCTAGAGCATGGCAGAACTCACACACATCAACGAGGAAGGCGATGCTACGATGGTTGATGTAACCGCGAAGGATATTACGCATCGCCAAGCACGCGCTGCAGGTTCGATCTTAATGGAACCCGAGACGCTTTTATTAATCGAGGCTGGCGGAATTAAAAAAGGTGATGTTCTTAGCGTGGCGAGAATTGCAGGCATTATGGCCGCTAAAAAGACCCATGAATTGGTGCCACTTTGCCATCCACTTGCTCTAACGGGCATCGACGTGGATTTTGAGTTTGATCAAGGAAACAGTGCCGTTCATATCGAAGCCGAGTGCAAACTTAAAGGGCAAACCGGCGTTGAAATGGAGGCGTTAGCCGCAGTGTCCGTGGCAGCGCTTACAATCTACGACATGTGCAAGGCAGCTGATCGCGGCATGCGTATTTCCAATATTCGCGTAATCTATAAATCCGGCGGAAAATCCGGTGATTTTGAGGCCAAGTAATGCTATCGGTGGACGAAGCACGCGAACGTATTGTCGGTGCAATGAATTTATTACCAGCATCCGAAGTCGGAATTTCTGAAGTATTTGGCCGCGTATTGGCCGCCGACGTGACCGCACGCCGAACCCAGCCACCACACGCTGTTTCAGCAATGGATGGTTATGCAGTAAAAGCATCGGACATTGCGGTATTGCCGACAATTTTGAAGTTGGTGGGCCATGCGCCCGCAGGTGCTGCGTATGACGGAACGTTGCAGCCTGGCGAAGCAGTTCGCATTTTTACCGGTGCCCCCGTCCCCGATGGCGCTGATACGGTTATTATCCAGGAAGATACGGATTTGAACGGCGATGCTGTTACGATTAAGGATGGCGCGCCTGGGTTGCACATCCGTACTGCCGGTCTCGATTTTTCTGAAGGCGATTGCTTGCTCTCTAAAGGGCGTATTATTACGGCGCGCGATGCGGGACTGCTAGCAGCTATGAACAGACCGTGGGTCAAAGTGCGCCGGAAGCCGCGTGTAGCGATCCTATCAACCGGTGATGAAATCGTGATGCCTGGCGACCCGGTCGGTCCTAACCAAATCGTCAGCGCCAATTCAATTGGTCTAGCCGCCATTGTACGTTTGTTTGGCGGCGAGCCGATATTACTCGGCATTGCTCCGGATGATCGTGATGGCTTGGCCAATATGGCCGCGGGCGCCCGTGGAATGGATCTTTTATTGACTACCGGCGGTGCTTCTGTGGGAGATCATGACCTTATTCAAGAAGTTTTAGGCGATACCGGCCTGGAATTGGACTTTTGGAAGATTGCTATGCGTCCTGGTAAGCCTCTGATATTTGGCGATTTTAATGGAACGCCTATGCTCGGCCTTCCGGGAAATCCGGTATCGAGCATGGTTTGCGCGCTCCTCTTCTTACGTCCGGCGATGCAAGCGCTGCTTGGTATAACAGACCAGCAAACTTACATGGAGGAAGCGATTTTAGGCGCACCGCTCGGCCAAAATGGAAGCAGGGAGAACTATGTTCGCGCCACTATGGTCCAAACCGAAGCCGGCGCACGCCGAGTGACGCCCTTCCCGGTCCAGGATAGCTCGATGATGGTACCTCTATCTCAATCCGATTGTTTTATCGTTCAACGACCAGATGCACCGCCTATGGCAATCGACGAAACCGTTAGGATTCTGCCGATGTCTGCCGGTTTACAGAGCTTTTAGTGGAATAATCACTACTTTTTCAGCGGCAGCATAAAGCCAAAATCACACCCTTGATCCGCTTGTAATACTTGTTCCGCATAAAGTTTGTCGTAGCCGCGCAGAGTTGTAAGATCACGTTGGCTGGAAACGATATCTGTTCGGCGTCGCTCCAATTCATTCTCATCAACTAATAAATCAATTTTTCGGTCCCGGACGGACAAACGAATACGGTCTCCGTTCTGCACCAGTGCTAAAGGGCCGCCAGCGGCAGCCTCGGGTGTGACATGCAAAACGATCGTACCAAACGCAGTACCTGACATGCGTGCGTCCGAGATACGGACTATATCCTTTAAGCCTTTGGAGGACAGTTTACGGGGAATTGGTAAATAACCTGCCTCCGGCATACCCGACGGACTGGTCGGTCCGGCATTCTGTAGCACCATGAAGTCATCTTCAGTGATGTCAAGGCCCGGATCATCCACGCGGTTGGATAGGTCCTCCAGCGAAGAAAACACAACGGCCCTGCCCTCTTTCTCGAACAAGGATTTATTTGCAGCTGATCGCTTCAAAATAGCACCACCCGGCGCGAGCGTGCCAAACAACGCAACCAACCCCCCCTCAGATTCAAGCGGTGCATCCGCGCTTGCAATGACATTACGATCAATCGGATCAGCCGGTGCTCCGAGCCGGTCACGCAATGTTTCCCCAGTGACCGTTTTACAGTCGAGGTTTAACAACGGCTTCAATTCCCGCAACACAGCGCCAAGCGCCCCGGCATAGAAGAAATCCTCCATATAATGTTCGCCGACCGGCTTTAAATTCACCAAAACCGGCGTGGTATCGGAAAGCTCGTTTAGCCAGCTAAGCGGTACATCGATGCCGAGCCGACCGGCGATTGCAGTGAGATGAATGACCGCATTGGTCGACCCGCCAAGCGCTAACAAAACGCGGAGTGCATTTTCAACCGATGGGCGGGTCATCACTTGGGTGGGGCGGATGGAACTTTCG
>PAXN01000003.1 GCA_002715005.1 Rhodospirillaceae bacterium
AGTTGCCGATACCAGATCATATCGACGCCGAAAAAGTAATTGATGCGATAGACCCAACAAAAGATGTGGACGGATTTCACACCATAAATGTGGGGCGGCTGTCTACCGGGAAAGAAGGGATGGTTCCCTGTACGCCGCTAGGCTGTTTGATGATGCTCAAAGATCAGCTCGGCAGCCTGTCGGGTAAAAATGCGGTCGTTGTCGGACGTTCCAATATCGTTGGCAAACCGATGGCGGCATTGCTGCTGCGCGAAAGCTGCACCGTGACGGTCGCCCATTCTCGAACGGAAGATTTACCAGGGCTGTGCTGCTCAGCGGACATTCTCGTAGCCGCCGTGGGACTTCCTAAAATGATTAAAGGCGATTGGATAAAACCCGGCGCCACGGTTATTGATGTGGGTATCAACCGCGTGCCGAAGGAAGAAGAGCCCGGCAAGTTTCGGCTGGTCGGCGATTTGGATTTTGCAGCGGCTAAGGAAATCGCCGGGGCCATCACGCCGGTGCCGGGTGGTGTCGGCCCGATGACCATAGCTTGTCTGTTGCGCAATACGGTCTCTGCCGCTTGCCGTATTGCGGGGGTCAACGAACCGCCATTAAAAAACTAAGGTGTTAGGCTTTTCGCAATCGGCGGCGCCACGGTACCGACAGAATAGCGCCTATCCCCATCGCAGCGCTCGCTAAAGCAAATAACAGCGCGTAGTTTTGCGTAACATCAAAGAGCGCGGGAAACGCCACTCCAGCGATGGATGCGCCAACTCCGTTTGCCAAAATCATCTGACGCATCATGGTCGGCATAGCTTCCGGCGTTCCCATGTCACGGGCACGGGCAGTGATGAGTGCCGAAAGGCCCGGTTGTGCACCGAATATCACGGTGGACGCAACTAAAACCAACGTACCGCTCCCGAAAACCGGCGCCGCAATACCCGCTGACAATATAAGAAAAGTGATGACCAACGCATAGACCACGCCGGTCCGGCGGGCCAAATAGTACGCCGCCACCGGTCCCAATACTGCACACGCACCGACCCCGCTCCAATAAGCACCGCCGATTACCATGCCTTGACCGAGGCCGCGTGCGATAAAATCGACCCAATAGATCACGTGCGGCACCAAACCAATGGAGAAACACGCGTGTGCCGCAAGCAACATGCCCCAATAGGGCTGTATCACTTTCGGTACTTTGGCCGCTGGCTCGGGTAAATCGAGCCTTTGCGAATTCTGCCAGCCCCACAAAGCGATGATCAGAGCCGCCCCACCGACAGCCGCAACGCCGAGCCAAGCTGCAAATACGCTAAAGCGTGCGAACCAGGGCACCAACGTTCCCGAAAGAAAAATGCCGAACCCGACGCCGGCAAAAATTATCGCGGTTCCCAACGAACGGTAACGTTCCGGCGAAAGGGCGGTCGTCGCCGCCAAACCAAAAATCATAATAATTGCAACCGTGACCCCCAGAATTCCGCGCCAGAAAGCCAACCAATAAAACCCACCATCAATTGCCGAAGCGCCAAGTGCCAGTGCAGAAAGCACGATTGCCCCACGCACGATAGACCTCAGCGTAAATATATGTCGCCAACACTCGGCGCTGAGCGCGCCGATCAAAAACCCGGCCAAATTAATGCCGCCAACAAATCCTGCCTCGGATACCGAAAGCCATTTCGCTTCAATGAGGAGGGGCACCATCGCCGTGTAGGAAAAACGACCAAGTCCCATCGCCAAGAACATGGCAGCCGCGCTGCCTAAGGCCAGACGCAACCACACGCGCTCAACCACTTTAGTCGGGTTTGCCGAGCCGATATTTCACGAGACCCTTTACCGAATCAGGGTCTGCCGGCTGGCCACGGTGAATGATAGTAATTTTCCCAGCCCGCGCCAAAAATTTAGCTTGCTGACGAACCGCCAGGAGATATCGGCGCCAAAGATTAGGCGACAAGCCCGGTTTTGACCGTTTTTCAGCGTAAATTTTAGCAACCTCCACCGGCTTTACGTCTTGCGGCGGATTTTGAAGGCTCAAATGTTCCAAAATCACTTGTGCGATAGGATCAAGTTCGGGCGGAGGAGGCTCAATAAAGGCATCGGACATAGCGCTAAACTTTCCCCCCACGCCGCGCCGCCAGTCGAAGCCTAAGCGCATTGAGTTTGATAAACCCTTCCGCATCCCGTTGGTCATAAACAGAATCTTCCTCGAAAGTGACATGAGCTTCGCTATAAAGGCTGTTAGGGCTTTCGCGCCCACGGGTCATCACATTACCTTTGTAGAGCTTGAGGCGCACCGACCCGGTGACATTCTCCTGGCTCTTATCAATGGCTGCCTGCAACATCTCGCGCTCCGGCGCGAACCAAAACCCGTTATAGACCAACTCCGCATAGCGCGGCATGAGCTCGTCTTTCAGATGCATAGCACCCCGATCCAAAGTAATAGACTCCATAGCCCGGTGTGCCGCCAACAGCACCGTGCCGCCGGGCGTCTCATAAACGCCTCTAGATTTCATGCCAACAAATCGACTTTCAACTAAATCAAGCCGCCCAATGCCGTTGGCACCCGCCAGTTCGTTCAACCGCGTCAACAGAGAAGCGGGTGACAAGGTTTTACCGTCAACCGAGACTGCATCGCCCCTTTCAAAGCCTATTTCTACCTCAATAGCTTCATCCGGCGCCTTCTCGGGATCGACCGTCCTCGTATAGACATATTCCGGCGCCTCGACCGAAGGGTCCTCCAGCACTTTTCCTTCGGCCGAGATGTGCAACAAATTGGCATCGACGGAGAAAGGTGCCTCTCCACGCTTATCTTTCGGAACGGGTATTTGGTGCTTTTCCGCATAATCGATTAGCGTTGTGCGTGAATTCAGGTCCCATTCCCGCCAGGGCGAGATAACTTTTATATCCGGGTTGAGGCCATAATAAGCAAGTTCAAACCGCACTTGATCATTGCCCTTGCCGGTCGCGCCATGGGCCACCGCGTCGGCACCGGTTTCCTTCGCAATTTCGATTTGCCGTTTGGCAATCAACGGCCGGGCGATCGAGGTTCCGAGAAGATACACACCCTCATAGAGGGCGTTTGCGCGAAACATCGGGAAGACATAGTCCGCCACAAATTCCTCTCGCAAGTCTTCGATATAGATTTCCTTTACACCGAACATTTCTGCCTTGGCCCGCGCTGGCTCTATCTCTTCGCCTTGCCCTAAATCAGCGGTGAATGTAACAACTTCACAATGATACTGGTCCTGAAGCCATTTCAGGATAACCGAAGTATCAAGCCCGCCAGAATAGGCCAGTACAACTTTCTTAACATCTTGCGCCATAATGGTTCGCCGCTTTTGCTTGTTCTTAATGAATGGGCGCGGAGTATAGGCAAAGCGTCCGCGCCCGCAAGCCATTCCATCGTTCACTTTTGCCACAAGCGTTGAAGTCCTGCTCCCTTCGGGTTATTTGTGCGGTCTTAATTTTTCAAACGGGGAAGACTTCTATGTCCGATTTAAGCCAAAAAGACCTCGATGAACTGGGCGTATACGACACGCCGACTATACTCAATGCGCTCGAGATCGTCGCGCCCGAACGTCGGGCAACAGGCTTTACGGTGCGTTCTATGCATTGTCTGAGACCCGAAAAAGCGGCCATTGTCGGATATGCCCGTACCGCGACTATCCGCTCCATGGCGCCCCACACCGGACCGAACGTCAAACAAATCCGTACTGAATATTATAATTATGTGGAAAACGGCGGCCCCGCGCCGGCCATTTCAATCATTCAGGATTTAGATGAAATCGCAGGCTTCGGGGCCTTTTGGGGCGAAGTGAACACAAACATTCATAAAGGGCTTGGCTGTCTAGGCTGCGTGACAAATGGCAGTATGCGCGATTTACCCGATGCTGCGGAGGATTTCCAGTTGCTGGCCGGCGAAATCGTTCCGTCCCACGCACATGTAAACATCACCGATTTTAAAAAGCAGGTGAATGTAATGGGTATGATCGTCTCCGACGGCGATATCATCCACGCAGATCAACATGGCGCATGCGTCGTGCCCCATGGCGTCGTCAAGGATGTACCGGGTGCCGCAGAATTGCTGATCCGCAAAGAAGCAGTCATTTTAGCCGCCTGTAAAGAAGAGGGTTTCGGGATCGAACGTCTAAAAGAAGCGATAGGCGATTCCGACGATATTCACTAAACCCTAGTGCGCGGCCGAGGCACGCCACCCCTGACACTTTCGCTTTTAAGCTGACCGCAAGCGGCGAGAATATCGGCGCCCCTTGGCCGGCGGATGCGGGCAGTGATGCCAGCGCCATTGACGATCTCATTAAATTCGTGGATCGCAGCGTCGGTCGAACATTCATATATCGAGCCTGGCCAGGGATTAAAAGGAATCAGATTTACCTTTGATGGAATATCTCTAATCAGCCGCACTAGCTCTCGGGCTTCCATCGCTGAATCATTGACCCCCCTTAGCATCACATATTCGAATGTAATCCGCCGTGCATTTCGATTGCCTGGATAATTTCGGCACGCCGCCAATAACTGTTTGATCGGCCATTTTTTGTTGATCGGGACTAATTCGTTACGCAGATCATCGCATACAGCATGCAATGAGATGGCAAGCTGAACGCCAATCTCTTTCCCACAACGCTCTATCATTGGCACCACACCGGAGGTGGAAAGAGTAATCTTACGCTTCGAAATACTGAGACCCTCTTGATCCATGGCAATTAATAAAGCCTGCTTAACCTTTTCAAAATTATAAAGCGGCTCGCCCATACCCATCATAACGATATTACTGACTTTACGGTCCACTTGAGGAGTCGGCCACTCATCGAATGAATCGCGGGCTAACATAATTTGGCCGATTATTTCTGCCACGCTCAAATTACGAACTAGTTTTTGAGTGCCAGTATGACAAAAGCTACAGGTGAGTGTGCACCCGACCTGGCTTGAAATACATAGGGTTCCACGACCCGTTTCAGGAATATGAACACACTCGGCTTCTTGGCGATCGTCAAACACTAAAAGCCATTTCTGGGTACCATCTGCAGACTTCTGATAGTGACTGACTCCAGGACGGGTTAGCCTGAATTGTTTAGTCAAGGTATTGCGGAGGTCTTTCGATAAATTAGTCATAGCCTCAAAATCACAAACACCTTGATTATAAATCCAACGAAATATCTGTTTGGCACGGTAGGGTTTTATGCCCAGTGGACCCAATGCTGCCGCCAATTCGGTTCGGTCCATGCCAACTAAACTTGGCCGCGCATCAGGATTGTTGATAAAATCCTGTAAGCCAGGGCTTGTTTCATTCATGGTAGGGCTCAGCATTACTATTTTACTTTGCACGCCTTATTTATTGCATCGTGGGCTTTGGAAAAGCCAGTGAGGGAGTAAATGTCGGTGGTGCGCGTGGAACGGCTCGATATTCCGTCAAGCGTCATGGTAGCACCCCGCCGCATCACGCCAACCAGCGCCTTATCTTGTTTCGCGTTACGTGTCCAAGCGACGTCTTTGTCCGTGAATAAGATAAATTTTGCACCCCCTACAAGGGCACGCGCCTCGCTATCTCTTTTAAAATTATAGCCTGCAAGAAAACTCACCACGTTATTCTTCTTCATCCACGGGCGATGGGTCACATAGGCGTATATTTCACCGCGCTTTCTATATTTTCCGCGAGACTTGATCGGCTTGCTCCACATGACACAGGTTCTTTTGCCCTTTTTCTCTATGAAAGATTGCGCGTGCCAGTCACGAAAGTCTCCGAGCTCTTTTTCCGTATTGCCACTTTCGGCAGATCGTACCGGCACCAAAATAATAAATAGAAGCACAATAGTAGAGAAGATACTTGGATAAACCGTGGGCATTTTGGTCAGTTGCATCGAATCACTTTCCTAGATCTTAGCCGGATAGCCCTAATTCTGCCTAATTCATAACGCCCTTGCCACTACCGGGATTAACTCACCTGCTCTATCGACGCACGACGCGACCGCCATGCACATGCGAAGGTAACTCCTCGACAGGACCGCCTGGGCTCGCAGGACGCGCGGCAAACCGACCACGTGTAATTAATCGATCATACATTAATACCGCACCTGCGATTCCAACATTGACACAAAATTTTGTCGGAATTTTGACGACATGATCACACCGCTCTATAAGCGCCGGAGACAAAGAGCCNATTTCTGGNCCCAAAATATATGCCGCCCTTTCCGGATGAGTAAAACTTGGTAACTCCGCCGCATCATCAAACAACTCTACGCCAACGAGCTGACAACCGCGCGGAAAATTCATATCAAGGACCGATGCATATTCATACAGCGGTAAATGTTTGGCAGTTTGAGAAGTGTCTGATTTTTGAATCTCCTTGAGATCCACTGCAGCCGCAATCGCAAACACAAAATCTGCATCAAACGCATGGGCCGACCGAAACAGATTTCCCACATTCATTGGTTTGGAAATATGTTCAACGCCTATTCCAAAATATCCGCGCATGTTTTTCCTTTAATCGTTGCTCGTGCATTACCGTGGATTCCGGCAACGAGGCGACAGTTCAAACTAATACGCCTCCAAGGCGCTCCATTGCTTTTTGCAAACTACCGTGATTACGAGCGAAGCATAACCGTAGCCATCCTTCTCCTTCTGGGCCGAAGGCTGTTCCCGGGGCCAATCCAACCCCCACGCTCCGCACAAGTTCTTTGGCATAGTCAAGCGAGTTTCTCACACCGTCTACNGCAAAAAAGGCATAGAATGCTGCNTCGGGTGCGCNATATTTTACTCGTGAACACACAGAAAGACTTTCACTCACGATGTCACGGCCTTCTTGGCAAAGTGCAATCATTTTGTCTACAACACCCTCGCCATCGTCAAGTGCGCTCACACAAGCGCGTTGCAAGAAGGCAGGTGTTCCGCTCGTATTGAATTCAATCAAATCAGCAAAGGGTTTGGCAAATATCGTGGGATGCGTCAGCCACCCTATCCGCCAACCAGTCATAGACCAATTTTTCGAGAAAGTATTCACCGCGAGCACTAAATCTTCCGGTTCGCCGATTTGTAAAAAGGACGGCGCTACCTCTCGGTCATATACGATCCTCCCGTACACCTCGTCGGCGATGATCCAGATATTCCTTGCTCGACAGAAATCTAGAACTACCTGCTGCTCTTCCGCCGACATCATCCAACCCGTAGGATTGCCGGGTGAATTGATGAAAATTGCGCGCGTATTTTCCGTGCATGCAGCAAACAATTTGTCCAAATCCAAGCGCCAACCTTCATTGCTAAATTCGAGCGAGATTTGACAACCCTCACCACCCATAACCTCAACGGCCGCTTTAGCGTTAGGCCAAACAGGACCCACCAAAACAACGCGGTCACCAGGATCAATCAAAACTTGCATCACAATCATGATGGCAGTCATGCCAGACGATGTTACCGTTATACGACCACAATTCACGGCGACGCCATAAACCGATTTTGTATAGCGCACTATTGCATCTCGCAATTCAGGAATTCCGCGCTTGTGAGTATAGAAAGTCTCGCCGGCCGCCAGAGCCGCCGTCGCTGCATCGCAAATGAAACGCGGCGTTGGCATATCAGACTCGCCATACCAAAGTGGAATAATGTCCGGATCGTCCAGCGCTAATTCCGATACCTGCATAATTTGCTGCGTTTCTTGGGCTGCGATAGAATTGCGTATAGGAAAAGATTGGCTCATGCGCTATCCAGTTCCGCCAACCCAGCGAAACAATCCAAGGCTTCCGGATTAGCCAAAGCTTCCCTGTTTTTTACCGGCTGCCCATGCACGATGTCACGCACTGCAAGTTCCGTAATTTTACCGGAACGGGTGCGCGGTATATCGCTAACCGCTATCACCTTAGCGGGCATATGACGGGGCGAACAATTTTCTCGAATGCTATTCCGTAACGATGCGACTAGGTCACCCGTTAGGCTTTCGCCTGCCGCCATCCTAACAAATAGTACCACGCGAGTGTCCTCTCCCCACTTCTGGCCAATGCAAATTGCCTCTTCTATTTCCTTGAACGCATCCACTTGCCTATAAATTTCTGCTGTCCCGATCCTAACTCCGCCAGGATTAAGCGTCGCATCCGAACGACCATAAATGACCATACCGCCNCGNTCGGTCAGTTCGACAAAATCACCGTGGCACCAAACATTCGGAAAGCGGTCGAAATAGGCTGCGTTATAAAGCTCTCCCGTCTCGTCCTTCCAGAAACCGATAGGCATAGAGGGAAATGAACCGGTACATACCAACTCCCCTTTCTCGCCTATAACGCTGTTACCGTCTGTGTCGAAGACCTCAGTCGCCATGCCAAGCGCGCGGACCTGTATTTCGCCGCGCCATACAGGCCCCGTGGGATTACCGCACACAAAACAAGCGATAATATCGGTTCCACCCGAAATCGAGGATAGACACACATCGTTTTTTACATTCTCATAAACATAATCGAAACCAGCAGGCGACAGAGGCGACCCCGTCGAAGCAATAGTGCGCAGATTGGCAAGCTCATGCGTCTGATTTGGTTTAACCCCTCGATTAGCAAGTGTTTCGATATATTTGGCTGACGTACCAAAAAAGGTCATTGATTCTAAGTCTGCAAAATCAAACAAAATGTCATCCTTCGCGGCAAATGGCGACCCGTCATACAACAATAATGTTGCTTCCGATGCCAGCCCGCTTACCAACCAGTTCCACATCATCCAACCGCAAGTGGTGAAATAGAAGATGCGGTCACCCGGCTTTACATCCCCATGAAGGCGATGTTCTTTAAGGTGCTGCAGCAAGGTCCCGCCGGCGGAGTGGACAATACATTTGGGCACACCCGTTGTGCCAGACGAATACATAATGTAAAGCGGATGAGCGAATGGTAATGGTTCGAAATCGATCTCGCTTTCCGCTCTACCAGAAATAAAGTCAGCCCAAACGACACCGTTAGCAATTCTGCCTATATCAGGCGAGGCGGACAAATAGGGAAACACCACGGTGCGGTCAACTCCCGGAAGAGATTCTAGTATCTCCGCAATACGCTCCAGTGAATCATAAGATTTACCATCGTAAATATAACCGTCGGAGGTGAAAAGCACTTTCGGTTCTACTTGCCCAAACCTATCGATTACCCCTTGCGTACCGAAGTCCGGAGAACACGACGTCCAAACTGCACCAACAGAAGTGGACGCCAACATCGCAATCACGGCTTCGGGCGCATTCGGCAAGAATCCTGCACATCGGTCACCCGGCTTTACGCCAAGGTCCCGCAGCGCCGCTGCCAGTTTGGAAACTTCTTCATAGAGCGCACGCCAGCTCATCCGCCGCTTAATTCGGTCTTCCGCCCAAAATACTAGTGCGTCAGTTTCATCTCGGCGTCGTAGTAAATTTTCGGCGAAGTTCAGCTTTGCGTCAGGAAAAAACTGCGCACCAGGCATCTTGTCACCATCAACAAGAACCCGCGTGCCGCGACTTTCCGCAATAATACCGGCGAAGTCCCAGACCGCGGTCCAAAATGCCTCCTTTGACTCCAACGAAAACCGGTGCAACGCATCATAGTCCTGCAATGAAAGTGCGTAGTCTTGTTCCAGCTTCTTGGTAAAGGCCGTCAAGTTCGTCGATGCGGTCTTTTCTATCGATGGCCGCCAAAGCGGATCCGTCACTGTTTTTCTCCCAAATTAGCCTCGCTGCTAAATTCCTATCACGCCGTGCCAATGCTACCAATATAGTGGGCCCTAGCCTTTGCGAACAAAGCCCCGTACTGTCAGACGCCGTGGCCAATTCACAAAACCTTCTTCCGCAAGGAATACAAAATAAATGGCAGGGGCTATCGGGTAATGTCCGAGGCGCCTTTTGGATGATTTTGAGCGCCTTATTGTTTACCTCCATGGGCGGGGTCATCAAACATTTAGGTCAACGTCTTGATCCGATTGAGGTGGTTTTCTTCCGAAGTTTATTCGGGGTGATTTGGCTACTGCCTTTGATCTACAGGGCCGGCGGCTTGCACATACTCAAAACCAACTATCCAGCCATGCAATTTTCCCGCGCACTTCTTGGCGCGATGGCAATAATTTTTATGTTTTACGGGCTAACGATGATCCCGCTCGCAGATTCGCAGGCAATTATATTCTCGCGACCACTTTGGATGATCCCATTAGCTGTAATTTTCCTGGCTGAAGTGGTGCGGTGGCGCCGCTGGACAGCCACCATGATTGGATTTTGTGGCGTTCTTGTCATGGTCTGGCCCGGCGATACGATGCAACTTGGGGCCCTCCTCATTGTGGGCAATGCGATATGTGCCGCCGCCGGGTTTACGCTCATAAAAATCATGACCCAGAAAGGAGAGGGCCGGCTCACTATACTCTGCTGGCATACCATTCTCACCGCCGCACTAAGCGGGATACCGCTCTATTTAGTCTGGATATCGCCGACCTTCACCGAATTATTACTACTCATTATCATGGGGGCGGGCCTCACCTTCGCCCATAGCTGTATTATACGGGCGCTTGAATGCGGCGAGGCAACTGCAGTCCTGCCATTCGATTATTCGCGCCTCATTTTCGCGATGGTGATCGGCTATTTCTTCTTTGCCGAAACTGTCGATTCTTGGACTGCCAGCGGTGCAGCCATTATTATTTTAGCCAACTACTACATCGTGCGCCGCGAGGCAGTTTTAGAAGTAACAGATTCCGGTAAAACGAGAAGTCCGTAATGGTAGTTTTTAAAGAAAGAATTCTTGACCGGTGGCGCCTTTTGCCAGGCAATCTGCGCGGCGCTTTTTGGATGGTGGTCATGGCGGTCTTTTTTGTTTGTGCGGACACCATAATCAAAATCCTAAGCAAAAGCCTCGACCCTATCGAAATTGTTTTTTTTCGTAATATTTTCAGTTTACTATGGCTTATCCCATCTATCATCCAAGCTGGTGGCGCCAAGGCCTTTTACACTAACCATCCATGGCTTCAATTCTCCNGTGCCGTCACGGGCGGAATTGCAATGATCTGCATTTTTTATAGTATTCAACTGCTACCCCTGGCAGATGCGACCGCAATAATGTTTTCCCGCGCTATTTGGATGATCCCATGCGCCGTCCTATTTCTGAATGAAGCCATTCGCTGGCGCCGCTGGACTGCAACAGCAGTTGGTTTTATTGGGGTTATATTGATGGTACGACCCGCTGGCGGTTTAGAGCCAGGCATAATTTTCGCGCTTACCAACGCCATTATGGCTGCTGTAATTTTTACACTTATCAAAATTCTCAAATCGAAAGGCGAATCCAATCTCACTATCTTGCTTTGGCATGCATCGATCACGATACTAATTACAGCCCCGCCGACCTATTTTCTGTGGCAGATGCCAACCTTGACGGAATTTCTTTTATTGATCGCTCTTGGCGCACTGGTCACGGTAGCACACGCTTGTCTTATTCAGGCCCTTGCAGTCGGCGAGGCCACGGCAGTAACACCGTTTGAATATTCTCGGGTGGTTTTTGCAGGTTTGATCGGGCTTTTCATCTTTGCAGAGGTTCCGACGGTATGGACAATTTCTGGCACGGTCCTGATTTTGACGAGCGGGTACTATATCGCGCGCAGGGAAGCNCAACACAACAACAGAAGTGACTGATTTTCATAATTACCCTAATGCGTTTATGCTTTAATCCAACTCTGGCACGCGAGGCGTTTGTGCTCTTCGGTGATGTGGGCACTAACCGCACTCCAGGCCGCCCAAAAAACCGTCGCATCGTCCGTAAAACCTAGCCCTATGATAACATCGGGGATCATATCCGCCGGCATGATAAAATAAGCTAGCGCTGCAACAAGAATTACTTTCACCCGCGCAGGCGTGCTCGGATCAACGGCACAGAAATACCCAGCAACTGCTTCTTCTGAAAATGGGACGAGACCCACCGTCGCGCGCATCTTTTCCCAAAAACCCTGTAACGCACCCGTTTGGTCGCCTGATGAACTTTCTAGTGGAATCGGTATAAGCGTCTTAGACATTATGTACCATCATATGGGCCCGCCCACAGATTTTCCAGCACCCTTTTTCAGCTGCCCCGCTTGGTTCACCATTCGAGCGGTGTTACCAGTCATCCTTTCGCCTTCTTTTCCGCAGGTCTATGACGTCGCCTGAAACATTAGGCACTGAGTTTTTAGAAAAAGACGCCTCTTTGATCGGCTGCCTTGATTTGGCTGTAGATTCCAAANGGGGACAGAACCTCATCGGCGACAGGCCCCAAGAACCTTCTCATTTTTTGCGGTTTGCCCGCCAATTTGCTAGACGCCGCTTAGCGTCACCAATCTCATCAGACGACATTTCCTTCTCAATGCTATCACGGTTTTTCACGACAATTTCTCGGCCGGTGCCCTTCAACTGCTCTGCCGCGAGCGAAAGCCATTTCCAAGCCTCAGCATTATCTTTCTTAACGCCAACCCCAGTAAAATAAAATGTACTCAAATTATTTTGAGCCTTGGCATGACCGTTGTTGGCTGCCCTAAGCAACCATGCAGCGGCTTCGCTATCGCTTTGCTGTACACCCTTACCGAATTGATAAAAAATACCCAAGTTATATTGCGCCGAAGGATTCCCTCCACTAGCGGATTTTTGGTACCAGAAGGCTGCCGCATTAAGGTCTGGCAGCACTCCAAGCCCTTGCTCATAAATCGTACCCATCATGAATTTTGCACGGACGTTGCCAGCCCGCGCAAGACCATGGAAAATCTGAGCTGATTTGTAATACTTTTTTTGTAGGTGAAGTTTCATGCCGTCCGTGAAGGTGTCAGCAAACACTGCCTGCGGTATAACCAACCAAAAGACTAATAGAGCCAAAGCGACACTCAAAAATCGCCGGATATAAAAATTCAATAGTTCCATCATCCAATTTTTTTCCCAACCGCCGCATTATCGATAAATTTTGCGAGCTCAATATCCTTGACGCTCAACCCGTCACAATCATGGGTAGACAATATGATATCGACCTTAGAGTAGACATTAAACCACTCCGGGTGATGGTCCATGAGCTCAGCCTGCAAGGCAATACGGGACATAAAGCCCCAGGCTTCATTGAAATTCTTGAACTTCAAAGAACGTACGATCGCATCCCGGCCTTTCACTTCCGACCAGAGTGTCAAGCTGGCCAGCGCCTCTTTGCGCGCATCGCCCTGTAATCGTTCCGCCACTCCGGTTTTCCCTGAACGTTATAAAAATTTATTCTATACATTCTGGCCTAGCTAAACGCTGAACGCCACGATCTTTTGCACAAAATTTATCCTTGACCCGAAAAGGTGGCATCCGATTTGGGGGAGTATTACTTGTAACGATTGTTTGTCCCGCCAGCTTGCCAACGCCAAAATAGCAAAACTACTTTTTATAATAACAATACGCGCTGTCTCGGTCTCTCTGAGTAGCGGCCTTAAACTCAGCGGCAACTTCTAACGGACAACTTAAAGCTACAGGTTTTGGTATCCATAAGTGCAAGATCGTTATCGCTCATTGAAGGAAATTCCGTTAATCCTCACAGCGAGGGTCCAGCATTTATGGATGATTACAATATGGTAAAAATACTTTTTGTATGCACAGGAAATATTTGTCGTTCGCCAAGTGCAGAGGCCGTATTCAGGCATATAGTGGCAAACGAGAATCTGAGTGATACTATAATTGCAGATTCGGTGGGGTTGCATGGTTTTCATGTAGGAGAACCGCCTGACGCCCGTGCGGTTGCTGCAGCAGCACAGCGCGGTTATTCCATGCTAGGTTTGCGATCCCGGCGCATTCACCCACAAGATTTCGAAACCTTCGATTTCTTTTTGACAATGGATATCGGCCATCTCAAAGCCCTGCATCAGATTTGCCCACAGGATCAGGCAGCAAAAATCGAAATGTTTTTATCAGCCGCGCCCAATTGTGGCGCGACAGACGTACCCGACCCGTTTTACGGATCGATGAAAGAATTTGAGCGTGCGCTTGATCTTATCGAGATTGGTGCAAATGCGTGGCTTGAACGGATAAAACAGAACGTATTTTGAAGACACCTCGTCCACTCTAGAACGAATTTTATCATGCGGTATAGTAGAAGGCCGGAAACTAGTAGTAGACGAGAAAATGGAAATTATTCCCCAAAAAGCAGCGCTTGGCGCAGAGGTGCTTGGTATTGACGCCACCAAACCAATTTCTGTGGCCGACAGACAGGCGCTTATGGATGCGTGGCACGAACACCTGGTCCTCTTATTTCGAGGCCAAGATCTAGATGCCCAACAACAAATTGATTTTGCACAAATATTTGGGAAACTCGGCATGCCAGCACAAGGGTTGCTTGGTCTCGGGAAGAAACCTGGCCAACCTAAAGAGTTACCTGCAACAATCAGCTGTATCTCAAATATCAAGCATAATGGCACAGCTATCGGCAATCTCGGCAATTTGGAAGCCATGTGGCATACAGACAGTTCGTTCGTCGACCGACCACCCTCAGCGAGTATTTTACATAGTAAGGAAATTCCTCCTCAGGGGGGCAATACATCATTTTTAAATATGTATACCGCGCTGGATGAAATGCCTGATTTCCTCCGGCAAAAAATCGAGACTATTAAATGTCGTCATTCGCAGGTGCATAGTAGTAATGGCGTAAAACGCCCTGAATTCGCTGAAGTTACAGACATTTCCCAAGCACCCGGCCCAGAACATCCGTTTATTCGGACGCATCCGGAATCCAGACGGCAATGCCTATTTCTCGGCCGCAGGCTCAATTCCTTCATACCGGGTATGACAAGCGTCGAGAGCGAAGAATTTCTGGACGAGATTTGGGCTTATACCATTCAGGATAAATTCGTATGGTCCCATGAGTGGGAAGTAGGCGATATACTTGTCTGGGACAATCGCTGTACGATGCATCACCGTAGTGCCTTCGACGACAATCACCGTCGGCTTATGTTTAAAGTACAGATTATGGGTGAAGTGCCAGTTTAAGAGGGGTGGAAATGACGCTAGAGATAGTACCCACAGACGCCATGCTAGGCGCTGAAATTCACGGTATAGATATTACCCAACCGATTGCTAATGAAGATCAAGGCACCTTGCGAGCGGCATTGACCAAATATTTGGTGTTACTGTTCCGTGGCCAGTCTCTAGCTGTGGATGCGCAAATTCGTTTTGCGCAAGTGTTTGGTGACTTAGGCGCTATCGCTGACACATTATTAGGGTTAGGAAAACGCGATTATCAAGGCGACGAAATACCTGAGTGTGTCAGCGTTATTTCTAACATTCGCCAAGATGGGAAAAATATAGGCAGTCTCGGTGATGGAGAATGTTTTTGGCATACGGACAGCTGCTTCAGCGAGACCCCACCCTCAGCCAGCACACTCCACTCAATCGAAATTCCCAGCGAAGGCGGTTGCACATCCTTTCTCGATATGTTCGACGCCTTGGATACGCTACCCGCATCCCTTCGCAGCAAAATCAACGGCCTGAGTATTCGCCATAGTCAAGTATATGACAGTACAGGCGCTAAACGCCCTGCCTTTGAGGAAGCAATGGATATAACCCAAGCGCCCGGCCCCACCCATCCAATTGTTCGTACAATTCCCGAAACAGGTCAGCAAGTTCTTTATCTTGGGCGGCGGCTTAGTGCATATATTCCCGGTTTACCAATCGAAGAAAGTGAAGAGCTCTTGGACGCACTTTGGGCACACACCATCTGCGATAACAGAGTTTTTTCGCACAATTG
Source organism: Rhodospirillaceae bacterium (assembly GCA_002715005.1). Classification (GTDB taxonomy): domain Bacteria; phylum Pseudomonadota; class Alphaproteobacteria; order UBA8366; family UBA8366. Next base: position 15,690 of record PAXN01000003.1, read on the forward strand.
GTGCTTAAGCGACCTACTCGTGTGGGACAACCGCACAACTATGCATCACCGTGAAGCCTTCAATCCTTCACAGCGAAGGCGTCTTCACAAAGTTCAAGTGGCAGGCGAGCGGCCAATTTAAATATTCGGCTTTAGAGAATACGTCGCTTCGGCCCTGTAAACCGCACCCGATGTGGCCAAATAACTCGAAAATAATGTTATTTCCGAGACTCCAAACGGGCCAGCTGTAAACGCGGCGTGCTCAGCGACAAAAGCCTCAACCCGGGCTGCCGATGCATTACGTAACCTGGCAATGGTAACATGGGGCAAAAATTTACGGTTTTCTCTCGCGATGCCAATATTGTTTAGGGCCACATCTACTTTTTTATACAATCGCAATAGTACATCGTTCGACTGAACAACCGCCCATATCAACCGACCGCCATGTTTCTTTCCGAAGACGCCAACACCCTCGAGATTTAGTTCCATTTGATCCGCTCGCACTGCTTGCAACGCTATATCGATATCATCTGCGAGCCCGTTTTCTATGTCCCCGATAAACTTTAATGTGATGTGCATATTATCTGGCGCGACCCAGCGCGCACCAGGAATGCCGCTCGAAAGGGCTGCTAGCCTGTTACAGATTACCTCCGAAACCGAAAGCCCTACGAAAAGTCTAATCATTGTTTTATAGAAAGACAGTCAATACGCCGGTATGGCCATATAAGCGGTTGTTACTTATTTCGCCATTAGCGAAGAACCCCACCAGCGGAAATTCACCAAGCTCTTCCGTAATCATTTTCAATTCATCACTATCATCCCCAAATTGATTAGGGCCGCGCGCACAGCACGAAAAATATAAACCAGCCCGCAAAAGTGAATTGTTGGTGCGCTTCTTAATATCAACAAGCATGCGCTGCATATCAGTTACTGCGCTATCGTGGTCGCGGCGACAAAACATAATCCGGTCACCGGCCGAAACATATTCGCCAACCGCCACTACACCAGATTCAGGATCGATGCCGATGAGATTTCGAACCAAATAATCGCCTGTATCCGTGCCCGTCACAGGCAGGGCTGCGAAGATATAACCGCCCACACGCTGCAGATCATGTGCCAACACGTCGCCAATATCTTCCTTGAAAACATCTAGCGCCGGGCGGCCATCAAGTTCGATTAGCATGTTCTCATCTGCCGCAGTAACCTGGTGCGTATCACCAATCGGAGAGCAGCCCTGGGTCAATCCGGCCTGAACAGTCACCTTATCCGATGAAAACATGACACCAGAGAGGCCGCCATCAGTTGCGTTGTCAGCAATTTGCATGAAATTTTCCTCGGCCGCAGTCAGGCCCCCGACCAAAAACCCTTCCGTAGCATTGGAAATTTCCGAAATAAGGTCACCTACTTTGTGATTGCGAGGATCCCCATGCACTACCGTTAGCGGCGGAAAAGGGCTGGAAAGCCATTCTTTATGGGTTTCCGTAATACTCGTAATATCCTCCGAAACGCCCTTAAAAATACGAAAGGAATCTTCGGAAACTGGCGCAACCATTGCCACAATCGCTGGCGCATCGAAATATTCTTGTGCAGTCGTGCATACTCCAAAACCGACGGTACCAACCCAATGAGGGACCCCTAAGGTCTCGCGCAAGAAAATCGAGATCTCTTCCAAATAGGCACTGAAATGGTCAGTGACATACAAAAATCCGAGCCGGTAGGCCGGGGTAATACTATTAAATTGTCGCACGATTTCTCCAGCAGCAGCTTGCCAATCAGCAGCAGATGCATGAGCCGATAAAAATGGTGTTCCACTGTTCATTTAACACTCTCCAACGCACGTTTGACCAAAGGCAATATCCCAGAGACGATAATAGCCACTCCTTTCGCATTCGGATGGATACCATCGGGCTGGTTTAAGCCCGGGTCCGCAACAACGCGATCGAGAAAGAACGGATAGAACGGAAGCTTATGCGCTTTTGCCAAGGCCGGGAAGATATTGTTGAAACGGACCCCATAATCCAGACCTAGATTAGGCGGCGCACGCATACCCGTTAACAGGACTACGGCACCTTTTTCTGAAATACGACGGATGATAGAATTAAGGTTTCGTTTGGTTTCGGCAGGATCTAATCCGCGCAACCCATCATTGGCACCCAATTCCAAAATCACCAGGTCTGGCTGAACCTGCATGACCCAGTCGATGCGAGCGAGACCGCCAGCAGTCGTATCCCCGGAAACACCCGCATTGATAACTCGGCTGTCAAGCGCGGCTTCCTTGAGAGCTGCTTCCAGTTGTTTGGGGAAGCTGTCTCGAGCCTCCAAACCAAATCCTGCTGTCAAACTATCACCAAAAGCTAAGATTCTTAGAACCTTAGCCGATGCCCCGGAGGATAACATCAAAAGAGCTAAAACCACGAAAGTTATGACCTTCACATTGAAACAACGGGTCGGAGAGGCATATGTTTGATAGAAAAAGCTTATCGGATATATCCTTTAAAAAATGAATTGGTAGAGACCATGACAGATGATGATCGAAAAGACCCGATCATTTCCCTAAGCAAGTTGCACCTAACACTTGGTACTAAAGCGAGCAAGGTCAATATCCTAAACGGGATAGACTTGACCATCACGAAGGGGGAAACGGTCAGTATTCTCGGCCCCTCGGGCTCCGGCAAAACGTCGCTTATGCTCGTCATTGCGGGGCTGGAGCACGCGAGCGGGGGTACGATTATGGTAGCAGGCCAGTTTCTGGAAAATCTCTCAGAAGACGATCTTGCTATTTTTCGGCGTGACTTAATTGGCATTGTTTTTCAATCCTTTCACTTAGTGCCAACCATGAGTGCGTTGGAGAACGTCGCCGTTCCACTTGAATTCGCCGGGCTGGAGGATGCCTTTGAACGGGCTCAACAAGAGTTAACGGCCGTCGGGCTCGAAAGTCGTGCCGCTCACTATCCAAGCGAACTATCTGGTGGTGAGCAACAACGTGTGGCTTTAGCTCGTGCCTTGGCGCCTCGTCCTAAGATTCTCCTGGCCGATGAACCAACCGGTAATTTAGACAGTGAAACCGGACGGCGGATTGTCGATTTAATGTTTGAACGCGCGGCCGAACGCGACACTACGCTATTACTAATTACTCATGATGAATCGCTGGCCGATCGATGTAGCCGTATCTTGCAATTGCGTGACGGCATCATCGCATTCGATAGCGCGCCGGCAAAACGTGTAGCAGAATGAAAAATACTATTTTGCTTGCCTGGAGATTAGCGCGGCGGGAAAAACGCGGCGGCGTTCGCGGATTTGGGATATTTCTAAGTTGCCTTACTCTCGGCGTCGCCACCATCGCCGCAGTCGGAACCGTCTTAGGCGGCATACAATCTACCCTAAGAGACGACGGAAGGCTTTTGCTCGGTGGCGACATTGATCTCCGTCTTACCCATTACCCTGCGACGAAAGATCAAACGCAGTGGATAAAAGCAAATGCCACAAAGCTCTCCCAGATTGTGCAAATGCGCGTTATGGCTAAACGGCAGGACAACGCGGGACGCCTTCTAGCGGAACTAAAGGCGGTTGATGGGCAATACCCTCTATATGGTGGACTGCGCCTAAAACCTGCTGTTTCACTTTTAGCTGCACTCAGCGTCCGCAAAGGTATTTACGGCGTGGCAGTAGAACAACAACTAATGGAAAAACTAGGGCTCGCAATAGGCGACCGCTTAAAAGTTGGTCAGGGCCAATTCGAGATTCGGTCAACCATTGAGAAGGAGCCCGACCGAAGCTCGCAAGTGTTCCGGCTGGGGCCGCGAATTCTGATGTCACTAGCTGGCGTTCAGGCCACAGGATTAATTCAACCCGGCAGCCTAGTGCGATACCACTACCGCGTTGCCCTTGAAAGTCAGTCGCAGACAAAGGATTGGACCAAGCGCCTTGATGCACACTTTCCAGACGCCGGGTGGCGCATCCGCACAATCGATAATGCCGCGCCTGGCATCCAGCGATTTGCTAGTCGGGTAGCATTATTTTTAACCTTGGTGGGGCTTACCACATTGCTGATAGGCGGCGTGGGCATCAGCATTGGCGTCACGAGCTTTATCAATGGGCGGCTCACTACCATTGCCACCTTTAAGTCTTTAGGTGCATCTGACAGATTAATTTTTATCGCTCATTTTTTTCAAATACTGATGATTGCCGGCATCGGCATTGTCATGGGTCTTGTGCTAGGAATGGTTGCACCTTTGTTGGCAGCACCACTACTCCATGAAAAACTCGACATCGCATCTGCGTTTGGCTTTTACCCGGCCGCCCTCCTAAAGGCTGCAGGTTTCGGGATATTGATCACGCTTGTTTCCTCTCTCTGGCCGCTTGCGCGTGCTCGTAATGTCGCGGCAAGCGCATTATTCCGTGCAGTTGTAGAGCCAGTTAGCGGTTTCCCAAGTTGGGGCTACATTATTGCTCTAGCATTTCTCATAATAACACTCGCGACTTTCACCATCGCCACAACAAAACTGCAGCACGTCGCTGTTTGGTTTGTCGGCGGAGCGGCAGTAGCATTGTTAGTTTTCCGGCTTTTAGCGCTCTTGATCGAAATACTCTTCCGAAGTCTCCCCAACGCACACAACGCTGTGGTCCGGCTTGCCTTCGCCAATCTACATCGCCCTGGCGCCGTTACCACAACTGTAACTTTGGCTTTGGGTCTCGGGCTAACCGTGCTGACAACCGTTGTATTGATTGAAGGAAATTTAGCGCGCCAAGTGGATCACGCTATTCCAAAAGCTGCGCCAGCCTATTATTTCATTGACATCCAACCCAAACAACGACCGGCCTTCGAAGCGCTGGTCAAACACCAGCCAGGCGTTAACCGCGTATCCCAGGTCCCGATGTTGCGCGGGCGCATATTAAAACTCGCCGGCGTGCCGGCTGCTCAGGTCAAAGCACCACCAGAGGTGGCCTGGGTGCTGCGCGGCGACAGGGGGCTCACCTGGTCTCGCGAGCCGCCGACAGAAGGCAGCAAAGTTGTCGAAGGCGTTTGGTGGCCCAAAAATTACGACGGTCCACCGCTGGTCTCTTTCGATCAACAAAAGGCGCGAGCCTTCGGCCTCAAAATCGGCGACACGATAACAATCAATTTACTGGGGAGGCCCCTGACGGCACGGATAGCAAATTTGCGGTCTATTAAATGGGACAGTCTCTCTATTAATTTCCTGATGATTTTTTCGCCAGGTGCCATGCAGGGGGCCCCACTTTCCTATCTTGCTACGGCCCATTTCGAGGCAAATGCTTCTGAAAAATATGAACGAGCTGCGGCCCGCGCGGTAACAGACGCTTTTCCTAATATTTCCGCCATACGTGTCAAAGACGTTCTCAGTGATGTCAGTAAAATTGTCGCCGACATTGGAATTGCAGTACGCACCAGCACATCAGTAGCCATTATTGCAGGCATACTAGTGCTGGCCGGCGCCATCGCCGCAAGCCATCGCCGTCGGGTATACGACGCAATCGTCCTAAAGGTGTTGGGCGCCACTCGGAAACGCCTATTGGCGATCTTCGCAATTGAATTTGGAATATTAGGCGTTACGACCGCTGCTATTTCGTCCTTAATCGGCACAATTATAGGTTGGGCCCTCGTAATACACGTCTTGCGAGCGGAATGGGCATTTATTCCTGAAGCGGTCTTTTGGACGATGGGTTTAAGCATAATCGTAACAGTCGCTAGCGGATTTGTGGGAACCTGGCTTGCGCTTGGGCATAAACCCGCGAATCAACTGTGCAACGAATAAAATTCAAATACGATGTCGGGCCTTTAGTAAAAGCAACAAATCAGACTGACAATCTTAGACTTGAAAAGGAACCAGTTTTACCAATATTCTATGATGTAGATTAAACCTCAGTTCTAGGATGGAGACTCAAATGAGTTTTGACCCGCAACACTCTCAAGCCCGCCAATCTTATGGCGTCGCCGCCAGTCGTAATGAAATAGATGCTGGCCTTCGGAGCTATATGCTTCGCGTTTACAATTATATGGCGCTCGGTGTGGCCTTCACTGGCATTGTAGCCTACGCTATCGCTCTCAACCCAGCGCTGATGCAAATGATCGCAGTAGGGCCTTTCAAGTGGGTTCTGTTCATCGGCATTCTGGGTTTGGGCTGGTTCGCTCCAAAAGTCATTTTGACTGGAAGCCCTGTTACAGCACAACTCGCCTTTTGGGCCTATGCGGCGATGTGGGGCGCGCTTTTGGCGCCGATGATGTATATGTACACGGGAGCGAGCATCGCAAAGGTCTTTTTTATAACCTCAGGTGCCTTTGCCGGAATGAGCCTCTACGGCTATACAACCAAAAGAGATCTCGCCCCGATGGGACGGTTTTTGTCGATGGCAACAATCGGAATTTTGATTGCCATGCTAGTCAATATGTTCCTGGTTCAAAGCAGTGGGTTCGATATGATCCTATCCATCGTCGTGGTTTTAGTGTTTGCTGGCCTGACCGCCTATGAAACTCAGGCCATCAAAGAATCTTATTTTGCTGATGACACATCAGATATTCAATCAAAGAAAGCAGTCTTTGGCGCATTTATCCTTTATGGCAGTTTTATAACCATGTTCATTTGGATGCTGCACCTCTTTGGAAATCGCGATTAAGCGAGCGTACCCGATCGTAATCAAAGACCGCCCCTTGACGGGCGGTCTTTTTTACCTCCGCGGTCTAGGAAGAAGAAAAAATTGCGTCTCAGCGTAACCGCTAAATGCAGCGTATACGGTTCAATAGGCTGGTCGACTATGTACCACTAATGGCTTCTGCCTCGGCCCTACCATTTGCAAACTGATCTAATTACCGGAATCGTCTTTCTACAAACAATTCGATCAACCCTACACACTCATCGTCGCGCCACACCACATGCCGGCACTGAATATATGTTCTCTGACTAAATAGCGGTTGATTTTCGTAAAAAATGGTGCCGCGTGGGTGATTTGAACACCCGACCCCCGCATTCATCCCCGCTATGACTTTCGCCACCATCCTTAAAAGGATGTTTGTGGGCTGGACTTTCTCTTCATCATAGCAAACCTAGTTGCTTTAGATGCTCACCGTTAAGTCTCTACACCTTCTCAAACTTGAGCTTGGCTCGGGATTGCCATTTTACAGGTTTCCCCGAATTTGATGAGTTTTCACCTAACTGTTTCCAAAAAGGGACGCAAAGAATTCTCTACGAATGCGATGCTCTACCAACTGAGCTAACGCGGCACTGCGCTTCTATTAAACGAATCGATTGGAGTTGTAAAAGGATGGAATTAACCCTGCAGTAAAAAAGTGCGAAATTAAAAATTTGGGTTTCCTGAGAACGGTAAATTTTAAATTGTTTCAAATTGCGCTGAGCCACTTTTCCATAAATCCATTAAAGGCCTTAATTTGGGAAACCGGCTTCGCCGGATTATTTGTTTTCTGGTATAATGCTTCATTAAAGACTTGGCTTAAAATGTCGCTACTGGATTCGCTCAGTGTGACCCCCGTCACTGCCCATAAACCCGCTTTGTCCTAGATTATTTCTACCAATCGGGAACCTCCCCATTGATAAGTGTTCAATCTTCTCCTCTATCAGGCCAGTGCCCCATCACTGGTCTTTTTTGTTGCTTAGCAACACAGGAATCAACCCGGCAGGTCTTCGATCAAATGATCGCGTACATTTTGCGAGAGCCGAACCACCTTGGGCGGCTTTCCCCAGGCAAACCCATTAAAAACGCCACAGTTGCTGCAACGCACCTGCCAGGTTGCCGATTCCGCACCGCAAGAGCCGCATAGCCATGCCCTATCTGGCTCCGCCATTGAGGTTTGTGCCAACCAATGCTGGGCCTTATCCCGATCTTGAAATTGCGCCTCTTCCAACGTCGCCATCAACCGGCAAAGACGCGGCGTAATTCCACTTTCCGACACCTTTACCAAATGGGTCCTCGCCTGACCCCATAACTCAGCCGCCAAAGCCGCTTCTGCCAAGGCTAAATGGCTCTCCACATGGCCAGAATTACACTCGAATAAAGCTTCAAACCGTTTAACTTGGGCGAGCGCGTCTAATTCCGGCTCCAACGCACGATAGACCGCCGCCAGGCTAGGGTGGGGTGTCGTCGCCCAACATTTTTCGATGATTCGACTTGCGCGGCGAACCTTGTTCATTGCGCCTAGCTGTTCAGCGAGCTTCGCCTGACCAGCGATGAACTGTGGGTGTAATTTTGTAGCAGCCTGTAACAAAGATACGGCACGCCCGTGCTCTTGTGAGAGCATTGCCAAACGCGCTTGTTCGAACATCATCGCAGCTCGCCGCTTGGCACCTTCCTCGGCATCCATTTCTTTGCGCTTAACCGCTTCTTGCACCGTCGCTTCTGCATCTGCCCAGTAATTACCCCCAATTTGAAGCTCAAGCCGTTGTTCTAAAAGGCCCTCCGCATCGGGCCGCAATCGGTAGGCCTCGTCGGCCAACCGAAGCGCTTCCTTTGAATTACCGCTATTTCTCGCTTGCTCCATAAGTCCACGGATACCTAACAAAGCTGTCTGAGGATCATCCGCCAGTGCCTGGAAGTGCTCGCGTGCTAGGGTTTTATCCCCGTTCAGCTCCGCAGCCTGCGCCGTCAACAGTTTGGCAATTGGCGGGGAATTCAATAACACCCCTGCTTTTTTGGCCTGGCGCAACGCACCGGTTGAATCTCCAGCAGCCGCGGCTATTAAGCCTTGGCTAAGCGCGTCATAACCGCGGCGTTCACGGCGCAGCTGCCCGCGCAGTCGAATTTGCTGCGGCGCGCGACGAAGCGCAGACCAAAATCGATAAGCCAGCGCAACTACGGCAATTAAAAATGCAACGACATGTAAAATGATGGCAACGCTTGTATCAATTCGGTAACCGCGCCAATGAACCGTAACTTCGCCAGGATGATTCGCCAGCCAAACCTCGCCCAAAATTACGCACACAGTCAGAATCAAAAATACGCTAATACGAAATATATTCATAAAACTGAGGCTCAACTCATTTTGGAGAATTTAATCTAAGCAGTAAGGCATTCACTTGCGAACGAAGCTTCCCAATAATTTTACCTGCCTTTACATAAGCGCGTGCATCGGTGACCCATGGAGCTGCGGCAGGAGAGCCTACTCGTTCAAGGTGGCCGACCGCACGCTCAAAATCACCACGCGAGACTGCGGCTTCAGCCTTGCTTAAGGGCGTCACTGAGCCCGAACCGCTGATCCGTCTTACCGACACAAGGCTTTTTACCTGAGCCATAAACCAGGCCCCAAAGCCTTCCCCCTCCCAATCCACGCCCGTCGGACCCTTTGGTACTAGGTATAATTTTCGCGTTAGAACTTGGAACTGATTATCCAACATAAGCCTCGTTGGCACACCCTTATCCGCATAGCGCTCAAGACTTTTCAATAAGGTTCTTACTTCAGCATCCCCCACCGATTTTCCTAACCGATCAAGATGCGCACGATAAGGGCGGCCACTGCTAACCTCAGCTTCCAATTGCCCAAGAAGCAAAGCATGCAAAGCAATTTTCTCTCCGCTTACGACCGGCGTGGTTCTTAGCGAATTTAGTTTCCCAGACAATTGATTTAAATCCTTCCGCATCGACGCCATTTGTTCGCGAAATTCAGAGAGCTCACCCTTCATTGCTCTCAAAAACATCTTATCCGTTTCGCCAAGTTTTATGGTTTTCTCTACGAGCGCCGTCGGCCTTCGATCCGGGCCTTCGGAGGCCTTTTTAGTTATTTGCGCGACAACTTGGCGTGTCATCTCTGCAGCTTTGTCACCGTTTGGCATAGGTTGCTTAGCATCAACCCCTTCAGCTTTTTTAACGGGGGGCTTGTTTTGCATCAAAGGCTGCTCAATTGGCTGCGCCGCTGGCTCAAAAGCTGGCGTTTTAGTCGGCGATTTTTTTTTGGGGTGCGCCTTCTTAAATGATGGCGGCTCCGACGTCTTGGGATCCACGTGGTCTTTGACATTTTCCAAATCGGCGCTTGCCGGACCTAACCGAAAAAAGCCCGATTGAAAATAAATAGCGCCGCCGCCCAACACTATAAAGCTGACAAGCAACAATAATAACAATCTTAGCTTACCCGACACTTTTGGAAAAAAACCAGGCAATTTCTTATTCATAGCTTGGTTTGCATGTCCTGATAGCTCGTCGGCTTTAGAGGTCTTTTCTGTCGAGCACTCTTCAGCAACTGTTTCATTATTATCGCTATCTTTTTCGATTCTTACAGAGCCGGGAACGGGTGTCATGGTAACAAGCTTTTTGGGCTGTTCGCGTTTTGCAATATTAGATAAATCAATATTATGACTACGTGCAGCCTCGAGAATTGCCTGACGGCGATTCATTGGTATGCGCCCGCGAGACTTCCAACCTTGTACCGTCGTGACAGGAACGGAGAGTTTCGCGGCCATGGGCCGGATACCACCAAATTGACGGATCAACTCTTCAGTGGAAAAATCAATTAGTGGCTCTTGATCGGTTGGTGCGTTTGGTTCCTTCATCGACTTAATCTTTCAAGCTCTATATCTAGAGCTGCCAATAGTGCGTCTTGCGACGGAGTATCAGCGATAACCAGCCCACCCCAGGGTAGGTTTCCAGCAGCTAACGCAACAGCCTCACTCAAACAAAGTGCGCTCACCTGTTTGCACTCATCAACAATACCTGCACCCAGCGCTAAAGCACCAAAGCTTTGGGCCGTCCGCGGGGAATAGAACAACGCACATTTAACTCTCTTACTATAAAATTCCTCAAGACATCTTTGACTTAATTTTCGAGTCTTTTCTGCAGCATATAGTGCTTCGCGACGATACTCGAATCCTGCTCGGCCAAGTGCGGCCCCCAAATCACCTGCAATTGCACTACCCGCAGGATGAAACAGTGCGCCATCCCCCGGCTGACATCGCATCTGCACCAACCTACATAGATCCTCGACATTTCCGGCAGCACTTTCAACAGCATCAAATCCACGCGCTTCTGCTTCTCGAGCGGTTGCATCACCAACAGCGAAAACAGGGCAACTTCGGCCACCTCCGCGCGCGCAAAAAGCACGCACGCCATTGGCGGAAGTAAAAAGTAAACCTTGAACGCTGACGAGATCAGGGGCGGGACCCTCAAAAACCTGTATAGAGAGCATGGGCTCCAAAAGCGGGTTGAGGTTTCGATATTCAAGCTGAGCGATTAGGGCCTCGGCATCTTCTTTTGGCCGCGTGACAAGAACAGACGAGATTGCCGGGCGGTTAGTCATCGAAAAACGCCCCGCCGGCCAACCCCCGCAACTCTGCCCCCGCATCTTTTCCCATCATAACCCCATCTTCAAGGAAGCCTCGGCGCTCCGTCGAATGCAACCAGGCACCATCAGGATCGGCAAGCAGCGCCCGCAGGTACAACACCCCATCGTCCTGAATTTCCGCAAGTGCGCCCACAGGCGTCCGGCAATTACCGTCCAACGCTTCCAACAATGCTCGCTCCGCAGAGATAACTTTAAATGTATTTTCATGGTTGATTGCCGCCATCATGCTAATCAAGCGATCATCACCGGCCCGAGTTTCAATGCCAATTGCTCCCTGCGCTGCAGCTGGCAACATATAATCTGGATCAAGAACTGTCATGCCGTCGCACTCTCTACCTAGCCGCCTCAAGCCAGCCAACGCCAATAAGGTTGCATCCACCTCGCCGTCGCGCATTTTCCGCAGGCGTGTATCCACATTACCCCGAATGGGCACAACCTGAAGCGCAGGAAATCGATTTAAAATTTGCGCACGCCTACGCAAAGACGTGGTCCCCACTAAAGCGCCAGCTGGCAATTCTGCAAGATTAATAGCTTTTTCTGATATAAAGACGTCTCGGGGATCTTCGCGCTGCATAGCCGCAGACAAAGCAAGCCCATCGGGCAAGCGCGTTTCCATGTCTTTCGCAGAGTGAACAGCGAAATCAATCTGTCCCTCTAGAAGGGCCGTTTCAATTTCTTTGGTAAAAAGTCCCTTGCCCCCAATTTCGGACAATGGGCGGTCCTGCACGCGATCGCCGGTAGTGTGAATAATTTCCAAATGAATTTGTAAGTCCGAATGTGCACACTGCAATGCAGCCTGTACCATTTGAGATTGGGCCAATGCCAACGGTGAACCGCGACTCCCTAATCTGACAATATTTTGGTTTACCTTACTCATAGGATCTTCATACCCGATTGCTGAGCTTAGCATAAGCGTTACATAAGTATTTGCAGCAATGGTCACGAGAACGCTACAACCCAATAATGTATGTACTCGGTATAGAGACTTCCTGTGACGAAACCGCCGCCGCGATTGTGAGCAACAACCGGCAAATTCTTAGCGACCAAATATTATCGCAGATTGACGAACATAGAAGTTATGGCGGAGTCGTGCCGGAAATTGCTGCACGCAGTCATCTCGACCATATAAGCAGGCTCATCACACAGGCTTTAGACGAGGCGGAATTCAGGTTTGACGAATTGGATGCAATTGCCGCGACGACCGGTCCTGGTCTGATCGGCGGGGTAATGGTCGGCATGATGACGGCAAAAGGATTAGCGCTCGCAACCGGCCTACCGTTTATTGCCGTAAATCACATGGAAGGGCACGCACTAGCTGCGCGCCTTTCGGAAGGCCTAAATTTTCCTTATTTAGCCTTGCTAGTGTCTGGCGGTCACTCGCAATTCGTCGCGGTTGCCGGGGTCGGCGATTATCGAATTTATGGAACGACCATTGATGATGCGATCGGAGAGGCTTTTGATAAAACCGCTAAAATATTGGGCTTAGGCTTCCCCGGCGGTCCTGCGGTGGAGAATTCCGCTAAACACGGTGATCCGTCCCGCTTTAGCCTACCCCGACCCTTGCACGGACGGCCAAATTGTGACTTTTCCTTTTCCGGCTTGAAAACCGCTGTCCGGCGTGTAGTCCAAGAATTTAAAGGTAAGCCTGACAACCAATTTATTAATGATCTTGCAGCCTCTTTCCAGTGCGCCGCCGCGGATTGCCTCGCTGACCGCAGCAAACAAGCTATTAATCGATTTGGAAACGAGTTTCCCGACGGAAAAATACTCGTGATTGGAGGGGGCGTTGCGGCAAATAAATCCATCCGTACACGCTTGAAAAAATGCGCGGCAGAATCGGGTTTCCAACTGGCGGCGCCGCCGCCAAAGCTTTGCACAGACAACGGCGCAATGATCGCTTGGGCTGGATTAGAACGGTTGCGCTTGGGCCTAATCGATTCTCTCGATTTCCCCGCACGTCCTCGTTGGCAGCTTGACGCTCGTGGAGCAAAGGATCATAGGTAAGACATGGCAAATATTAGCGTCATAGGAGCCGGGGCTTGGGGTACCGCCCTAGCATGCATCAGCCGCCGCGCAGGAAACAATGTTGCCCTGTGGGCGCTCGAGTCCGAAGTGGTTGATGCTGTTAATGCAGAACGCAGAAATCCCATATATTTGCCCGATATAACACTCGATGAAGGCATTATGGCAACCGGCAATCATGCAAAGGCAGTAAACAACAGCGACCTTATTTTATCGGTTGTTCCTTCACAATTTTTTCGAAATGTTGCTCAAGAAATAGCGCAGCATATCCCAGCGAGCACCCCTATAGTGCTCTGTTCGAAAGGAATTGAAAATAATACCGGCGCACTCATGACAGAGATTGCTGAGGAATTTTTTCCGGCATTGCCCATTCTTGTGCTGGCAGGACCATCATTTGCCCGAGAAACCGTCGCGGGCACCCCCACCGCGGTCGCAGTTGCCGGAGACGATGCCGCGCTCTGCCAAAAAATCACAGAGATGATTGGCACGTCCCATTTTCGCCCTTATCCGATGGATGATCCGGTCGGCGCCGAAATTGGCGGTGCAGTTAAAAACGTTCTCGCAATCGCTTGTGGCATAGTCACTGGACGTGATTTAGGGGATAATACGCGCGCAGCCCTGATTACACGGGGCCTCTATGAAATGGCCCTGCTCGGGGTAGCCAAAGGGGCGCACGCTAGAACCTTTATGGGCCTATCAGGATTAGGCGACCTCACCCTCACCTGCAACGGGCCACAATCGCGGAATATGTCGCTTGGCATTGCACTAGGCAAAGGACGTGCGTTGGAGAAAATTTTAGCTGAGCGCAATTCGGTTGCGGAAGGGGTGCAAACAGCACCAGCGATTGTCAAACTGGCTCGCGAACTAAGTTTGGAGCTTCCAATTATCGAAGCGGTCTACCAAGTCCTTCATAAGGGTGCCGATATCGATACGACTATTCACGGCCTACTGAACCGGCCTTTCACGCCGGAATTCGCTGGGCTCGATTGACCCATCTGCCCTGCTCCGTTAGCTTTAAACATCAACATTCCCAGGGAGGATAAGCATGCTTTGGTGCATTACATGTGTAGACAAGCCGGGCGACGACAGCACGCGACAATCAGTACTCGAAACCCACCGCGCCTACCTAAAAACGCAAGCCGATAAAATCGTCATGTCCGGCGCGACATTATCCGACGATGGCGAAACAATGACCGGCAGCTGCTTCATTGTCGCCGCCGAAAACCGGGCAGAAGCCGAAGCCTTCTCAAATAATGATCCGTTTGCGCAAGCCGGCGTGTTTGGCAGCGTTACCGTCTCTCGGATGAAAAAGAGTACATTCATTCCTAAAAATTATGAAAAAGCTTAATCAATGCTGTTCGCCTGCTTCATGATTGATAAACCGGGGATGAATGAAAAGCGAAACGACCTGCGTCCTGTCCATCAGGACTACTTAGAGGTCTCAAGGGACAAGCTTTACCTCGCAGGCCCCCTTTGGAACGATGCCCACACCAAAATGTTGGGCTCCCTTTATGTAGTGGAACAAAATGACAAAGCCACCACCAAGGCCTGGCTCGCGGACGAACCATTTTTCCAAAACGGTTTATTCGGCTCCAAGTATATTTATGGATGGGATCACCTTAAAGGGGATAGGGAGGGCAAAGAAAATCTGATGCTCTATTTCCATCTCGATGCCCCTTCGGCACCGGATAAACGAGCATCGCTCCGCGAACAACATGTCGATTATTTAACAATATACCTCGATCATCTTTTTGCGGTCGGCCCTTTATATAAGGATAGCGATAAGACCGAATTCGGAGACCGGATTGGCTCAATGTTTATCGTCGATTTCCCGAATCGCCCTCGGGCAGACGAATGGAGGGCCCAAGAACCGTATACACGAAACGACGTTTATGATCATTGCTGGGGGTATGCTTATGAGAATCTTTGGCGTGGAGTTTAAAAGGTGAATTTTGTTTATTGCCTAATTGACGGGGACAATGTCACCAGCCTACGACGCAACCACAAAGACGCCGAAAACTCTTATCTAGCTGAAGTAAATGACCAAATCTTTTTTGGTGGCACTCTACTCAACTCAGACCGCACTGAAGCAAAGGGTTCGCTCTATGTGATTGATTGGCCTGACCGCTCTACTGCAGAAGCCTGGCTCGCGGGATCGCCCTATCGCAATGCCGGGGTTTACTGCATTGCTCGCATTCGCGGTTATACCCATATCGTGCCTAAAGATGGATTATCAGAATATATTAAAAACAAACTCTGGGCATACGTACAAATCGATGTGCCACACAGCTTGGCGCTCCGTACAACTCATATCGACGCCCACATTGATTTCTTAAATAACACCGCCGACAACATTTTCTCGGACGGCCCGCTTTATTGGGACAGTGACAGGGTCGAATTCAACAACCGAATTGGATCGGTGTTTGTTGTCGACTTTTCCACTCTCGCAGAGGCTGAGAAATGGCGTTTGTCAGAGCCATTTACAGTCCACGGTGTTTACGGCACCCTCTATGCATATGCATACGATAATCAATGGCCCGCAGGCTAGAAAGTCAATCGATGGCGTGTTGGCTGATAAAAAGCGAACCCAGGGAAAAACAGGTTCACGGCGGATCTGCGTCTTTTCCAGCTGACGTTGGTTCGCCAGTAACGCCTTTCAGTCATGCCGATGGGTGATGAGGAATATAGTGTCACCCGTACCANAGGCGAAACCAAACCCTAAAGAAAACGAGCAAAAACATGCCTCAAGAAACAACCCTCGGCTCTCTCAAAGANATTCCCGATAACGAGGCCAAGGAATATGAAATTGAGCATGATGACGAAACAGTTGAGGTGTTCGTTGTACGCAAAGGCGCGAATTTCTTCGGTTACGTCAACTATTGTCCGCACGCAGGCACACCATTGAATTGGTCTATCGACCGTTTCATGACGCTGGATAAAAAATATATTCTCTGCGCCACCCACGGAGCAGAATTTCGTATCGAAGACGGGCAGTGCATTTCAGGCCCTTGCGTAGGTGACTGCTTGGCACCGCTAGATTTACGTATTGAAAATGGAAAATTGGTACTAACCCATCCAGAGTAAACTTAGTGCGATAGCGCCGTGCAATTCCATTGAGCCACTGTCGTGGAACGCTATAATCCATTTTAAGGAATCAATGCCATATACGCCTTAGGATAGGGCTTAATTAAGGAGCCTTCAGGGAGACAAAATATGTCCAATGAACTTTTTCCGGTGCAAAGATCCATCGCCGATGCGGCGTTAGTAGATAATGAAAGATATCAGGAAATGTACCGTCAATCAGTCGGCGACCCGGTGGGGTTTTGGTCGGAACATGGAAAGCGCATTGATTGGATTAAGCCCTATACAAAAATCAAAGACGTATCTTACGCCTATGACGATGTNCATATCCGCTGGTATTATGACGGTAAATTAAATGCAGCGGCCAACTGTATCGACCGACATTTGGAAACACGAGGTGACCAAACGGCAATTATTTGGGAAGGCGACGATCCGAATGAAGATCTGATTATAACGTATAAAGAACTACACGAGCATGTGTCAAAATTCGCCAATGGACTAAAAGCTATCGGCGCAAAAAAAGGCGACCGGATTTGCATTTACATGCCAATGATACCCGAAGCAGCCTATGCCATGCTCGCATGCGCGCGAATTGGCGCGATTCATTCGGTGGTTTTCGGCGGTTTTTCGCCAGATGCGCTAGCTGGTCGCATTCAAGATTGCACCTGCAATATCATCATTACCGCCGATGAAGGCCTGCGCGGCGGGAAGCCTATTCCTCTTAAAGCAAATACGGATGCAGCACTGGAATCCTGCCCCTCCATTGAGAAATGTATCACCGTCAAACGCACCGGCGGCGATATAAATTGGAAAAACGNACGCGATGTTTGGTATCACGATCTAGTAGCTGGGCAATCGGCGGATTGTGAACCAGAAGAAATGGATGCCGAAGACCCGCTCTTCATTCTCTATACGTCTGGCTCCACCGGCAAACCGAAAGGCGTCATGCATACCACCGGCGGCTATATGGTTTATGCCTCAATGACCCATGAGTATGTCTTTGATTATAAGAAAGACCAAATCTATTGGTGCACCGCGGATCTGGGTTGGGTCACCGGGCACAGTTATATTCTCTACGGTCCGCTCGCTAATGGCGCCATTACAGTGATGTTTGAAGGCGTGCCAAACTATCCTGACACCAGCCGGTTCTGGGAGGTCTGCGATAAACACCAAATAGAAATTTTTTATACCGCCCCCACAGCCATTCGCGCACTCATGCGTGACGGTGACGAGCCAGTAAAAAAAACCAGCCGCAAGTCCGTCAAGCTGCTGGGCTCCGTCGGCGAGCCTATCAATCCGGAAGCCTGGCTTTGGTATTACAATGTGGTGGGCGACAGACGCTGTCCCATCGTCGACACATGGTGGCAAACGGAAACCGGCGGAATTTTAATTACACCACTGCCAGGAGCGACCGACCTAAAGCCTGGCTCAGCAACGCGGCCATTCTTCGGTATCACGCCGCAGCTAGTCGATGCGGATGGGGCTGAATTGGAGGGCGCTGCCTCGGGAAATCTTTGCATTGCCGACTCCTGGCCGGGCCAAATGCGCACGGTCTATGGCGATCACGACCGGTTTGTGGAAACATATTTCAGCACCCATAAAAATAAATATTTCACCGGTGATGGCTGCCGTCGCGATGAGGACGGCTATTACTGGATTACCGGCCGGGTCGATGATGTNATCAATGTTTCAGGCCATCGCATGGGCACGGCGGAANTTGAATCCGCGCTAGTCGCTCACCCTAAAGTNGCGGAATCCGCCGTCGTCGGCGCGCCGCACGATATCAAAGGTCAAGGTATTTACGCCTACGTGACTTTGAATGCAGATGAAGAACCTTCAGACGACTTGCGCGGCGAATTGGTGCAATGGGTTCGTAAGGAGATCGGCCCCATCGCCAGCCCCGATTGGCTGCAATGGGCGCCGGGTCTGCCTAAAACGCGATCGGGCAAAATCATGCGCCGCATCTTGCGCAAAATTGCTGAGAACGATTCCGAGAATCTCGGCGACACGTCAACGCTCGCAGACCCTGCCGTCGTGGAGGGTTTAGTGGAGAATCGGATGAACAGGTAACCGCCCCAAATCCAAGTCAAACCTAAATAAGGACAAATACCGGCCAACCGTGAAAGTCGCGGCGGTATATACCTTCATGGTCCTTTTTCGATTCTTCGAGAGGCACCTCAAATACTGTTTCAAAGGCCTTATAGAGAAGTTCATGTGCCCCGGCAGTAGTTAAGAATACCTTGCCGCCGGCGATAAAAAACGGTGCAATGCCGACGCCTGCAGGACCCAANAAAAACCGGTTCAGCGCTTCTGAAACGCCGGGAAATTGCGGATCAAAATAATCGTCGTAGGCGATAACCCCCCCCTCCGCCAAGACCGGCGCCACGCGCTCCAAATCGCCCAACGCCATTTCCATTTGGTGGCCGCCATCAATGCTAAACAAGCGATAAAACCCATTCACCCAATCAAGCAGTTGGCGACTAGTCAAATCGACCGAGTCCATCTTTTCAATCCGCGGCGGTGACCCCGGAACCTCGTATCGCCCCATATTGGCAAAGAAAGACGTCTTAAATTCTTCATCTAAGAATACATCTATCCCAACGCATTTCTCGCTATCGCGTGCCAATAAATAGAGCAAAATAAAAGACTTACCATGGTACAGGCCGATTTCGCCTATATGGCCTTCTATGCCCGCTGCCCGCTGAAATTTATCGATCAGAACGAGGGCCTGCACCGCCTGAGGGTAAAACCAGCCTTCAATCTTTTGCGACTCGCCGCCGATATAACGGTTCTTCAAGACTTCGCGAGAGTTTTCGATGTCTGGCACGTTATCTGCTTTTTACCTTTACGGTGCGCCCTACTGTCGATTTACAGATGAATGTCACGCAATTCTAAAAATCGTAACAGCGTCCGGCTTTTTCCCAATCGCCGTAGCGTGTCGGTTCAAGCCCTTTTGGGCCACCAATCTCTCTTGGAATTTCACCTTTAGCCTCAGCTTGAGCACGCCACTTTACGCCGGCAGCTTCGGCCTTGCGCTCTGCCTCACGGCGCGAGTCAGCTCCAGGTTCCGCAGCTAGCTCCAGAAGCGGTTGCGTTCCAGAGGATTTATTAGACGACGGCGGCGGAGTATCTTCCTTGGATTCAGCCCTGGTGCGTTTCTTAAGTTTATCAAATAGATTCGCCATCCATATAATATGGTTGATATTACTATAATTGCCAAGAAGATTGCGGCGCCAACGCTTATGAAGGGTTGGGTACGCTTCCCAATGTTTGATAATATAAAAAGCCATTTTTAATTGAGAGCAACCAGTCTGTGGCACAAAACCAAACCAAAACGCCAAGCGAAGAGACAATGCAACCGGCAGGATTAGCAGCGCGGCGCGCTGCCGTAGAAATACTTGTTTCTGTGTTAGATAGGCGCCAATTTTTAGGAGACGCTATCAGCCAAAACACAGCTTTGAAATATATGCCTGCAAATGATCGTGCTTTTGCGCGCTTGCTGGTGAGCACCGTCTTGAGACGATTACCGGAAATTGATCAAGCCTTTCAGCAATTCCTGGAGCGTCCGCTACCTAAAAATCCTAAAAAACTTTTCCAGCTGCTTCGCACGGGTACCGCTCAGCTCTTATTCTTGAAGATGCCTCCGCATGCCGTGGTTAATACGAGCGTGGAGCTTGTAAGTGAATTTCAAAACAATAAGTTCAAAGGCTTGATTAACGCCATTTTGCGGAAAGTCGCCACTATCAAAAATGAAGCGGAAAACCCAGCAAAGCTTAATACGCCGGACTGGCTATGGAAAAGCTGGGTAGGCCAATATGGGGAGGACAGTGCTACCGCCATTGGTCTTCAGCATCTGGCAAACCCGCCAATAGATATTTCCGCTAAAGAGAAACCGATATTTTGGGCCCAATCGTTAGGTGCAGAACTTCTACCCACAGGAACAATTAGGCTAACCGCAGGCGGCCACCCCTCGGAATGGGCTGGGTTCGAAGGGGGGCATTGGTGGATCCAGGATGCCGCTGCCGCAATCCCAGTCAAGCTGTTAGGGGATATTGCCGGAAAAACAGTGATCGACCTTTGTGCCGCCCCGGGCGGCAAGACTGCACAGCTGGTAAATGCTGGCGCGACAGTCACCGCCGTAGATATATCAGGAACTCGCATTACTCGGCTGGAATCAAATTTGGCCCGGATGCAAATGTCAGCAAAGACTATTGTCGCAGACCTTAGGCAATGGCGCCCTAATGACCCCGCCGACATCGTCTTATTAGATGCGCCATGCACTGCCACAGGCACTTGCCGTCGACATCCTGATATACTGCGCCTACGAAATGAAAGTGATGTAGAAAAGCTGACAGCAGTACAATCCACGCTCTTAGATGCCGCTGCAGAAATGGTAACACCCGGCGGATTGCTTCTGTATGTCACCTGTTCCTTGCAACCACAAGAAGGCCCTGATCAAATTTCATCCTTCCTCAATCGTCACTCGAACTTTCATCGTGCACGATTCGATGTAAGCGTCTGCAAAACACTCGAAAGTGCATTTTCCGCCGACGGGAGCTTCCGCACGCTTCCCAGTCACTGGTCAAACCGCGGCGGCATGGACGGTTTTTTTGCAGTCGTACTCAAACGATTTTTATGATTTACAAGGTTAATGACACACCAACAGAATACCCACGAGCGCTTAGCGGATAGACGAGAGGTAAAATCCTCTTCCGACAAAAACTTCGGTTTTGTCTTCGCTATTGTGTTTTCAATAATCGGATTTTGGCCTCTAATCAGCAGTGACCAACCGCGTTTTTGGGCTATGTATATTGGCGCAGCTTTTTTGGGAGCCGCATTCTTACTGCCAAAAGCGCTACATCCATTAAATCGGCTTTGGATGGCATTTGGCCTAGTGCTCCATAAGATGGTAAATCCACTAGTGATGGGCTTATTGTTTTTTATGGTTGTNACACCGATTGGGTTACTTATGCGGNTNCTNGGNAAGCGAACGNTGGATNTGCAAATNGACNAAAGCNGACAAAGNTATTGGATCGAACGTGACCNGCCNGGCCCNGCCATAGACGGCATGAAAAACCAATTTTAGGAAACTATATTGTCTTTAATTAAAGAACTTTGGACTTTTATGCGAGTGCGAAAAAAGTTTTGGCTCCTCCCTATTCTGGTGGTGATGTTTCTGTTTGGGGGGCTTATCGTGCTGACCCAAGGAAGCGCTGTCGCGCCTTTTATTTATACGGTCTTTTAGGCAAAAGGTCTGAGGGACCCAATGCGTATTCTTGGCATTTCCGCTTTTTACCATGATAGTGCTGCTGCCCTTATCGATGATGGATACATTGTTAGCGCTGCGCAAGAAGAACGCTTTAGCCGGAAGAAACAAGATTCTGATTTTCCCGAACATGCACTTGCCTATTGTCTGGCCGAAGCAAGGTGCCAATTAGACGATGTGGATTTCGTTGCGTTTTACGACAAGCCCTTTCTCAAGTTCGAACGACTTTTAGAGACTTATCTGGCCTTCGCTCCCAAAGGCTTCAGTAGCTTCGCTATGGCGGTTCCGGTTTGGCTGAAAGAAAAACTGTTCCAGAAACACCTGCTCAGGGACGAACTGATAAAGCATCAGCCGGATTTCGACTGGGAAAATAAATTGCTCTTTGCCGAACATCATCAATCCCATGCAGCAAGCGCGTTTTTTCCATCACCGTTTGAAGATGCAGTTGTACTAACCATGGACGGCGTTGGTGAGTGGGCCACAACATCGGTTGGCACAGGGCAGGGCAGCACACTCGACATGGTGCGGGAAATTCATTTTCCGCATTCGCTCGGCCTTTTATATTCAGCTTTTACCTACTACACCGGCTTTCGCGTCAATTCAGGCGAATATAAAGTTATGGGCTTAGCGCCCTACGGCGAGCCGCGTTTCAAGGATATTATTCTCAATAATCTCATTGACCTGAAAGAAGATGGATCGTTCCGGCTCAATATGGAATATTTCGATTATTGCACCGGACTTCGCATGACGAACGAAAAATTTGATGCTTTGTTTGGCGGCCCTCCGCGCGCTCCAGAAACAATTCTAACACAGCGTGAAATGGACCTAGCGGCCTCCATCCAGTCCGTCATCGAAGAAGCTGTACTGAGGCTAACCCGCTCCTTGGCTAGAGAGTACAAATCGGAAAACCTCTGTTTGGCAGGTGGGGTGGCACTCAACTGCGTTGCAAATGGGCGTGTGCTGCGCGATGGCGCGTTTGAAAATATCTGGATCCAGCCAGCCGCCGGCGATGCGGGCGGCGCCTTAGGCGCCGCGCTAGCAGCATATCATCTGTATAAAGAACAACCGCGCAATACCAATCCTGCGCAAGACGCAATGGCGGGTAGCTATCTTGGACCGCAATATAGCGAATCAAATATTGCCGATCGCCTAGCAGCAGTAGGTGCCTATTTCGAAATATTCGACGAAGAGACGGTCATCGCCAAAACAGCTGATGCACTGGCAGCCGGAAAAGCGATTGGCTGGTTTCAAGGGCGGATGGAGTTTGGCCCTCGCGCATTGGGAGGACGCTCTATCCTCGGTGATCCGCGGTCACCAAACATGCAAAAAACATTAAACCTGAAAGTTAAATACCGCGAGAGCTTCCGGCCCTTTGCGCCCTCCGTCCTGCGAGAGGATGTCTCCGACTGGTTTGAGCTTGATACGGATAGCCCTTATATGATGTTGGTGGCCGACGTCAAAAAGGAACGGCAACGGCAAATGAGTGCATCAGAGAAAGAATTATTCGGTATAGAGCAGCTAAATATCCCAAGATCAGATATTCCCGCCGTCACCCATTTAGACTACTCGGCCCGCATTCAAACAGTGCATAAAGAGACGAACCCCCGCTACCACGCACTTTTACATGCTTTTAAAGAGCGAACCGGATGCTCTGTCCTGGTTAATACCAGTTTCAACGTGCGCGGGGAGCCCATTGTCTGTTCGCCTGAAGATGCATTTCGGTGTTTCATGGGTAGCGAGATTGACGCACTTGTGATCGGCAATTGTTATCTGGAGAAAGAGAGGCAAAAGCCAGCGCTAAAACATGATTACAAAGATGCATTTGAACTCGATTAATGCTACCGCTTTCGAATATCATCAACGATTAAAAGTGC
The DNA here is from genome assembly GCA_002715005.1 of Rhodospirillaceae bacterium. Taxonomy (GTDB): domain Bacteria; phylum Pseudomonadota; class Alphaproteobacteria; order UBA8366; family UBA8366. The sequence goes on from PAXN01000003.1 coordinate 39,211, forward strand.
TTTAAAGAAATATCATGTCTCAGGCAGTAAAAATTGCACCATCTATATTATCGGCAGACTTCGCCAGACTTGGCGAAGAGGTGCAGGCCATTGATGCCGCAGGTGCAGACTATATCCATATCGACGTTATGGACGGCCATTTTGTACCTAACCTTACAATTGGCCCGATGGTAATAAACTGTCTGAGATCTCACTCTCCGAAACCATTCGACGTGCACCTGATGATCGAGCCTGCTGATCCATATTTGAAAGCCTTTGCANAGTCCGGCGCTGATATCATTACAGTCCATGCAGAAGCTNGTGCACACCTAGACCGCAGTATTCAGCACATCCATGAGCTGGGTAAAAAAGCAGGCGTCTCGCTGAACCCGGCAACGCCCGTCTCGGCCATAGAGCATGTCCTGGAATCCGTCGATCTGATTCTTGTTATGTCCGTTAATCCGGGCTTCGGCGGACAAAGCTTTTTAAGTTCTCAATTGCCAAAAATAGCGCAAATCCGCCACATGATCGGCGATCGAGATATTGATTTAGAAGTTGATGGCGGGATCAACCCCGACCGAGCAAAACAAGCGATTGAGGCCGGCGCAGACGTTTTGGTTGCCGGCAGCGCAGTTTTTAACACAGATGATTATCTAGGAAATATTGCTGCCCTTCGCTCGGCGGCTGCCTAAGCAAAAGTACTTTAGTGCCACAAAGGGAAATTCTTTAGGTTTCGGTGCTCTGTTTAATTTGCGGAATTTAAAAATCTATGGTTCAACTCATGATAATACTTCTGAATGGCCGTCTAAATTTTTATCCATTTCATCCCCTTTTGGGATAGGAATTGATTATGCTTACTGATCGATTGAATGGCGCCAGTAGCCAAAAATTAAAGCGGCTAGCTAAACTGAGTTCCAATTTACATCTGCATTATTTCTGGGCTAAACGATGGTTTTTGATATCGCTAACTATCGGCGCTATCGTTCTGAGTTTGCCCACCCCTGATGGCCTCACGCCCGCAGGTCATGCAGTTCTCACCATGGCAATTGTCGCAACAATATTGTTTGTTACTGAGCCCATTCCCCTACCCAGCGTAGCTTTGCTGATCATCATCGCCCAAGTNATTTTAATGGGGATAGATTCCACAAAGGTAGCTAAAAGCCTGATGAACGACTCCGTGTTGTTCATCATGGGTTCTTTGATGCTTGCGGTGTGTGTGGTCAAGCAGAAGTTAGATAAACGTATTGCCTGGTTCATCGTGCGTATGACGGGTACTAAAACTACTAACATATGCTTCGGCATTTCCGCGGTTTCCGGTATTCTAGCTTCCTTTATCGGCGAACATACGGTCGCGGCTATGATGCTGCCGGTTGGCATTACCTTGATTTCACTTACCTCAGATGATCCCAAACGAGTGAGAAANCTGGCAGTGGTATTACTGTTTTCAATTTCTTATGGCTGTTCCGTTGCTGGCATTGCGACGCCCTCCGGTGGCGCTCGCAACGCTATTATGATTGGCTACTGGAAAGAATTCTTTTTCGACCCCACCAATCCGGAAACCTATAAATACTTGATCAGCTATTTTAAATGGATGATCTATGCTTATCCGATGTTCCTGCTGCAACTGCCATTGGTGACCTTGGTTTTGGTTTTCTCCTTTCGCCCGGAGTTTCGAGATTTGAGCAGAGCAGTTGTAAAGTTAAGGACACAAATAGAGAACGAAGGCGCAATGAAGAGTAGTGACTGGCTGGCCATCGTCTTATTTTTCTTCATTCTTATAGGCTGGATTGGCTATTCGGACCAGCTCGGCATGGGGACCGTTGCGATCCTTGGCGCCGCCTGCTTCTTGGTGCTCGGCATGGTGAATTGGCAGGATGTTAATAATGGCGTCAATTGGGGTGTTATTTTGCTCTATGCCGCTGCTATTTCCATGGGGCTACAAATGAAGGATACCGGCGCCGCCGCCTGGGTTGCAGAAAGCTTCCTAAATATGCTCAAGCCGTTTGGGGTTGGGGACGGTATAGGGCTATGGGCGGCCGTATCGGTTCTTACCACTGGCGTAACCAATACAATGTCTAACGGTGCTGCTGTTGCTGTGCTCGGGCCGATTGTTTTGAATCTGGCAACTGCAGCTGGCGAAAGCCCAATTCTCATAGGTTTTATTACTGCTGTTTCATCCGCATTCGCATACCTAACGGTCGTTGGCACTCCTGCCTGCACAATCGTCTATTCATCAGGCTACTTAAAGGCGACAGATTTTCTCAGTGTCGGGTGGAAAATGGCCTTATTATCAACAATTGTAATGTTAGCGGCAGCTCGTGTTTATTGGCCATTGATCGGCGTTTAAGAAAGTTTCAATTTTGAGGGAAAGATGGAATTAACCGACGGCCAACTTGAAGAACGACGGGAGGGCATTGCCCCTTACCGTGTGCTTGTCTGCATAGATGGGGCCGAAGAGTCCTATCAAGCCTTAGAATACTCCGCCAAGATGGTCCATCCACTCGAAGCGGACCTGGTACTCCTTTATATCCGTCCCACCGACCAAGGACTCCGCACCGGTGGCTTACAAATCAGCGTAGCGAGGCAGAATATGCTGGATTGGGGGCTCGAATTACCTGGTATTCGTTATCTCAAAAAAGGGTACGACCTCCTCGTCGAGTGGGGGGAAATGGCCAACGATTGGGATGTTCATCGCGCCCATGTAGATGTTGCGGGTGACCCACTCGGTGACAATAAAATAGAATATGTAACCAAAAGTGGTCGCGAGGTTGTTCTAAAGCTTAAAGTTTCAACAGGCATCGCGGTAGGCATATTAGAGCAAACCGAAATTGCTCATTATGATTTGATCGTACTCGGTGCATCCGAGCGGTGGCAATCTTCAGGCATGAATCCTTTCCGTGATCCGGCCGTTGCTGAAAAAGTGGCGGTACACTCGCACTGTTCGGTGCTGATCGCACGCTCATTGAAACGATCTGGGCACGGGCATTTGGTTTGTGCCGACGGTTCAGAAAGAGCCCTAGCAGTTGTCCGAAAAGAGGGCGCCTTGGCGAAAAAGTGCGATTTCCCTCTGTCTATTATTTGCGTGGCGCGCGATGAGGATGAGCTAAATGCCGCTAAAGAGACCGTTAAAACAGCGAAAAATGTTCTCGAAGACATAGGGGTCAAAGTAGAAAACACTTATACGCCCATCGGCGATCCAGTAAGAGAAATTATAGAAACGGGTAAAAATTATTCTTTAATAGCCCTCGCAGATACGGGTAAAACAGGCTTTAAACGTTTCTTTATGGGAAGCGTCGCTTTCCAAGTTATGGAACATGCAGAAAATTCCGTCTTGATCGTGCGTTAAACATACGGTCTTCTTCAAAAGACTTATCAGCGTACAACAGGGCGAACGGAAGGCTCTGATATTGAAAGGTTCATTCCCAAATAGAGGGCTTGGCCTCCGCGAAAGACTTTATCGCCGCTTACAGCGAACCCCTCTTTATGGGTTTTTTCTGCCGCAAAACGCACCAAAAAACTTTCGCACCCTTCCCAAAACCACTCTTCCAAGGATCCCCGATCCTAAAACAGCACATTCTATCCTGTATGGCCAATTATCAATCGCCGGCGCGACCGCGCCGATAGACGATAATATCTGGTTGACCCAAAGGCCTGGCAAAAATTGGGTTATAGCCGCACATAGTTTTGATTGGTTAGGCGATTTGTGTGCATTTGATCATCCGAAATCAAGGGAAAAAGCGCTCCTGTTGGTCGACCAATGGATTGACCGCCATTCTAATTATTCTGAAACCGTATGGCGATCCGACATCACCGGTCGTCGTATCATCAATTGGTTGTGCTGGGCGCATTTATTGTTCGATTGCAGCGGCCCAAGCTTTAGCGATAGGTTTTGCAGGAGCGTTGCCCGACAGTGCGCTCATCTGGACCACGTCTCGACATTCGACCGCGACGGCGCTGGTCGTATCACCGCGTTGGCTGGTCAGGCATTCGGCGAAATTGTTTTAAATGGAGAAATCTCTAATCGTCTTTCTGCAGGTTTATCTAGGGAGCTTAGCCGGCAAGTCCTAGCGGACGGCGGACATGCGTCGCGATGCCCTGAAACCCATTTACGCGTGCTGAGTGATATAATTCTGATGCGCAAGGCTTTCGCGAATAGTAATGCGGGCATACCTGAATATCTCAACAACGCAATTGATCGAATGTGTCCCATCGTTCGATTTTTCCGGCATAGCGACGGATGCTTCGGCCAATTCAACGGCGGAGGCGAATCAAACGCTTCTCTGATTGAGCATATTTTAGATTTAGCCGCATCCAACGGTAAAGCCCCAACAAGTATACCCCATTCAAGATTCGAACGTTTTGTCGCTGGATCGATGACCATTTTATTGGATACAGGAAAACCGGCGTCAGCCGCCATAGCGCCCTTTGGGTGCGCCGGAACGTTTGGGTTTGAAGCGTGTTCCGGTAAAGATCGCTTAATCGTTAATTGTGGGTCCCGCGCAAATTTGGACGCGGATTGGCTTTGGGCCAGCCGTACCACGGCAGCCCATTCTACCCTAACAATTGAAAATACCAATTCATGCATTCTACATAAATATGGCGGTGCAGAATCCGAAAAGCTGGAAGTTGAATGTGATAGAGGAGAAATTGATGGGGATTGCTGGCTTAGCGCCAGTCATACAGGCTATCTGCAAAAATTCGGTCTAACGCACCGCCGGCGTTTCTTTGTAGATGCATCGGGTTTCGATTTCCGCGGCGAGGATACTCTTATCGGCAACGATGAGCATCAATTCGTGCTGCGCTTTCATCTGCACCCTGATGTTACCGCATCACTTCTTCAAAATAATAGAACTGCGCTTCTTCGCACGAAAAGTGGCAAAGCTTGGTATTTCCGCATAAGCGGCGGTGTTTTATCCGTAGCCGATAGCGTCTATCTGGGCAATCCAACCTTGGCGAAACGGTCGAAACAGCTGGTTATAGAAGGATCGACAAGCCGATCCTCGACAACCGTTAAATGGGCGTTACAGTCAAATTAAAGTGCCGGCCTAATCAAAAAGACCAATATCGAATTCCATTAGGCCAAATTTCACGTCGCCAAATACCTTTAATATCCGCGACCACCCCGCCGGCAGACAAAAGGCCATATAGAATCTGCGGCTGAAAAATATTATGCGCAACCGCAGTAATCGCGCAGCCGTAGGGTCCCTTTGGTTGATCAACCAGAAGAATGCCATATTCACGTTCTGTTTCAAGAGGGTCAGCTAAAGGGTCGAATACATCAACCTCTCGGCCGGACGCTTGTAGTTGGTNAACCAAGTCAACCACTTTGGAGTTCCTAATATCGGGCACATTCTCTTTAAACGTAAGACCCAAAATCAGAATACGGTCCTCTTTGTTACATAGCTCATTAATACGCGCTGTGATGACAGCACTCAGGCCGTCATTAATGCGTCGACCGGCTAGAACAATTTCGGGCTCCAAGCCAGCAGTTTCGGCAACATGGGCTAAATAATAAGGGTCTACTCCAATACAGTGCCCCCCTACGAGGCCAGGCTTGAAGTTTAGAAAATTCCACTTGGTCCCTGCGGCGTCTAACACGTCATAAGTACAAAGCCCCAGTCGCTCAAAAATAACGGCTATCTCATTCACAAAAGCAATATTGATGTCACGCTGAGCATTTTCAATCACTTTTGCAGCTTCTGCTGTTCGGATATCTGTAGCTGTGTAAATATTACCAGAGTTGATAGAACCGTAGATCGCTTCTAGCTGTTCTGTCACCATAGGGGTTTGCCCCGCGACTATTTTCGTGATGCGATCAACAGTATGTTCTTTATCACCCGGATTGATGCGTTCGGGTGAATATCCAAGGAAAAAATCCTGTCCTGAGCGAAGGCCTGACTCTGCCTCCAAAATGCGGCCACAAACCTCCTCTGTTACGCCGGGATAAACAGTGCTTTCAAAGACGACAATGTCACCGGCGCCCAGAATACCGCCTACCATCTTTGACGCAGATCTCAGCGATGCAAGATCTGGCTTATTCCGCTCATCCACTGGGGTTGGGACCGCAACGATGAATACATCAACTGGTCTCAACTCAGCAAAATCACAAGTCAACGCTAAACTTGAACCCGACAAGATGTCTCGTGAAACTTCGCCGGTGCGGTCGTTGCCAGCTTTTAGTTCCTTGACCCGTTCTATATTCACGTCGTAACCGATGACTGGGTAATGCTGGGCCAATGCGACAGCGAGCGGCAAGCCCACATACCCGAGCCCAATAACCGCTATTTGTGGCACTTGATAAATGGTCTGGGAGGTATCTGCCATTCGATCCCGTATTCGCAGCAAAAAATAAACGCGCCAAAAATTCTACAATGAGTTTTGACGTACGCTCTGACTATCATAGTGTCAAATTTAAAGCGCGACCAAATCAGCAATCTCCGCTCTGTTAAGAAGCGCACAAAAACTTGACGTTCAGTTGTTGAACAAGGTACCGTTCGAGCTGTGAACATAAATTTAGTCCGCAAACTAGATAAATCTGGGTTAGCTTGACGTTATGGTAGAGTCCAAAATCCAATCAGAAGCCATGGACAATGAGTCTGAAATCACACTTGGGCTTCTGAACGCAGTCCATGACAATAATACCATTACGCAGCGGTCAATGGCGAGCGACTTGGGCATAGCCCTCGGCCTTGCAAATGCATATTTAAAACGCTGTATTCGGAAAGGCTTCATAAAGGTCCAACAAATACCATCCAATCGTTATAGCTATTATTTGACCCCACAAGGATTTGCAGAAAAAACCCGCCTCACCGCCGACTACCTGACTTATTCTTTTACCTTTTTCCGTCGTGCCAGGGAGCAGTGCGCAGATACTCTTCATGAGTGCGAAAAGAGGGGATGGCGACGGATCGCCCTTGCGGGAGCAAGCGACCTTGCCGAGATCCTTACTCTCTGCGCGAACGACACGGACGTACAAATAGTTGGCATTATCGACGCTGATACAAATCATACCGGGTTTGCCGGCTTACCCGTTATAGCTTCCCATAGAGATATCGACCAACTTGCTGCGGTCGTCCTCACGGACGTCAACAAACCACAAGATAGATTTGACCAATTAAGCCGAATTTGGCCGAGAGACCGAATTATTGTGCCCAAGCTATTGGGGGTCTCCGAAGATAAAAATATAGCCGCTGACGGCGATCAATCATGACTAGCTGGTACGTAGTCTACACTCATCAGGGCTCAGAACGTCTAGCCGAAGGGAATCTAAAGCGGCAAGGATTCGAAACATATTTGCCCCTATGCCGAAAGATCACGCGCCATGCGCGCCGCGTCGCAGAGATTACTGCACCGCTATTTCCGCGCTATATATTCGTCGCAATTGATATCGCTGCACAACGGTGGCACCCGATCAACGGAACATTCGGTGTCAATCATTTGGTCTCTATGGGTGAACGACCTGTGCCTTTACCAGAGGGCGTTGTCGACGAAATTAGGACGCGCGAGGCAGATGAGGGGCCGGTTAGACTGGCACAACAACTTCCTTTTAAGAAAGGCGAGGCTGTGCATATTACCGGTGGGGCACTTGCCGACCAAGTAGGCCTTTTTCAGCGCTTGAACGAAAAAGACCGCGTTAGTGTGATGCTTGATATGCTTGGCCGGAAGCTGGAAGTTAATGTACCCCTCCAAACGATTAGTGCGATCGCATAAATCAACGCAATTGCTCAGGATACGCTATACTGATCCCTTAAAACATTCCATAGGGCTATATCGCTGCCATGCACTGGCAAATTCCCGCCTTCATCGGCGCCACACTCCTCTCTTGGGTTTTGACGAAACTCGTACTAGCGCAACTTAAAAGCCGCGCCATACTAGACTGTCCGAATCAACGAAGTAGCCATAAAATCCCGACACCGCGCGGTGGCGGCATCGCAGTCATAACGGTCGTGATCCTTTGCTGGGCATACCCTGCAAGCCATTCGCCATTGCTACTTGCTATTCTCGCAGGCGCTATGTTGCTTGCGTTAGTATCCTGGCTAGACGATTTACGTAGCCTAAGCATCGTAATACGCCTCTGCGCTCAATTTCTAGCCGTTGGCGTCACGATGACCTTTTTGTCCAACGAAGGGTTTTTATTGCAGGGTCTCGCACCCGTATGGCTTGATCGTCTTATCACATTTTTAGTCTGGGTCTGGTTCATAAACCTTTTTAATTTTATGGATGGTATTGATGGTATCGCCACGGTTGAAACTTTGGTCATCTCTTCCGGTTTAGCGCTTCTATTTTCTTCGACAGCCCTGATCGATCTGGACTTATGGTTACCGGTCGGGCTCGTCTCTGCCGCGTTAGGATTTCTCTGGTGGAACTGGTATCCGGCCAAAGTATTTTTGGGTGATGTGGGCAGCATACCCTTAGGATTTTTGCTAGGCGGCCTACTGATTTTTGTTGCATTGAAAGGGTTCTGGGCGCCCGCATTAATTTTACCGCTTTACTTTCTGTGCGACGCAACGGTGACACTTATCCGCCGCTCCCTAAACCGACAACCAATTTGGCAGGCACATAGGCAGCATTTTTATCAAACGGCCGTGCAATCGGGTAAAACCCATGCCGCGGTTAGCACATCTGTGTTTTTAGCGGGCATTTTGTTGATAGCTACGTCTCACTGGTCCCTTGAAGAACCCTGGTTTGCATTAGCCATCGCTTTCGTCATCGTGGCCTTTCTGCTTCGCTGGATGTCGCGATGACCCAGACCGTCCTGGTAACCGGTGCGGGTGGATTTATCGGACGACGTTTGATCCCCGAGCTATCAGCAGCAGGCTGGCGGGTGCGCACAGCCGGACGCGNTCTCGTTGGCGACCTCAGTGCCTCTAATGATTGGCGGCCCTTTCTAGAAGGTGCGCATGCAGTGGTTCATCTCGCTGCACGCGTTCACAAGATAAATGAACAAAAATCGATGCCAAAAGCGATCGCGGCCTATGACCGCGCCAACAGAGAGGGAACCATAAATTTGGGCGAACAGTCGGCAGCGGCCGGCGTCAACAAGTTTATCTTTTTGAGCTCGGTCAAAGTCCACGGAGAGCAATCAGACACGCCATTGGCAGGGCCGTCGCTAATTGCCCCCGGTGATCCTTATGCGATCGCCAAAGCAGATGCCGAACACGCCTTACTGTCCTTACCAGGAGACATGGGCGTTACAATTTTACGACCACCACTAGTGTATGGGCCTTACGTTAAAGGCAATTTTCTAAAGCTTATTCATGCGGTGGAAGGGGGGTGGCCGCTACCCCTTGGCAACCTGCAAAATCGTCGTAGCCTCATATTTATCGGAAATCTAACGAATGCGATTCGGGCCTCTCTTACAACGCCACCAGGCATTTATCTACCAAGCGATGGCCCCCCCATTTCAACCACTCAACTAATCCGGTATCTCTGTGCAGCGTTAAAACGTCCCACACGATTAATCCCCTGCCCAGTATCCGTTTTGCAACTAGCAGGGCTGGTCACAGGAACATCCTCATCTATTCAACGGCTTGTTGGCTCTTTGGTTGTTGACGGTAAAATTCCTGACTGGACACCGCCCTTCAACCTAGAGCAGGGATTGCAAGAAGTTGCCAATTGGCGTGCGAACCAGAATAAATAATACAATCGTGACGCTTGTCAGCACCCTTGCCGCCGTTTATGAACGCCAACGATGATCTTAGTTCCGCGACTCAATCGTGCCCGCATTGCGCTGGCCCACGACACCGTTATGGCGGCGATCTCTTTCCCGCTAGCGCTATATTTACGCCTTGGCGATGCGTTTTTCCCCTATACAAAAGATTTTCTTATTCCCAGCACTTTAGGCTTCGCCGCAATTGCCATGACTGTATTCTTGGTTGGCAAAATGTATCGGGGCATTTGGCGATACGCATCTGTCGATGACCTGCTTACAATCACCAAAACAGTTACTCTTTCCATAATGATATTCCTGCCAGTTCTTTTCGTTCTAACGCGATTAGAGGCTATGCCGAGGTCAGTGCCGCTCATTCATTGGTTTCTCTTGATGGCTTTGTTAGGGGGTCCGCGCTTTTGCTATAGACTACTCAAAGACCGCCACGTTGAATATTTGTTCGAACGATCTGATCATCGTCGTGTTCCGGTACTGCTGATCGGCGCGGGGGACGCGGCTGAGACCTTTATTCGAGCTCAAGCGCGCGATAGAGACGCCGCATATAACGTGATCGGCGTTATCGACCATAAAGGCAATCGTGTCGGACGGGAAATCCATGGCGTACCAGTTGTCGCGAACATTAATGAAATCGCCTCAGTGCTGGATATACAGCGGCATCAGAAGATTCAGCGTTTAGTTTTAACTGTTGAGAATCTGGACGGATCGATCATTCGAGAACTCCTGACAATTGCCGAGAAGCGCGGATTAACCATGGCACGGCTCCCGCGGCTCGGAGAGTTGAAAGCAAGTGTCGAGGAAGGAAACGAAACGCGGCCAATCGAAATTGCAGATTTACTCGGTCGCCCTGANGCCGTCTTGGACCGAAACGCAATGAAACTACTTATCGCCGGCAAACGTGTCCTTATAACCGGCGCAGGCGGCACTATCGGCAGTGAGTTGGTCCGCCAGGTTTCTGATTTGGAACCGTCCCAAATAATCCTGCTCGATAGCGCAGAGTTCCATCTTTACCAAATAGAAATGGAACTCAGTAACAGACATCCGGACCTCGCCCGGGAAGCCATACTCGGGAGCGTTCGCGATCAGGCCCAGATTAAAGGTGTTATCGCGCGTTTCAAGCCCTCTTTGGTATTCCACGCGGCAGCCTTGAAACATGTACCGATGGTCGAGGCCAACCCCATTGAAGGTGTGCTGACAAACACCGTCGGCAGCCAAATTGTCGCCGACGCTTGCCGCGGAGGCGGCGTTGGCCTCATGGTACAAATTTCGACAGATAAAGCAGTTAATCCAACCAATGTAATGGGGGCTACCAAGCGGCTAGCGGAAAGTTATTGTCAGGCCTTGGACGTGGCTGAACGCGACGGCGGCGGCACCCGGTATGTGACAGTCCGCTTCGGTAATGTCTTGGGATCCACAGGGTCCGTCGTACCACTTTTTCAGCGCCAACTGTCTAATGGCGGTCCGCTTACAGTTACGCATCCTGATATCACACGTTATTTTATGACAGCTGGTGAAGCTGTGGAGCTAGTTCTGCAAGCATCAGTCCAAGGGGATATTGACCCAGCCGCCAGCGGTAAAATATTCGTACTTGATATGGGCGACCCAGTACGGATTTATGATCTTGCGGAGCAAATGATCCGACTATCCGGCCAAAAACCCGGTGAGCAGATCAAAATTAAAATTACTGGGCTCAGGCCTGGNGAAAAATTGCACGAAGAGCTCCTGCTTGGTTCAGAAAGCCTAATGGCGTCCGAAAATCCTGGGCTATTTCTAGCCGCACCGTCGTTGCGTGATTTAAGAGTGCTGCGCCGCGAAATCGAGAAACTCGAGATATCCGCGCGCGAACGCGATCAAGTGAAAACATTAAAGCTGCTTGGTACACTCGTCCCCGAGTACCAACCAAGATCCTAAAATAAAATACTATAGAGGAACCCTAGATGACCGATACGCCCATTGTCCGCGCCCTTATTTCCGTCTCCGACAAAACGGAACTCATCGAGTTTGCGCGCTATTTAAATTTAGCCGGCGTACAAATCCTTTCAACGGGCGGTTCGGCTCAGGCCATTGGTGATGCAGGAATCGCTGTGACCGAGGTGGCCGACTATACAGGGTCGCCGGAGATATTGGACGGCCGCGTTAAAACACTCCATCCAAAAATTCACGGCGGCATTCTCGGGCGGCGCGACCTCGACGATCACCAAAAACAAATGGACGAGTATGATATTGCGCCCATCGATTTAGTGGTGGTGAACCTCTATCCGTTCGAAGCGACTGTTGCCAAGGGCGCGCCGTTCAAAGATTGCATCGAAAATATCGATATCGGCGGTCCCGCCCTAATCCGCGCCGCAGCAAAGAATCACGGCGCAGTAACCGTAGTGACCGATCCCAGCCAATACGCCGAAGTACAGGCCGCCATGGACGCCCATAAAGGGGCGACGTCTGCGGAATTACGCCGACGCTTTGCCGAAGAGGCCTATGCCCATACCGCCATTTATGACGGGATGATCGCGAGTTGGTTCGCAGCGCAAAGAGGGGAATTATTCCCCGAACGCCTAGTCACCCGCGGAACATTGCAACAAAAGTTGCGCTACGGTGAAAACCCCCATCAAGAGGCTGCTCTTTATCTCGGCGGCCCAGCGCGAACAGGCGTTGCCACCGCCGAACAAATCCAGGGAAGGGAGCTTAGCTATAATAATTTAAACGATACGGATGCGGCTTTTGAATTGGTCTCCGAGTTCCAGCAACCAGCCTGCGCCATCATCAAACACGCCAACCCGTGTGGGGTAGCCATGGGCGCCACTCTAAGCGACGCTTATTCCAAAGCGCTCACCTGCGACCCGGTCAGTGCGTTTGGCGGTATCATCGCCCTCAATCAAACCTTGGACGCCGACACCGCGGCGAAAATCGCGGATTTATTCGCAGAAGTCGTGATCGCGCCAGACGTGGATGCAAAAGCGCGCAAAATTTTGTCTGCTAAAAAGAATCTTCGCGTATTAATCACCGGCAAAATGGCTGATCCTGTTTCGCCAGGGCGCACGATTAAAACCATCGCAGGCGGCTTTCTTGCGCAGTCGCGAGACAACGGCCATATCGGGGAAGCAGACATCAAGGTAGTGACAAAAAAAAGCCCGACTCCGCAACAAATCTCGGACCTTCTCTTCGCCTTTACAGTCTGCAAACACGTTAAATCAAACGCCATTATTTATGTTAAGAACGGTATTACGGTTGGCATGGGCGCTGGGCAAATGAGCCGGGTTGACTCATCGCGGATCGCAGCGCTGAAATCTAAGGAAGCAGCCGAAGCCGCAAGTGAAAAAGTGTTGCGCACAACCGGGTCGGTGCTCGCGTCCGATGCCTTTTTTCCCTTTGCCGATGGATTGCTGGCAGCCGCGGAGGCAGGCGCGGAAGCGGTCATTCAGCCCGGCGGCTCCATCCGCGACGAAGAAGTCATCGCAGCAGCCGACGAGGCAGGCATTGCCATGGTATTTACCGGGATGCGGCATTTTCGTCATTAGACGACGGCGCGGAAACGAAGGCCAACAACAAACCGCCGAGCACCCAAGCCGTCAAAATCGTTGCGAAACCGGCGCGTTGGGTTTCGAAAAAATCCGTCGCCATGGCGTAAAATACTGGCCCCAGAAAGGCGACCGACTTTCCTGTCATGGCATAGAGACCGAACATTTCAGTTTCCATATTATCGGGCGACAAACGCGCTACTAACGACCGACTGGCCGCTTGGGCGGGCCCAACAAAAATGCCAAGGCCAAGGGCGAGCCAAAAGAAAACCGTTTGATCATCAATAAACAAGATGACCAATCCAAAGAGTACCAAACCTGCCAAGGATGCCAGGACCGTTTCTTTTGATCCGATCTTGTCATCCATCCACGCGAAGGCAAACGCCCCCAATCCAGCCGTGACATTTAACGCGATGGCGAGAATCATGATTTCTTGAATATTCATTTCGTAAACGCCCGCCGCATAAAGCCCGCCAAGAGCGAACAACGTCGTCAATCCATCACGGTATAGCGCACTCGAAACTAAAAAAATGGCGATGGGTTTGTGACGCCGAACATCTTTGAAGGTTCGGTGCAATTGGTCCAGGCCCGACACGACAAGCTGGCACACCGTGCGATCCGATGGCGAAGGGTCAGGCACAAGGAAAAAATAAGGGATAGCAAACAAACCAAACCAAACCGCTACCAACAACGCCGTGGCACGTATATGCTGGGACGCATCGGTGCTGAAGCCGCAGCAGGGTACCTCTGCTTGTATCAGGCCAAACAGCGCCACAACGAGGCAACTTAGGCCGCCAAAATACCCAACGCCCCAGCCCCAGCCGGAAATCCGACCAAGCATGGCGCTGGATGCCACCGCCTGAAGCGATGCATTGTAAAATATCGTTCCGAATTCAAATGCAATGGTGGCAACCACCACCAAGGCGACCGCAATGAACACAAAGGAGCGGTCTGGTTCCACAAAATACAACAGCGCCGTAGAAACAATGCAAAGCGCAGTAAACCCCGCAACCCAAGGCTTTCGGCGGCCGCTTTGATCGGCAATGGCTCCCAGGGCCGGGCCTACCAGTCCCACANCGAGCCCCGCACCGCCAATTGCATAGCCCCACACAACGCTGCCCTCGGTCGCATCACCATAAACAGCCTGTGCAAAATAAACGCTGAAAATAAAAGTGCCAATAACCGCACTAAAGGCCGAGCTAGCCCAGTCATAGAAGCACCAGGAAGCGACTGCCGGCCGGTCCATCGCTTTTTAAAACCCTTCGCTAAGATGCGTCGAATGAAGCAAACGTCGAGGTAAAAAAGATATCACGTTACTGGGAAAGACTAAGATCGCTATATTCGATTTCCATTGATGCCCACCTTTATAATAGTATTGTTGGTTTTCATGTGGACCTCCAAGTTAAGCCTGTATGAGACGTCTTNNTTTAATAAACTAAATTTACCCCTTCATAACAACGGGCTCTTGCGGACTTATTTCCGACCAGCTCTTCCTGCAAAGCAGGAAAAGGCAAAACACTTGAATCGATACCGGCCCAATTGCCCAAAGCAAGTTGTCCGTCGGATAGGGAATTACAATGGGTAACAGGCTCGTCCCCCCGACAAACCCAAACAGAGGCGGTAGCACACTATAAAGAACCAAAAGGTATATGGCTCCTGCCAAATCTGGTTTTCCTTTAGATCCCGTTAGATTGAGCCACAATAGAAATATTAGATCGCGCGTGACAAACAAAAGCACGGCCAAAACGTAAAAGGCCGAAATTTCATGTAAGCGGATACCAAAAAATTGTGCACGGACAGTAACCGGCCCGCCTTGGCTTAAGAGCATTACGATCAAAATCGCACCGACAAGCCAAAGAAGGCCAAAAGATTGGAACCATACCGGCGTCAAACGCCAACAGGGCGCCCATTCCTGATGCAGAAAGGCCGCGAGCCATTTCCGGAATAGTACGATGTTTTTAGGTGCCAGAAAAAAAGCAATGTAGAGTGCAAGCACAGCAACGAACAACGGAAGTGCGAGCCACATATAAAGGCCTACCGGGTTTGATAGCAGCCGCTCATAGACCAAGCCCGTCCCGTAAATCATTAGGAAAACCGTAAACCCAAGCCACGCAAAAGGGCGGATTTGATATTGCAGCTCACTTTGCATCAAACGGTAAACAGCGAGCAGCGCCCAACCAACAAAACTTATCATCGTCGCAAGGGTGAATGTCCAGAAGGAAACGGACCCTCCGAACCACACAACGTTTTCCATCACGTTGGCAGACGGTAGCGACGTGACAAAAATTTCAACGAAAAGAAAANAAGAAAGACCGTAAATCGCAATAAGTCCCGCTATCTGGCACACCGAAACCGGCACACGGCGCATCGATTTTTGTTTGCGGAGCAGCATTAGGGACAGTGCCAGCGCGACCCCATGACCCAAAAGCCCGATCAGCACCAGAATGACCGCCAAACACAAAACGGGGGCCCCTCCATTATAAAAAAACACACCTAAATTCGCGCCCAAGAAAACCGAAATGCAAATACCGCCGCCATACCAAACATAGGCCGTCGAGCCAAACAACTTTCCCCACCCCATCGGCCACGCGGCGATTGGAGACATGCGTTGATCGTCCCACGTGCCGCTATTTAATTCAGTAGCGATTGCAGAAGCAGCTCGGCGTGTCCCCCAAAAATAAACGATGAGGTGAAACGCTATAAGAGCGGCGCTACTGACGGCACTCTCGCCACCATTCAATCCAACAATCCAAAACACCAAGCCTAACACCACCGGCATGGCGATAAGACGCTGTGCGGAGAGCTCAAGCCAGAAATTCCGCCGCAGTTCCGGGTTTAAAATCATGATGCCCTGCCCTCACGCATGCGTTCGATATAGGCGTCTTGTAAATTGACCTTATCTGGCCCGAAGAAAATGACGGGTGCCCCGGCCGCAATCAATTTTTTCAACAAATCCCGTTGAGCTGTCGGACCGCCCTTTAGCGAAATCTGCGCAGCGGTATCGGTCATACGGGTGATCTCAGCAACGTGGAGCAATATTTTTTCAAAATCTTTGTGCGGTTCCATCAATTGAACCGTCAGCGCTGCACTTTCTGACCCTAACGCGGCGTCGCCAACAATAGCATGATCTACGATATGACCTTTATCGATAATCAGCATGTGGCTCGAATAAGCCTCCAGTTCCGCCAATATATGAGAAGACACAACGATTGTCATACCGCCATCGCGCAATCGGGTCAGCAAGGTCGCAAGGTCATCGCGTGCTTCAGGGTCTAGGCCTGACGCAGGCTCGTCGAGCAATAGAAGTTTCGGCTTGTGAATGATAGCCTGACCTATGGCAAGGCGTTGGCGCAGGCCGCGCGACAGCTCACCGGCTTTTTGGCGAAGTCTATCGGACAGGTTTACCGCACCCGCCGCCCACTCAATTGCTTCAGCTGCCCTGTTGGCGACGAGTTCTTGGGCATAAGCTCGATGGGAAAGACATTGGCCGACGGTGAGGTCATCGTAGAGACCAAAAAAATCTGACAAATAGCCCATTTGCGTGTGGCTAAGGCGCGGGTTGGAATGAATGTTCAGCCCATCTAACTTAATGGTCCCGGAATAGGGTGCTTCCAAAGCGGCGAGGCACCTTAGGAAGGTAGTTTTGCCCGCACCGTTAGGGCCGACCAAAGCGGTGATAGTCCCTTTTTCAATTGTCGCCGATAGATCATGAAGCGCGCGGAATCCAGGGTATTCATAAACCAGGCCCCGAATTTCCACCAATGATGCCATAGGAATTTCGGGCTCCTTCTTACGCAGCTATATCGCACAGCGTATCAGCAATTTGCAGCGGTGCGTCCGTAAAAGCTTGGACCACGTCCGCCGATATACCCGGGGCAGTTTCGTCTAATCGATATCCTTTTTCCGTTACAGAAATCACCGCCATATCTGTAAAGANTTTGGTGACGCAGGCAAGCGCGGTTACCGGATAAGTAAGTGTTTCGGCTAATTTTGATTCCCCGCTCTTAGTCGCATGGGTCATCATGGCAAAGACTTCATTAGCGCCAGTAGCGATATCCATTGCGCCACCGATATTGCCAGTTGGGTCCTGAGGCAAACGCCAATTTGCGAGATCACCATTGGCCGCGACCTGAAAGGCACCAAGCACCGCGCAATCGAGCCGGCCGCCGCGGGCAAGNGCAAAGGAATCCGCANGATGGACAAGCGCCGCGCCTNGGATGAGTGTCGTGAAATTTTTCCCGGCATCGCGTAAATCATCATCTTCGTCTTCCGAGGGCGGAGGGGGGCCCATGCCAATAATGCCGTTTTCACTGTGGAANATGATGTCTTGTTCCGGTGTCACATACTTCGTCGTCAGGGTCGGCATGCCAATCCCTAGATTGACGACCCAGTCCGGCCGCAAGTCGGCCGCCAGACGTTTCGCTATTGCATCGCGGCTCAAAAGCTTATCGTTTGGAAGCGATACTTGTGTCATTCGACCAACTCCCCCTTGTCTATTACGTAGCAGTCCACATATACGCCTGGCGTTACCACCACCGCCGGGTCTATGTCACCTAAAGCTACTTCACTGGTTACTTGCGCGATTGTATATTTTGCGGCCATCGCCATCACTGGATTGAAATTCCGCGCTGCCAATCTGTAAGTCAGATTACCACGGGGATCAACTTTATCAGCTTTTATCAGGGCAATATCCGCATGCAATGGCTTTTCCAAAACGTAGGTTTTACCATCCACCTCAATTAAAGGCTTGCCTTTCGCGATCTCCGTACCCAGTGCCGTCGGCGTTAGGAATCCTCCGAGTCCAGAACCAGCATTTCGCATACGTTCAGCTAACGTGCCTTGGGGGACCAACTCAAGTTCGATCTTGCCAGAGTGATACAGCTCGTTAAAAACTACTGATCCGCGCGAATATGGAAAGGTGCAAATGACCTTTCTAACAGCACCAGAGTCAAGTAAAGACGCTATGGTGTTGTGGCCAGCACCAGCGTTGTTCGAAACAATGGTTAGGTCTTTAAGGCCTTTCTTAATTAGCCCTTGAATAAGCGCGATCGGCACGCCACCCGTGCCAAAGCCACCGAAAAAGATTAAATCGCCATCTTTGACCGCATCCAAAGCGACATCGATATCAGGCGCCTTTTTATTTTTCATACCAGTTGTCCTCCCGATGGCGGATTTATACGCGCCTCACCGCTGGGCGCAAGCGCTTGACGCGACGATATCCGGATTTTTTGCAAACCCTTTATGCATCGATCGAATGTCTGTTCAGATTGAGTAAAGAAAAATGGAGCGGGCGATGAGATTCGAACTCACGACTTCAACCTTGGCAAGGTTGCGCTCTACCCCTGAGCTACGCCCGCGCTTAAGACAGGGGATAATACGGATGGTAGCGATGTTTGCAAGTAATTGGTCGCGCAACTAGAAAATTAAAGAGGAGCGAACTCAAGAAGTCATCCTGAAGATTTTCTATTCTCTTACTTTTATTAAACCGGTATTTCTTATACAAAATTATGTTCGTCCATCTAATTTTAGGGGAATCAAACAAAAATTTTTCTAAATTTTTTCAGATCGTAAGATCGCATGCCGGACGTGATCGACTTTGCGGAATTGACTTAGTCCTGCGTGCGGCCTAACTCTTGGTGCAGAAACAAGACGCTTTAAAGATGGATTGGAAGCGACGTAAAAATTGGTTTGGTCAGGGAAAAGGTACCTATGAATGATATAAGCACAAACCCACCCGAAACGCTTGGCAATCTCACAGGTACGCCCGGTTTGATCAAGGATACTTCTACCGCAGAGTTTTCCAATGACGTGATTGCCGCCAGTCAAGAAGTACCCATCATTGTCGATTTCTGGGCCGAATCGTGTGGTCCCTGCAAACAACTAGGGCCAATACTCGAAAAAGTGGTTCAGGAAAAAGCAGGCTCGGTCAAACTTGTAAAGTTAGACATAGAACAACATCCGGAAATCCCCCAACAACTCCAGGTTCAGTCAATTCCTGCAGTTTTCGCATTTGTCAAAGGTCGACCTGTTGATGGCTTTGTCGGAGCACAACCAGAGAGCCAAATTCGCAGTTTCATTGACCGCGTTATCAAGACTGCTGGCGGCGCGGTGGGGCCGTCACCGCTGGATGCAGCTCTAGATCAAGCCGGCGCGTTATTGGAAGGGGGCGATCCAGAAAACGCGGCCGGTATTTACACGCAAATTCTTCAACAACAACCAGACAATATTGCTGCCACAGCAGGTATGGCCAAATGCTTGATAGCGGCCGGTCAATCAGACGCAGCCAAAAATCTACTCGACGAAGTCCCGGCAGACAGACAAAGCGAACCGGAAATCAGTGCCGTGCGGGCGGCTTTAGAGCTGGCCGGCGAAGCAGCCGAGGCCATGGGCCAATCCTCAGAGCTGGAGGCTGCGGTCGCGGCAAATCCCAAGGATCATCAAGCACGCTTCGATCTTTCGCTCGCGCTATTTGCGCAAGGACACAGCGAGGACGCAGTTGAGCATCTTTTAATTATTATTAGAAGCGATCGTAAATGGAATGAAGAGGCGGCGCGCAAACAACTCATCAAAATTTTCGAAGCTCTTGGCTCGGAGGACCCTGTAACTATCGATGGACGGCAAAGTCTATCGACGATTTTATTTTCATGAGTGTCTTCGACCCCACCTTCGAGGATCTCGGTACTACGATATCGATATTTCCCTTAACCGGCGTGCTGTTGTTGCCTAGAGGGTGTCTGCCGCTAAATATATTTGAGCCTCGATATCTAAATATGGCATCGGATGCCTTAAAAACTGATCGCATGATCGGGATGATCCAGCCTACTGACGGGTCAGACAATGCGGAAAACCCAAAGATCTATAGCACGGGTTGCGCTGGACGTATTATAAGCTTCGAGGAACACGATGACGGGCGATACCTGATTACGCTAAAGGGGACCGCGCGATTTGACATTGTTGAAGAACTAGAAACGGAACGTGGTTATCGGCGCGTGGTTCCCAATTGGGAACCTTACGCACCCGACCTGGAAGAGTCATCTGGTGCAATTCCAGACCGCGGTGAATTTCTTAATTCATTGAGACAATACTTTGATATAAATAGTATGGATGCTAATTGGGATGCGATTGAAGGAGCACCTTGTGAGAGGCTGGTTACGTCAATCGCGATGATATGCCCCTTCGAGCCGTCAGAAAAACAAGCGTTGCTGGAAGCGCCGACGCTGGAAAATAGAATTGAAATATTAGCCGCTTTGATCAATATGGCGATCATGAGTAACAACGGCGCAAGTAACGATAAACAATAGTTTCTATAGTGTCACCTTGTTCACCTTACGGTTTATGTAAGGCAAATTTTTTTAACCTAGTCGTTAATACGTTTTCAAAATATGGTGCTAAATGGCTCAAAAATTAGCTGCGGTAGATCCAAAATTGCTTGCAATGCTTGTCTGTCCAATCACAAAAGGACCGCTTCAATATGATCATGAAAACCAGGAGCTTATAAGTGAGCAGGCGAAGCTAGCTTACCCAATTCGAGACGGCATCCCTATCATGTTAGTCGACGAAGCGCGTTCTTTGGACCAATAGCGGCGTTTAGCCTCAAACTGCCATGACCTTTCAAACAGAACATTGGCCGACGGAAATACGGCTAAACAAAGAGCAAAAGATCCTCGAAGTAGACTTTGATGACGGGAGTTCTTTTATGTTCCCAGCAGAATTACTTCGCGTCGAGAGTCCTTCAGCCGAAGTGCAGGGACATAATCCCTCTGAAAAAATAGTGATTTCCGGCCGAAAACATGTTGGGATTATAGGAATAGAGCCAATTGGCAATTATGCAATCAAAATCAATTTTGACGACCTTCATGATACTGGCATTTTTACCTGGGCGTTTCTCTACGAATTGGGACAGAACCAACAGACTATCTGGGAAGGATATTTGGCTGCGATCACTGCTAGTGGTCTTAGCCGGGAACCGTGAATCTGTATTAATGGTTTTGCGTTAAAGGTCCTTACCGCGCACTAAGCGGGGCAAGTCGCCTACATATCCCATAGCATGACGCATAAGAAACTTTTTGGCCGGGGGCATTTTATTGACTATCGACAGGCCAACGTCCCGCGCTAACCTAATAGGCCCTACATCGTTGGAGAACAATCGATTAAGGCTGTCTGTGACTGCAATTAAGATTAAATTATCGAATCTGCGCCAGCGTTCGTAGCGCTCCAAAACCGCCGACGAGCCTATATCCAAACCCAATCTTTTTGCATCAACAATTAATTCCGCCAAGGCCGCCACATCGCGCAACCCCAAATTGAGCCCTTGACCAGCAATCGGATGAATGGCGTGCGCTGCATCTCCAATAAGTGCCAGCCTAGTATCCGTGTACCGATCCGCGTGCAAGACGCCGAGCGGAAACGCAAACCGAGGTCCAGTCAGTTCGATAGCGCCTAGCCAGTCACCAAATCGCTGACGAAGTTCTTCTAGGAAACTCTCTTCGCTCAAATCTAGATAATAATCAGCCAAATCAGATCGGTCGGTCCACACCACATTGCTTCGGTTAAGGGTCATCGGTAACATTGCAAAGGGACCATTCGGTAAAAAGAGCTCCACCGCCACTCCCTGATGCTCTCTTTCATGTACCACCGTACAAACAATGGATTTCTGCTCGTAGCGATGCTCGGTGTGGCCTATACCCGATAGGTTTCGGAGCGTCGAATTGCGGCCGTCCGCCGCGACGACCAAGTCCGCTTCGATGCAAGGCCCTTCTTTCGTATGCGCTACAGCGCTGTAACCATCGCACTCCAAAGCCGACACGCAGGCGGGGCTGATTATCTGAAGACCGGGCGTTCTGTTTCCGTCAGCGTGCAACGCTTCTCGTATCGCGCGATTCTCAATAATGTAACCGAATGGTTCATCACCCAGATCTGTGTGATCGTAATGTAAAAATAAGGGCGATATACCACGCAACGGATGTCCGTCTGCCACTCTAATATCAAAAATAGGAGAAGCAGCATCCTCCAAACTCTCCCAAAGTCCCATCGACTTAAAAATATTTGCCGACGCATGCGCGATAGCGGAAGCGCGACCATCATACGATCGCGATAGAACGGAACTAGCCGGCTCGCGATCTACAATCGTGACAGCCATCCCCTGCTTAGCCAGAGTTAATCCCAACATGAATCCGGCCATACCGCCACCCACGACCAAGACTTGCGAGCGGCTTGAATTTATTAAAGAAGACATATGCTGACCCTAAACCCGCAGTTAAACAACTGTCCAGAGATTAAGAACCGATAACAGGTCCATAAGTGCATAAAAATTAATCAGGATATATATAGCTGTCTATTTTTTGCTCATTGCCTGAATATATGATTAAGGAGGAGACTTATATCCTATTGATATAACTATACTTTTTGACCTATAGCCAAACGGCATAGTTTTTGAAGAGGAAGGTAAAATCTATGTTTGACTCAGCCCAGTAAATTATTGCTGGGCCTATTAGTGAATGGTCTCAAGGAAAGGAAAGTTCAAATGAAATTAGTCATGGGGATCATCAAGCCTTTCAAGCTTGATGAGGTGCGCGAGGCCCTAACGGCTCTGGGCATGGAAGGCATGACGGTTAGCGAAGTGAAAGGGTTCGGCCGCCAAAAAGGCCAAACCGAAGTTTATCGCGGCGCAGAATATGCCGTGAACTTCCTGCCGAAAGTTAAAATTGAGGTCGGCTGCGACGATGATAAAGCCGATGCTGTTGTAGAAGCGATACAAAACGCAGCCAACACGGGAAAAATCGGTGATGGCAAAATCTTTGTGTCAGATCTATCTAAAACCGTCCGCATACGCACTGGTGAAACCGACGGCGACGCCCTCTAGGGCATGTTAACAAGGAGAAATTTAATGAAACTAGCTAAGTCTCTGATTTGGCCTGTCGGTCTCGGCGCAGCAATACTGCCGATGATGACGGTCCCAACTCTTGCCGCCGTTACAGACGAGGCGGCATTCGTTTTTAATACCTTCTCGTTCTTAGTACATGGTTTTCTTGTCATGCTCATGGCGGCAGGATTCGCAATGCTAGAATCCGGCCTAGTGCGCACAAAGAATACGGCTGCAATCTGCCTGAAAAATATAGCTCTCTATTCAATTGCGGGGATCATGTTCTACCTGATCGGGTACAACTTGATGTACACAGACGTACCAGAGGGTGGTTGGATAGGCAGTTTCAGCCTTCTATACAATACTTCAGAGGCAGAGCTAGCGCTTCTAAATGCCGAAAAGAAGACGCCTGAACTTGTCGCAGGCGTTGTGAAAGGTGGCTATTCGGTCATGTCCGACTGGTTCTTCCAGATGGTGTTCGTTGCCACTGCGGCGTCGATTGTATCCGGCACCGTCGCTGAACGAATCAAAGTGTGGCCATTCCTTATTTTCGTCGTGGTCCTAACAGCCTTTATTTATCCGGTCCAGGCTTCCTGGGTCTGGGGTGGGGGCTGGCTCGCTGCTATGGGCTTCTCCGACTTTGCCGGCTCTACGTTGGTACATTCTACCGGTGGCTGGGCAGCCCTTACCGGCGCTCTGATACTCGGCGCGCGTAAAGGTAAATACGGGCCGAATGGAGAGGTGCAACCCATTCCGGGCGCAAATCTGCCTCTCGCTACCTTAGGAACCTTTATTCTTTGGTTCGGCTGGTTTGGCTTTAACGGTGGCTCTCAGCTAGCGCTGGGCAGTGCTGCTGACGCATCAGCAATCGCCATTGTTTACGTTAATACAAACCTGGCGGCAGCAGGAGGCGTGGTAGCTGCAATGATCGCGGCGCAGATATTGTACAAGAAGATCGATCTCACGTTTGCGCTCAACGGCGCTATCGCGGGGCTGGTTTCCATCACTGCGGGCCCCGACCTCCAAAACCACCTTGACGCTATTATAATTGGCGCGATCGGTGGTGTCCTAGTTGCAATCGCTGTACCGCTTCTAGACAAGCTGAAGATCGACGACGTTGTAGGTGCAATCTCGGCCCACTTGGTTGCCGGCATTTGGGGCACCCTCGCGGTAGGCATCTTCGGCAGTGGGTCGCTTCTAACTCAAGCGATTGGTATCGTCGCAATCGGCGCCTTTGTGGCTATTACCAGCGCTATCGTGTGGTACGTCCTAAAAGAATCTGTCGGCATCCGAGTCAATGACGAGGCAGAGGACATTGGCCTTGATAAGGACGAACTTGGAATGGAGGCCTATCCTGAGTTTGGGCGAGGCTCACAGACCATGTAAGCCTTACAGGGAAGGCTGGGATTAGTACCCCCACAGTAAAAGATTCTAATAAGAATTTCCCTAAAATAAAAAAGACACAACCTCATGAGGGGAGCTAAAGCTCCCCTCTTTTTTGTCAGCGCTAAACGAGCTCGATCTAAGTAAAAACAAAAAAGCTGACAACAGAAACTTATTTTTATTTCCAAATATCCCAAATAACGCATATATTTATTTGCCATTTATAATTCTGTGTTCAATGACGTAATAAATGAAAAATCCAGCTTTTGACGAATTAGCGGTTTATCCCTTTTGGCGCCTAGCAAAACTATTAGAAGGTGTGCCAAAGCCAGAAGGCATAGATGAAATTGCTCTGCAGATAGGCGAGCCGAAAATTCCACAACCAGATTTCGTTGCTAAAATCATTGCTGAAAATGCAGAAAAATGGGGTAATTATCCGCCGCACCCAGGGACCCACACCTATCGAACAGCCTGCGCGAATTGGCTCACTCGTCGATACGGATTACCCGAAGGGATGATAGACGGTGAACGTAACGTCCTTCCCTGCGCGGGCACGAAAGAAGCACTCTTTCATATGGCCTTATTAGCAGTACCGCGCGACAGGCCGACAGGCAATCAAAAGCCTTATGCGGTGCTGGTCCCCAACCCAGTTTACCAAGTATACTATGGCGCCGCAGTTTTCTCCGGGGGTGAGCCCTACCCAATCGCCGCGCCCGCAAGCAATAACTTTATGCCCGATTATTCAGGACTTGACCCTGACATCCTTGAACGGACAGCGCTGGTCTATCTATGCAATCCGTCGAACCCACAGGGTGCCAGTGGGTCAATGGACTATTTGGTCAAGCTAATTGATCTCGCACGACGGCACGATTTTATACTCGCCTTTGATGAATGTTATTCGGAAATTTATCGAGGCGACCCGCCGATTGGTGGCTTACAGGTTTGTGCAAAACTCGGTGGTGATCTCAGTAACGTCGTCGTTCTCCATTCCCTCTCAAAGCGCTCTTCAGCACCGGGGTTACGCTGTGGTTTTGTTGCAGGTGACCCAAACCTCATTGATGCGTATCGTACGATTCGTAGTTATGCGTCTGTTGCCGTGCCTCTACCGATATTAGCGGCAGGTGAAGCACTTTGGAATGATGAAGCCCATGTGGATATAAACCGCGCCCATTACGCTGATTTGTTTGATATTGCGGAGTCTATTCTTGGCCACATCCCTGGGTTCTCGAGTCCGCCCGGTGGCTTTTATTTATGGTTAGACGTGGGTGATGGCGAAGCTGCTGCCCTACAATTATGGCGAAAAGCAGCCGTGAAGTGTATGCCTGGTGGGTATATGGCCCAAGACGACCCCTTCACCGGCAAGAATCCGGCGGCGCGGTATCTTCGAGTTTGTTTGGTTCACGATAAACCGACGGCTCAAGAAGCCCTGAAGAGAATTGCTACCGTATTAGAAGCGTAACTATGATGTTAGCAAGCTCAAAAAAAACGAAATTCTTACCGGCGGCTATGCGCGCAAAAATCCGCAGATTAGCGCTGCAAGCAGGCGGATTTACACTAGTCACCTTCTCTCTATTCTTTGCTTTTGCTTTTGCCAGCCACAATCACACCGATCCTTCTCTCAACACCGCAACTGCCAGCGTCGCCCAGAACGTAATGGGCACCATCGGTGCAATCATTAGCGATTTGATGCTGCAATCCTTTGGGTTGGCTTCCCTTCTCATAATACCGGTATTTTTATCCTGGGGCGTACGTCTTATACGTGAAAAAAGAATTGCGCGAACTTGGCTAAGAATTGGGCTTTTACCATTTACCGTTCTGGCTGCTTCAATGACACTAGCCCTATTAGTCTCAGCCCCAACAGAATTAGAATATGCAGGCGCTGGGGGACTCTGTGGGCATATTCTTACCAGCCCCGCTGTTCTTGCCGGACTACCTATTACAGAAATCCCCGTGAAAATGATAGGCCTCACCCTCGCTTTATGCGTCCTCACAGCAACAGCCTATTTGCTAGCCTTCAGCCGCCAAGAGTGGGCGTGGGCACTTTCGCAACTCTGGCACGGAATGCGCTGGGCCAGCGTCAGCACATATCATCGGTTTTCACACTCCAGGCAGAAAATTGGGGGGAGTGACATCTTAAATGATAAGGTAATCTCCCTAAAGAATAATCCGGACGCAGTCGCTAATACCACGCCCTTGCTCCGGAAATCCAAATCGCCCTCCAAACCGCGAGGCCTGGTTGAGAAAAGAAAACTCCAAACAAAACAAAACAAAAGGGCAATTGCTGCTAAACAGCCTTGCCTCGATCTGGAAACGCAATCTGGCGACTTTGACCTGCCATCGTTTAATTTGCTACGAGATCCAGGAACTTCATCTTCGATATCAAAGACTATTAACGATGACGCGTTGGAACAAAACGCCCGTTTGCTAGAAGGGGTTCTGCAAGATTTCGGCGTGCGTGGAGAAATTGTCAAAGTGCGCCCCGGGCCCGTGGTAACCCTTTATGAACTAGAACCAGCGCCAGGCACAAAATCTAGCCGAGTTATTGGTCTTGCCGATGACATTGCGCGATCCATGAGTGCAATTTCTGTTCGTATTGCAACCGTCCCTGGGCGCAATGTCATTGGCATTGAATTGCCAAACAACTCACGTGAGACAGTTCTTTTGCGCGAATTGCTAGCGGCAAACGAATATGAAAAAACTAAAGGCAGGCTGCCAATGGTTCTGGGAAAAGATATTGGAGGCGCCACAATTATTGCCGATTTAGCAAAAATGCCTCATTTATTAATCGCAGGTACGACTGGTTCGGGCAAATCGGTAGGGTTGAACGCTATGATTTTGTCTTTGCTGTATCGGCTCTCACCCGAAGAATGTCGATTCATTATGATAGATCCAAAAATGCTGGAATTATCCGTTTACCATGATATTCCGCACCTTTTAGCCCCTGTCGTTACAGACCCCAAAAAAGCAGTCATTTCGCTCAAATGGGCGGTGCGAGAAATGGAAGACCGCTATCAAGCGATGTCTAAGCTCAGTGTCCGCAATATCGAAGGTTACAACAAACGCGTAGCGGAAGCGGCCAACAAAGGAGAAATACTAACCAGAAAAATTCAAACCGGTTTCGACCCATTAACCGGTCAAGCTGAATTTGAGGAACAAGAGCTCGATCTTAACCCACTACCGTTTATTGTAGTTGTAGTCGACGAAATGGCTGACCTCATGCTTGTCGCTGGAAAAGATATTGAGGCTTCTATACAAAGACTAGCACAAATGGCTCGAGCGGCGGGCATCCATATAATCATGGCCACTCAAAGACCTTCGGTGGACGTAATCACTGGCACGATCAAGGCAAATTTCCCAACCCGAATTAGTTTTCAAGTTACCTCCAAAATTGATAGCCGAACGATTTTAGGTGAGCAAGGTGCAGAACAGCTATTGGGTCAGGGCGACATGCTATATACAGCGCCCGGCGGAATGTTAACCCGAGTCCATGGGCCGTTCGTTTCGGACGAGGAGGTGGAGGCGGTTGCCGATCACCTTCGAGTTCAAGCAGAACCTCATTACAATGAGACGGTAACCGAAGAACAAGATAGCGAAATTGGTGAGTTTGGACCTAGAGGATCGGAGGCCGATGTCCTGTATGACAAAGCAGTCGCGCTCGTATGCCAAGAGCAAAAGGCCTCGACAAGTTTCATCCAACGCCATTTACAAATTGGCTATAATCGTGCGGCACGTATTATGGAACAGATGGAGAAGCAGGGTGTCGTCAGTTCGGCCAACCATGTGGGTAAACGCGAAATTCTTGCGGGTAATCACTAATAATTTTGCCGCCGCGGCGGTAATGGGGCTTTGTATCGTTACAGCGCCCACTAAAGGAATAGCCAACCAAATCGGTTACCAGCTAAATGAGGTAGAAACAGCCCACGTTAGTCGCATTAAATCTTACCTTAACCGCATTTCCACAATGCAGGCGCGGTTCATTCAAACAAATCCCGACGGCAAAACCTGGGAGGGTACGCTCTCGATCAAGCGCCCCGGCAATTTCCGTTTTGAGTACGACCCGCCAGTGCCTCACACGCTAATTTCAAATGGCACTTGGTTCATTCATGTAGACCGGGAACTCAAGGAAAGTAACTTTTTGCCCTTAGGCCGGACGCCCGCGCGCTTTCTCCTAGCCAAACAGGTGCGTTTCGACGAAGAGGTAAAATTAATAGGTTTTCTCCATAAAGCAGGCCTAATTCATTTGAAAATTGTGAATACGGAATTCCCTGACTTGGGCTACGTAACCCTTACGTTCAATGAGCGCCCCCTGGCATTGCTGCAGTGGCGCATGCATAATGCACTAAATCAGGATACGCTGATCACACTGCAAAACGCCCGTATTGGTCTTCGCCTAAACCCTGAGTTGTTTAAGTTTGTTGAGCCGCAACAAGAAGACCAAGATCAAGACTAATAAATCCGCTACACTGAGATAACAACTGTGAAGTTCGTTAAAGATGACCCATAGTCAGCTACCCATAATCGGAATTCCTGCTTGCCGAATAGAGTTAAACGGAAAGCCCGCTCATCGCGTCTCTGACAAATATGTTGAGTGTCTGCGTACGTCGACCGATTGCGTGCCACTGCTTGTGCCGGCATTTGGCGACATTGATTTTGCCTCAGAAATTTTGGCGCGGCTGGACGGACTATTCCTTACGGGCAGCGGGTCCAACGTAGAACCTCATCGCTATGATGGCTTACCGAGCCGAGAGGGTACGGCTCATGATCCGTATCGTGACGGCACTTCATTGCCCCTGATAAAGGCAGCGATCGACACTAAAGTGCCGGTCTTTGCAGTATGCCGCGGTATTCAGGAACTCAACGTTGCATTAGGCGGAAGCCTGCATCAAAATATCCACGAATTGCCCGGGAAGAGTGAACACCGAATGAATCGAGCGTCGAGTACGGACGAACGGTTCTCCGTGCGTCACCCCATTACAGTGGAAAAAAATGGGCTACTTAGCGAAATTACAGGCGGATCAGAGTTTGAGATGGTCAATTCACTGCATGGTCAAGCAATTGATCGAGTTGGAGATTGCCTAACGGTTGAAGCAATCAGTGAGGATGGTGTCATTGAGGCTGTCAGCGCTTCATACCCAAATGCTTTTGCATTGGGCGTTCAATGGCACCCAGAGTACCCAATGACTGACAGTTGTATTCTGTCTCGCAGCTTATTCTCCGCTTTTAGTAATGCTGCTGCCAAGCATATGAATGCTCGAAATTCGCATCAGAACCAAACTCACGCTGCCTAAATTAGGCCGTATATTATATCCAATAGGAGATTAATCATGACTTATGCCATCCCGCTATGGGACACCCCCACATTGCCGATTGCTGGAACTAATGATTTGTTTCCTGTTAATAGAATTTTTTGTGTTGGGCGAAACTATGAAGCCCATGCGCGTGAAATGGGGCACGATCCAGACCGGGAACCACCTTTTTTCTTCACAAAATTCAGCGACGGTGCGTTTACGGGCTCTGAATACCCCTATCCATCCGCAACCGAAGACATGCACCCAGAATGTGAAATGATCGTCGCACTATCAAAGGGGGGCATTGATATACCCGAAAGCGCCGCAGAGGATTGCGTTTTTGGCTATGGTGTTGGTTTTGATATGACGCGTCGGGATATGCAACAAATTGCTAAAGATATGGGCCGGCCTTGGGCGCTATCCAAAGGACCCGATTTTGCGGCCCCATGCAGTATTCTACATAGGGTTTCTGAGGTGGGACACATCAACGAGGCGGAGCTATATTTTACCGTAAATGGTGAGATCCGACAGGAAGGTAACGTCAACCAAATGATTTGGTCAACAGCGGAAATGATCGCCTATTTGTCCACTCTAATTACTCTTAAAGCCGGAGATATTATTATGACCGGAACGCCGGCTGGTGTATCGGCCGTGGTAAAAGGCGATAAGCTTATTGGCCATGTTGACGGGCTGACAGATTTGGAGCTCACAATAGTCTAGATATTAAGTTCTCTGTAAGCTGTGATATCCATGCGCAAGCATAGCCAAAAGATCTGCAATCAAGAACTATGCCTACCCGACTTCCATTTCCGGAACGATAAGCGCATTAGCGGAAAGGGAAATGCGCACGCCATTGCCGTAATAGGGGTGAACCTCGTGTAACATCCAACCCGGGAATACGACTAACAGACCTTCTTCAGGTTGAATATCAAAATTATATCCAAACGGATCTTGCATTTTGGGCACGGTGCGCGCGCCTGACCTCGGGTCGATTAGAGACAATAAGCCGCTGTAGGGGTGTTCCGCAGGCGCTGGCTCAGCAGCCACATAATAAATTGCAGACCAAAGGCTGCCGTCGTGGCTGTGCGCGCGCGTATAAGCGCCTTTGCGTGCAATATTCGCCCAACCAGTAACAATAATATCCATTTCTGGGGGAAAATCAGCAACTGTAGCGCTAGTAATTTCCTGCAAGGCACGGCCCAAACATTCATTAAAAATTTGCATTTCCGGTTCATCCCACTGCATCAAATCGTGGTCTGATTGCCAACCGCCAATATTACTCCCAATATTTTGGCGCCGAACAGTTTCCCGTGACAGTACAATTTCTTTTAGGCGCGGGTTGATATCCACTAATTCAGGCACCCTTTGGACACGAATGGGGCTAGCAAACACCGATTTAATTTGTTTTCTAATTTGATCCATTTTCCATAAAGAGGTTTAATTTGCATTTCATGGTCAGATAAAGCTCAGCTATGCGCAAAGAAACGATATAAATAGGTTTATCCCACTGCCGCTTAAAGCCAAACGATATTTTGGAGTAATTTCGACGATGCGTCTTGTAACCTGGAATATCAACTCTGTACGCTTACGAATTCCGATCATCGCCAAGCTAGTTAAAGAGGAAAACCCGGACGTTATTTGCCTCCAAGAAACCAAGGTAGTGGACGACTTGTTCCCAGTCGCGGATTGCGAGGCGCTTGGATATAGCCACCTCGCCTATTCAGGGATGAAAAGCTACAATGGCGTTGCAGTCCTTTCACGATTGCCGTTTGTGAAGACCGAAACAAAGGAATTGTGTGGCAAGAGTGATTGCCGCCATATTTCCGTGACATTCGAATCAGGTATTCAATTACACAATTTTTATGTGCCTGCAGGCGGCGACGAGCCTAATCCAAAAACTAACGAAAAGTTTGCGCACAAACTCCAGTTCCTTGAAGAAATGACAGCCTGGTTTTCTAACTTGCAGTCTAAACCTGGCTCGAAGATTCTGGTTGGCGATCTCAATATCGCGCCGCTTGAGACCGATGTTTGGTCTCACAAGCAGCTTCTTAAAGTAGTAAGCCATACGCCCGTTGAGGTCGAGAAACTGGCGGCCGTAAAAGATTCTTTAAAGTGGGTCGATGCCATCAGGCACTTCACTCCAAATAAGGAACATATTTACAGTTGGTGGAGTTATAGATCGCGGGATTGGTCCGCATCTAATCGGGGGCGCCGACTGGATCACGTTTGGGTCACTCCGGCTTTAGAAAAAAACCTTAAATCTGCGTATATTCTTCGCCAAGCCCGTGGCTGGGAGAAACCGTCGGACCACGTGCCGGTGATTGTAAACATTTAGGGTTTTTACATAGTAAATTCGTTTTTACCACTAGTCATTTTTGTTTTTATGCGCCAAATTGTCCGGCGTTAGGCTTTAAGCCTACATTTCGTCGGCTATAAATTTTAATACCTTTTCAAGGAAAAGCCATATGACCGTTATAGCAATGATTCGCCACGGGCCCACCGAGTGGAACGAAAACGGCATAGTTCAGGGCCGAAGTGATATTCCGCTAAGCATTCGAGGGAAAAAACAGGTTGCTAGTTGGGTAATTCCAGCAAAACTTCAAAGTTTTGACTGGGTTGCCAGCCCACTTAGCAGGGCTAAAGAGACAGCCCGAATCCTCTCTGGACTTACGGTTCCTACCGATGACCGGTTAGTCGAAATGGATTGGTCAAGTTGGGAGGGACAAACGCTACCGGCATTACGAGCAGAGCTTGGTGATCTCACAGCGGCATGGGAAGCAGACGGTTTAGATTTCCGCGCGCCCGATGGCGAAAGTCCTCGCGACGTGCAGGAGCGGCTGAAACCATTCCTATTAGACCGGGCCCAGTTGACCAAAGATACTATTGTGATTTGTCATAAAGGGGTCATTAGAGCTGTCTACGCATTAGCAGTCGGCTGGGACATGAAAAGCAAGCCACCTGTAAAAATGAATGACGGATGCGCACAGCTCTTTTCGCTTGATCAAAACGGTATACCGGAAACGCTTGAATTAGACCTCAACTTGGCGGCACCAAGCAAATGACCAAACCAAAGGTCTTTTTTATCCCTCCCTATTAAGTAGATTGCCGGACCGAAACACGGTAGTCATCCGCATCCCATTAGCCTACTTACGCAATATCGCGTAACAATTGAGAGCTGTTGAAAGTTTATTAAAAGGGTTATGGGAATCCCACAAAATCCAGACACCCGAAGGATAATAGAAGTAAATGAGCCAAAATAGCTACCACCATTATACAGACAAAAGCGTGCGGCGCGATTATATCCAGGCGGGCATCGGTATTTTATTTTTTGGACTACCAGTTCTCTTGGCCGATCTTGGCATAATCATAGGGACTATTTTAGGGGCGCTTACAGTATTTTTCATTGGCCATGGCGCACGAACGCTCAACCATCAGCTCAGTTTCTTGGAGTTAACAGATAGCGGCTTGATTAAACATGGCCCCATAAAAAAACGGCTTGCATGGGAACAGCTTGATGAAGTGAAACTCCGGTATTTTTCAACCGCAAGAGATCGTCCGAGCTCAGGCCTTGGTGAAGGCTGGATGGAAATGACCCTCAACGGCGACGACATTTGCGTGAAGTTCAATTCTGAACTAGGTAACTTTGAGCACCTCGCTAACACAATCGAGAAAAAGGCAGTTAGCCTCGGCTTGCGCTTTGACCAATCGACTGAAGCAAATTTTAGAGCGCTGCGCGGCGATATTCTGCCAGAGGACTCCGATAACCCACGCGATAAAACGCCCTATCCGGACAATTATAGGGGTTCTGGGCTCTGATGCTAAACTTGCTAAACGTAATGGCAGAAGAACCTACTAAGGACGGCGGAACCTCAATGCTCTTTCGCCATAAACAGAGGCATCATTTAGGGCAGCAGCGTCATGCCTTCGCACGCGACCACAGTACCTGGCCTTGCATTTTCAGCATCAGAACCAATTTTATCCAACATTTCATCGTCATGACTGGGGTCATGATGGAAAATTACAAAAGTTTTTACTCCCGCCTCATCAGCAAGGCGCGCCCCTTCTTGCCATGTGGAATGTCCAAATCCTTTGAAACGCGGATACTCTTCATCTGTGTACGTACAATCATAAATAAAAAGGTCAGCGTCCTTTATGAGCCCCAGAATTGTTTGATCAGGACCCTCTTCACTGTGCTCTGTATCGGTAACGTAGGCAATCGATTTACCTGAAAATTCGATTCTGTAACCAGTGGCATTGTTGGGATGGTTAAGCGGCGCGGTTAAGATTTGTATACCCGGCCCTGGTTCCTGCAAATCACCCGCGGCAAAATCCCGATAGACAACTTCAGCCTGAAAAATGCCTGGCGGCACAGGAAAAAGCGGTGCCATCATCATGTCTACCACTACCTGTTTTAAGCTTTTTTCAGGCTGCAAATGGCCTGCCGCTAGTCTAATTTTATTGCCGGGAATAAACAAAGGAACGAAAAAAGGCAGCCCACACACATGATCAAAGTGGGTGTGCGTCAGAAAAAGGTCGACATCTACCGGGCCTCGCGAAAGCAGCTCCTCGCCGAGGCCTCGCAAACCAGTCCCTGCATCAAATATAAGCGTCCTATCGCCGCACTGAATTTCCAGACAGGAGGTATTTCCTCCATAGCGAATGGTATTCGGCCCGGGGCAAGCAATGCTACCCCGCACGCCCCAGAACCGGACAGAAAATGTATCGCGAGCCTCCATTAAGCGTCCTATACAACCTTCAAACTTTTTTATGCAGGGTAAGATTATCTCTATTTGACAGTTCAGGTAAGGCTCAAAACACAAAGCATATGAGCCCTATGACTAATTGCGTTTGAAATTTCCTTTCCTTGAGAGCATTCATTTATGGGCCCAGTAATGATTTACCGGACTGGGTCACATATGTATGTCTTCTTCAAAAACTATGCCGTTTGGCTATAAGTAACGAAATGAAGCTATATCAATAAGTTATAGGAAATGCCTTCATCATCTATTCAGATAGTGGACAAAAAACAGACAGCGCCAGATATCTTGGTTAATTTTTATACACATATAGGCCTATTAACGGCTCTTAATCTCTCAACGCGCCATTGGGCTACTCGGATTTTCTGCCCAGTCTGACTGCAGAATTCAGTTCCGGCCGTCTAAGTAATGAGCCTGTAGCCACCCGGCTCAGTAACAATAATCCTCGCTTTTGACGGATCACTCTCGATCTTCTGACGCAACCGGTATACGTGAGTTTCCAATGTGTGCGTAGTAACGCCAGCGTTGTAGCCCCAAACTTCGCCTAACAAAGTTTCTCGGCTCACAATTTTATCGCCTGCTCCATATAGATATTGAAGGATTGATGTCTCTTTTTCAGTGAGGCGTATTTTTTTATTTCTCGAATCGCCTATCAAAATCTTCTGGCTTGGCATAAATTTATAAAGTCCAATTACAAAAACCGCACCCGAACTATTTTCATGTTGGCTCCGGTGAGCCCGCAACCGCGCGAGCAAGACGCCTAGCCGAAAAGGCTTTGTCACGCAGTCATTGGCGCCAGCATCCAAGCCTAGAACCGTATCGCAATCGGCGCACGTTAACATTATGATCGGCGAACTTACTCCATTGCGTCTCAACAAACGGCACGCATCCAGACCCGTCATATCCGGCAGCCTAACATCAAGCAAAATTATATCGAAATAGCCACCTTTGACTTTTTCCAGCGCTTCTCCCCCCGTCCCTGCGACATGGGTCGTAAATTCCTCATCAAGTTGCAGCTGTTCTTCAAGGGAAGCACGCATAGCCGCGTCGTCGTCTACGATCAATACCTTCATGCCGGGCATCCAGTTCTCCCTGGCGCTAATCCTAAAAACAGTCTGGAACCTGGCATTGTGCCCAGTCTGTTGATTTTAAACATCTAAATCACTTTAACATTTTCAGCCAATCTTTTGACCATGAATTTAAGCCTACCGACGATCACTGCTCCGCTATCGTGATCATTAATCAATAATTTTTTTTAATATCAAACAATACCGAGCGCTGATTGCGCTGCTAGCATTTTATCGGCAATAATTGCCGCTCAAGCTCAAAAAAGGTTGGACGAATCACAAGATTACTCCAATATTACGAGGTTTCCCAGGCGTTCTGACATAGAGGGTGGGTGGCACCTTCCTTGCATGTTGTGAGCCTGAAAGGAACAGGTTATGACCACCGCTATAAGCGCTCCAATCAACACTGCTACCGCGTCTTATGCGTCCGCGAACAAGCCATCAGTTGCATCGGAGCCAGAGGAAATCGAACATCCCTTTGCCGACATTGACCATAATTTTGAAGCAGAGACTATCCTCGCGTCCGAAGCTGAAAAAGTATGGTCTGATGACAAATCGACGGATTTATTCGGCAAGGACGGGTTCACTTTTGGAGATTTTTTGGACATCATCAATCCGCTCCAACATATACCTGTGATTGCAAATATTTATAGATCAATTAGCGGTGACGGAATTGAACCTGGATCCCGCATTGCCGGCGGAGCTTTATTCGGAGGCGGCCTCGGACTTGCGGGTGCATTGATCAATGCAGTCATCGAAGACAGTACTGGAAAAGACCTGGGTGACCACGCGCTAGCCATGATTGAGAGCGATACGTTCAGCAATCAAAACACAACCGGCCAAGTAGCAGCAGCGCAAGCCTCCTCAAGCAAATCAATCAGTGGCACCGCCTCTACTGCAGCCACGACGGCGATAAATTCGCCAACCTTAGTTAACCAGAATGATCCCAAAATTCGGAATGGCCGTAAATCGATATTATTCGACAGGGCCCCGGCCGTTGCGGTTAAGACTGCTCGTGGCCAGGCCTTCGGCGGCATCATGATGCCGCCCAATGGAAACGCGCCTATCGCACAAACCAACGAAGCNGCGGCGACCGACGCCCTCCTGAACGCTCGGTCGGCCGTGCCTAGCGCCAGCGTTAGTAACCTTAAGGGGCGCAGCAGCACAAATCGCATTGCTTACGGCGCTGGCCCAAAGACCTTTGGTGGTAATGATGCTAAGCCAATCGTCAACCCGAAAGACCCAATTGCTTTTTTGCCTTCTATCGAAGCCCGATTGAACACGCTGTCCCAAAAATCAACAGCCTACAAAACTACTAAATCGCTACAACAATCAAACCCAAAAAACATCTTGCCAACCAGACTTCAAAATCCCGATGGTGAAACCAATAATTTTAACAATGTCACCGCATCTGCACCATTGCCTAACGTGATGCTTGACGCACTCGATAAATATGAAATGATGATGCGAGAACGGCGCCAGAAAAACGGCTAGATTGTAGCGCCGCCGATTTAGTGCTCAAGCTTTGCATCGACATCCTGACACCATGGATATTATCGTAGATCCCAAAGGCTGGTTGATAGCTGGATCCACCCATTATCGCTGCTCACTCGGGCGAGCGGGCATTGTCGCCAACAAAAGAGAGGGTGACGGGGCAACCCCGTCAGGCGTTTTTCCGTTACGCCGACTTTTGTTCCGTCAAACCCGCATTGCAGACCCAAAAACAAAGCTTCCCCGACAGGCACTGGAGAAGGACGATGGGTGGTGCGACTCCCCTGCGGACCGGCAATATAATCAACCTATAAAATTACCTTACGACGCGAGTGCTGAATCCCTCTGGCGTTCAGACCATCTCTACGATTTAATTGTGGTGCTAGGATATAATGATGATCCGATCAAGCCGGGATTAGGCAGCGCCGTTTTTTTGCATTGCGCAACAGCGAATTATGCACCAACGAAAGGCTGCATTGCGTTATCAATAGAGGATTTATTGGATTTGGTGGTCGACTGCAGCCAAGCCGATCGCTTAATTGTGCCGCATATTACCTAATACGCTCTCCAAATATAGCACTGCCGACCCGGACATGGGTCGCTCCAAATGCTATTGCACTTTCATAATCAGCGCTCATGCCCATGCTAAGAAGCGATAAGCCGTTTCGGATAGCTATTTTTCGCAATAAGGCAAAATGAAGAGATCCTTCTTCATTAGCCGGGGGAATGCACATGAGACCGGCAACCGGCAGATCAAGCTCATTAAGACATTGGCCAATAAAGGAATCTGCTTCATTCGGCAGAACCCCGGATTTTTGTGATTCCTCGCCTGTATTTACTTGTATAAAGCATGGGATTCGACGATCTAGGCGGTCCATTTCCCTAGCCAACGCATACGCAAGCTTCAAACGGTCTAGGGTTTCAATGACATCGAACAACGCCACGGCCGTCCGCGTTTTATTGGTTTGCAGTGCGCCTATGAGGTGCAATTCCAAGGACGCTCCGGCCTCTCGTAAGGCAGGCCATTTCCCCTCTACCTCCTGAACCCTGTTTTCACCAAATTTATTTTGTCCAGCCTTTATCGCCTCTGAAATTTTGTCTTCCGCNATGGTTTTACTAACCGCCAATAGAGACACGCTGGCTGGGTCACGTTCGGCATCTTCTGCAGCGGCGGCGATCTTTGCTTTTACAGCGCGAATATTTTCAGAAATTTTCAACACATAAACCCTTCAGCTTCATATTATTAGTTCTACAAAATCCGTTTATACGATAATTAAATGCAAAGGCATTTGCTTGCACTCATCACAACGCTAAAATTCGCCCTTCTGAACCATCAACTCAAGCATAAAAATTTTATGGATTTCACCAAACATTTTCCTGCATATAGGCGCATGAGACAAATTTTAATAGTTCTGTTCATGAGTTCCGCCATTTTTGCTAGCGCTTGCTCCAGCAATAAGAAGANTGGCCAGACAACCGAAGCGGAACCCTTAAAAGCAACTAGTGCGCAAAACTCTGGAAATGGCGGTATTCTAGACGCTGTTTTTGGGGGCGAAGGAACCCCTGCCGACGGAGGGGCCTCAATAGCGGTAAACGGCTATTTGTGGCGAGCTTCACTTGATACTATTTCGTTCCTACCCCTGAACACGGCGGACCCTTTTGGTGGCGTCATTATCACAGAGTGGTATAGCCCGCCTGAATCACCCGATGAAAGGTTTAAGATCAATATTTATATTCTAGATAAGTCGTTAAGAGCAGACGGGTTGCGCGTTACCGTATTTCGACAAAAGCGTTCCGCAGCCAATCGCTGGGTCGAGGCGCGAGTAAGTCAAAGGACTAGCACCGATTTGGAAAATGGTATTCTCAAGCGTGCCCGGCAAATGCGCATAAAATTGGTTCAATAACGGATCGCTATCCCACCAACACCGAGTCCATGATCAGAGATAAGGTGCCCATTTTTTCTGCTCAATCTCTTAGGAATTTCAGATGAGCCGTTACAATTTCATAACAACGGAAAAGAAATGGCAACGTATCTGGGAAGAACGCGGCTGTTTTGAGGTTAGCGAACAATCGGATACGCCAAAGTATTACGTAATGGAAATGTTTCCCTACCCGTCAGGCAAAATACACATGGGGCATGTACGTAACTACACCTTGGGCGACGTTGTCGCTCGCTATAAAAAAGCTCGTGGTTTCAATGTTCTACATCCAATGGGTTGGGATGCATTCGGTTTGCCTGCCGAGAATGCAGCCTTCGAGAATAATGTTCACCCGGCGGATTGGACGCGGGAGAATATTGCTTCGATGCGCGACCAGCTGAAATCTATGGGCCTGTCTTTGGATTGGAGCCGAGAGCTGGCTACATGTGATCCAGAGTATTACGAGCAAGGGCAAAAAATATTTTTAGAATTTTTGAAAGCGGGTTTCGCATACCAAAAAGAATCCTGGGTAAATTGGGACCCCGTCGAGAATTCTGTTCTCGCTAATGAGCAAGTAATTGACGGGAAGGGCTGGCGAACAGGTGCGCTTGTGGAGAAGCGACTGTTAAAACAATGGTTTTTCAAAATTACCCATTTTTCCGACGCTCTTCTTGACGGACTCAACTCACTTGATCGGTGGCCGGAAAAAGTGCGCCTCATGNAAAAAAACTGGATTGGTAAATCTGAGGGAGCACTCGTTCGTTTTAAGCTCAGTAATGACGATAACCTTGAGGTATTTACTACGCGGCCCGATACATTATTCGGCGCCTCTTTCTGCGCGATCTCCGCAAATCACCGCCTCGCCCAACAGCTTGCCAAGGACAATCCTAAAGTCACGGCTTTTATCGAGGAATGCAATCGTATGGGTACAAGCGAGGCCGCAATAGAGATCGCCGATAAGAAGGGCGTCGACACAGGCATTACTGCTGACCACCCTTTTTTGAAAGNCAAACGCTTACCCGTTTACGTTGCGAANTTTGTCTTGATGGATTACGGNAGCGGAGCNGTCTTCGGCTGCCCAGCCCACGATCAACGAGATCTAGATTTTGCCCAGAAATACGAGCTAGATGTGACGCCGGTTGTGCTGCCAAAGGGCGCCGACTTAGAAACCTTCAAGATCGACAAGGAGGCTTATGTTGGGGGTGGGTCAATAATTAATTCCGATTTTTTAAACGGGCTTGAGGTCAATGCTGCGAAAAAAGCGGCCATCGAACGCTTACAATCAATAAAACGCGGTTCTAAAGAAATAAGTTATCGTTTGCGAGATTGGGGAGTGTCTCGGCAACGCTATTGGGGTTGCCCGATACCTGTAATTCATTGCGAGGATTGTGGTTGCGTAGCCGTGCCCGACGCAGATCTGCCTGTTGTATTGCCAACCGATGTCACCTTTGATGAGCCTGGGAATCCGCTGGAACGCCATCCCAGCTGGAAGCATGTAGACTGCCCAAAATGCGGTAAACCAGCGTTACGCGAAACCGATACTTGCGACACGTTCTTCGACTCCTCCTGGTATTTTGCACGCTATTGTTCCCCGCATGAAAAATCGGCGCCCTTCGCAAGAAGCGCAACAGATTATTGGATGCCCGTAGACCAATATATTGGAGGCATCGAACACGCGGTTTTGCACCTATTATATTCACGCTTCTTCACCAAGGCGCTGCACCACGAGAAAATGCTAACGGCGGACGAACCGTTTGCCGGGCTTTTTACGCAAGGCATGGTTTGTCATGAGACATATCGAGACGAAGATGGAAAGTGGCTTTTCCCAGCAGAAGTTGAAAAAAGGGGGAGTGATTGGGCGAATAAGAAAACCGGTGCCACGGTCACTGCTGGACGTTCGGAAAAAATGAGTAAATCTAAAAAGAACGTCGTCGACCCTGCTGAAATCATATCCAGCTACGGTGCCGACACCGCCCGCCTTTATATGTTGTCCGATAGCCCACCCGATCGAGACTTGGAATGGACGGAAGCCGGTATTCAAGGGGCGTGGCGGTTTTTGAATCGTTTATGGCGGATGATGGATTTTGATAACAAAGATTTGTCCGATAGTGCGCAAAAAACGCCAGAAGACTTGGGGCCATTAAAATCAACACACCGAGAAATGCATAAAACAATCGCTAACGTTACTAATGATTTAGACCGATTTCACTTCAACCGTGCCGTAGCACGAATCAGAGAGTTCAGTAGCTTGATTGCGGATATTGCAGGCACGAGTGATGAGGCTGTGTGGCTTAAACGGCTTGGATGTAAAGTAATTGTGCAACTTATCGGGCCGGTCGCACCTCATATTGCCGAGGAACTTTGGCAACGTCTCGGATATAAAGATTTACTCGTGAATTCTCCTTGGCCAGAATATGATCCATCATTGTTGATTGATGATACGGTAACGATAGCCGTGCAAGTCAACGGAAAGCTGCGCGGAACAATTGAAGTGCCCCGTGACAATGACAAGGAAGCGACGGAAGCAGAAGCCTTGTCGCTTGAAAATGTTCAGCGAGTGGTAGATGGCAACCCGCCACGCAAAGTCGTGGTAATTCCCAACAAGGTGGTTAATGTTGTTATTTAGAAGAATATTCGCCCTAGGCCTTTTCATAGCGCTTGGAGGGTGCGACTTTCAGCCACTCTATAAAAAGCAACAGGCTGGCGATGCCGTGATCGAAGATTTAGCGCAAGTCCAAGTGCTAAACTTAATTGACCAAGTCAGCCATGATGACCGTCTAGGTCAGAAAATTAA
Organism: Rhodospirillaceae bacterium; assembly: GCA_002715005.1. Classification (GTDB taxonomy): domain Bacteria; phylum Pseudomonadota; class Alphaproteobacteria; order UBA8366; family UBA8366. Next base: position 80,933 of record PAXN01000003.1, read on the forward strand.
AAACCTTTTGCTAGACCGTTTAAACCCCGGCGGAAGGCCCGGCAATCCCTTTTATGTACTCGCTGTAACCGTGAGCACATCGAGGACTGAATTGGGTTTAAAATTCTCGGACGAAGCAACGCGCGCAAAACTTTCAATAAATGCGAGTTATTTATTGAGAGAGAAAAAAACTAACGCGGTATTGTTTCGAGGTAGCGCACGGTCCGTCAATAGCTACAACATTGTCCAGTCTAATTTCGCCACTTTAAGCGCAGAGAATAATGCCAAAGACCGCGCCGCACGCGAGATCGCTGATGATATCAAACTCCGACTCGGAATCTTTTTTAAAGAATTGCGAAGCGGCACCTAGAAAAAGACAGCCAGTTGAAAATTTCTAATAATCAGGTCGACTCTTTTATTGCCAGCGGTGCCAAAGCTGTTGAAGCAGTTTTGTTTTATGGGCCCGATGCTGGTCTCGTGCGAGAGCGCGCAAAGACCCTATCAAAGAATATTGTTGATGATTTAAACGACCCTTTTAACGTATCAACGCTTTTGGGTGGCACGATTTTGGAAGAGCCTGCGCTGCTATTGGATAACTTGAACGCCCTTTCTGTGACCGGTGATAAACGGCTTGTAATAGTGTCGGATGCATCTGATCGCATCGCAAATATTGTCAAGTCATCATTATCGCCAGGCAATCTAGCCGCATTCTTGATTTTAAAGGCCGGCGATCTCAAACCACGAAGCAAGCTTCGGTCACTCGCTGAATCCTCGAATTCTATAGCTGCACTCGCCTGCTATTCAGATGACAACCAATCAATCGCACGGTTAATAGACGATGTATTTTCGTTCGACAAAATAGAATGCGACCGCGAGGCCCGATCTTACTTAGAACAAAATTTAGGAAATGATCGAGAAATCTCTCGTTCCGAGCTGAAAAAACTAGCAATATTTGCTGGCCCAAACGGCCGTTTGGGGCTTGAAGAAATCGCCACGTTGATCGGCGATAATAGCTCCATTACACTGATCGATATCGCCTTCAGCGTAACCGATGGTAGCGCCGCGGAAACAGATCGATATCTAAGTCGTTGCGTGTCCGAAGATATTCCATCGATCGCGATATTGCGCGCGGTTTCCAATCACCTTCTCAGATTGCAGCTTAGTGTTAAGAAAATAGCCAATGGCGAGACTCAGAACCAAGCAGTAAAAGCGTTGCGGCCACCGGTATTTTTCAAAACACGAGACCGGTTTATCGGACAACTAAACCGGTGGCGCGACCGGCAAATATCAAAAGGACTAAGCTTATTAATAAAAGCCGAACAAGAATGCAAAAAGGCTGGCTCCCCGGACTTGGCCATCTGCGGCAGGACATTGCACCAGATTGCCGCATTAGCACGCCAAGGATACCGCCGGTAACCAACATCCCAGAATGCCCGATTTGTGCGCGATAACTCAGCCGCGGTCCAATAGTTGAATTAGATCATCCAATTGTTCGAGGCGTTGGTAGTGAATAGAAAGGACACCAGCCTCGCCTTTTTCGTCAATTACGACTTTTAGTCCTAGCGTATCACTTACTCTATTTTCAAGATCTACAGTATTGGGATCTCTTGCCGTAGCGTTTTCGGTAGCGATCTGATCGTCTTTTAACTTTTCTTTCGTAATGGGTTTTTTGGATAATTTTTCCGCTTCGCGAACGCTCATGCCTTTAGAAATAATCAACTCAGCCAGTTTTTCAGGGTTTTCTGCGCTCACGAGTGTCCGAGCGTGACCAGCACTTAGTTTACCTTCTAGCAATAACATCCGAACTGATTGCGGCAAGGTTAATAGCCGAACCATATTAGCCACATGGCTACGGCTTTTACCGATCGACTTGGCTAGACCATCTTGGGTATGGCCAAAATCCCTCATCAGTCGATTGTAGGCTTCGGCTTCTTCAAGCGGCGAAAGATCTTCACGGTGCAGATTTTCCACTAGGGCTATTTCGAGCGCTTCTTGATCATTTAATTCTTTGACCACCACGGGAACATCGTGAAGCTGCGCCGCTTGCGCCGCACGCCATCTCCGCTCGCCAGCGATAATTTCAAACTCGCCCCTAATAGAGGTCGAATCGCGAACTAGTATCGGCTCAAGCACACCCTTTTCTTTAACCGATGCAATGAGTGTTTCCAAAGCAGCCTCATCGAAGTGGCGGCGCGGTTGAAATTTTCCCGGTTTCAAAAGATCAATAGGCAAAGTCGTCGTTACTTGCGCACCGAGCTGGCCAGCGCCCTGCCCCCCCTCGCCAAAAAGCGCTGATAAGCCTCGGCCTAGCCCGCGGCGCTCTTTATCCTCCGCGGCAATCATGCGGCAATCCGCCGCTCTCGCCTCAATAACTCGCCCGCTAGATGTATATATGCTCGGCTCCCAGCACAGTGATGATCATAAAGTAAAACCGGCTTACCAAATGAAGGCGCCTCAGAAATTCGAACGTTGCGTGGAATAATCGTTTCGTAAACCTTATCGCCGAAATGCTGGCGTACATCGGCCGCCACCATTTCCGATAAATTATTTCGGCTATCAAACATCGTGAGCACTACACCTTGGATCTCCAGATTCGGATTGAAAGCACGCCTGACCCGTTCAATCGTGTTCATCAGATGACTTAAACCTTCAAGGGCATAAAACTCTACTTGTAGCGGCACTAACACAGCGTGGGCGGCGGTCAGCGCATTCAAGGTCAATAAATTCAAGGATGGAGGGCAATCAATTAATATATAATCAAAGTCTTTACTACTGAGAGTCCCAAGCCCAGCCTCCAAACGAAATTCACGATTGACGACCGATACTAATTCGATTTCAGCCCCAGCCAAATGCACAGAAGCTGGAACAATGGATAAAAACGGAATGTCTGTCGGCAAAATAGCGGACTTAACGCTCGCGCCGTCAACAAGCACATCATAGGATGATGTTTTTATTTTTGATCGATCTATTCCCAAACCTGTAGTCGCATTTCCCTGAGGATCAAAATCTACGATTAAGACCTTTTTCCGAACCGCTACCAAAGCTGTGGCTAAATTTACAGCGGTAGTCGTTTTACCAACGCCACCCTTTTGGTTAGCGACTGCCAATATTCTAGGGTGTGCCGCCCCCTTAGTCGGATAATTCATAGTTTGCTGCCTCCAGAACAAGTATTTTGCCTCTTCGATCGCTAAGGCTTTGCAGGATACGGGTGGTCACCTTCCAGTCCGAAGGCAACGCTTCTATTTCCTTATCAATACCTTCTGCTTTAGGAAATATACATAGTTTTTTCTCATTTAACACTGGTTTAATTATATTTAATAACGGCTCAATAGCTGACAGCGCGCGGGCGGTAATGACCTCCGCATGCTGGACCTTGTCAATTACATCTTCAATGCGCTGAGCGTGCACAGTAATTTCGCAATTCACCACGCGTGCAGCCTCTCGCAAGAACGCTGCCTTGCGTTGATCCGATTCAATTAATTCACAGCCTATTTCCGGCCTTAGTATCGCGAGGATCAATCCAGGCAACCCTGCGCCACTGCCAAGGTCAATTAGGTGCTTCGTAGTCCGCGGAATAAGCGGTGAGAGCTGAGCACAATCGAGAATATGTCGGCGCCACGGATCAAGCAAACTGCGTTTGCTTACAAGATTAATCGCGCCATTCCACTTTTTAAGAAGATTCAGATATAACTCAAATTTTTGAATTGTTTCACGTGAAACAACTATTTCAGCCATCATTTGATCAGCCGTTAGGGGATCAGAGGCTTCTGCTACCATCAGACCGTTTCACATGGCGGAGCAGCGCTATTATTGCCGCCGGCGTCACGCCGGATATGCGCGCCGCCGACCCCAGCGTAGCGGGGCGGGCATTTTCTAATTTTTGCCGAACTTCTGTCGAAAGGCTACCGACGGCGCTGTAATCCAAATCCATCGGCAACTTCAGAGCTTCGTCTTTTTTATAGGCCGCTATGTCAGCATCCTGACGTTTTAGGTAATGCCGATACTGAGCATCGATTTCAAGCTGCTCGGCAATCACCGAACTAATCGAGTCCAGAGAGGGCCAAATCTGAGAGAGGGCAGACACCGTGACACCGGGCAGAGATAACGAATCTGCTACAGTGCGCCGCGCACCATCGCTCGGAACCTCCAGACCAATTTGCGCCAGTTCGGCTGGATTAATGCTTAAGTCTCCGGCCATGATCCGCGCCGCTTCAAGCGCTGATGCTTTAGAGCGCCACGCTTTAAGTCTTTCCGACGATAGACAACCTAGACTTTCGCCAACGGGTGATAAGCGTTGGTCTGCATTATCGGAGCGCAACCTCAGGCGGTATTCCGCGCGCGAGGTAAACATGCGGTAGGGCTCCGACGTACCTTTGGTAACCAAGTCGTCAATCATAACGCCAATATAGGCCTCACTCCGATCAAGAATAACCGGCTCTTGACCTTGCGCAGAGCGCGCTGCGTTTATGCCAGCCATGAGGCCTTGGCCTGCAGCCTCTTCATACCCCGTTGTACCATTTATTTGACCAGCAAAATACAGCCCGCTTAGGCGTTTGGTTTCCAGCGAATGCTTGAGCTCCCGCGGGTCAACAAAATCATATTCAATTGCATAACCCGGACGGATCATCTCCGCCACTTCCAGCCCAGGTATTGTTTTTAAAAACGCACGCTGAATGTCTTCGGGCAGAGACGTTGAAATACCATTTGGATAAACAGTATCATCATTAAGACCCTCCGGCTCAAGGAATATTTGGTGGCGCGCCTTATCTGCAAACCGCACCACTTTGTCTTCAATAGACGGGCAATAGCGCGGGCCCAAGGACGCGATCTGGCCGGAGTAGAGCGGCGCCTTGTCAATATTTTCCCGTATTATATCATGACCATTTTGGCCCGTATAAGTAATATAACAATCAATTTGCGGTGTGGTGATTTTATTGGTCATAAAAGAAAAGGGGACGGGTGGATCATCGCCCGGTTGCGCATCTAGGCTTGCCCAATCGATTGTCCTGCCATCAAGACGCGGAGGCGTTCCCGTTTTAAGGCGATCAAGCCGAAACTCATATTTGGCGAGGACCTTGGACAAACCATAGGCTGCATCCTCACCGACCCGACCCGCGGGCGTTTGGGATTTACCAATATGAATAACCCCCCTCAAAAAAGTTCCGGTTGTCAATATTACCGCTTTTGCAGATAATAAAACGCCCTCGCCAGTTATAACGCCAACGGCCCGGTCGTTGCCGTCAATTTTCAGCCCCTCGACGGCAGCTTCATAAATCTCCAAACCCGATTGGGCCCTCAGGATGTCTTGCATTGCTTTGCGGTATAATTTGCGATCGGCTTGAGCACGGGGGCCTCGCACTGCCGGTCCCTTGCTCTGATTGAGAATTCGAAACTGAATCCCGGCCACGTCTGCAACTCGCGCCATTACTCCGTCCAGAGCATCGATCTCGCGCACTAAATGCCCTTTGGCCAGCCCCCCTATAGCCGGGTTGCAGGACATTTCGCCGATCGTGCCCAGCTTATGTGTCACCAAGAGGGTGGAAGCGCCACAGCGTGAGGAAGCAGCAGCAGCCTCGCACCCTGCGTGGCCACCGCCAATAACAACTACGTCCCAACATTTGTTGTCCAATTCCATAAATTGGAATTTAAGCCCTTCCCGGCGCGAGGCCAAGGAGTCAATTCGATTTATTTTGATATGCAACTACCTTTGCAGGCTCTACACGGCATTGTTTCACGTGAAACAATTGGACTTGAAAATACAATCAGCCCCTAATTAAATAGGTTTAAAAGTAACTAGGTTTTTATTTTCCGATACAAAAATCCAGAAAAATAATATCTAATAAATCTTCGACGTCGACCGAGCCAGTCAAATTACCCAAAAACCTAACAGCTAGTCTTAGATCTTCCGCGCATAATTCCGAATTCTCTTGGGACCTTGCGCGCTTTAGGGCATCCAGGCATTTACGAAGCGCCCGCCGGTGCCTATGGCGCGTAATGGTCGGCGAGGTCCCGGTGTTTAAACGCTTTTCAACTTCTTTAATGAGACATTCGACCAATTTTTCGAGGCCGGCTTCATGAGTGACGGAGACTGGGTATAAATTCTCCCCAAAATCCCCAAACCCCGCGGTTATCTGATCCGTATCAGGTTCCAGAAGGTCAATTTTGTTTAAGACCAAAATTGTTTCGCTATCGATAATATCGATATCATGTATTGGCGTCGAAGTCTGATCAGCGGCAGCAACAACAATTTTCAAGTCCGATTCTGCCGCTCTTTGAAAAGTTCTTTCGATTCCTATGGATTCGACGTCCGATTGCGCATCGCGAATGCCCGCAGTATCCGCCAACACAACGGGAAAACCACCCAGATCCAGATGTACTTCGATCACATCTCTTGTCGTACCGGCGGTCTCAGATACTATGGCTGCGTCTCTGCGCGCTAACCAGTTTAACAAACTAGATTTACCCACATTTGGAGGGCCAAAGATGGCAATCTTTAAGCCGTCCCTTAATCTTTCTCCCCTATGCCCATCTTCCAAATGGTTTTCGATCTCTTGAATAAGTGTCTTAACCGTCGGCCCTATTGCCAACTCCACTCCCTCGGGCAGGTCTTCATCAGGAAAATCGATTGCCGCCTCCAAATGAGCAAGGCACGGCAGAAGTTTATCCCGCCAGGAATTGTATAAATCTCCAAGTACACCGCGGGACTGCAAAAGTGCTTGGCGCCTCTGCGCATCCGTTTCGGCATCTATCAAATCGATCAGCCCTTCGGCTTCCGTGAAATCGATCTTTCCGGCGAGTACCGCGCGCCGCGTAAATTCTCCCGGCTCAGCCATTTGAAGGCCATAAAAGCGGTCTAAAATTTCAAAAATCCGTTGGCGAACCGCAGTACCTCCATGAAGATGAAGTTCCACGACATCATCACCGGTATAGCTGCGCGGCGCGGGAAACCAAAGAACGAGACCGTCGTCTATTTTTTCACCATTTATGGGATCGACCACGCTGCAGCGAGTCGCCAGGCGAGGCTTTGGCAAATCGAGCCCGGTGATTGCAGCCAATACTTTGCTGCTTTGCGGTCCGGACAAACGATATACAGCAATGCCGGCTCGTCCGGGGGCACTAGCCAAGGCGTAAATAGTTTCACTCATGTGCGGTTTTAACCCAAAGGAATGTGCAGATGTAGCAGGTAAATTGGTTTTATTTATCTGCTCTGTTTATATTTTCAAAAGATGCTGTGTAAACCTTTGACCTCTCCCCTTTCATGGACCCTGCCAAAACAAAAGAAGACCTTTTTTCAAACCATGCGTGACATCAAGTACCCGAGAACATATGTTTTAGGCGATTCATTCCTACGAAAAAAAGAGAATAGGGGAGGACGGCATGCCCGACATAACTATCAACGGCCCAGACGGAGATTTCTCAGGATATCTCGCAACACCCGCCAACGGATCCGGAGGTGGAGTTTTAGTCATTCAGGAAATATTTGGCGTCAACAAAGACATGCGTTCGCATTGTGAACGCTTAGCTGCAGCGGGTTATTTTGCTTTATGCCCCGATATTTTTTGGCGACAGGAACCAGGCATCCAATTAACTGATCAAAGCGAAGAAGAATGGGCCCGCGCTTTTGAACTATATCAAGGTTTTGATGTCGAAACGGGTGTGAGCGATCTAAACACATCTCTCGAGCTCCTAAAAACAATCGATGGATGTAACGGCAAGGCTGGCACAGTGGGATTTTGCCTCGGCGGCTTATTAGCATATTTCATGGCTGCTCAGTCCAATGCGAACTGCAGTGTAAGCTATTATGGCGTCGGCATTGACGATCAATTATCAGCTGCCAGCACAATCAAAAGCCCAACCATCTTGCATATTGCCGAAGAAGATGGATTTGTCTCAAAAGAGGCACAGGCAAAAATAAACGATGAGTTGTCAAATCATAGCTCCATCGAAATTCATAATTATCCTAATGTTGATCACGCCTTTGCTCGTCATAACGGGCTGAATTTCGATTCGGCCGCCGCCGCCTTAGCAGAAGAACGAACGATGGCCTGCTTTGCGGCAAACCTATCCTGAGGTTCAGCCGCACGTTTCCACATCGCCCTACTAAAAAGGAGTTCCACAATGCCATATGCAGTACAAATGAAAGAGACAGGTGACCCTGATGTTATGCATATTATCGACACGGAGATACAGGAGCCTGGAGTAGGCGAGGTTCGTATCAAGCAAACTGCAGTGGGTCTGAATTTCATCGATACCTACCACCGTACTGGCCTCTACCCCGTCCCAATACCAGCCATATTAGGAATGGAAGCGGCGGGAACCATAGATGCGGTAGGAGAAAAAGTGACTGGTTTCGCCTGTGGAGACCGCATCGCCTATGCTGGTGGTGGCCTAGGGGCATATACCGACAGCCGAATCATCAACGCGGCCAGCATTGTAAAAATACCAGATACATTAGGTGACACTGAAGCAGCAGCACTCATGCTAAAGGGGTTTACTGCAACTTATTTGCTCCATCGAACGTTTCCAGTCAAAAAAGGGTCCACGGTCTTGTTCCATGCAATTGCAGGCGGCGTCGGCCTTATCGCGTGTCAAATATTAAAACAGATGGGCACAACGGTGATTGGCACTGTTGGAGATGAGGCCAAAGCGGAATTGGCTAAGGAACATGGGTGTGATTATCCGATCATCTACACCCAGGAGAGTTTCAAAGATCACGTAGCTGAGATAACCAACGGCAAAGGCGTACCGGTTGTATTTGATTCGGTTGGAGCATCCACCTTCGAAGATTCGCTGGAATGCCTGTCTCCGTTCGGTGTTTTGGTCTCTTTTGGCAATGCATCTGGGCCTGTGCCCCCCTTTGATCCAGGTATTTTATCCCAAAGGGGGTCTCTCTATTTCACTCGGCCTACATTGATGAGCCATATATCTAATCCAGAGCAAATCGCAGAGCTTGCAAAATGGATGTTTGAGCATAAAGAAAAAGGTTTAAAGGTCAGCATTAAGCAGACCTTTTCCCTAAAGGAAGCGTCAAAGGCCCATAGGGCACTAGAGGGACGCAAAACCTCTGGCTCCACTATATTAATTCCCTAGGAAGCTCAAAAGTCATCCCCTTGTCTGTAGACCGCGATTTTTATATTAGGTTCTGTACCTATTTAAGAATTATCATGAATTGTTCGGATCTATAGCTGCGGGCCAAAAATCTAATATCACACTAACGATTTACCCTCATTGTTCTGCGTCAGTCGTTTACATATATTTTTTGGAATAAATTGATAAATTACTGGTTCATTGAGTCGAAAAAATCAGAATTATTCTTTGAATTTTTTAGTTTCTCCAACAAAAATTCCATCGCATCTGTGACGCCCATGGGTAGCAAAATACGCCGCAGGACCCACATCTTAGATAACGTCGCTTTTTCAACGAGCAGCTCTTCTTTCCGCGTCCCAGATTTCTGGATATCTATAGACGGGAAAACGCGTTTGTCAGATAATTTCCGATCAAGAACGATTTCAGAATTTCCCGTGCCTTTGAATTCTTCGAAAATCACTTCATCCATGCGGCTGCCTGTATCGATTAGCGCCGTGGATATTATAGTGAGAGAGCCCCCTTCTTCAATATTTCGTGCTGCGCCAAAAAACCGTTTGGGGCGCTGCAACGCATTTGCATCAACACCCCCAGTGAGCACCTTGCCCGAACTTGGCACTACGGTGTTATAAGCCCGCGCCAATCTTGTAATAGAATCGAGCAATATAACCACGTCACGTTTATGTTCCACCAGCCTTTTAGCTTTCTGAATAACCATTTCAGAGACTGCTACATGTCGGGCTGCCGGCTCGTCAAAAGTGGAACTTACCACTTCGCCTTTGACCGACCGAGCCATATCCGTGACCTCCTCAGGACGCTCGTCGATGAGTAGCACAAGTAGATACACTTCGGGATGGTTTTGGGTGATCGCATGAGCAATATTCTGCATAATTACGGTTTTACCCGTTCGCGGTTGAGCTACTATTAAACCACGTTGCCCCTTGCCAATAGGCGCCACCAATTCGATGACCCTACACGTAAAATCTTTACTCTCGCTATTTTCTATTTCGAGATTAATTTTTTCTTCGGGATAAAGCGGCGTCAAATTATCAAAATTGATACGATGGCGTACAGCTTCAGGTTCATCAAAGTTAACTTTGCCAACTTTAAGAAGCGCAAAATACCGCTCGCCATCCTTTGGAGCACGTATTTGACCCTCAACTGTATCTCCTGTACGCAATCCAAAACGTTTTACCTGACTTGGGCTTACATAGATATCATCTGGCCCTGGCAAATAATTTGATTCGGGAGAACGAAGGAACCCAAACCCGTCCTGAAGCACCTCAAGAACACCATCACCCACAATCGGCACGTCATCGGCAGCCATTTGTTTGAGAATACCGAACATCATATCTTGCTTTCGCAAGTTACTAGCATTCTCCACCTCTAATTTTTCTGCCAGAGACAAGAGGTCGGCGGGCGCTTTTTGCTTCAATTCATGAAGACTTACTTCTTCAAATTTCATCATTTATAGCTCAATTTTTTTATTACGCAGTCGGCGCCAAATCTTGGGACCGGCCGCTTAAACGCGAAAGACTTTAAAAAGTTCTAAGATGTCGCCACGAACAGGAACTGGCAAAAAACGAGAGGAACAGCGATTTAAAGAAAGAGGTAACTGTAATATATCCAAATCTATACCCCAATCCAACATCGGGACAAGTGAAATTCACATCATCATTTAAAACGGTCGAACCACAACTAAGATAACAATGCCTATCATTAAAACAGTAGGCACTTCATTTAGTAATCGATAAAATTTAGCAGGCCTCGTATTTTCATCTCGTTCGAAAACCAAACGGTAATGCCCCAGCAAAAAATGTACCCCTGTTAAACTTGCAACCAGAACAAATTTTAGAAACATCCACCCTTCACTCACAAACCCACCTGTTACTATCAGAGCACTTCCGAACCCCCACGATAAGATCAGAGCTGGTGTCATGATCGCTCGATAAAGACGGCGTTCCATAACCTTAAAAGTCTCAGATTGAATAGAACTAACTGCAGATTCGCAATGATAAACATAAAGACGGGGCAGGTAGAGTAGACCAGCCATCCATGCTATCACACTGATGATATGTAGTGCTTTAATCCAAAGCATTTCGAAAACCAAAAACCTCTAACCGCATATAACAATTCCGGCATACCGGAATTCCTGAAAATCTACTGGAATGGCCTTACGCATAGGCGAAAAACGATCAATTCATCTCAAAATCACGCACTGCTTTTACTAAAAACTCTACAGTTTTAGGGTCCGTCTCCTTAATCACGCCATGTCCTAGATTAAAGATATACGGATTGCCGCCAAAATGAGACAAAGTTTCCCGTGTTTTCCTATTCAGTGTTCCAATATCGGAAAGAAGATAAATTGGATCTAAATTGCCTTGAACAGTCAATACGCTTTGGATATTTTCCGCAGCCCATTTGCAAGAAACATACTGGTCTAGGCCCACACCTTGTACTTCCACTTGATTAATATATGACAATAGATTTGTGCCAGCGCCACGCGGGAATCCTATTATAGGTACTTTGGGAAAATGGTTGCGGACTTGCGCGACGATTTTCTGTGTAGGCTCAACGATCCATTTTTCAAAGCCCTCTTCGTCCAAAATACCTGAATGGGAATCAAATATTTGTATGGCTTCAACTCCTGCCTCTATTTGCCCAATGAGATGAAGACTAGTAGCTTCTATCAGTACAACCATAAATTTTTCAAAAGATGTCGGGTCTGCAACAGACCAATGGCGTATTTTCTCAAAACCGCGACTCGTTCCGCCTTCAATCATATATGTCGCAACAGTCCAAGGCCCGCCCGCAAACCCAATCAACGTACAACTAGCAGGCAAATCTTTGCAAATAATCCTTATCGCGTCATACACGGATTCGAGTTTGTCATTATTATATAGATTATCCAACGCTGCTGGGTTTAGTTGATCTCGTGGAGATACTGGTATTAATCTGGGCCCTACGCCCTCCTCAAACCAAACTTTTTGACCGAGCGCATCCGGCAAAACTAGTATATCAGAAAATAGAATAGCAGCATCAAACCCAAACCGCCTAATTGGCTGCAAGGTAATTTCAGCAGCTAATTTCGGTGAATAGCATAAGTCGAGAAAGGACTTCTTTTGTTTCCTAATTTTTCGATATTCAGGCAGATACCTGCCAGCTTGCCGCATTAACCAAATAGGGATTGACTCGGGCACTTTTCCGTCAAGTGCATCAAGAATAGGTTTCCGGGAAAGTACTTTTTGATTTTCATCCATTGTGTGTGCAGCTCTTAAACCATTACAAATTATTTTTTGAATCTATAAGTTGTTGTAGTTGTAGTACGGTGTATAACGGGGATTATTCTTTCTGAAGATTTGTCCATATTCTTCTGTGGACCATTTCCATTTGTGTGGACAAAGCTCCGATAGATATGTCCGACTCGCTTAAGATTAGGAAAATCAGAATTGAGCGCAAATTGGGGATAGCTATTATTTTCGATTATGGTTCAGGTTATCTTTTTTGGTGTACAACTCTTTTCCACTTGAAGACAATTCTAAGCCCTTTGTTATTAAGTTAATCTTTATAACCTCACTCATGCCTGGTTTGTGGAAAAACCTTACTTAACCCCCGAAACTAGATGTTTAATACATTAGTTTTCCTACCGGTAGTGTGCCTTGATGTCGGACAAGTATCATTTACATTTCGTATCGAACGCGACTGGAGAAACTATACACAGCGTCGCGCGAGCTTGTCTTTCACAAAGCGATGTGATTGAGGCAGAGGAGCACCATTGGTCTTTGGTTCCCCCGGTTGGCCAGATTGAGCGGGTATTAGCAAACATAAAAGAAAATCCTGGGGTTGGTATGTTCACAATTGTTAACGAAGACATTCGCCATCGCCTTCAGTCGGGTTGCCGGGCATTGAAACTTCCTTGTATTCCGGAGCTTGATCCGGTGATCGCAACGCTGGCTGATTTTCTTGGAATCGAAAGCAATGGAAAAGCGCGGCGCCAGCAGGTCTTGAACGCACAATATTTTGAGCGAATTGATGCAATGACCTATGCTATGGTCAATGATGACGGTCAGACGGTGTCAAATCTAGGTAGTGCTGATCTAGTCTTAGTCGAAGTATCGCGCACTTCTAAAACGCCCAAATGCATGTATCTAGCTAATCGCGGCATTAAGGCCGCCAACGTTCCATATGTCCCTAACATGCCTCTGCCAACTGAGTTATTTGATTTGCCAGACACCAATCCTCCTTTGGTTGTGGGACTTACAAATTCGCCGGAAAGACTTATTCAGCTTCGCAGAAATAGATTGAGGTCATTGGCACAAGATGATGAAACTGGTTATGCTCATCCTGAAATCGTGCACGGGGAAGTGGCGGCAGCCCGGCGCCTTTTCACCGAACAAGGTTGGCCCATTGTCGACGTGACGCGCAGGTCAATTGAAGAAACTGCTGACGCCATTATGCAACTGCTTGTGAAAACATAATAAATGGCAGACATCAACGTATCAAAAATTGTTCTCGCCTCCGCAAGTAGGTCCCGCGCAAGCCTTCTCAAACATGCAGGGGTCAATTTTGAAGCCATTCCATCAGATTGTGATGAGAACGCTATCAAAATAAAAATGAAGGAGAAAGGCGCGATCGTGGACCAAGTTGCGAAGCAACTTGCAATAACAAAAGCAAAAATAATTTCTACAGACTATCCCAGTAAATTTATCATCGGGGCGGACCAAATGTTGGCGTGTGAAGGTGTTTGGTATGATAAGCCGGAAGATATTGACTCTGCGCGAAGGCATTTAAAATCACTTCGCGGCAAAACCCATCAATTAGTTTCTGCCACCGTCATATTATTTGGGAAGAGATGCGTCTGGCGCTATGTAGACACGTCGAATTTAACCATGCGAGAATTCAGCGATGATTTCATCGAGATCTATTTAAACCAAGTTGGTGAGGATTTGTATCGGTCGGTTGGAGCCTACCAACTAGAAGGTTTAGGTGCGCAGCTATTCTCTGGCATTGAAGGGGATTATTTTTCAATATTGGGGCTGCCGCTGTTGCCAATAATGGAATTCTTGCGCGCAAACAAATTGCTAATTGAATAATGAACGGTGGGCAAACCAGATTTGCGGGGGTGATGGGGTGGCCGGTNGAGCATTCTAAATCTCCCCGGCTGCACGGGTTTTGGCTAAAAAAGCTTCAGGTTGATGGCGTTTATATACCACTGCCGGTTTCACCGGAAAGGCTCCCCGAAGCAATTGCTGGATTGCCGGCACTCGGATTCCGTGGCGTAAATCTGACGATACCCCATAAAGAGCGTGTCATCCCGCTTTGTGATCAACTCGATGAGACAGCGCGCCGAATTGGGGCGGTGAACACCATCGTTGTGGAGGACGGCGTGCTGCATGGCACTAACACTGATGCCTTCGGTTTCATTGAAAATTTGCGGCAAAATAGTNCCTGGNCCGCNCCCGCCGGCGCTGCGGTATTGCTTGGTGCTGGCGGCGCTGCCCGAGCTATCGCCGTGGCTTTGTCGGATGATGGTGTGCAGGACCTCAGAATTGTCAACCGAACTGGAGAACGAGTGCAGTCTTTGATCCAGTCGACAGGTCTCAAAAATGCCTCTTTTGTACCTTGGAATGAGAGAGACCAAGCACTGGACGGTGCTGCTTTAGTAGTAAATGCCACGAGCCTTGGTATGCAGCGCAATCCTAAATTAGATATTAATTTGGCGGCACTACCAAAAACCGCTGTGGTTAATGATATAGTCTATGCGCCGTTACAGACGCCACTTTTAGAGGACGCCGCCGCGCGGGGTAATCCGGTTGTTGATGGTCTTGGCATGTTGCTTTATCAGGCGGTTCCAGGATTTAAAGCATGGTTTGGTGTTTCCCCCGACGTTACCGAAGAATTAAGAGAGTTTGTCCTTGCCTAACAAGCGGGCTGATGAATGATTTGCAGTGTGGAAAATTGGCCTAACTGGCTCCATAGGAATGGGTAAATCGACCGCCGGTAAAATTCTCGAATCGCTAGACATTCCGGTTCATGATGCGGATGGGGCAGTGCATCGCGCTTTTGCCAAAGGCAGCAGCGCCATAACCGATATAGAGGCGGCGTTTCCGGGCGTTGTTGAAAATGGGGAGGTCAACCGCCTCGCCTTAGGAACAATTGTGTTCAACGATATTTCTGCAATCCGACTGTTGGAAAATATCCTTCATCCCCTGGTGCGCGCTGACCGGGAGCGCTTTGTCGCCGTTCATCAACGGCAGCGTCGTTTCGCGATCGCTTTTGATGTACCGCTATTGTTTGAAACAAATACGGATCAAGAATGCGACATCACGATTGTTGTGACTGCCCCGTCTTTTATTCAGGCTTATCGCGTTCTTGGCAGACCTGGGATGACTGTTGAGCGCTTGCAGGCTATTCGGGAGAGGCAAATGCCAGATTCCGAAAAGCGCCGCCGTGCGGGTTTTGTCGTGCCGACAAATTTAGGAAAGCGATTCACCGTTAATAAACTTCGCATGATTATCGGGGGCCTTCGGGCCCAGAGCGAACTTTAACAATACTTGTGGAGCCGGCGGATATATTCCCGTGTGACGCTCCTGACGAATTGGGATAAACTGTTTATATTCTAGAGTTCTGGACTTCGGATTTGATGCATTACTCGGTGAGGCCTTTAAGCGATGTTATGGCGGCGGAAATCGAAGGAATCGATTTACGGGAGCCACTAAATGCTGAAACTATCGCTTCGCTTAACAATATTTTTCTTGAGCATTGCGCGATTTGTTTTCGGAACCAAAATCTAGATATAGCCGCTTTTGTAAGGGCAGCGAAAAATTTCGGCAAGCCGAAACAACATTTGTATAGAGCCTACCGCTTGGATGATTTTCCCGAAGTTTCGATCGTATCCAATGAGGACAGAGACACTCACGGTACCGGCAAAACGTACAATCGTGCGGCTCACTTTCATTCCGACGAGATTTATAAGGAAATCCCCTGTAAGGCGACAATGCTTTATGCGGATGTCGTTCCGCCGGTTGGCGGAGAGACGCGGTTTATCAATTTACGGAAAGCCTATGTCGCGTTGCCAGAGAAAAAAAAACACGAAATCGAAGGGTTAAAGGCGCTGTTTCGCCATCAGCATTCCATATTCACGAAATCCACTAACGACCCCTCACTTGTGTTGCCGAAATTATCCAAGGAAGAAGCCAAAGAAGTGCCGGATGTCATCCATCCTGTTGTGAGGACTCATCCGGAAAATGGCACGAAGGCCCTATTCATCACTAATACGCGTACCGAGTTTATTATCGATATGGAGACTTCGAAAAGTGAAGCGATATTGCAGTCCCTTTACAGCCATATTTATGCTGACCGGTTCCAATATCATCACCATTGGCGCAAGGGCGATCTGGTCATGTGGGATAATCGGTGCTTGCTCCATGCGGCGACACCGAATGTCTCGGATGGAGAAAAACGGCGGCTATTTAGAACTATATTGGAGGGTAGCCGGCCTGTCTAATCAGCAATAACTGGTAAAGGGAAGGGTAAATCGATTGCGTGAAATTGTACTAGATACAGAAACTACCGGGCTAGACCCAGCCTCTGGCAACCGTATTGTCGAGATTGGTTGTTTGGAGCTGGAAAACCATGTGCCTAGCGGTGCGACCTATCATCAATATATCAACCCAGAGAGGGATATGCCCGACGAGGCCTTTAGAATACACGGTTTGTCAGAGGCATTTCTGGAGGATTATCCGACTTTTGCGCAAGCCGCAGATGAATTTTGTGCGTTTATCGGGGATGCGCCGCTCGTCATTCACAATGCTGCTTTTGATATGGGTTTTATTAATGCGGAGCTCGTTCGCCTCGGTAGGCCAGCTATGCACATTAGCCGAGCCATAGATACGGTTCAATTGGCACGCAAAAAGTTCCCCGGTGCTCCGGTTAGCCTAGATGCCCTGTGTCGTCGATTCGGAGTAGATAACCAAGCTCGCACTCAACACGGTGCATTACTTGATGCCGGCCTTCTTGCAAGTGTTTATTTGGAATTGGTTGGAGGACGTCAGCAAGATCTGGCGCTTAGAGCAGATAAAGCCGTCTTGCCACTTGGGGTCGAAAAAATAGATCGACCTTTTCTTGCGGCTCGCAAGCATGAACCCACTTCCGAAGAGCGAATAGCCCATGCTGCTTTGGTCGACGGACTCAATGAACCGGTGTGGCGGCGTTAGCAACCATCAATTTGTTTATTTTCGTCTTCATCTTGTGCGACAGAAATTCCCTGGGCGTACATATCGAGAAAATCAACCGGTGCCATTAGCAGCGGTGGGAAGCCTCCCTCCCGAACAACGTTCGATAGGATCTGTCTGGCAAACGGAAAAAGAAGACGCGGTGTTTCAATGAATAGAAGTGGCTGGACAACTTCGTCCTCTACATCGCCCACGATTACATGGGCACCATATTGAAGTTCTGCTATGAAGACGGCTTGCCCCTCATGTTCTGCGCGCGCAATCAAAAATAGAATTACTTCAAAGCGTCGGTCGCCCAAGGGGGCGGCGTTAGCGTTAACCTGTATCGAGATTTGCGGGGTTGCGTCCGCCTCAACTATAAACTGCGGGGATTGCGGGTTTTCGAAGGAAAGGTCCTTTATGTATTGATGCGTAATATCAATAGGCGGGGTAGAAAGGAGGGTTTGGTCTTCTTTCGCTTCGCCATCAATGCCCTCTTGTGTTGTATCCGCCATGGTTCACCTCTATTGGTAAAATTCCGCGCTGGCTAACACGGATTGCAGCTATAAACAACTCTCCCGCCGCCCGGGTGAATACTTTTAGGGTCAAAAGAAACAATGTCACAATTCTGTGCACGAATATTTGTCAGGCCCAGAATAAATCCCCAATGTGTGACGAAAATTGACTTATTGTTACTGCAGTCCTTGCAGTTCTTGCGAAATTGGGCACAGCGGCGGTCGAGAGAATCCAAATCCTCATTGCCTGGATGCCACCAGGTTTCCTTATTTATATTCAAAAAATCGATATGGGGAAAATCGCTACGGAGTTGGGAGGCGGGGCTCCCAATATCACAATGGAATACGGCGCGTTCGGCGATAAGCGGTGTCACCGTAATCGGAAGCTTCAGCTGTGCTGCTATAATTGATGAGGTTTCTAAAGTTCGCCGATAAGGACTAGAAACGATGCGGTCGGCGGCAAAGCGTGTCAGCTGTTTCGCGGCATCATTAGCCTGAGCACGACCCTTTACAGTTAGTATTGGGTCGCGAATGCGCGGGTCTTGGCGCGTCTTACCATAAATCACATTAAATTCTGATTGCCCGTGTCGAAGAAGTAGCATGATCTACATTTTAAAATTCGAATGCCAGACAGCGCAGCATTATCGGCGCGCATCTTGGATTGAATGGGTTGATTTATTCTTGTCGGGGGATGAATTATTTACTTCATGATATTCCCCGTCAATGACAGGCGCCGATCCTGCGTCGCCAGATGGGTCATTGCTGGAGGAATGGCCGGCTCTTTTCGCGCCGCCCATCCAGATTGATGTGCGTCCGCTGTTCACATAGTGTCTAAACACCAGCATGCCAAGAAAGTGTCTGAAGGGGGAGATCAGTAGTGCGAACCCAACCAAGTCCGTTAAGAAACCAGGAGTCAAAAGTAGGGCACCTGCCACCAGCAAGCAAATCCCTGTTGCTACTTCTTCCATTGGAAGCTCGTTACGCTGTAGTGCCGCTTCCGCACTGCGTAACACACTCATTCCTTGCTGCCGCAGCATGGCTGTTCCAATAATCGCTGTAAAAACAACCACTAAAAGTGTAGCCCAAAAACCAATTAACTCACCAGCTTCAATGAAAATGGCGATTTCAGTAATTGGTAATGTGATAAAAAGTAAAAGAATTAGGCGGGCCATACTTGTCCTTTGGTGACTGCAGCCGTATGTAATGTTGTGAAAATACGATTCAAAGAAGTTGCGACGGTTGCGTCAGTTTCTCCCATAACTTAAGGTCGGAGCACGGGTGGCGCAAGGAACCAAAAATCTTTGCGCTTTTGTGGCGCACCATGGAGAGGAAAATACGAAAGCGATGGGCGGCGATTATATCGATGTCATAATTTTTGCGGCAATAGCAGCCTTTTTAGTTTTGCGCCTTGTAAGCGTGCTTGGAAAGCGAACTGGTGAGGAACGTCCGCGCGATCCGCTTGGTATGGCGAGAGGTGGTGATATGGCTCGTGGCAACGAAAATACGCCCGAAAATGTTGTGCCGCTCCCAAGTGCAGAGTTACCTGAAACGCAGCCTGAAGCCGATACGCCGCTGGCGGCTACGCTCAAAGAGATATCGGAATTGGACGCCCGTTTTGACGCGCTAGAATTTTCTAATGGCGCGCGTAGTGCTTTTGAAATGATAATCACTGCGTTTGCGCTCGGAGATACCAAAACACTAAGCGCGCTCTTAAGTGATGCGGTGTTCGTCAATTTCGAAAATGCCATCACCCAGCGGGAGCGGGCGGGGGAGACGCGAGAGATTTCGGTGGTTGGTTTTGATAAAGCAGAAATTATTGAGGCCAGCCTTGCTCATAAAGTTGCTCAAATCACCACTAAATTTGTTAGCCAACAAATAAGCGTTACGCGCAATGAAGCCGGCGATGTGATGGAGGGTGATCCAGACGTCGTTAATCAGGTAACTGATATTTGGACATTTTCCCGTGATTTGCGGTCGAAAGACCCCAATTGGAAGTTGGTGGAAACGCGCAGCTCTAATTAGTCCGAGTTAGGTGTCGCCATTTTAAAACACTGCGTAAACCGGACCTGTCTTTTAATCTTATCATGGGCGTTAGCGAGCTGCGCTCCGAAACAAGAAACTATCAAAAGCTTTCGTATAGAGCCGGTTGAGTTCTCAGCACTACCCGGTTGGCTTAATGATAACCAAGCCGCGGCTCTTCCAGCGCTTCGTGCGTCGTGTCGGAAATTATTGAAACGCGAGGCTGCCGCTGCGGTAGGAACTGCTTGGATTGGGCTCTCAGGTGATAATTGGCACAAGCTCTGCCGAGAAATGCCAGAGGACTGGGCTAGTACAGCGGCTGCGCGCGCGTTTTTTCAGGAGTGGTTTAGGCCCTATAAAGTGTTGGGTTTAGAGGGTAGTGAGGGTTTGTTCACTGGTTATTTTGAAGCTGAGTTGACCGGTAGCCGCCGTCGTCAAAGTTCGTTGCAAGTGCCGGTTTATAGAGTTCCTCGCGACCATGTTACAGTTGATTTAGGGCAGTTTGATAGAAAGCTAAAAGGCAAACGTATTGTTGGTCGTGTGGTCGGGCGAAACCTTGTGCCTTATTACAAACGCGGCAGCATTGATGATGGCGCGCTGAAGGGACAAGGTTTGGAATTGATCTGGGCAGATGACACCCTTGACTTGTTTCTTCTGCATATTCAAGGGTCGGGGCGGGTAAGTTTGCGCGATGGCAGCGTTATGCGGGTCGGCTTCGCTGGCCATAATGGCCATCTTTATCGATCAATTGGGCGAGCTCTTATTCGGCGTGGTGAACTGCATCCCGGACAGGCGTCATGGCCGCATATCCGTCAATGGGTCGAAAGTCATCCTGAAGAAGCTCGTGTACTACTTGCTGAAAACCCGCGTTATATTTTTTTCCGCCAAATGGATGGTAAGGGCCCTATCGGTGCACACGGGGTGGAGCTGACGCCCGGGCGCAGTCTTGCTGTGGATCGACGTTACATTCCCTTTGGCGCTCCCGTCTGGTTGTCTACACAGTGGCCTGCCGAACCTAGCCGGCCGCTGGAACGTCTCATGGTAGCCCAAGATACGGGGGCTGCGATCAAGGGACCGGTGCGGGGGGACTTTTTTTGGGGTTATGGTAAAGAAGCGCTTCGTCTCGCAGGAAAAATGAAAAGTCGTGGAGTATATTTTGTTCTGCTGCCCAAGTCGGCTTATTGACCTTGTTAGAACGTTCCCTGGTAAGATAAATTACGATGAACGCCCTGGACAAGATGCATGACCGGCCTCATGTGGGGCTCAGTGTCACGTGTTTAGTAGAGATATTCCGCCCACAATTTGATTTTGCTGCGGCTAAGCCGCTGGAACCGTCATCGCGTCGGGTTTCGGGTCCGACACAACAAACATGTTGCGGACAGACAGCCTACAATAGCGGCCATCAAGCCGGCACCCGTAAAATAGCACGTGCAATAATTGATCTATTTGAGCCATTTGATTATCTCATGGCTTCGATGAGTTCTTGTGCCGTTATGATCCAGTTGCATTTCGTCGATTTGTTCTCCAAAGTTTCGGATATGTGGGCGCGGGCAGAGATTGAACAAACGCTATTAATGAGTGCGCATGGCCCGAGGCGTTTTCATTAAAATAGTTAGGGAAAATGGCTCCTAATCGTAAGAAACCAAGTAGGGACGATGGCAAAGAACTGTGGAGACGTGTTTCGCGGAGCGTTACACCGCTTCAAAAAGGCCGGCAGGCTTTTGGATCCGAATCGAAGGATGAAGGGCTTTTTACTGAATCGATGGAAAAAGCTGATGCCAATAGGCTCTGCGGAGTTGCGGCGGCTAGCATACCTGCCCCAAAGGCAAAAAAAACGCCGCCGCTTTTATCACACGGGAGTGTTGCAGGGTTAGACAAACGCTCCGGCGAACGCCTGCGCAGAGGCAAACTACCAATCGAGGCCCGTATCGATCTCCACGGTATGAACCAGACGGAAGCTCACCGGGCGTTGATTAACTTTATCGATCGCCAGCAAGCTGCAGGGAAACGGTGCGTTAGCATTATAACTGGAAAAGGTACTTACCGAGGCGGTGCTGGCATACTGAGGGAAGCTGTACCCCGTTGGTTAAATGAGCCCAGTATCCGCAGACATATCCTTGCTTTCTCGCACGCGCAACCCAAAGATGGCGGTACTGGCGCGCTTTACGTCTTGCTGCGCCGAACACGCTATTCTTGAAGATCATAGATAGCGCTAATTATCTGCTCAGGCAAAAATCAGCCGGACCTTAAATGACACCGGTTGGAAAAAATACGTGAGATGCGCGCCGAAAAGCTGCAACGCTGACTGAGATGGCAAAATCTCTTGAAGTTTCTGTAGCCTATTTATCTGCCTTGGAACACGGTAATCGCGGCAGGCCGAGCCCTGTGATGCTCTTCCAAATATGTCAGCATTTCAATATTATCTGGGATGGTGGGGACGAGCTGAAGAATCTTGCTCGGTTGTCGGCGCCACTTATGGTGGTCGATACAAGTGGTTTAATGCCTGGCGCAACTGAGTTAGCAAACTTATTTGCCGATCATATTGGCACACTTACAGAAAACAAAATAATATCGGTGTTAGATCATTTGACGCTTAAAATTTAGCTCAAAAAGGATACCAAATAAGCCCTAATTTGGACTGGAAACTTACAAAATAAACCTGGAAAGATCTGCGTCTTTTGCGAGATCCTCGACGCGTTCGCGAACGTAATCCTTATCGATAATAATTTTTTCTCCGCCCCTGTCTGTAGCACCAAAGCTGATCTCTTCGAGAAGCTTTTCCATTACTGTGTGAAGGCGCCTTGCGCCGATATTTTCTACATTTTCATTAATTTCAGCGGCAAGCGTTGCGAGCTCGTCAATGGCTTCATCACTGAAACTTAACGTGACTTTTTCGGTCTTAAGCAGCGCTATGTACTGACGGATTAAGCTATTTTCCGGCTCACGTAGAATACGTTCAAAATCCTCTCTTGTAAGTGCTGAGAGTTCCACGCGGATTGGCAAGCGGCCTTGCAATTCAGGCAAGAGATCAGACGGTTTCGCGATATGAAAGGCACCAGAGGCAATAAACAATATATGGTCAGTATTTATCGATCCATGTTTTGTAGAAACCGTGGTGCCCTCGATAAGCGGTAACAAGTCTCTCTGCACACCCTCGCGGCTAACGTCGGCGCCATTTCGGTCGGATCGAGCGCAAACTTTGTCAATTTCGTCAAGAAATACGATGCCGTTTTGGGCAACATTATCTAGCGATTCCCGCACAATCCTATCCTCGTCGACCAGCTTGTCGCCCTCTTCATCTACGAGGACCTTATAGGATTCCAAAACTGTCATACGCTGCGTGCGTGTCCGCTCCCCGAATGCTTTGCCCATAATATCATTCAGGTTTATCATTCCCATTTGCGCACCGGGCATGCCAGGAATGTCTAGGGTGGGCATCCCAGAGCCTCCATGATCAACAAGCTCTAGTTCAATCTCTCGATCATCTAGCTCACCGCCACGGAGTTTTTCACGAAAAGAATCGCGTGTTTTTTGGCTCGCCGTATCACCGACAAGTGCGTCCAAAACCCGCTCCTCAGCCATTAACTCTGCTTTGGCAACCACTTCGCTTCGATGTAATTCGCGAGTCATGTGAATGGCGTTGTCCGCCAAATCTCGAATAATTTGCTCCACATCGCGGCCCACGTACCCGACTTCGGTAAACTTTGTTGCCTCGACCTTCAGAAATGGAGCTTGCGCAAGTTTTGCTAGGCGTCGTGCTATTTCGGTTTTGCCAACACCAGTAGGGCCGATCATCAGAATATTTTTCGGTAAAATCTCGTCGCGCATGTCTTCAGGCACTTGCTGCCGGCGCCAGCGATTGCGCAATGCAACTGCAACTGCACGCTTTGCGTCATTTTGGCCAACGATGTATCTATCTAATTCGGATACGGTCTCTCGGGGTGTTAATGCGCTCATAGCTTCTCGACAGTGACGTTATTGTTGGTATAGACGCAAATATCGGCCGCAATACTAAGGGCTGTCCGGGCAATCTCGTCGGCATTTAAGTCGCTTGCTAAGACAAGCCCACGTGCAGCGGCAAGCGCGAATGGTCCGCCCGAGCCGATTCCAATAAGCCCGTCTTCGGGTTCCAAGACGTCACCATTGCCCGTTAAGGTTAACGACACTGACTTGTCGGCCACCGCCATCATGGCCTCAAGGCGTCGCAGATAGCGATCCGTTCGCCAATCCTTAGCAAGCTCAACGCAAGCCCGTGTCAACTGGTTTGGGTATTGCTCAAGTTTTGATTCTAGGCGCTCGAAAAGGGTGAATGCGTCTGCTGTGGCGCCGGCAAACCCGGCAATTACCTTACCTTCGCCTAGTTGACGCACCTTTCTCGCATTTGCCTTAATAATTGTTGGCCCAAAACTTACTTGGCCGTCGCCAGCTATTACGACTTCATCGTTTCGGCGTACCGCTAAAATGGTGGTTCCATGCAAAGCTGCTTCTTCTGCCATAATTTGGCTCTCCCAAATGCTGGTTTTGTCCAGCCGCTGCTACCATGTGGCAATTATTGCTCTCGGATCAAGACCAACTTAAAGAAACTTATCTTGTTCGCCCTGATGTGACCCTGCTAGAAACAGGCTGTCTTTTGTCCTAGGGCAGAGGGAGCGATAAGGATTTTGTCATGCGCACAGCACTGGTAGAACGCAATACTAATGAAACGCAGATTTCCGTTGCTATCAATCTCGACGGAAAAGGCTCTTATGATGTTTCGACAGGAATCGGATTTTTAGATCATATGCTGGAGCAGCTATCGAGGCACAGTTTGATTGATCTCAATGTAAAGGCAAGCGGGGACCTTCACATTGATTTCCATCACACTACAGAAGATAGTGGATATGCAGTTGGTGAAGCGGTTGCGCAAGCACTGGGTGACCGCAAGGGCATAAACAGGTATGGCAGTTTTTTTATTCCTATGGACGAAACGTTGACGAGGGTCTCGCTTGATTGCTCGAACCGGCCTTATTTGATTTGGCGGGTTGATATGCCTGCTCCCAAGCTTGGTGACATGGATAGTGAATTGTTCAAGGAATGGTTTCAGGCTTTTGCCCAGTCCGCAGGCATTACACTGCATGTGGAAAATATTTATGGCGAAAATACGCACCATATTGTCGAGTCCTGTTACAAAGGATTGGCGCGGGCGTTAAAGCAGGCAATCGATATAGACCCGCGCCAGGTTGATTCGGTACCTTCGACTAAAGGCGTGCTCGGCGGGTCTTTGTAAGAGTATGCAAACGCCCCAGTCTGCGTTGCGTTTAACCGGAGGACGGAATCTATTTACTCATGACCGTAGCGATTATTGACTATGGCTCTGGCAATTTACATTCGGCAGCGAAAGCTTTCGAACGCCAAGCAAGCGAAAAAGTATTAGTCACCGCGTCCCCTGAGGAGATTCTTGGGGCAGACCGCATCGTATTGCCTGGGGTGGGCGCTTTCGATGATTGCAAAAAAGGGCTGGCTGCAGTCGATGGTTTAATAGATGCGTTGGAATATGCGGTTATAAAAAAAGCGAAGCCGTTTCTGGGCATTTGCGTCGGTATGCAATTGATGGCGACAACTGGCCTTGAGCACGGCAAGCACGATGGTTTCGGGTGGATATCTGGAACGGTGAGGCCGATATGCCTTACAGATAAAACATTGAAAATCCCCCACATTGGCTGGAACGAATTGTTATTGCGGACCCCGCACCCCGTGCTGAAGAACTTGCCGCCGGACCCGGATGTTTATTTTGTACACAGCTTTCATTTCCAGCCTGATGATATTACGGATCTTATTGCCGTAACCGAATATAGCGGTAATGTGACAGCTGCTGTTGGACGTGAGAATATGATTGGGACACAGTTTCACCCAGAGAAAAGCCAACGGATTGGACTGAGGGTTATCTCAAATTTTTTGAAGTGGCGGCCGTAGGGCATAGTGAATGGTGCAAACTAAAAAATCCAAAGTAAGGCCTATATCGACCGGTGCCTCAAAAGAATTGGCACCCAACATGTCGGTCGAACGGGTCATGGAGCTTAGCGAGCCAGATTTGCAGGATCTCTGCGAAGCCACCGAGAAGTCTATTGTCGCCGGCGGCGGTTTTGGTTGGCTGGTTCCACCATCACGCGGCGGCCTCGAAAATTATTGGCGCGGCGTTATGTTGGTGCCGGAACGTTCTTTATTTATTGGCCGGGTGGATGGGGTCGTAGCCGGTTCGACTCAGTTAGTACGGCCGACTCGAAATAATGAAGTCAGGTCAAGGGCCGCAACATTAACGATGAATTTCGTGGCGCCGTGGGCACGGGGCCACGGTTTGGCACGAGCACTGGCCGTGGCGGTGGAAGAAGCGGCGGCGGACGAAAATTTTCAGGTGCTTAATTTGGATGTACGTGAAACCCAGAAGGCGGCAATTGCTTTTTTCGAAGGTCGCAGCTTTGAGCGGTGGGGCGTTCATCCTCGATACGCTATGGTAGATGGAGAATGGATCGCCGGCTTTCACTATTTTAAAGACCTAAATAAAGTATAGAAAACAATGATCATCTATCCTGCTATTGACTTAAAAGATGGTAAATGCGTCCGCCTTCAACAGGGCAATATGGATCGTGTAACGGTATTCAACGATGACCCTGCATCCCAAGCCCGAGCCTTTGAGGCGGCTGGGGCTGCGTGGTTGCATATTGTAGATCTCAACGGTGCGTTTGAGGGTCGGCCAGTAAACGGTGAAGTTGTTGAGAGAATAATTGATGCGGTTAAAATACCTGTTCAGTTGGGTGGTGGTATCCGCACCGAGAAAGGTATCGAAGACTGGCTCGACAGGGGGGTTACCCGGGTTATACTTGGTACGGTGGCCTTAAAAAATCCAGGACTAGTCCGGCTAGCTTGTGATCGCTTTTCTGAAAGAGTGGCGCTTGGCGTTGATGCGAAAGACGGTATGGTTGCTGTCGAGGGATGGGCTGAGGTCTCCAAAGTCACGGCTTTAGAGCTTGCTGGTCAACTTGAGGACTGCGGGGCTGCGGCAATTATTTATACCGACATTGGGCGAGATGGTGTGCTTCGAGGGCCTAATATTGAAGCGACAGTTAAGCTGGCGAGCAGCGTGCAGACGCCGGTTATTGCGAGTGGTGGCGTTTCCGGAGCTGAAGATATTAAAACCTTGGCGGCGGCGAGTTCCATCGCCGGCGCAATTATCGGACGGGCATTGTATGACGGCCGCGTGAGTTTGGCGGAGGCGATAGCGGCCGGAAGCGGAAACCCCATGATTAAACCATGCTGAAAATAAGGATAATCCCGTGCTTGGACGTACATGCCGGACGGGTTGTAAAAGGAGTTCAGTTCGTTGATTTGGTCGACGCCGGTGATCCGGTAGAGCAGGCTAAAGTTTATGATGCGGCTGGCGCGGACGAGTTGTGTTTTCTGGATATCACTGCCTCTCACGAAAATCGCGACACCATTTATCAAGTTGTCGCGGGCACATCGGAAAACTGTTTTATGCCACTTACGGTTGGGGGTGGCGTACGTCAGACTGAAGATATTAGAGAACTTTTATTGGCTGGAGCGGATAAGGTTTCGATTAACACTGCAGCGGTTCATAACCCGGAATTTGTCGGTGAGGCGGCGGAGCGATTCGGGTCTCAGTGTATCGTTGTTGCTATCGACGCCAAGCAAACCGGTCCGGGCAAATGGGAAATTTTCACGCACGGCGGCCGTAAAGCGACTGGGATTGATGCGGTAAAATGGGCCCAGGATATGGCGGATCGCGGTGCGGGGGAAATCTTGCTTACCTCTATGGACCGAGATGGCACACGAGAAGGTTTTGATAAAGCGCTGACCCGAACCGTAGCTGATTCCGTTCATATTCCGGTGATCGCGAGTGGTGGTGTCGGCACCTTGGATCATTTAGTGGATGGCATCCGGGAAGGTCATGCTTCGGCGGTTTTGGCTGCATCTATTTTTCACTTTGGCGAGTTCACCATTGGGGATGCGAAAAAACACTTGGCGGCTAGCGGAATTGCGGTACGTTTCTGAATATTGCGGCATCTTAGCCTGGCCTAAACTGGCAGAGATCTGAAAGGTTACAATATACCGAATTAGCGTCGAGAACCTGGATAGTCTTTTTGATGTGATTGAAAGTTGAGATGGTAATCGAAGCCATGCGGGCAATAAAAAAATGTTAATGAAAACAATTGCAGGTTTTTCCCTTCTTGATTCATTTTTCTATCATCTAACGGAGCCCAGGAAGGTATGGCAAGCATTGGATGAATGTCTTAAAGGATGATTGGATGGCTTACGACAACGGCAATATATTTGCTAAAATTCTTTGTGGGGAAATTCCTTGTGACGTAGTGGCGGAGAATGAGCATGCGTTGGCGTTTAGGGACATTAATCCGCAGGCGCCGGTGCACGTGTTGGTAATTCCCAAAGGAGCATATGAATCCGCAACCGAATTCGGCATCAAAGCAACTGATAGGGAGCAGGCCGCTTTATGCCGCCTAATCAGTGACGTGGTTGAGGTTAGCGGCATTCACGAGGATGGCTATCGGCTAATAGCGAATACCAACAGGAACGGTCACCAAGAGGTACCTCATTACCATGTTCACATTTTAGGCGGTGGGGATTTAGGCAGGATTTTGCCTTAGGTGCCTGCCGGATTATCATCAGTACTTTTTCTTCAGTGCGGCGACCTCTTTACGAAGGGCTTTTAATTCATCCAGAATGTCATCATTGGTTTTTTCCGGCGCGCGGTCAGCGCGCTGCACATCGTCCATGGCATTAACTATGATTGCGATAAATAAGTTCAGAACTGCAAATGAAGTGCACAATATAAAAGGTATGAAAAATAACCAAGCTAGTGGGAATTTCTCCATTACTGGTCTCGCAATCCCCATGGACCATGATTCAAGTGTCATAATTTGAAAGAGCGAAAACAGAGAAGCCCCAATCGTACCGAACCAGTCCTGGAATTGTTCACCGAAAAGCACTGTTGCCATAACAGCGCCAACATAGAAAACTAGCGATAATAGCGCTATGACTGACATCAATCCGGGAATGGCGCTTATTAACGCATGAATAACCAAGCGCATGGACGGGACCACAGATATAAGCCGAAAGGCCCTGACGATGCGCAGAGCGCGCAAGACTGACGCCCCTTCACCGAATGGCAAAAGTGTTACCGTTACAATAATGAAGTCAAATACGTTCCACCCGTTTTTGAAAAAATCCAGTCGGTATACCGTTAGCTTTATGGAAAGCTCTATGACAAAAATAATAACGGCAGCTTGATCCAACAATTGAAGCCAGAATCCCCCGTGCTGCATGGCAACTTTGGATGTCTCTAAACCTAAGACCATGGCATTACAGATTATGACGCCAAGAATAAAATTGGCGGTAGCGTTAGACTCTATAAATCGTTGGAGGTTGGTGATGAATCTCGAGTAGGCATTGCTAGCGGTCTGCGGAGTCATAAATCTAAGTCCCTGTCCGGAACTTGGGCCGGATTGCTTTCAGAAAACCAAAATATCGAGAATTATATTTGTCGCAAGCGTAAATTTACGCCTTACTTTCAAACTCTTTTTGCCTAATAAATAATCTGATGGATGCGAGTTGCGTGCAGCGTTAACTTGGCTCATTATCATAAATATGTTAGAATACAACAGCTTAATAGGTAATTTTTGCCTAGTGGCTGTTTGGTGGGCCAAGGTGAGTGATGCATCGTGAGTACGATCAACGGTTTTGGTGCGGGGACTAATAAGTTTTTTGGTACGTTACCAACAAATCCCGGCAGTTTATTTTCGGTTTTACCGGATGCCGCCGCCTCGCGTGGCCTCCAGTCCGCTGCGCGGGCGAGTGCTGTTGCAGCCAGAAACCGACCTTCAGATATCGAAACCAGGCAATTACAGAGTAAAGCGCGCACCGCGAAGCGTGAGGCCCAAGATCTCAGTCGCATTACCGCGCGCCTTGATCGCGCAGTCAAAACCGTCGAGAAGGCGGTCGAGCGGCTCGGTGAAATTAAAACCAACATCTCCGACATGCGACGCCAGGTCGTCACCGCGAAAGGCGATAGTGTTTCGATTAGCGAGAGGCGCGTATTTGCAGACCGGTTTGATCAATTTTTGGGTAAACTTAACCTTCGAATCAAAACGGCTGGCTTCATCGGCACAAACATTATAGGCACCTCGATTCGCGACGATTTTGAACCAGATGAAATTACCTTCCAGACAAGTCCCGGCAGCATCAAAAAAACGATATCGGGCCTTTTCTCGCAAAACGACTTTTTCATAACAGATTCTAATGGTGATAACTTTTATCCAGATATATTTGGTTCAATCCTAACGAAGTTTCCCAATCCCAATGAAGAAGCCGGTGAGCTCGTTAGTACTAGCGATACGGTAGTTTTTGATGAAAGTAGCGGCGCTGTATCAATAACCCGTTCTGGTGCAGGGACCCCTTTTTTGGACGGCACTGTTACCCGCAAGGGGCTCGGAGTTTTACATTCTTTTCTTTACAATAATTTTGAGGATGATTCGAGCCTCGATCGGGCACTATCAGACGTAGATAATGCGTCGTCAAAAATTCGATTCAATATCGGGTTTCTTGAAGGCGAGCTTGCAAAAGTACGAGCAGCGCAAATTTTTGTTGAGGGCCAAATAAAGGCAAAAAACAAATTTGCAGCCGGAGTAGAAGCGCAAGCTTTTGGCGATGAGAGGCGCGCGGTACTCGAGGCCGAGCGGCAAGATATTCTGTTTTCTGCTGCTTTTCAAGGTACCCTTGGGTTCAATCGCGAGGCTGGCCTTTTAGCTTTGACGGGGCCAGCAATCTTTAACTTCTCTGTTTAGTGCGCGGCGTTTTAGACCGCTGTTTTTTGTAACGGCTCTCGATTGCATCCCAAATCTGTTCCTCGATATGCCCTCCATCAAAGCCGTTGATTTCCTGAATACCGGTGGGAGATGTAACGTTGATTTCTGTTAGGTAATCGCCAATGATATCGATACCGACGAATATAAGCCCTTTCTTTTTCAGAGTCGGCCCGATTTCTCGACATATATCCCGATCACGCTCCGTCAATTCAGTTTTTCCGCCGGACCCGCCGGCATGGAAATTTGCTCTTGCTTCGCCGGGCAGTGGCACGCGGTTTACCGCCCCAGCAGGTTCGCCATCAACCAAAATTATTCTTTTGTCACCGGCGCGAATTTCCGGGAGGTAACGCTGGGCGATAATGGGCTCGCGATTGATTTGTTCAAACATTTCAACAAGCGCGCTCAAATTTTCGTTGTCTGGACTGACATGAAAAACGCCGGCACCGCCGTTACCAAAAAGCGGTTTTATTATGATGTCCTTGTATTCTGCCCGAAAAGCAACAATCTCGTCCAAGTTGTTTGTGATCAGAGTCGGTGGCATCAAATTGCTAAAGAGGGTCACAAATAGCTTTTCCGGGGCATTACGTACTTCGATCGGGTCGTTCACTACTAGTGTTTTAGGATGCACATGTTCCAATAAATGTGTAGCAGTGATGTAGGCCATATTGAAGGGCGGGTCTTGCCGCATAAGGACGACGTCCATGTCTGCTAAATCTAGATACTCCGCGTCACCCAAAGTAAAATGATCGTTCTTTTTGCGTTGGACTGTTAGGGCGCGCGCTTTGGCGTATAATCGGTTGTGCCGAAGTGACAAATCGGTTGGCAGGTAGTGATAGAGAGTGTGGCCGCGGGCTTGTGCTTCTAAGGCAAGAACAAAAGTGCTGTCGCCATCAATATCGATGTTTTTGATGGGATCCATTTGTATGGCGCAGGCAAGGCTCATTTTTCCCCCGTGAATACTTGGTTCTAGACTGCTTACGGTCTATGTCTTTCTATCACAGACATATATTAACAGCAGCGGCAAGGCTCTACTCGCGACTAATTAAGTTGCGTACGAAGTTTCTGGATTAATGCGGTAGCGCGAATTTTCTGGCTTTTATCATCTTCACGCGCAAGATACTCGTTCAAAGCGTTTGTAGCTGCTTGTATATTACCTAGATCCGCATTCAGCATACCAGATTCCCACCAAAGCAATTTTACGTTCGGCGCAAATAGTAGCATGGTATCTATGGTGCAAAGGGCTGCGTCAGCGTCGCGCATTTGCATATGGCGAAATTTAATATTATTCTGCAGCCGCAGTAATATCTCACGGTCGCTGACCCGGGCATAGTCCGCTGGCGTTAACTCCCGATCGTTGCCGGCCATGGTTTTTATCAAATCCCGCAAATCGCCGGCATTAAGCAGCTGACCGCTGTTGAAAGGGTCCATGATAACCCGCTCGCCATGATCATCTAGCTGGATTAGAAAATGGCCAGGAAAGGCGAGGCCATTCATATTCCAGCCCATTTTTCTGCCAATATGAATGTAGAGAATACCAAGAGCGATTGGCAAACCGCGGCGGCGATCAATGACGTGCATAAAATTTGCGTTCTGCAAATTGTCATAGGTTAACCGATCGCCTTCATATTGATTCTCCTCAGCGATAATCCTTTGTAAGATTCGAGCACGGGATTGTGCAGTCGAATCGCTGGGCTGGACTAAAGCGCATGCGGCGCCTGTGAGGTCTCTCAAATGTTCCGTATAATGATCGATTGCTACTCGCGGGCGATCAAATGCGGCCAAAGCAAGGGCGCCTGCGGCAAGATCAATACCGTTATCCGGCCCTGACCCGATGTCAATCAATGTAGATTTGTTTTGCTGGCTGGTCATTTGATGAGTGGAAGCCTAATGATTTTTGACGCTAACGTGACTAACGATACGTCTTACATAGGCAATATCACGAGCATAGGCTAATACGCGTTCTAATTCATTGCCATTGCGTGCAAGTCCCATCAAATAGATATTTTTATTTACAGTATCGATTGAATAATTGACCGCCCTAATTTCTCTGTCGAGTGTAATTTTCACCCGCAAAGTGCCAGAAATCCAGCGATCTCGGGCAACATCCGCTAAAGTTGAATTGTCAGTAACCTGTATTTCGTTCACCACCTCACGCACACCATTTGATCTCCACGCGATTTTCACAGCTTCAATACGGCTATTCGGTTTGGGCACCGATCCGGTCAAAAAGCCCCGCCCCTCTTTGACCGTAACTCGCACATCGACAAAGAGTTCGGTAGAGAAATTAAAAAAGTTACCCTTGATTTGAGCCTCTATAGTTGCGTCGTTAACGACAGTTCTAAAAGTTCTTTCTTCCATCGCGGCAGACCCCACTTCGGCGCTTGCACCGATGGCTATGCTAGCTGGACTGCAGCCGCTCGCTTGCCCTAAAGCAAAGACTAAAAGTGGCGCGAAATAACAAAATTTATTCAGGCCCAATTGTGTTCCTCCAATTTGGGTCAAATCTTTTCTATCCTTAATTGCTTGGTCTCTAGGACCCCTTGCGTCTCGTGACCAAAATCGCGGGGCAAATAAACCTTTTCTATAACAGACTCAATGAAGGGCCAAAGTAGTTTGTTTTTGCAAAAACCCCTGGGCATTCTTGACGATACCGCAGCTGCAGTTTTTCAAAAGGGGGGTTATGAATATTTCAGCAACGCTTGCTCGTTGCCAGGCTTTTATCGCGAGGTTTTATTTGGGATCATCATTGCGCCGCAGTTCCAACGCACGTTGATATATCTCCCTCCGCGACAGCCCCAAAGTACTTGAAACGTGTTCGGCGGCAGATTTAACGCCTGACACTGCTAACGCGGAGGTAATCTCCGCATCAATCAACTCACGACTGGGTGGCACTTTTGATGACGGTGGGTCGATGATTACAACAATTTCCCCTTTTGGGGTTGGTCTCGCGCCGTAAAACTTAACCAGCTTGGTAAGCGTACCGCGCTGTATTTCCTCGAATTTCTTGGTCAGCTCGCGGGCAATAGCCGCCTCGCGACCTCCGAATACGGCTTCCATATCCCCTAAAGACCGGGCCAGCCGTTTCGCGGATTCGAAAAAAATCAAGCTGGTTGGGCAAGCGATAAATTCCTGGAAGAAGGTTTGACGAGCTTTTTGCCTTGGGGGCGGAAACCCAGCAAATAAAACCCGATCGGTTGCCAGGCCAGCCGCTACAATGCCTGTTATTGGGGCGCTGGGACCGGGTAGCACTGTCAAGGGAAGGCCCGAATCGATCACTAATCGAACTAATTTGAAACCTGGGTCCGATACTAGCGGTGTGCCTGCATCGCTAACCAGAGCTACGCTTTTGCCATTTTTTATTTGTTGCAACAATCGTGGCTGTATTTGATGAGCGTTGTGCTCATGATAGGCAGCCATCGGAGTTTTTATTGCGTAGGCATTCAACAAACGTGAGGTGATGCGAGTATCCTCGCAAGCGATCAGATTGACGCCGCTCAGGATATCAAGAGCGCGAAGTGTTACATCTCGTAGGTTTCCAATCGGCGTAGGAACGATAAATAATCCAGGACCCGGTTTACTTGCCGCCGTTCGATGATTACCTTCTGACATGTGAAATAGCCCCAACCTAATTAAGGAACGGCCCAACCGGTGTTCTTGCGTCTTGCCCGTTTTGTTTGCCCTAAAGGCCGGTTATGTGGAAAGTGCCTTACGGCGGGCCTTTTGTTTGCTCTTTTTAGTACAACATTGGTCCAAATCAAAACCAACAGTGCGCTTGCTGCAGATACGGTTGCCCAAGACTTAGCGGCTGGACGAACGGCGCAATATACGCCCGCGGTTCCTGTGCCACGCGAAGTTACTATGCCACCGGCGCCGAGAGCCATTCCCGAGCCTTCATTGTCGCCCGAAATTTTACTGAGCCCACATGTTAATCGTTCGGATAACACGAAGATCGGCCTATTGTTGCCGCTTACTGGTCCGCAGGCAGTCCTCGGTCAGGGCATGTTAGAGGGAGCGCAATTGGCTCTATTCGAAATGGCGACGGAGCAGTTTACGCTCTACCCGTTTGATACAAATGGCACACCGGGTGGAGCGAGGGCCGCTGCAGATGCAGCAATCCGAAGTGGCGTTTCTTTAATATTGGGCCCATTATTGGCAAGTTCCGTGCGTGCCGCTGCACCTGTTGCTGGTCGTGTTGGGGTGAATATGATCGCCTTTTCTAATTCTCGCGAGGTGGCAGGGGATAATGTTTTCATTATGGGCTTTGTGCCCCGCCAACAGGTGATCGCGGTTGTAGATTACGCGGCACGGCGTGGGATGCGACGCTTAGCGTTGTTGGCGCCAGACAATTCCTATGGTCGGGCCGTATTTCAAAGCCTTCAAAATGTAGCGGCAAGCCGAGGCGCTAAGGTTGTGAAATTTTCGTTCTATAAGCCGGGCGCGACTGATTTCAGTAACGAGATCAAAGCCATTTCGAATTATGGTAAGCGCCGCGCTGCACTTTTAAAGCAACGCGCCTTATTGGAAAATCGTGAAGACGAAGTTTCCCAACAGGCTCTAAAAAGATTAGAAAATCTGGATACGATTGGCGAAGTAGATTTTGACGCAATTCTTTTGCCTGATACAGGCTCGTCCATGAGTGTGTTAGCGGCACAGTTGGCGTTTTTTGATGTAGATCAGCCCGCCGTTCGGTTTTTGGGTCTCAGGAATTGGGACCAAATTCCTAACATTGAACGTGAACCCGCACTTCGGCGTGCCTGGTTTGCGGCCCCCTCTATGCGGGAAAGGCGGTTGTTCGTTGATCGGTTTTCGTTAGCATTTGGCAAGCCACCACCGCGGCTAGCGTCGCTCGCTTACGATGCAACGGCTTTAGCGGCAGTGCTCGCACGATCCCCCGGGGGGGCGGATTTCTCCTGGCGCACCTTGACCAACGCCAATGGTTTTGATGGAGTTGATGGGTTGTTTCGATTACGCGAAGACGGCGTTGCAGAACGCGCCTTTGCTGTTCTTGAGGTACGGGAAAAAGGATTTCGCACGCTTAATCCGTCAGCCCGAACGTTCGAGGAATTTCGCCGTTAGCAAACCCGGTCAAGAAGTTTTGGCATAATTGCGTTCAAGCGTTGTCGCCCGGCGCGCGTTGCTTTTAGTTGGTGGTGCGACTTTTTTATAAGCCCGGCGGAAATAAAATCCGCTAAGGCGTTTTCGTTGATTAGACTGGAAACTGGCTGTCGAGTTTGGTGTTGCAGGGCAACCAAGTCAATGCCGCGCCGCAGGCGCAGCCCCATCAATATCATCTCCTCGACCACCTCGGTCGAGGTCAGCGGTGTTTTCTCCTGAGTGCCGTGACTTTTAGCGACGACCTGTTGGCGCCAATTCTCTGGGTTTGCTATGCGCTTTACTGCTATTTTCTGATCTCCTTGCTGAATCCGCCCGTGGGCGCCAGGACCAATGCCAACATAGTCGCCGTATTGCCAATAGGTAAGGTTGTGAAGGCTTTCGTTACCGGGTTTTGCGTGGTTGGAAATTTCGTAGGCTGGCAGCCCAGCGTTTTCCATAATTAATTGGGTCTGCTCGAACTGAGTTGCTGAAACACTTTCACAAGGCATTTTCAGGTGCCCATCGCGCCATAACGCAAAAAAGGCAGTGCCCCTCTCAATAGTGAGTTGGTAGAGCGAAATATGGTCCCCAACATATTCGAGCGCCGCTGCGAGCTCACGCTCCCATGCGGCTAGCGATTGTTCTGGGCGACAATAGATCAGGTCGAATGAATAACGTGAAAAAACTTTGCGCGCTAAGTCCAATGCTGAAAGCGCCTCCCGGACAGTATGTTTGCGTCCGAGGAATTTTAGGGCACTCTCATTTAAGGACTGAATGCCCAGGGAAAGGCGATTTACGCCGGCGTGATTGAAATCATTCAAGTCACTGGTTTCAAGCGAAGTCGGGTTCGCTTCAAGCGTTACTTCGACGTTTCTATCGACCTTCCAATATTTGCAGGCGGAATCCAAAATGTCGCTTACGGTGCCCGGCGCCATAAGCGAGGGGGTGCCGCCGCCGAAAAAAACACTAGTAATTCGACGTTCAGGGTTTTCGTGTATTTCTGTTTGTAGTTCTTGTAAGAGCGCTGTGCGCCAAAGTGATTGATCTATAGAATCGCGCACATGGCTGTTGAAATCGCAGTAAGGGCATTTCGAAAGACAAAAGGGCCAATGGACATAAAGTGCAAGATTATCAGAATTGCGATTTACTGCACTTTCAAGCATCGCTAAATTGATCTGCCGTGAATAGGCGAAATGCTTTGGCCCGGTGGCTGATCTGGTGTTTTTTTGGAGGATGCATCTCGCCAAAGGTTTCAGAAAACCTTTTTGGGCGGAACATCGGGTCATAGCCGAAACCCAATGTGCCTTTTGGTGGCCATACGAGAGTGCCCTGAACCACGCCTTCATACGTACGTATTTCGCCGCCGGGTAGTGCCAGCGCCAATACACATACAAAATGAGCCTCTCTGCTGGCTTTTGGGCCTAGTTTTTTCTCAATTCGCGCCATGGCTGCGTCAAAATCCTTCGCTGGCCCGGCCCATCGGGCGGAGTAAATTCCTGGTGCGCCACCGAGAGCGGGCACCACAAGGCCAGAATCGTCGGCAAGAGCCGCCATGCCACTGCCTTCCAGGGCGGCGACGGCTTTGAGCATTGCATTTTCCGAAAAAGTGGCTCCGGTTTCGTCAGGTTCTGGTAAATCAAGGTCGGCAGCAGACTGGACGCTAAGCTCAAATTGGCTCAGCAAATCCCGAATTTCGCTCACTTTTCCGGGATTATGACTGGCTATTACCAGTCGATCGGTTAATCGGCGCTCTTTCATGCTCTATATCTGCAGTTATAAACCAAGGGCTTTATTTTGTTTGGCGCATAATTCACTAACGCCTTTTTCTGCTAAATCAAGCAATTCGTTGAATTGCGCGCGACTAAAAGGGTCCGCTTCCGCGGTGCCTTGCACTTCTACAATTTTACCTTCTGCAGTTAGAACAAAATTAGCATCGGCTTCTGCGGTCGAATCTTCTGAATAGTCTAGATCTAGTAAAGAGGTGCCTTCCCATATGCCGCAGGAAATAGCAGCAACCTGCCCAGTAAGGGGAATGGTTTTTAGGGCTCCTAATTTTTGCAAATGCTGAAAAGCAAGATGAAGGGCAACATACCCGCCGGTGATGGAAGCTGTGCGGGTGCCACCATCTGCCTGAAGTACGTCGCAATCCACATATATTTGCATTTCGCCGAATCCCGTTAGGTCGGTTACAGCGCGCAGGCTGCGGCCTATAAGCCTCTGTATCTCTTGCGTGCGGCCTGATTTTGCTGTTCGTCGACGGTTTGAGCGCGTATTAGTGGCGCGTGGCAACATATTATATTCCGCGGTAATCCAACCTTTTCCCGAATTCCGTAAAAAAGGCGGCACACTATCTTCGATGCTGGCAGTGCATAAAACATGTGTCTCGCCAAATTTTGTGACGCACGACCCTTCAGCATATTTGGAGACATCGGTTTCGATAGTCACTTCTCGCACTTGGTCTCCTGACCGGCCGGATGGGCGCATTACTCTTCTCCTATTTGGTTGCCAGAAGCTATCGGTCGAAGCGTCGTTCGTCCAGAGAAGATCGCAGCATCGGTAAAAATTAAGTCGTTTGATTGACGCCCTACAAGCCGAACACTAAATTTCTAATATAATGATTGAAGATTTAAACGAACGCGCCCGAACGGTTTTACAGCACGTGGTTGAAGCCTTTGTAGAAACCGGCGCCCCGATCGGATCAAGGACGATTTCACGGTTATCTGAAATTTCTCTGTCCGCGGCCTCCATCCGCAATGTCATGTCAGATTTGGAGGAGCTGGGTTTATTGTATGCGCCTCATACATCTGCAGGTCGGCTGCCGACAGAGCAGGGCTTGCGGTTGTTCGTGGACGGTTTGCTTGAAGTAGGTAATTTAAGCTCTGAGGAACGCGACGATATCGAAGCCAAGTGCATCGGGTCCGGGCGGAGCGTTAATCAAGTGCTCGAAGAGGCCTCCTCATTCTTGGGTGGACTATCCAATTGTGCCGGATTAGTGATGGCGCCCAAGTCGGAAGAGAATCTTCGCCATGTGGAGTTTGTCCACCTTGGGCCAGGCCGTGCACTTGTTGTGATGGTGTTTGAAAATGGCGTGGTTGAAAATCGCATTGTTGATGTGCCGCTAGGCATGCCCGCATCGAGTCTTATTGAGGCATCTAATTATCTTTCCGCCAAGTTTGTCGGCCGGGACCTCAGCAAAGCCGCCGTAGATGTGCAAGCCGAAATCCAGTCGCGACGCACTGAAATTGACACTTTGTCACAAAAAGTTGTAGAGGCGGGCCTGGCGACTTGGTCGGGTGATACCGAGAACAGTGTTTTGATTGTGCGTGGTCAAGCAAAGCTGCTGGACGATGTGACTGCCCTTGATGATTTGGAGCGCATAAGGGCGCTTTTCGAAGCGTTGGAAACCAAGGAAGCATTGTTACGCTTGATAGAGGCCGCCGACGAAGCGGAAGGTGTGCAAATATTTATTGGCGCAGAAAATGAACTATTTTCTCTAGCCGGTTGCTCTATGGTCATTACCCCCTTTAAAAATCGTAACCAAGCAATTATTGGTGCTATTGGCGTTGTTGGACCCACCCGCATCAACTATGCGAGGGTAATACCGATGGTAGATTATACCGCAAAAATTGTCGGCCGATTGATTGGATAATTGAGATAAGTAAGGCATATGGAAAATAAAAAACAAGAGACCCCCGAAGACGAGCTTAATAAAAGCGAGGCGGTAAGTGTCGATCACACAGATCTAGAATCTAATGACGCGAGAGAAGTTGACACCGAAGCAACTGATGCTAAACCCAATCCGGAAGCCCGAATTGTTGAATTGGAAGCTGCGCTTGCTGATTTAAAAGATCGCAGTTTGCGGGCACTTGCTGATGCGGAAAACACTCGCAGGCGGGCAGAGCGCGAGGTGGCAGATGCAAAAAAATATGGACCGAGCGGACTGGTAAAGGATTTGTTGAATGTATCCGATAACCTGCACCGGGCGCTGGAGAGTGTCGGTGAAGAGTTAAAAGATAGTGATGAAACCATCAAAAACCTGGTGGTCGGCGTGGAAATGGTGGCAAAGGAGTTTCTATCAGCGTTTGAGAAGCATGGTGTCACGAAGTTGAGCCCACTAGGCGACAAATTCGATCATGCTTTTCACCAGGCTATGTTTGAGGTTGAGGACGCTGCCCAGCCCGCTGGGACGATCGTGCAACTATTGCAGCCCGGCTATGTTTTGCATGACCGACTGCTGCGCCCGGCTATGGTCGCGGTTTCGAAGGGAGGCGGGGATAAGCCACCGGACGATGTCGAACATTTGGACACAACAGCATAGTTGGTGGCAGCCCTTTGGAATCCCTAGATATACCAAGGGCTGAACTTTAGGAATTAATAGTCGAAAACCTCAGGTTCAAAGAAATAAATCTTCTCACGTCCCCGAGGCGATAGAATATTGAGGGGTCTGGCAATTATGAGAATTTTTTGTCTCGCACGGCGGCCTACGAGGCGTTTCTCCAACCATTATTCATAAAAAGCGAGGATGTTGGCTTTTAATATAGCGGAAATTTTCAGCGCCGCCCTGCTAGTTTCCGAGGATCAATAAACTTAGAACTTATTTCAATCGTGGCGGGCTTTGAAATTTCTCAGTTGAAGATGGGTTGTAGAAGCCCAGCAACGTTCCTATATCTCCGTCAGTAAACGGCAAACAGGTAAACCGGGATTAACAAAACCGTGCAGTCCATCAGGTCGCGGGGGAAAGGTAAGTTCTGGAACCGCGATGGTATTTGCCATAACGGTTTTTATGTCCAGTTGGTCAGCTGAAAGAAATGAGGGTGTTATGGGAAAAGTAATTGGTATTGATTTAGGCACGACGAATTCCTGTGTTGCGGTGATGGAAGGCAGCCAAGCAAAAGTTATTGAAAATTCTGAAGGGTTTCGGACAACGCCGTCCATGGTTGCGTTTTCCGAGTCTGGTGAGCGGCTTGTTGGTCATGCTGCAAAACGTCAAGCGGTTACCAATCCGGAGAATACATTCTTTTCGATTAAGCGATTGATTGGTCGGCGATTTGGCGAACCTGAGGTAGAGAAAGACCGTGCAATGGCCCCGTTTGAGATCATCGAAGGTGAAAATGGGGATGCCTGGGTTCAGTGCAGTGGCGAAAAATATGCGCCTAGCCAAATTAGCGCCTTTATTTTGCAAAAAATGAAAGATACGGCGGAGGCGCATCTGGGTGAAGATGTCGACCAGGCCGTTATTACGGTACCAGCATATTTCAATGATTCCCAGCGCCAAGCGACCAAGGATGCTGGTAAGATCGCAGGCCTTGAGGTCCTTAGGATCATTAATGAGCCCACCGCGGCTTCCTTAGCCTATGGGCTCGACAAAAAAGGCAACGGCACGATAGCGGTGTATGATCTTGGCGGTGGCACTTTTGATGTTTCAATTCTTGAAATTGGTGATGGCGTGTTTGAGGTCAAATCCACAAACGGCGATACCTTCTTAGGCGGCGAAGATTTTGACCAACGGGTAGTNGACTATCTTGCCGATGAGTTCAAAAAGGAAAACGGTGTTGATTTGCGGGACGATAAATTGGCGCTTCAAAGACTTAAGGAGGCCGGCGAGAAAGCTAAGGTCGAACTCTCCAGTTCTGTGGAGACAGATGTTAATCTACCCTTTATCACTGCCGATCAATCAGGGCCCAAGCATCTCAACATAAAACTGAGCCGTGCCAAACTAGAGGCGTTGGTAGACGACCTGATTCAGCGGACCATTGGCCCTTGCAAGAGCGCCATTAAAGATGCGGGATTAAAGGCAAGCGAGATTGATGAGGTTATTTTAGTTGGCGGTATGACACGTATGCCGAAAGTCGGAGACACCGTGAAAAGCTTCTTCGGCAAAGAGCCGAGCCACGGCGTGAACCCAGACGAAGTGGTAGCTATTGGCGCTGCAATTCAGGGTGGCGTTTTGCAGGGTGACGTCAAAGACGTTCTTCTTCTTGACGTAACGCCGCTTTCGCTTGGCATTGAAACTCTAGGAGGAGTGTTTACCCGGCTGATTGATCGCAACACGACTATACCGACCAAGAAGAGCCAGGTTTTTTCTACAGCTGAGGACAATCAAACGGCGGTTACCATCCGAGTTTTCCAAGGGGAACGCGAAATGGCCGCAGATAATAAGGTGCTCGGCCAATTCGACTTGGTGGGCATCCCGCCGGCGCCCCGTGGTATGCCGCAGATTGAAGTGACGTTTGATATTGATGCGAACGGAATTGTTAATGTGTCCGCTAAGGACAAAGCTACAGGTAAGGAACAGCAAATTCGTATTCAGGCATCCGGCGGGTTATCCGATGGTGACATCGACCAGATGGTCAAGGACGCAGAAGAACATGCTTCTGAAGATCAGCAGCGTCGTGAAATGATTGAGGCAAAAAATAATGCGGATAGCTTGGTTTATTCGACCGAGAAAAGTCTTGGCGAATATGGCGAACAAATTGATACGACTGACAAAGAAGCGATTGAAAAAGATATCGCAAGCTTAAAAGAAGCTATTGAAGCGGAAGATTTAGAGGCTATTACCAAGGGTACCGAAGCCTTATCACAATCTTCCATGAAACTTGGTGAGGCAATGTATAAGGCTAGCCAGGAAGAAGCTGCAGCTGGGGGTGAAGATGGCGACGGGGAATCGTCCTCTGGTGAGAAAGAAGATAAATCTGACGATGTTGTGGATGCGGATTTCGAAGAAGTTGACGACGAGAAGGAAAAGAAAACCGGATCGTAAGTTTGATCTTGGTGATCAGCCCCGTTGCAGAGATGTGCCGGGACTAGTTTCGGCCTCATTCGGGGCCGGTTTCGTTTAAGGGGTTGTGATGGAAAAGCGCGACTATTACGAGGTGCTTGGCGTGCCGCGCGCTAGCGATAGCGATGGGCTTAAAAGAGCCTATCGCAAGCTGGCAATGCAATATCACCCTGATCGTAATCCCGATAATGAAGAAGCCGAGGCAAAATTCAAGGAAGTTAACGAAGCATATGAAATTCTGAAGGATGACGATAAACGAGCGGCTTACGACCAGTTCGGCCATCAAGCATTCGAAGGTGGTGGTGCCGGCGGGGGGTCGAATTTCTCGGGTGGGTTTTCAGATATCTTTGACGAAATGTTCGGCGACTTCATGGGTGGAAATCGTCGGAGTGGACGTCAGGGTAGCGCCTCCCGCGGGGGCGATCTGCGTTATAACTTGACGATCTCGCTGGAGGATGCCTTCAAGGGCCGCCAGGTTGAAATTCGTGTGCCCACAACCGTAGTCTGCGGCGATTGCAACGGGACCGGGGCCGCCGAAGGTGCACAGCCAGTTATTTGTCCGGCGTGCGGCGGCACTGGCAAGGTGAGAAGTCAACAAGGATTTTTCACCATTGAGCGTACTTGCGGGCAATGCCAAGGCCAGGGCCATGTGATTGATGATCCTTGCAGCACGTGTTCTGGTACGGGTCGCGTGCATAAGGACAAGAATTTGGCGGTAAATATTCCGGCTGGCGTTGAGGATGGGACCCGCATTAGGCTTTCCGGAGAAGGCGAGGCGGGAATGCGCGGTGCACCGCCAGGGGACCTATATGTATTTTTGGGCGTTGAAGGTCATCGAATCTTTGAGCGTGAAGCGGCGGATATATTTTGTCGCATCCCAATCCCCATGACCACAGCGACGATAGGTGGCTCAATTGAGGTGCCGACTATCGATGGAACGCGAGCAAAAATGAATATTCCCGATGGCACGCAGACCGGCCAGCAGTTTCGTCTTAAGAGTAAAGGAATGTCAGTACTAAATGGCAAAACCCGCGGCGATATGTATGTGGAAACGTCTGTAGAGACACCGGTTAATTTAACTAAAAAGCAAAAAGAATTACTGAAGGAATTTGAGAAATCCGGCGGTGAAAGTTCCCAAAGCCCACAATCGGAGGGATTTTTCTCAAAAGTGAGGGAAATCTGGGAAGATTTGACGGATTAAAAATTTAGCNCAACTTTTTCTTTTTTTGCTTCCATATGCTACATCCCGCCTATTGGGAAGGATTTTTGATGTCCACAGAAATGAAAATAGGAGTAGTTGGCGCCGCGGGACGAATGGGCCAGATGTTCATTCGTCAAGTAAACGAGACCGATGGCTGCGTTGTGTCCGGTGCAGTTGAAGCGCCGGGGCACGCTTTAATAGGCCAAGATGTTGGCGTACTGGCCTCGGTTGGAGAGATCGGTGTAGCTATCGGTGACGATGCTGGCACTATGATTGAAATTGCGGACGCTATTATTGATTTTACTGCACCAGCGGTTACCGCGAGTAATGCAATGATTTGCAAAGAAGCGGGTACAGCGTTGATTGCCGGCACCACGGGCCTCAACGACGATCAAAATGCTGCCATTCTCAAGGCGTCCAAGTCTGTTCCCATTGTTAGTGCCCCGAATATGAGTGTTGGTATTACCTTACTACTGGGTTTAACAGAACAGGTAGCGGGCCTGTTGGGCCCCGAATTCGATATTGAGATCGTCGAGATGCATCATCGTCATAAAGTGGACTCACCGTCGGGCACTGCCATTGGCCTTGGCGAAGCTGCAGCTGCCGGAAGGAAAGTAGCGCTGCGAAGCGTTAAACAGGCGGTCCGAGACGGACACACTGGCGCACGACAACAGGGCGAAATCGGCTTTGCAACGCTGCGCGGCGGTGATGTTGTGGGTGATCACACTGTGGTTTTTGCAGGAGAAGGTGAACGTATCGAACTCACTCATAAAGCTGCGTCCAGGGTAATTTTTGCCGGCGGCGCGGTGCGTGCTGCACTTTGGACGCGTGATAAAGCGCCGGGGTTTTATTCAATGAAGGCAGTGCTAGGGTTTGAGGATTAGAGTTGCCC
The DNA here is from genome assembly GCA_002715005.1 of Rhodospirillaceae bacterium. Taxonomy (GTDB): domain Bacteria; phylum Pseudomonadota; class Alphaproteobacteria; order UBA8366; family UBA8366. The sequence goes on from PAXN01000003.1 coordinate 125,582, forward strand.
TGGGGCCTATCGCTTAGCTTTTGTGGGCCCGACGAGCCAAATGCCGAACAGAATCATCGATAATGCGAGCAAGCTTTGCCAGCCGGGTGTTTCGTTTAGAAAAAGCATTCCCCAAAACACACCGGCAACCGGCACCAGATAGTTGCTCATCGCAAAAAATCCGGTGCCCGCCTGTAGAACGACAAAAAAGTATAGGAGCGTTGCAAGGCCTGTAGGAAAGATGCCAAGCCATACCACGGCAATGTAAGCCTCGGTCGTTGGGGCGATGTCAAAAGGCCAATCAAAAAAGACGGCAATCGGCAATGCGGCTATCGCTGCGGCGACCATCACACCAGTGCTTAATATCGAGATTGGGACATCTGGCGCCCGGCGAGTCAAGACGGCAGCGATAGCAAAACACAGTGCACCACTGACGACCGAGAGTTCGGCGAATACATGTTTGCCCAGCTCCGATAGGGCTGAAGGGCCAATAAGCAAAATAATGGCGGCAAGCCCAGTCAAAACACCGGTCCATTTACGCAGATTCAATCGTTCTGCCGAATCGCTAAAAAAATGTGCTAAAATGACGGTGGCTACAGGCATTGCGCCCATAAGAATGGCCCCAATGCCTGCTTCAATATGCTGCATGCCACGAAGAACAAGCAAAAAAGGCAGCGTATTGGCAACAAACCCTAATAATAAATAATAACGCCAGTGATCCCATTTTAGGGAAAGCTGGTTTCCCTTTAGCCGCATAAAAACCCATAAGATAAGCGCGGCGACGAGCAGTCGAGCTAGTGCGGCGGTGGCAGGTGGTATCGATGCGACTGCAATTTTCAGCATCACAAAAGCCAAACTCCAAAACATTACCAAGGCAAAAAGCGCACCAAAATGTGTTAATCGCAAATGCTGCTTCATGTTGAGGTTAGAGACGATCGGCTTTGCCAATCGTGTAAGGCATCCTTTAATGCATATGCCACTTGAAGCCGCTCTTCTGGCGTTAGAAATGTGCCGATGACCAGCGACCTGCCATGACTACGTAGCCGCAGTTTGCTATGGTGTTGCGGTGGTTCATCCATCAACACTTGTAGCCAGGTGGGCTCCATCGTCCATTTCTGGACGCTGCCGTGGGGACTAACACGAGTTATTTCCAATGCTTCCCGAGTGAGGCAGAGTTTTTCGTAAGCGCGCCCGGTTNGATAATTGGACCGAAACGCGACATATAGAACAAGTATTTCAACTCCACAAAAACCGAGTACTGGCCAAGCACCAATAATTAGAAAGACTGTTCCGCTGCAAAGGACAAAACCGGCTGCAACAAACATCAAAATTCGGAATCCCGCTGGGCTAAGGCTGCGGTTTGGCCGTAATGCAGCGGCAAAGTATACGTCATTAACGTCGAGTGTTTTTTCGGATGGGTTCATTCTGGTAGTCACTATCACCCTCAATTGACTAAGTGTCTAGCGTTATCGGCTTATTCGGGCTTGGCGAGGATGGGCAAGGTTAGTAGTGTCTCACCTATGAAAAAAGCGGATATTGAAGAGTTTTTCCGGCGCCTGGAGGCACAACGGCCGGACCCACAGGGGGAGTTACATTACCGAAACACCTACACGCTTTTAGTGGCGGTGGTTTTATCCGCACAAGCAACGGACATTGGAGTCAATAGGGCGACTAGGCCGCTGTTTGAAAAAGTGGACACACCGGAAAAGATGCTTGCTCTGGGTGAACGCAAGCTCAAACACTACATAAAAACCATTGGGCTTTTTAATAGCAAGGCCAAGAACGTTATTGGTCTTAGCCAAATACTCATTGAAAAACATGATAGCGATGTGCCCCGTGACCGTGAAGCCCTGCAAAAGCTTCCGGGCGTGGGGCGTAAGACGGCCAACGTGGTTTTGAATATCGCCTTTGGCGAGCCGACGATTGCAGTCGACACACACTTATTTCGACTTGGTAACCGAACAGGTATAGCTCCCGGTAAGACCCCTCTGGCTGTAGAAAAAAATTTTTTAAAGGCGGTACCGGATCATTATATATGCCACGCTCACCATTGGCTGATTTTGCACGGCCGTTATGTTTGCAAGGCCAGAAAGCCCGATTGCAGGGCCTGTGTGGTTGAGGATATTTGTCGGTTTAAAGCGAAGACGGTTTAGTGGAACCAATAGCGTGTTTTTTTATGACGCGCGCCTGAAGGAGTTTGGCAAAACACCCGAGCTGGGGCCCCGTGCCAATACCGTCTCCGCGCACCTCGGCATACTTTACTGTTTTATCTACCGATTTGCCATAAATGAACAAATCGAATATGCAGGCTTTCGATCGATATTGCCAAATTTCGACCACCCCGTCGCGTCGAACGAAATCTGGTTGACCAATGAGATTAATCAGAGATTCAGATTGTCGACCATTAAATTCTTTTGCATTTCTCTCATCAAGTGATGACATGCCAAGTATGATGGCCGTTGATAGTGCTAAAGATACATTATCAGGCTGATCATGAATGTTTAAAGGCGAACTTGAGCTTTCGCTAAAATCTGCCGGGTCCGTCATCATGCCTGAGGGTCCATCGGGGATCATTTCACAAGCGCCAATTAAGAAGGCAAAGAGCAGAGCGCTAGTATAGAATGGTCGTACTGATTTGAGCCTCACGTTTAGGCAGCTCCCACATTTTCTTCGCTGCTTTCGTTTGCTCCTTCGGGCAGGACTTCGACGGTCCCAGCAATCTCACCACCCTGTTCGATTTCTAAAGCACGGTACCGGATCTTACCGGAAACCACGCCGGTACGGCGAATGATGAGGCGGGTTTTAGCGGTGAGTTCACCTTCGAAATGCCCCCGAATCTCCGCAGTATCGATTTCGACCTTGCCTTTGAAATCGCCACTCTCGGTGACCTCAAACATACGAGTGCCGGTCAGCGATGCGTCGACTTGACCTTCTACTACCAGCGTATCACAAGCGGTAATTTCGCCCGACAGACAAATTTCTTTGCCAACTACGAGCCTCTTCGAGGGTTCGGGGCCATTCAGCGAAGTTGCGCCGCTTGAGCCAGGGATACTAACCACGCGTTTGGCAAACCCCACGGGTAGTGCTGATGATGTTTTTTGATCTGCGGCCATGGCGCCCCTCCGACGATTGTGTCATCACGCTCACATTGAGCAACATACAGGCATGATTCATAGAGTACACGAGCCCAGAGTCAACATAAGTAGTATTTTCAAAACTAGCGGTATTTAAGGTACCATAAATTTTGCTGTTAGCTATCGATCGAATGAAACAAATGTACCATGAAAGCGGTTGCAATGACTGGCGCTATTAAATTAACGATCGGAATCGTCATTATAAAAACTAGCAAAACGCCTGCCAGTTGAATTCGGCCACGATGGCGTTTTCGAAGACGTGCGGTTTCATTCGGATCGAGCCTGAGATTGCTGACCAACTCAAAATATTCCCGTCCCGTCAAGTAGCCGTTGATAACGTAAAAGAGAATTAAATTAAGGGGCGGTATAAAAAATAGAACAATATAAAACGGGAGAGCGATGGTATTAACCAATGAGACAAGGCAAGCGAATCTCAGCGTTGATTTGAAGATCTCTTGAGCCGGCTGTGCCCGACCCTTTGGAAGGTTGGGGAAATGCTTTGCCTCTACTGCTTTCGTCGCATCTTCCAGGAAGAACCCAACAACGATAATGACAATGCCCGGAAACAATAAAATAGTGACAAAACCGATACCGCTAGCAAAGAGCAATCCCGAAACCCATTTAAAAGAGATGCCGAGGTAATCGAGAATGCTTGCTAAGTAAGGTACGCTTTCAGCGGGTATTTCGCTAAACAAATAAAAAAGCCCTAGTGCAAGCACTGCGAATACGATTACAGACCCTAAAACGCTCAGATATATTATGCGCCTAAGGGCTGGGTCTAAAAGTTGCGCAAGCGCCTTTAGTAGGAACTTAAACATGACGCATCATTACCGATGCAGGTGTTGCATCGCAAGTTTGGGTTACAGCTTTTCTTGCCGGTTTCTATACCGTGTCTATACTCTCTCGGCCGGTATGACATGAATTATCTATTTAATCGGAGAACAAAATGACCACCTACGATCTTCTTGGAATTGGCAATGCGCTTGTGGATGTATTGGCGGACGCGGACGATAAATTTTTAACAGAACGCGATTTGCAGAAAGGCAGCATGCAGCTCGTGGATGCCAATCAAGCGGACGGGTTGTTTGAGGTAATGAGGGCACCTTATCAGGCGTCTGGCGGTTCGTGTGCAAACAGTATGGCGGGTTTTGCTTCGCTTGGCGGTAAGGGCGCGTTTATGGGCAAAGTAAAGGACGATCCGTTTGGGCGGGCTTTTCAAGAAGATATGGCGGCAATAGGCTGCGCGTTTGCAGGGTCGCCGTCGGAAGACGGGTTGCCGACTGGCCGCTGTCTTGTGTTTGTAACACCGGATGCCCAACGTACAATGGTCACATATCTGGGCACGGCTTCTTTATTATCGCCTGAGGATTTAGATGAAGAAGTGATTTCTAATAGCAAAATTGTTTATGTGGAAGGATACTTGTTTGACCAGCCGGTGGCTCAGAAGGCCATATTACGGGCTGCAAATCTTGCCCATATGGCAGGGAGATCCTTTGCTGTGACGTTGTCAGATAGCTTTTGTATAGATCGTCATCGTGCTGCTTTTATTGATCTTGTTGAGCTTCATACCGATATCTTATTTGCTAACGAACAGGAAATTATCAGCCTTTATCAAACAGAAAACTTTGAGGCGGCGTTGCGGCGTGCTGAAGAGAAAATAGGCATCATCTGTGTCACCCGTGGCGAAAAGGGGGCCGTTATTCTCGGGCATGGTGAGCGATTGGAGATTGCCGCAGAGCCGATAGAGAAATTGGTAGATACGACTGGCGCTGGTGATCAATTTGCGGCTGGGTTCTTGTTTGGCCTCAGTCAGTCAATGAGCCTTTTTGATAGCGGTAGAATTGGCGCGATAGCGGCGTCGGAGATTATCAGCCACTATGGAGCGCGGCCGGAGGAAAATCTAGCAGCCTTGGTTGCGTTCAAGCACGTTTAGGGGCTTCAACTTGCCAGTATCGGCTCATCGGAGTTGGCGCGCGGCATTTGCGACTTATGGAGAAAAGTCAGCTCTTGCGCTTTTGTTTTTGGGGTTCTCCGCAGGGCTTCCGTTTTTATTGGTATTTTCGACTTTATCCTTATGGCTGCGCGATGTGGGCGTAAGCCGGACGGCGATTGGGTTTGTTAGCTGGATTGGAATTACCTATTCAATCAAGGTGATTTGGGCGCCTGTGATTGACCATGTGCCGCTGATAGGTCTTTCGGGCCGCTTAGGTCGGCGTCGGGCGTGGATGTTTTTGGCGATTGCTGGAATTGGGCTTGGGCTTTTGGGGATGGCATGTGTCAACCCCTCTGTTTCTCCTGGTCTGCTAGTAGGGTTTGCGCTGTTTGTAGCATTTTGTTCGGCAACCCAGGATGTGGCGATTGATGCCTACCGGATAGAAATTGGATCACCAGAAATGCAGGGCGCGCTAACTGCATCCTATCAGCTGGGTTATCGAATAGCTTTGCTCGTGGCTGGAGCCGGGGCGCTTTATATTGCCGAATTTCAAAGTTGGTCCGTCAGCTACGTTGTTATGGCCGGGCTCATGATGGTGGGTCTTATAACGGTTTTGATCATTCCGGAACCGGAATCGAAGTCTGATAGAGATAATTTGACTGAGGGGCCGCCTACTATCTGTGAATGGTTTGAGCGAGCAGTCGTTCAGCCCTTCAGTGAATTCTTTCGACGCGTGGGTCGGTTCGCGATTCCCATATTACTGTTCGTCGGTGTTTATCGTGTCAGTGATATTTCCATGGGGGTGATGGCCAACCCTTTTTATATAGATCTTGGCTTTAACAAGGCTGAAATTGCCTACATCACAAAAATTTTTGGGTTTGGCATGACGATTCTTGGCACCTTTTTTGGCGGTGTTTTGGTTGCTCGGTACGGCGTAATGGGTCCGCTTTTGCTCGGCGCTACCCTTATAGTTTTAGCGAATCTCCTTTTTGTCCTTTTAGCTTGGGTTGGTCGCGACCTAATCTTGCTCGCCGCCGTTATTAGTGCTGATAATATCAGCGGCGGCCTCGCGGGCTGTGCGTTTATTGCTTACCTTTCTAGCCTGACGCGAACGCCTTACACGGCTACTCAATATGCAATGTTCAGCTCTTTGATGACACTCCCAGGAAAATTGATCGGCGGGGTCTCCGGTGTCGTGGTTGACGGGTCCGGATATATGATCTTTTTTTTCTACGCCGCCACGCTTGGTTTGCCTGCAATTTTTTTGTGTCTTTATTTAATGGTACGGCAGGTGGCGCCGGAGAAGCGCACATGACGTCTGCTGCAATGAAAGTCTTCAGGACCTAATTTCTAAGAATCGAGGAGGCTTAGTGAAGACTCTAATTAAAAATTATCATCGAAATCACATATAATTTGCAATGTCATTAAAACCATAGATTTTTCCACAAATACCGTGGGCACCTAGCGGTAGCGATTAGAGCACCCAACGTTAATTTCCGTTTAAGTGGTTGCTGGGGCGCTAGCGACTGCTTAGATCAATAACGCGCTACCGCTCAATGTGTAAGATAAATAGAGAAGTTTAGTTCAGTCTATGGAGTCATAGGCTGCAAAGGCGGCGGCTTGCACCAGGTCGTTAACGCGGCAGCCCAACTGAACAAACTGAACTGGCTTTGATAAACCCTCTAGCACCGGCCCAATAACTGTCCCGTCACCGAGTGCCTGAAGCAGTTTTGACGATATGCTAGAACTGTGTAATTCCGGCATAACTAAAACATTTGCTGGCCCCGACAAACGGCAGAATGGATAGAGTCTTTGCATGAGATCGAAATCCAGTGCGGTGTCCACATTCATTTCACCGTCATATTCAAAATCTACCTTACGTTCGTCCAGCAGAGAAACTGCTCTGCGCACGCGCTCCATCTGGGACCGTTTCGGTTGTCCAAAGTTAGAAAAGGATAAAAAGGCAACACGCGGTTCTTGCCCAATTTTACGAGCATAGTTTGCGCCGCCACAGGCGATTTCGGCCAGTTCCTCGCTGGTCGGCAATTCATGGATACGGCTATCTGCAATAAAGATTGTTTTTTCTTGGGCCATCATAATGGTAATGCCCATGGGACATTCGTCCTCTTTCGCGTCTATTACGCGCGACACTTCCGAATATGCGACAGCAAAAGGCCGGGTAGCACCTGTAACCATCCCGTCTGCTTCGCCGCAGGCGACCATGCATGCGCCAAATATATTGCGATCTTGATTAACTAGCCGTTCACAGTCGCGAAATAGAAACCCGCGTCGTTGTAGCCGTTCAAAAAGGTAATCGGAATAAGTAGTTTTATCAGTGCTTAAAGCTGCATTGTGAATTTCTAAATCTGCAGTACCTTCAATGCCAAGGGACGCCATAGTTTCCTCGACACGTTCTGCGCGACCCAAAAGAATGGGTTCGCCATACCCAGCATTCCGGAAGGCTAATGCTGCGCGAATGACGCGTTCTTCCTCACCTTCGGCAAACACAATTCGCTTTTTTTCCGCCCGAACACGTTGGAAAATAAATTGCATTTTTGATGTAGTCGGGTCCAAGCGTGCTGATAATTGCTGACGATACCCGTCCATATCGGCAATCGGTTTACGAGCAACTTTGCTGTCCATCGCTGCTTGAGCAACCGCAGGCGGAATGGCAGAAATCAACCTTGGGTCAAAGGGTACTGGAATGATATATTCTGGCCCATAGTGCAGTCTCCTGCCGCCGTAGGCTGCATCAACTTCGTCTGGTACGTCTTCACGCGCCAATGTTGCTAAAGCGTGGGCAGCCGCAGATTTCATTTCGTCATTAATCGTTGATGCGCGAACATCCAGTGCGCCCCGAAAAATATAGGGAAACCCAAGCACATTATTAATCTGGTTTGCATAATCTGAGCGCCCGGTCGCCATAATGGCGTCGTCGCGGATTGCAGCAACTTCTTCGGGTGTGATCTCAGGATCTGGGTTGGCCATGGCAAAAATAATTGGCTTGTCCGCCATGGATTTTACCATCTCGGCAGATACTGCTCCTTTTACGGAGAGGCCGAATAAAACATCTGCACCCTTAACTGCGTCGGCAAGCGACCGCGCTTCGGTAGGAACCGCGTGCGCCGACTTCCATTGGTTCATGCCGTCCTCACGGCCTTGATAAATAACACCTTTGGAATCGCAGAGAATAACGTTGTTATGGGGAACACCCATAGATTTGATAAGTTCTATGCAGGCGATAGCAGACGCGCCGGCGCCATTTACCACCATATTAATATCTTTCATTTTGCGCCCTGTCAGCTCTAGGGCGTTGATCATGCCGGCTGCCGCAATTATTGCTGTGCCATGCTGATCGTCGTGAAACACTGGCACGTCCAGCTCTTCGCGTAATTTTTGTTCGATGATGAAACATTCCGGCGCTTTGATGTCTTCGAGATTAATGCCGCCAAAAGCGTTGCCGACTAGGCGCACGCAGGAAATGAAAGCATCGACGTCCTCAGTTTCCACCTCAAGGTCGAAGCCATCGATATCAGCGAAGCGCTTAAAGAGCACCGCCTTTCCTTCCATGACAGGTTTTGAGGCCAGGGCTCCAATATTACCTAGCCCCAGCACGGCAGTCCCGTTAGAAATGACAGCGACCATGTTGCCTTTAGACGTGAAATCATAGGCAGTGTCTGGGTTTTTTTCGATTTCCAAGCAAGGTACGGCTACGCCTGGCGAATAAGCGAGTGATAGGTCGCGTTGTGTTGTTAGTGGTTTAGTAGCACGTAACGCAATTTTCCCGGGTTGGCCGCGAGTGTGGAAGTCAAGTGCTTCTTGGTCAGTAATTTTTGTTTCGGACATTGTTGTGAGATGCCGCCCCCTGTTTTATTTTTGCTATTGGACCTCGCGATTCTAACGAGTGCCAGTTATTGCTTTTAGTTTGACATGAAGCGANGCACCTGGCTAGCACTGCTATCAGGCAAATTTAGCCCTCGCAATTAAGTANCCGGCTCTAGCCAAGGAGTTCAATAGTGCGGATAATCGAAGGTAGCTGTTTAGTGAAATATATATTTTTCAAAGGCTGATTGTAACCGTGGTCACGTATACTGCAAAAAGCAAAGTAGCAGCGCGGCCCGCAAATAGTGGCCCGGCAAAGCTAGGGAGACGCTCTCCGGCCACGCCGATGATGGCGCAATATTTAAAACTCAAGGAAGCCCATTCCGATTGTTTGTTGTTTTACCGTATGGGCGATTTCTATGAGATGTTTTTGGATGATGCGGTCGCAGCCTCTGCAGCTTTGGATATCACGCTTACTAAACGAGGCACTTATAAAGGTGAAGATATTCCCATGTGCGGCGTCCCAGTTCATGCTGCGGATGGTTATTTAGCCCGGCTTATAAAGATGGGCTTCCGTGTCGCTATTTGCGAGCAGATGGAAGACCCAGCTGAGGCTAAGAAGCGGGGATCTAAAAGTTTGGTACGGCGGGATGTGGTTCGGTTGGTGACCCCGGGGACGCTGACCGAAGATAGCTTGCTAAATGTACGTGCAAACAATTACTTGGCTGCTCTTGGTNGTGCCGGCAGTGAACATGCTTTGGCGTGGCTTGATATCTCGACGGGGGAATTTTTCCTTCAGACCATCAGCCCGTTTTCACCGGCCTCATTCTCAGCCATGCTTGCGCGCGTTGGGCCCGGCGAAATATTGGTTCCCGAAAAGATCTATCAAATTGAATCCTTTCAAATGATTTGGTCTGAATGGGAGAGCGCTGCCGTGCCGCTGCCTGATAGTCGGTTTGACTCAACGAATGCCATTCGGCGACTAGAGCTTCTATTTGGTGTTTCTACAATGGATTCTTTTGGCGATTTTTCACGCGCCGAACTCGCTGCAGCTGGAGCATTGGTGGATTATGTGGAACTCACCCAGGTTGGTGAAATGCCCCATCTATCGGCACCGAAGGGCTTGGCCACTGATGCGTTAATGGAGATTGACGCGGCGACGCGACGCAACCTTGAGCTCACTGCAACTCTCTCTGGGGACCGGCAAGGTAGTTTGCTGGCGACGATAGATGAAACCGTTAGTGGGTTTGGCGCAAGATTGTTGGCTTCTCGCTTAAACGCACCGGTGACGGATATAGATATTATTTCGGACCGGCTTGATGCGGTAAGCTGGTTTCTGGAGAGATCGAATGTGAGGGATAGCGTGCGGGCCGCTTTGCTTAAATGTCCCGACTTTGAGCGTGCCCTATCGCGTGTTTCGGTCAATAGGGCAGGCCCACGCGATATTGCCGCAATTCGTGATGGCCTGGTGGCGGCTAGTGAAATAGTGGTGATATTGCGTGACTATGTGGACACCGCTCCGGTAGGTTTGACGGGGGCGCTCGCCTTACTCGGGAAACACGGTCCATTGGTTTGCCTGCTGCAGCGCTCTCTTGGCGACAATCTGCCGCTAAACGCACGGGATGGTGGTTTCATCGCTGAGGGGTATTCCTCGGAGCTAGATGAATTGAGAAAAATAGGCGGTGAAGGCAGGCGACTAATTGCTAGTTTAGAGGCAAAATATAAGGAACAGACTGGCGCTGAAACACTGAAAATCAAAAACAATAATGTGCTAGGTTATTTTATTGAAGTGTCTACGCGTCAGGCAGAAAAGATTGGTGATGACTTTATCCACCGACAGTCCATGGCTAATGCTATGCGGTTTTCTTCGACCGAGTTGGCAGAGTTAGCGCGGCGAATATCGGAGTCTGGTGAGCGCACAAAGTTATTAGAGCTCGAAATCTTTGACGAGCTGGTTCATTCAGTTGTTGCAAAAAGTCAAACTATCAGCTCTGAAGCGTCTGGACTCGCTGCACTGGATGTGGCTGCAGCCTTCGCAAAACTGGCAGTGAATCGACGTTATTGCCGTCCCANTGTTGTAGGTGGGACTACATTCAGTGTGGTTAAGGGGCGTCATCCGGTTGTTGAGGCGGTTTTGGATTCTGACGATCAAACCGCCTTTGTCGCTAATGATTGTAATTTAAACGATGCACAGCGCGTCTGGTTGGTGACGGGGCCGAATATGGCCGGCAAAAGCACGTTTCTTCGGCAAAACGCTTTGATTGCCATTATGGCTCAAATTGGCAGTTTTGTGCCTGCAGAAAGTGCTGATTTAGGCATCATTGATCGGTTGTTCAGTCGAGTAGGGGCGGCCGACGACCTGGCCCGGGGCAGGTCCACCTTTATGGTTGAAATGGTCGAAACCGCTTCGATTTTAAATCAAGCCACTGAACGGTCATTTGTTATTCTCGATGAAATTGGTCGCGGTACTGCAACTTTCGACGGTCTGTCGATTGCGTGGGCTGCGGTTGAGCATGTACATGAGAACAATAAATGTCGCGCCCTTTTTGCCACTCACTATCACGAGTTAGTAGCCCTTTCCAACCGCCTTGACGGGCTGAAACCGTTTACTATGCGGGTTAAGGAATGGCACGGCGATGTTATTTTTCTTCATGAAGTTTCTGCGGGTGCTGCCGACCGATCTTATGGAATTCATGTGGCAAAACTGGCAGGTTTACCAGAAACTGTTATACGCCGTGCCGAACAGGTGTTGGTTGCTTTAGAACAGGGTGAGCAGTCCAGCGGCGTCACCAAATTGACAAATGACCTGCCACTTTTTGCCTCTATGGTCGAGCTCCCGCAGGCACGTGAAAAGGGGCAGTCTGAGGTGGAAAGTGTTGTTGCATCAATCAATCCAGATGATTTGAGCCCGCGTGATGCTCTGGAGTTTCTCTATAAACTTAAAAAAATTACTATTGACGGCTCAGCGTAATTAGCCATCCCGTTTTACTTTTGGGGGTTTTGCTTGCATTGGACCGTTGCGTAGCGCAATTCTCTATACATGGAAGTAGTAAAGAATCGCCGCGCGATTATAGACCGCCTCGCATTACAGGAGGCGGCTGTAAATCTGATTGAAGCTTGTGGTGTCGAAGAAAAGGGGCGGAATGGTCTCTTTACCCTATATAAGCAGCAAGTTAACCAAGGATATGCAGAAATAGAAGGGCGGTTTGCGGAAGACCAAAACGGAGCGCTTGCGGTGAAAAGTCACTGCTTTCTGATCGATCAGCTTATTCGCGTAATTTATGATATCGCTGCAGCTTATTTCTATCCTGCTCCAAACCCAACTGCAGCCGACCAACTTTGTATTATTGCATACGGTGGATATGGGCGTGGCGAGCTGGCGCCGAAATCTGATTTAGATTTGTTGTTTGTGCTGCCCTACAAGCAAACGCCACGCGGTGAACAGCTGGTCGAACACATCCTTTATATGCTGTGGGACTTAAGTTTTAAGGTGGGGCACGCGACACGCTCAATAGACGAAAATATACGCCAGGCTAAGGAAGACATTACGATCCGGACAGGTCTTTTAGAATCGCGCTTCGTTTGGGGTGAGCAGGGTTTATATCAAGAGTTGCGGCAACGTTTTTTTATGGATGTCATTGATGGGACCGGACCAGATTTCGTTGAGGCGAAGTTGGCTGAGCGCGATAAGCGTCATGAAAGAATGGGAAATTCACGCTATGTGCTCGAGCCTAACATTAAAGATGGCAAAGGTGGGCTGCGCGATTTACAGACGCTATTTTGGATTTCCAAATATCTTTATAAAGTGACCGATGTGGGTCGGTTGGTTGACAAAAAAGTGCTTACCTTGAGAGAAGTTCGCTTGTTTGATAAAGCACAACAATTTCTCTGGACTCTAAGATGTAATCTTCATTATGTGACAGACCGCGCGGAAGAGCGTCTTACTTTCGATGTGCAGCCGCTATTGGCGGAACGTATGGGCTACACGGATCATGCGGGCACGTCTGGCGTTGAGCGGTTCATGAAACATTATTTCTTGATTGCAAAAGATGTAGGCGATTTAACACGTATATTTTGTGCGGTCCTTGAAGAGCGTCATCAACGCCGAAGTATTTTCCAAATGCCAGCCCTGTTCCACCGGGAAATTGAGGGATTTGAGGTCAATCGTGGGCGCCTGGCTGTAAAGTCGCATACGCATTTTACCGAAAAACCAATCGATATGTTACGGCTGTTTGAAATTGCTCAGCGGCATGATTTAGATATTCATCCAACCGCGCTGCAAATGATAAGGCGCAATCTTACCCGCATTGATAATAGTGTTCGCCGCGACCCCGAGGCTAATCGTTTGTTCATGGCGATGTTGACATCTAAAGAGGACCCCGAGACTACTTTACGGCGGCTGAATGAAGCAGGGGTTTTAGGCCGGTTTTTGGTCGACTTCGGTCGTGTAGTGGCACAGATGCAGTACGATATGTATCACGTCTACACTACTGATGAGCATACGATAAGGGCTATTGGAATATTAAATCGGATTGAAAANGGTGACCTCAAGGACGAACACCCGCTTGCTACTCAATTAGTCCATAAAGTCATGTCGCGTNAGGTTTTGTATATAGCCGTTTTATTGCACGATATAGCGAAGGGCCGGGGCGGCGATCATTCCGAAATCGGTGCCGAAGTGGCCCAAAAACTCTGTCCGCAGTTAGGTTTTTCGCCAGAACAAACTGAAACGGTTGCCTGGTTAGTTCTTAACCACTTGTATATGAGCATTGTATCATCAAAGCGGGATCTAAGTGATCCGAAAACAATTTTAGATTTTGTCGACGTAGTCCAATCTCCAGAAAGACTGCGATTGTTGCTTTGTCTGACAGTTGTGGATATTCGTGCTGTAGGGCCCGGGCGTTGGAATAATTGGAAAGCTACCTTGTTAAGGGACCTCTATAGCCGTGCTGAATCTGTAATGTCTGGAGGTTTGGCGACTGAAGGCCGGGATGCGCAGGCACAGGTGGCCGTGGAACAGTTACAAGAAGCGTTATCCCAATTAAAATGGGCTACTGCGGATATCGCAAACCATATCCAACGCGGGCATCCGGCTTATTGGGCCTGCTATGATCACGAAACGCTCGTTCGGCATGCTTCTTTTATTCGGGAGGCCGAAATGAAAGGTATGCCGATTGCGTTTGCCAACGAGGTTAATTTGCAAAGAGGGGCAACGGAAATCACGATTTACGCTGGGGATCATCCTGGACTATTTAGTCGGATCGCAGGCGCGCTAGCCGTTTCCGGCGCTAATATTGTAGATGCTAAAATAAATACACTTTCAAATGGCAAGGCGCTTGATAGCTTTCTAATTCAAGACACTGATGGGGGAGCTTTTGCTCGTCCCGATAAGTTGGCTAGATTAACTGTGCTTATTGAGCAAGCACTTCAAGGCGAACTTGAAACTAATGCCGAGATAAAAAAACGGCAAAATCAGCCAAGCCGTCTACAGGTTTTTACAGTAGAGCCTAGGGTGTTGGTTGATAACAAGGCCTCTAACCGCTACACCGTTATCGAGGTCAATGGCCGTGATCGCCCAGGACTATTATATTTCGTTACCCAGGCGCTGTATCGCTTAAGCCTGCAGGTACACGCTGCAAAAATCGCAACGTTTGGCGAACAGGTGGTAGACGTTTTTTATGTCCAAGATATTTTTGGGACTAAAGTAGATCAACCAGGGAAAATTGAGAATGTGCGTGCTGTTATCCTAGCTGCGTTGAATGCAGCTGATAGCTTGGCTGCTAATCCAGTGTCCGTCCCGAAAACAGCATAAAATAGAATAAAATAAAGGGTATCAATTGGGCTCTTGGGAACCAGCAATGACCAACAAATCGTCGAAAATTGATAAAAACGGTAAAATTTCGTTTCTACCACAAATTCCGAAGCGAAATGCCTAAGTCAGATACTAAAATAACAGGATCGCCCAACATGTTGTATCGCGCGATATTTGCGCTTGGCGGGTGGACAATGGCAAGCCGCATTTTAGGGTTTTGCAGAGATATTCTGGTCGCTGGCGTTATTGGCGCGGGAATGATCGCTGACGCTTTCTTTGTGGCTTTCAAGTTTCCTAATTTTTTTCGGCGGTTGTTTGCGGAGGGCGCTTTCAATGCTGCATTTGTCCCATTATTTTCCGAACGTTTAACAAGGGAAGGCCGGTTTTCCGCAAAATTATTTGCTGAGCAAGTAGCGAGTATGTTGATGAGCATTCTTGCGGCATTCACGCTTCTTGCGCTTCTATTGATGCCATGGATCATGCTTTTGATAGCGCCTGGGTTTAGTGAGCAGCCAGAAAAATTTCAGTTGGCGGTGGAGCTGACGCGGTTAACTTTTCCGTACCTTTTGTTTATGGCGCTATTATCACTGTTAGGCGGAATGTTGAATGCGTTGGACCGGTTTGCAGCTACTGCGGCGGCGCCGATTTTGCTGAATATCATTATGATAGCTGTTCTCTTGATGCTGCGCGGTGGGATTTTAAAAGCCCCAGGCCAAGCACTCGCCTGGGGTGTTTGTTTGGCCGGCGCGGGGCAATTTATATGGTTGGCGATTGCATGTCATCGGGCTGGCCTCATGATCCGCCTTCCGCTGCCACGCCTGACACCCGGCGTCAAACGGCTGCTTATATTAATGGTGCCAGGAATTATCGGAGCGGGCATAGTACAAATTAATTTGGTGGTTGATATTATATTAGCAACATTGTTGGCAGAAGGTTCGGTTTCTTGGCTTTATTACGCAGACCGGATCAACCAGCTTCCGCTGGGGGTGGTAGGAATTGCGGTCGGCGTTGCTTTATTGCCTATGCTGAGCCGACAATTAAACGCAGGTGAAACGGACGCAGCAATGAATACTCAAAATAGGGCTATCGAGTTTTCGCTCGTTCTTTGCATACCAGCGGCGGCGGCGCTCGCGGTATTGGCGGAGCCTATTGCTACGGTGCTCTTTCAGCGGGGGCAATTCTCCACCGATGATGCGAAAGCGACCGCGCAAGCTCTCGAGGCTTTTGCGTTTGGGTTACCTGCGTTTGTCTTGATAAAGGCAGTTGTTCCAGGATTTTTTGCGCGCCAAGACACCGCAACGCCAGTAAAAATAGCGGTTGTAGCCATGGTGGTTAATATTGGCCTGGCGATGATATTGATGCAGTTTTTGGCTCACGCCGGGATCGCATTAGCGACAGCTTTATCCGCTTGGTTGAATGTCCTGGCATTGGGCGTTGTGCTAATTCGGCGCGGTCACTTCCAAGCGGATGGCCAGTTAAAAAGCCGTTCTATGAAAGTCATTGTGTCGGCTGCAATTATGGCGGTAGGGTTGTGGTTTGGCGCTGATCAGATGCGAGCTGCTTTTGAGTCGACCGAGCCTATTCGCGCGGTGGCGCTGAGCTTTCTAGTGGCCGGCGGTCTAATTGTGTTTTTTGGCTGCGCTCAGTTGACCGGTGCGATTCGAATCGCAGACCTAAAATGTGCTTTAAAACGCAGTTAGATTCACGGGCCTTCGCAGCATCTTTAGGCTTATCTGGTGATATTGGGAGCGGGCCTAATGGTCAGGTTGAGTGACTTATCCGAAAGAGAAGCGAAACAGCTTTTGGCACTTGACTGCCCACAATTTTCTGATAGCCCGTTTGCGACGTCTCCCGAACTTAAGGATGCGAGANTCGCACTAATCACGTCCTCTGGCTTGTCGAGGCGTGATGATTCTACTTTTCGTCCCGGCGCGACTGATTATCGTGTTATCCCGGGCGACATCGCTTCAGGGCTTTTATTGATGGGCCATGTATCTGCTAACTATGACCGCACTGTGTTTGTCCAGTCAACCTTGCGCCGGTTGTTTCTGATACCACTGTCAGTATTCTGCGCGCTCAGCTGGAAGATGAAATGACGGCGCTACAGCCTTGGTACGACCTCCAAGTAGAGCAAAAGTGTCGAACAACCGATGGCGTTGCCACCGCCAATATTCGTGACTCAGTAAAGCTCATTGCCGATTTTATCGAAGACCCTGGCATTGATAGTCCTTGTAACNACCGTCCTTTGGCATTGATTTTGAAATACAGTGCGGAAGATCTTAAGGCGTGGTATTTTGAAGCCGCAACGGCGCAGCCGGGCAACTCTGGTAGCGAACTCGTCAATTGGTTTTGGACGGCGACCGTTGCCGGGAAGTCTTTACTGCGGTTAGCATCTTCCATGCGTGCTTGCGATAATAAGTCACTTCGAGCAGTGGGTACCAAGAGTATTGTGCCGCGCGCGTACGAGTGTTTAGTGCCTTAAGGAGGTTAGTCTTTGGTTCGTTTGAAGGATATGGGTGCGCTTGATGCTCAGCATTTGCGTGAGAAAGAGGTTCCGCATTTTGAGACTGAGCCGTTTGTTGAAGGCCCGCCGTTGGCGGAGCGCCGCCTCGCAGTTATTACTACTGCAGGGTTGCATCGCCGGAATGACAAAAATTTTTTCTTAGAAGATACGGGCTACAGGGTGTTATCGGGTGATATTGATCTCAACGATATAGTAATGAGCCATACGTCTGTGAACTATGATCGTATTGGGTTTCAACAAGACGTCAATGTTGTCTTTCCGCTCGACCGGCTCCGGGAGTTGCGGGATAAAGGCGAAATAGGATCCTTGGCTGATTACCATTATTCCCTTATGGGGGCCGGTTGGTTGCCTCATGAGATAGAGCCTACGTGCGCTGAGCTATCTGGTTTTCTGAAGGAAGACGGTGTTAATGCGGTGCTGCTTGTGCCCGTCTGACCTAATTGCACTCGCGCCGTGGGCGCAGTCGGCCATTATTTGGAAGAACGTGGGCTTGCTACGGTAGGCATCAGTTTAGTGCGAGATAATACGAAACGTATTCGACCTCCCCGTGCACTTTGGGTTCCATTCGAGCTAGGACGCCCATTCGGCGCACCGAATGAAACTGACTTCCAAACTAAAGTTTTGAGGTCGGTCCTCGCGTTATTTGAGCGCGCAGATGGCCCGGTGATATTAGATGACTTCGACGAAGATCCTCCGCGCGGCTATTCTTATGGCCAAACCGGTTCGACTTGTCCCATTAGATTTTCGAAGGTACAAGCAGAAACGGGCGCTAGTATTTTGCAGCTAATCCTCGATGAAATTGACCATTTGACGCCCTGGTATAATCTGGCGGTTGAACAGCGAGGTCGGACGACATTTGGCGTGGGTAAGCTGGATATTAGTGATGCAGTGCAATTTATTGCTGAGTTTCTTGATGGAACGCCGGATAATCCGCGCAATGATATTACTCTGGGTGAGGCACTTAGGTTTGCTTCCGAAGATATTAAAATGTGGTATTTCGAAGCGGCTACTGCACAGCCTGGCGAGACCAATAGTCGAGCGGTAGCTGACTGGTTCTGGGGAGAAACTTCGGCAGGTCAGTTGTTTTTAGAGGTTTATCCGAGAATTCTTGAAAATACGGATAAAGGCGTGCACCGGGTTGCAAGCAGTCAATTTATTCCGCGCGCGCAAGAACACAGGCTGTCTTGATCGCAAAGCTTGACCCGCTTTTAAGCAACCTTCATAACCCGATATAACCAATAACCTAAAGCCCGCGTGTCCAAAGCGAAAGGGTCGTAACCATGAAGCGTGTATTTTCGGGCGTCCAGCCTACCGGTAATTTACACCTTGGCAATTATCTTGGTGCTATTCGCAATTGGGTGGCGTTGCAGGAAGACTACGAGTGCATTTATTGNATTGTCGATCAGCACGCCATTACAGTTTTTCAGCACCCGGCGGAGCTGACTGCGAGTACGCGCGAAGTAGCGGCCGGTCTGATGGCGGCTGGGATAGATTCGGAAAAACATATTTTATTCAATCAAAGCCAAAACCCTGACCATGCAAGCCTTGCTTGGGTTTTTAATTGCACCGCTCGCCTGGGTTGGTTGAACCGAATGACGCAATTTAAGGAGAAGGCGGGTAAGCATCGAGAGAATGCATCTGTTGGTTTGTACGCCTATCCAAATTTGATGGCGGCAGACATTCTAGCCTATCAGGCAACCCACGTGCCTGTTGGGGAGGATCAGAAGCAGCACTTAGAGCTAGCACGCGATATTGCGCAAAAATTTAACAATGATTTTAAAACCAATATATTCCCTCAACCCGAACCGTTGATTCTAGGCACCGCAACAAGGGTCATGTCACTACGTGACGGTACCAATAAAATGTCGAAGTCGGACCCTTCCAAATATAGCAGAATCCACCTCACGGATACGGCCGATGATATCGCACAAAAAATCCGCAAGGCCAAAACTGACCCTGAACCGCTTCCTACTTCTGCGGTTGGGTTGGACGGGCGGCCGGAAGCGGAAAACTTAATCGAGATATTTGCAGCACTCAGCAACATGAGCCGTGACGACGCGCTGGCCGCTAATGCTGGAAAGCAATTTTCTGTATTTAAGCAAGATTTGACCGATTTGGCAGTTTCAGTCCTGGGGCCGATCAATGCCGAAATGCAGAAACTGGTTTCGGATGACGCTTATATTGATGATGTGCTGGCAAGGGGGGCTGAGCGCGCACGAGCGATTTCTGGGCCGATTATGGCGGATGTCTTTAAAACCATTGGGTTTGTGGCACCCTAGAGATTAGTTTCTTTGCGCTTGACCTATTGGCTGCGAGTCCCCATTTCTATGGGGTAGAGAGGCCTTATTGGGGTAAAGGAGAGCGAGATGTTNATTCAAACCGAAGCGACGCCAAATCCTGCAACAATGAAATTTTTGCCGGGACGGACCGTATTAGAAACTGGCACCGCAGATTTCACAGATGCCGCCGTCGCGGAAACCCAATCTCCGTTAGCGGCAAAACTTTTTGGCGTCGATGGCGTGGAAGCCGTTTTTTTTGGGAGTGATTTTATTACTGTGACCAAGAACGAGGCAAAAGAATGGCATGTTCTGAAACCCTCCGTATTGGGTGCAGTAATGGAGCATTTCACTGCTGGCGACTCGGTAATGAATGAAAGCACCGAGGCGCAGAGTGCTAACACCGCTTCTGAGGATGATGGCGAGGTTGTTGGGCAGATCAAAGAACTAATCGATACGCGTGTCCGTCCAGCTGTTGCTATGGATGGCGGTGATATCGTCTTTGAGAGTTTTGATGACGGCATTGTCTATTTACAGATGCAGGGTGCCTGTGCCGGATGCCCAAGCTCAACAGCGACACTCAAAATGGGTATAGAAAACATGCTTAAACATTATATTCCCGAAATTATTGAGGTTCGCGCCGTCGCACTCTAGGGTGGGCTATAACGGTCAGGTACGAAATACTGCATACCAAACCATCGCCATCTACCGTTGGTGCCTGGCATTGTACAATTTATTCTAGAACGACCCATAGCAAAGGGCTGTGCAAACCGNATTTCGATGCGGCTTTTCCCCAAATGCTGTAACACCAACTTACCGAAAGAGGAATGATAACAGGCAAGACGTTCTAATCCAGAAATGTCTGCTGCTACGGTGAATCCAAAATTAGGCGGATTACTTGCTGCAGGAAGCAACGGGTTGGGCGGCGTGATATCGAAAGTGGTTAAAGGCTGCGCATTAATTAGGGTTAGGAATCTATTGATATTCCCATATGTGTTATTTAACGAAAAGCGCGGTAGAAAAAACCGGTCGGTGAGTCGGTGCATGACGCCGGANTGTTGGCCGAAAGCTATCTTGTATCCCGCCATTTGTGCAGCAATTTGCGTCTTCTTACTTGCCTGCCCATAAGGGAAGGCGAAGNAATAAGGTTTGACGTTAAGTTTGTTGAGTAATAAATCCGCAGCGGTTTTGATTTCCCTTTTAATATCTTTCGTGTCTTGAGTTGCCAGTCGGGCAAGTGTATGNGATTTCGCGCCGATGGTTACGCCACTATCGGCCATCTTTTTCAATTGATTCCAGGATAAGTATCCTGCTTGACCTTTTTCAACAGGGCGNGTTGTAACAAAAATCGTGAACGGGAGGCCGGCCTCTTTCAGCATTGGCCAGGCGTGTTTGTAAACCGACTGATAGGCATCATTCATAGTGATGATTATGGTTCGGTCAGCGATTGGTATATTTTCTGTGAGGGCTTCGACGAGTTCTGGTAAGGGAATAACGTTGTAGGCGCCAGACTTAAGCTCTTTGATATGAGCAGCCAATTTTTCCAAGGCCAGAGAGGTGGTTGGATGTTTTTCATTCGCAAACCTATGATACATAAGCACAACAGCAGAATCCGCGCTCTGCGCTGCGGCTAGCGGGGCCGAGGCGAACAAACCTAATAGGAAGATGACCCTAATTGTAAAAGAGGCACAGTTTTTGAGGAAGCCAACGTTACTGATTTCCGCGACGTAACTAAAATTTAACTTCGGCATCGGGTTTATCTCACTCATCTGCTTGCCGACCAAGAGGTATTACCTTTATGAGGGATTTTTGGATTTGGTTAAATCGCTAAATATTTTAGCCTTGGACANTGCTGCAAGCGCTTGTTCCGTTGCGATATCTATAAATAGCAATGTGTGTGCCGCTCGCTTTGAAAGCATGGACCGCGGTCAAGCCGAAGCGTTGGCGCCAATGGTGGCTGCAGTCGTGGAGGAGGCTCGCCAAACCATGCCTCTAGGCCTCGCCGAATTAGATGCGGTTGCGGTGACCGTCGGGCCTGGCACTTTTACGGGCATTCGAATAGGGCTGGCTATGGCAAAAGCGATTGCTCTTCCGCACAAGATACCAGTAATAGGGTTAAGCACATTTGATGCGATACGGTTTGGTGTCGATCAAAATAAAGGTCCCTTAATTGCTGTGATTGAAACCAAGCGGGACGATTTCTATTTGCAAATGTTTGATNGTAGGGGGGCGGAGATGACTAAAGCGGCAGTTCTAAACGCCGCAGAAATTTTATCGATGTTGCCGCCGGGGCCTATAGTTGGCGTTGGCGACGGTGCTGGGCGCCTTGGTAAAATTTTGGCAGCAAAGGGGTATGGAGGACTCTATGTAGCAGACGAATCCCCGCCAATTGCGGGAAACTTTATTGGACTTGCATTAGAGCGCTTTCAATTGAAGGAATTTGGGCCCTCTAAGCCGAGCTATTTAAAGGCGCCGAGTGTGACTTTGCAACTTGACCGTTTAAAATGAAGAAACCTGCTGCGGCGCGCATTACCATTAACGAGGTGGACCGGGGTCTTTGGCCAATATTAGCGGAGCTTTTCGGTCAAAGTTTTGATGAGCCTTGGCCGCTCGCATCAATAGAAAATCTGATGGCACCCACAGGGTGTTGGGCGCTTATTGCCGAGTTTGCGAATGATGAGATTTCATATCCTTGTGGCTTCGCCCTGGCGCGTGCGGTTGGTGATGAGGGGGAGCTCTTAAGCATGGGAGTTATACCGGAGTTTCGCCGTCGCGGGGTTGCGAGTTCTATTATGAAGGCATTAGCGCGCCAAGCGTTACATAGAGGGGTAAGAGAAATTTTTTTGGAGGTCGGCGTCGACAATATTTCGGCAAAGCACCTTTATAGTGTGTCGGGATACGTGGAAGTTGGGCGCCGGGAAAACTACTATCGACGTGCTAATCGAGAATTAGTTGATGCTCTTGTAATGAAAGTTGTGTTGTAAAAATAGATTATTAGCTATGGTAATCGGATAGTATCCATCGCTTGATGTTTATCGACTTTGCTTGTTACAATGTTTTTTCAAGACATTCTTAGATGAATAGTAAGTGTTGATTCATCATAATTGTCAGGTTAACGTCATAAAGCTGAAAATTAAATAATTCAGC
Organism: Rhodospirillaceae bacterium; assembly: GCA_002715005.1. Lineage (GTDB taxonomy): Bacteria > Pseudomonadota > Alphaproteobacteria > UBA8366 > UBA8366. Next base: position 148,209 of record PAXN01000003.1, read on the forward strand.
CAATAGATCCATCGGTAGTGTTGCCGGTGATAAGTCACACAAGTGGCAAAAACAAAAACAGGGGCAATGAACGATGACCGATTCTTCATCTACTGAGGTCAAACGCGAAGATCTTCTTGGTTATACCTCGGAGATAACGTCGGCACATGTTTCTAATAATACAGTCGCACTATCCGACTTGCCGGGATTAATTGAACAAATATACAAGACGCTAGCGACAATCGGCGGCATTGATGGTGGTGCTTCTGACCGGCCGACGCCTGCGGTGCCTGTCAAGAAATCTATTACTCCAGACTTTATTGTGTGTTTAGAGGATGGCAAAAAGCTGAAAATGCTTAAGCGCCATCTAAAAACCGCATATGACATGTCGCCGGAGGAATATCGCGAACGTTGGGGCTTGTCTCCAGATTACCCTATGGTAGCGCCAAACTATGCGAAACAGCGGAGCCGATTAGCTAAAGAGATTGGCCTGGGTACGCGGTCTCGACGTCGGGCCGAAATTTAGTAATTTTTTTGCCTTCTGCTCCGTTATCGCAAACCATAAGCATGCGGTAATCGGTGAGCTGTGGTAGTATGCACTCCAAAATGGGGGACTTAGCTACCATGGAAGCAAACATAGAAAGTCTGTGTGAAGAAAAAGGTCTTAAAATGACAGAGCAGCGGCGCGTTATCGCGCGAGTTCTGTCATGGGCAGAGGACCATCCTAATGTTGATGAAGTGTTTTTGCGTGCATCAAAAATAGACTCCAATATAAGTCTAGCAACGGTGTATCGCACAGTGCGGTTATTTGAAGAATCCGGTATCCTAACACGGCTTGATTTTGGTGATGGCAAGGCCAGGTATGAAGACTCTTCTGTTGATCATCATGACCATTTAATTGATGTGGAAACTGGCGAAATTATTGAATTTCAAAATGATCAAATTGAGCGCTTGCAGCGCGAGGTTGCGGGGCAACTTGGTTATGAGCTGGTAGAGCATCGCTTGGAATTATATGCTCGGCGGCTAAAGGACAAAAGCTGAGAGGGAAACTCTCAAGGTTGAAATAAAAGGGTAACATTGATGGTCAAGTATCTAGTCCAACTGTTAATCAGTTGATCATGGTGTAAGCAATGTCATCAACGGCGTTTACTCAAGAAACGGAGCTTTTCCCCGGAAAGCGAGATGATTTTGAGATAAGAAACGGCAACCATCTGGTGCGCCTAGCCCGAGACTGGCGGGAAGTCGAAGCGGCTATGGCGCTGCGCTACAGAATTTTTTATGAAGAAATGCAGGCGCGTCCAACGGCAGAGATGGCGATGCGCAAACAAGATTTTGACCGCTACGATGAAGTCGCGGATCATTTGCTCGTACTTGATGAAAAGATTGGCGACGGCCCAGAAGCGGTTGTCGGGACTTATCGTTTGATAAAGCGTGATGCGGTAGCTAGGTGCGGCGCTTTTTATTCCGCTGCTGAATATGACTTGGGCATATTAACGTCTATTCCCGATGAGATTCTTGAACTTGGGCGGTCATGTGTAGACCTGGAATATCGTAATCGCCGCGTTATCAACTTACTGTGGCAGGGGATTGCACATTACTGCGTAAAATATGACATCCGTTTAATGTTTGGATGCGCGAGTCTGCCTGGCAAAAATAAGGATGCGCACGCACTGCCGCTGTCTTATTTGTATCATAATCACCTCGCGCCAGTGCCAATACGTCCTAAAGCACTACCGGAACGTCACGTGGATATGAACCTGTTGTCGCCAACAGAAATTGTGGAGAAGGATGCGGTAAAAATGGTACCGCCCCTTATCAAAGGGTATTTGCGCATTGGTGGGTTTGTGGGTGATGGCGCGGTGATAGATGAGCAATTCAACACCACAGATGTTTGTATTGTTGTGAAGACAAAACTAATTACAAGTAAGTATGCTCGCCATTTCGAGCGACANGGTTTCAACCTGCGATCAATCTAGTTCTGATTAGTGTCAAACCCTCATGAAAATCTCACATTTACTCGCGTGCAGGCGCGCATTTTCCTTAATTTGCATTTTTACCTTTATCATAATTGTGCAGACCACTGCGCAAAGGCTGGGATTCAGGAAAAGTTATCGTTGGGGGCATCTTTGGCATAAATGGTGCCAGCGGGCTATTGGTATGGAGGTACAGGTTCACGGTGCTACCTCGACAGATACGCCGACATTGTTTGCTTCAAACCATGTTTCCTACCTGGATATTCCCGCCTTAGGCTCAGTCATAGATGGGACGTTTATTGCTAAAGCAGAAATCGAAAACTGGCCGATTTTTGGACTTCTATGCAAATTGCAACGTACAATATTCATTCAGCGTGATCGTCGAAGAATTATAGAGCAACGCGAAGAGATATACGGGCGACTTCGGGAGGGTGACAATTTAATTTTTTTTCCAGAGGGTACAAGCCACAATGGAACTTTTGTGTTACCGTTTAAAAGTGCTCTCTTTAGCGCTGCAGAATGGGAATTCGATGGGAAACCGCTTAAGATTCAGCCGGTGTCTATCGCCTATTCCATGTTGGACGGCGTTGTGCTCGGTCGGCGCTTGCGGCCAACATTTGCTTGGTACGGTGATATGGCGATGGCCGGGCATCTATGGCAATTATTGGGAACAGGCAAATTAGGCATTGATATCATTTTTCATGAAGCAATAGATATTAAACAATTCGGCTCGCGCAAACTTTTATCGGATTATTGTGAAAGGGTTGTTGCCCGTGGAGTTTCTTCCGCACTTGTGCGGCGCGTGGAAATTATATCGCACCCCATTGCCCGCGCTTCTGCAACACGTAATAAAAGTAGTTTGAATTGCTAACCTTGCAAGATTTGTGGACATATGGAACTCTGAGATTCAAAAATAGTGAAAGTTTATTTAACGCGAGTTTGCCGGATTTTAGAGAAATCAGATTTCATGCTTGTTTTTAAAATAGTCGGTTCTATTTGCGTCACATCGCATATGTTAGGGGCATAGAATTTGGGCAAGTCAGTTTTTATCAAAACGTATGGGTGCCAAATGAATGCCTACGATTCTGATCGAATGGCGGATTTGTTAGTGCCGATCGGGTATGAGGTATCACAGGCCGTGGACGGTGTTGATATGATAATCTTGAACACTTGCCATATTCGCGAAAAAGCAGCTGAAAAAGTGTATTCCGAACTTGGCAGGCTGGCGCCGCTGAAGGCTGATTTGAAAGCAGGCCACAACGCCCCGTTGATAGCGGTGGCCGGTTGCGTTGCTCAGGCGGAAGGCCAACAAATTTTAGAGCGAGCACCTTACGTGGATCTTGTTTTCGGCCCCCAAACCTATCACCGCCTGCCGGAAATGGTGAAATCTGTTTTACAAACAGGTAAACGGATTGTGGATACAGATTTTCCAGTGGACGATAAATTTGATTTTTTACCAGAAGAACGCAGTAGCGGAGATGTTTCGCGATTTTTGACCATCCAAGAAGGGTGTGACCGGTTTTGTACCTTCTGTGTGGTGCCGTACACTCGAGGTGCGGAGCTGTCGCGCTCTGCTCAATCTATCGCGGTGGAGGCCAAAGCTATGGTTTCTGATGGAGCACGGGAAATTACTTTGCTGGGTCAAAATGTGAATGCGTGGCACGGGGATGCCCCGAGTGGCGGGGAATGGCGGTTGGGGCGCCTGATTCGCTACCTGGCAGAAATTGCAGGTTTAGACCGCATTCGATATACAACTAGCCATCCAAGTGATATGGACGATGAATTGATTTCGGCGCACGGTGACTTACCTCAATTGATGCCATTTCTTCATCTCCCAGTGCAGTCCGGTTCTGATAAAATCTTAGCGGCTATGAACCGGCGACACAACGCTAACGATTACCGGCGGACGATCGACAAGCTGCGCCATCATTGCCCAGGGATAGCGCTGTCGTCGGACTTTATCGTAGGCTTTCCTGGTGAAGAAGACTCTGACTTCGCTAAAACGTTGGGCTTGGTTACGGAAATTGGTTTTGCACAATCCTATTCTTTTAAATATAGCGCGCGCGCAGGAACGCCTGCGGCGGACCAAGGGCGGCAGGTGGACGAGGACGTTAAGAATGAACGCTTGGCTGGGTTACAACAGTTGCTCCGAGCACAGCAGGACAGTTTTTTACAGACCCAACTCGGTATGACGGTCGATGTCTTATTTGAGGGCGCCGGAAAAAGGCGCGGTCAAGTTGTGGGCCGTTCGCCGTTTATGCATCCAGTCCACGTTGAAGCTCCTGACCGGCTGGTGGGTTCTGTGAGGTCGGTTCGGATACAGCAATGTTTTGCTAATAGTCTACGCGGTGAAGTGCAAAATATTAGCGCGCCGCTGTCAACCGACCATTTGGGGCCGTCCGTGGAGGGTATCTGCGCTTGAGCGGACGAAACAGTATAAAGGCCGATGGTGGGCGGCAATTGCAATTTGAAGACAATCGTTTGTTGGTGGCTTTGTTTGGAGAGCATGACAAGCATCTTGTGCAAATTGAGAAACGACTTGGGGTCGCGCTTTTTTCTCGCGGCAATCGACTCTCAGTAACCGGGGCTGATGGTGCAGTAGAAATTGCCTGCAAAGCGCTGGAGCAATTATACAAACGGTTGCAAATTGGAGAACCTGTGGATTCTGCAGAAGTTGACGCAGCCGTGCGAATGGCCAATCAGCCAGTAAAGGGGTGTAGTAGCGACGGGTCGTTTATAACTACGCGACGGCGGCGAATTTCTGCCCGTACGCCGTTGCAGGCCTTATATATCAATGCAATGAAGNATAAAGAACTGGTGTTTGGGTTGGGACCGGCTGGCACGGGTAAAACCTACCTTGCGGNTTGTTACGCTGTAGAAAGTCTCTTGAAAGGCGATGTAGACCGGATTGTTTTGTCCCGGCCCGCAGTCGAAGCGGGCGAGCATTTGGGCTTTCTACCGGGTGATATGCGTGAAAAAGTGGATCCCTATTTGCGGCCAATATACGATGCCTTGCACGACACGATGTCTTCTGACCAGATCGTAAAGCGCATTGAAAGTAGTGAGATTGAGATTGCTCCCTTGGCTTTTATGCGCGGGCGTACACTATCTAGTGCGTTTNTAATTCTCGATGAGGCCCAAAATACGTCACCAGTGCAAATGAAAATGTTTTTGACCAGACTTGGGCGAAATAGCCGTATGGTGGTAACTGGTGATCTTAGCCAAGTGGACTTACCGTTAAACGCCCTTTCCGGGCTTTCGGATGCGTTAGCGACGCTGAAAGGGCTTGACCAAGCAGCGTTTATTCAGTTCACAGAAGGCGACGTGGTTCGCCACCCGTTGGTTGCTAGTATTGTCAGGGCATATGCAGCGCGGGATTTGAAAAATAGTGGCAAAACAAAAGATGGATAAATCTTTTTTTGTAGACGTAACTATCGATATGGCCGTTGCGAGGGATGTTCCCGGAAATGTCGCCGATGCTATCAAAAAGGTGACGAGGCTTGCGTGGCAGAAAGTTGATATGGGTAATTTCTCTGCTGAGCTCAGCATGCTCCTTACCAGTGACGCTCAGGTCAGTCGATTGAACAAGGATTATCGAAATAAGGATACGCCTACAAATGTGCTTTCTTTTAGCGCTGCGGAAAATTCTCCCTGCTTGCCGGATGGTGTGCCGGTATTGTTAGGTGATGTTGTTTTGGGCTTCGAGACTATCCGCAATGAAGCGGCAAGGCATGGGAAGACTTTTTTGGATCATGCCTGTCACCTTTCCGTGCATGGGGTTTTGCATCTTGCAGGCTTTGATCACGAGACTGATGAAAGTGCTTACAAAATGCAAGGGCTTGAGATTGCTGTGTTGGCTGCGGCTGGTATTGGCGACCCCTACCACACATGGGTGGATGCTTTGGAATGAGCAATTGCGACGGAAAATTACCAGAGGGAATTGAAGAGCCCATTTCTGATTCCGAGACGCCGAAGGCATCGTTTGTTCGCCGCTGGATCCGTATGCTTCGTAATGGGCGCAATGGATCTAATATTCGAGAAACATTCGAAGAGCTTATCGAACAGCATGAGGAGCGCGAACAGCCAATTAATGATCGCGAGCGTGCGCTGTTGGAAAAGGTCCTCACCATCGGTGATCTGACTGTAAATGATGTGATGGTGACTAGGGCTGATATCATAGCGGTTGAACAGCGGGTACCTCTTAAAGAAATAGTGAAGCTCATGGCTGCCGAGGCGCATTCTCGTCTTCCAGTTTATCGAGGCACGCTCGACGACGCGATTGGAATGGTCCATATAAAAGATGTTTTTGCCGCAACCACCCGCGAAACCAATAAAAAATTATCTGACATCATCCGGTCTGTTTTGTATGTGGCGCCAAGTATTCGCGTATTGGATTTACTTTTACAAATGCGGGTGGCCCGAACCCATATGGCATTAGTTGTGGATGAGTATGGCGGTATTGGAGGCTTAGCGACAATTGAAGACTTGGTTGAACAAATTGTTGGCGAAATCGAGGACGAACATGATGTGGATGAGGGGCCGCTACTTCGCGCGGCAGATGATAATACCGTTCTCGCCGATGCGCGGGTTACGCTAGAAGAATTTGAAGCTAAAGTAGGGCCTTTTTTATCAGAAGAGGATCGAGAAGAAGATATCGATACCCTCGGTGGTTTGGTATTTAGCATCGTTGGGCGGGTACCGGTACGCGGTGAGATTATTCGTCATGAAAATTCAGGAGTTGAATTTGAAATTCGCGAGGCCGACCCGCGGCGTATTCGCAGGATGAAGGTGACTAATTTGGGCGATCGCCGACTGATCGATGGTTGATAGTGGCTACGTTTTTAGAACTATTGAGGTGATACGGCGAATAGCGGACGGGCTTGCAAAGTGTTGCGCGCGTTTGCGTTATTGTGTGATGTTTTGTGCTGGCGCTTTCGCCACTTTGGCCCTCGCCCCCGCAAATTTTCTACCCGCATTTTATATGGCGATGCCTATTTTTGTATGGTGTCTAGCTGGTACGAAGACATCTCGGTCCGCTTTTGCCACTGGTTGGTGGTTTGGGTTTGGCTATTTTGTATTTGGTCTTTACTGGCTNGGCTATGCGATGTTGGTGCAGGCAAGCCAGCATGGTTGGATGATTCCTTTTGCTACTTTGGGGTTGCCCGCATTTCTTGCCATATTTTTCGGTGCGGCGTCGATCCCGGCTCGTTGGGGGCAGGATCATTTTTCGCGAGCCCTTATCTTGGCGACGACGCTTGGGGCCATGGAATGGTTGCGGGGCCATGTGCTAACTGGATTTCCATGGAATTTGTTGGGCCAGGCATGGGCTGGCCAAGAGAGCCTTCTGCAAATTGTATCTCTGATTGGTATCTATGGACTTACATTTTTAGCTCTCCTCTCGGCTGGGTTTTTGGCTGTTCTAGCGATGCCAAAATCAAATCGCATTTTAATAGTCCTATTTTTAGCTTCGGCGTTGCCTATAGTGGCGGGGACGTTTGGCTATATGAGGCTTGCTCAAGCGCCAGAAAAAGGAACTGATTGGGTTCCTGGTATTGGGTTGAGGTTGGTTCAGGCTGGAATTCCCCAAAGGGATAAATGGCGTCCGCAATTCTTAAGTCGAAATTTTCAGAAACACCTCTTTTGGAGTTTGGAAAACCGACCGACTTGGGTCACGCATGTAATTTGGCCCGAAACCGCAAGCCCCTTCCAGCTGGGCGTGCACGTAATCGCCACCGAGGCGGCGGTTAAAATTGTTCCCAAGGGAGGCGCGCTGATTTCCGGTTTAATTCGCAAGCGGGGTAAGCCTACGCGCCAAATTTGGAATTCGATTATTGCCCTCGACGAGACAGGGAAAGTAACCGCGCATTATGATAAGTTTCATTTAGTTCCTTTTGGTGAGTATGTGCCTTTGCAAGGCTGGCTGCCTATCAAAAGGATATCCGCAGGCTTGATAGGCTACTCAGCCGGTCAGGGTCCGGTCCGTTGGCAATTAAAAGGACTGCCGGCGCTTGGGCCATTGGTTTGCTATGAGATAATTTTCCCTGGTGCGGTAACGTCTCCCCACAGCAGACCTAAATGGTTATTGGTGCTCACTAACGATGCTTGGTACGGTGTTACCGCAGGGCCGCATCAGCATTTGGCATTAGCTCAGATTCGAGCTGTTGAAGAGGGTTTGCCAGTGGTGCGAGCAGCTAATACTGGCATATCGGCGGTTTTTGATTCTTTTGGGCGCGAGTGGAGTCGGCTTGGTTTAAGAGAAGTGGGTGCGTTGGATATACGCTTGCCAAGTGAGCCTCCGGGCGCAACCTTTTATAGCCAACATTCGAATTTATTAGTTTTTGCTTTTTTGTTTTTAGCCTTGTTGTCGGTGAAATATAGGAAAGGCATTGAAATATAGACTAATCACAGTACGATAGGCTGATGGTAAAAGGTCATTTTTGAAGCATCTATAAACGAATAACAAAAGGCGCAGGGTGATTGGAGGTTCAGTTGGCTGATCATCGGAATATGAAACAGGTGCGTCAAATCTGTTTCACGTGCATGTAGAGACTCGAGTCTGAGTTCGACGTATATTGCTGGGGGTAAGCTAGAAAAAAGCTTGGATGGGCTATTGGGCTTTCCTCTTAACAAATGCAGAAATACAAACGGGGTTATAGACCCACAAGGGTGCAGTAGACTTTTAATTGGTCGAGGGTTTCTGAGCAGGAATTTTAATTTTTATGCCTTGTCCTATTATGATTTTTGTAAATAGTAGTGTAACCTCTTTAGGTTGACTAATCAGTTGTTAGAAATGGCTGGAAACCGTTCTTGGCGCTCATGGGTTATCCGAAATAGCTTCTGCGAATAGGCTAAAGTTTAAGCGGTAGTGACAATGTCCCCAGTCCGGTAAACGCCTTGACGGTTCCAACAAACATTGTCACAAACCGCTCTCATATATGCTCTGACTTAAATGCATAGGATCAAGCAATATCATTCAAAACGACATGAATGGTTCAGGTAAAATAGAATTAAGGGGAGTAAAAGTGGCAAAGGATGACTTTCTCTTCACCAGCGAATCGGTTTCAGAAGGCCATCCCGATAAGGTCTGTGATCGAATTTCGGACGAAATCGTCGACTTGTTTCTCTCATACGGTGATAACGTTCGAACTGGCGTTGAGACACTCGTGACAACAAACCAAGTAGTTTTAGCTGGTGAAGTTCGGGGGCCGGAATCCATTCAACCGGATGACATGATTTCTCTGGCACGTAAGGCGGTTCGCGAAATTGGCTATGAGCAGGATAACTTTCATTGGGAAAAGATGGATGTTCAATGTCTGGTGCACAGCCAATCTTCTGATATTGCTGTCGGAGTTGATGCGTCGGGCAACAAAGATGAAGGGGCAGGAGATCAAGGCCTCATGTTCGGCTTTGCCTGCCTGGACACACCAGAGTTTATGCCAGCGCCTATTCAATATAGTCACGAAATTTTGAAAAGGCTTGCGGATGCTAGGCATGCCGGCGAGATTTCGGGTCTTGGTCCCGATTCTAAGAGTCAGCTCACACTACGGTATGAAAATGGCAAGCCGGTAGGNTGCACNTCTCTTGTCCTTTCTACGCAACATGATGCAGACATTGATCAGGTTGAGGTGCGCGAAATCGTTCGTCCTTTTATTGAAGCCACTTTACCCGATGGTTGGATGTGCGCCGAAGAAGAGTTTTATGTAAATCCCACGGGTCGGTTTGTTATTGGCGGCCCGGACAGTGATGCAGGACTTACCGGGCGTAAAATTATTGTTGATACATATGGCGGCGCCGCCCCTCATGGTGGCGGTGCTTTTTCCGGCAAAGATCCGAGTAAGGTTGACCGATCGGCTGCGTATGGTGCGCGCTATGTGGCAAAGAATGTTGTTGCGGCTGGCCTCGCTGAAAAATGCATTATTCAAGTTGCGTATGCTATTGGTATCTCGAAACCGCTTAGTGTCTATGTTGATACGTTGGGTACGGCGACGGTTTCCGAAGATAAATTAGCCGGAGCTATTACTGAAGTTATGGACTTAAGCCCGCGGGGCATTCGTGAGCACCTGAACCTCAGCCGCCCAGTTTATGCCCGCACAGCCGCATANGGNCATTTTGGCAGAACCCCTGATGATGATGGTGGCTTCTCCTGGGAGCGTGTTGATCTGACTGATAGTCTTAAGGCAGCTTTAACTTAAAAGCCGGAAGGCGCTCCATGGCGGGGCCGAAAGAATTTAGATTTTATGGGCGTCGGTATGGGCGTCCGCTAAAGCCGGCGCGGCAAAAATATTTATCGCAGCTTTTGCCACATATGTTGCTGGCATTGGATAGGCCGATTGAGAATTACCAAGAGGTCTTCCAAAATTCGCCTCGGCAACTGTGGCTTGAGATTGGGTTTGGCGCGGGCGAACACTTGGCTTCACTAGCTAATGAAAATCCGGATATAGGTTTCATAGGGTGTGAACCTTTTATTAATGGCGTAGCATCCTTGCTTGCGAAGGTTGGAACGATGATGCCTTTATCCTGGCCTCATAATCTTAAAATTTTCCCCGATGATGCACGATTGCTCCTACCATTTTTGCCGCCCGCGACTTTGGATCGAATTTATGCTATGTTTCCTGACCCTTGGCCGAAGACACGCCATAATAAGCGTAGGCTTATAGGGCCCGAAACATTGGAGGAATTTGCAAGACTTATAAGGCCTGGCGGCGAGTTTAAAATGGCTAGTGATCATATGGACTACATCCGTTGGACCTTATGGCATTTTCAACAACACCCGGCATTTGAATGGCAAGTTCAAGGGCCTATGGACTGGCGCGAACGATATCCAGACTCTGGGCCGACTCGCTACGAAACGAAAGCGCTATCACATGGCGATTCCTGCGTATATTTAACCTTTCAGCGTCTGGCCTAACCACTGAGAATCCCTTCCTCTTTCGGCCGGAGCAGAAAGACCTTGTCGAGAGGAAAAAAACTCCTTAAAAAGCTCCGAGAAACCCAGTTTGAAATGGCTTTTAATTATCGAGTTATTTCAAAAAGTAAAGAAATGAACACAATGGTGGGTGGGCCCGGGGCCCACCTTTTTTAATTTTGGATTTAAATTCCTGAGGATTTGGTAACGGTGACGCTTGAAGGCAAAATAGAAGAGTTGATAGGACCGAGCCTCGAAGCAATGGGCTTCTTGGTTGTGCGTATCCACATAATGGGTGCCGGCGGAAATCGGACTCTCCAAATCATGATTGAACGTTGCGATGAGGAGCCAATTTCTGTTGAGGATTGTGAACTCGTAAGTCGTAATGTGTCGGTATTACTGGATGTAGAAGACCCAATAAACGCCGCTTATTTGCTTGAAGTGAGTTCACCAGGGGTCGATCGTCCTCTAATTAAAGAGCGTGATTTTGAGAGGTATGNTGGTTTTGAAGCCAAAGTGGAGCTACGGGATGCCGAGGATGGACAACGACGCTTTAGAGGGCGCTTGCTGGGCTGCCAGAATGGCGTCGTGAAATTATCGACGGAGGCCGGTGAGACCTTACTGCCAATTTGTAGAATAGCTGCTGCTAAACTTGTACTAACTGATGAATTGCTGGCAGCTCATGAACTCCAGATGGTGGATACTGTCGCAAACTAGAGCTAAGGAAAAAGGATACAAACTAATGGAGACCGCAGGCGCGACCCCAATGCCGAGAACCGAACTGTTGAGTGTTGCAGAAACAGTTGCGCGTGAAAAAGGCATCGAACGGGACGAAGTTCTTGAAGCTATGGAAATGGCTATACAAAAGGCCGGCCGTTCGAAATATGGTCAGGAAAACGACATCCGGGCGGAAATTGACCGCAACAGTGGCGAAATTCGTTTGGCCCGTTATCTCGAAGTAGCCGCTGAGGTAGAAAATGAAGCGACACAATTGACCTTAGAGGATGCGCAAAGGCGCAACCCGGCCCTTCAAGTTGGAGAGTTTATTGTAGACCCCCTCCCGCCGATAGATTTTGGTCGTATTGCGGCCCAGACAGCAAAGCAGGTGATAGTGCAGCGCGTGCGCGAAGCCGAACGTGAGCGCCAGTACGAAGAGTTTAAGGACCGTGTAGCAGAAATCGTCAATGGCCTGGTAAAGCGAGAGGACTTTGGTAATATAACGGTTGATTTGGGCCGAGGAGAGGCCGTAATTCGACGCGAAGAACTATTGCCGCGTGAGAAATATCGCCGTGGCGACCGAGTGCGAGGCTATATATATGATGTTAGGCGTGAACAAAGAGGGCCGCAAATCTTTATGTCGCGCACGCACCCGCAATTCATGGCAAAACTATTTGGCCAAGAAGTGCCCGAAATTTATGACGGTATCATCGAAATAAAAGGCGTCGCGCGCGATCCGGGTAGCCGGGCAAAAATCGCGGTTATATCTCATGATGGTAGCATTGATCCGGTCGGCGCGTGCGTTGGCATGCGGGGCAGTCGTGTGCAGGCGGTGGTTGCCGAGCTACAAGGTGAAAAGATAGATATCATTCCCTGGTCTCAAGACCCGGCAACCTTCGTGGTGAATGCTCTAGCCCCAGCTGAGGTGGCCAAGGTGGTTCTGGACGAGGAGACTCGAAAAATAGAGGTTGTTGTGCCGGACGAACAGTTGAGTCTGGCAATTGGGCGNCGAGGACAAAATGTGCGCTTAGCGTCTACTTTATCAGGNTGGGAAATTGATATTTTAACTGAGGAACAAGAATCTGAACGTCGCCAAGCGGAAGTGCAAATGCGTAGCCAGACCTTTATTGATGCGCTTGATGTGGATGATGTTATCGCTCATTTCTTAGTTTCTGAAGGCTTTACCAGCATAGAAGAAGTCGCGTTTGTGCCAGAAGAAGAATTGTTGTCGATCGAAGGTTTCGATAATGAGGTTGCCCAAGAACTCCGTATCCGCGCACGTAATTTTTTAGCTAAAGAAAACGAACGGTTAGAAGAGCGTGTTGGTGANCTTGGGATCGAAGAAAAATTGAGGACTCTCCCTGGCATGACCATGCAGATGGCTGTGGTATTAGGTGAGGCCCAAATCAAGACGCTTGAAGATTTTGCTGATTTAGCGGCTGATGAGCTTACGGGGCCGGAAGATGGGTTGTTGAGGACATTTAAGTTGACCGAATCTGATGCTAACGAATTCATTTTGCGCGCCCGTGTCGTCGCAGGCTGGATTTCCGAGGAAGATCTTGCCGCGGCATTGGCCCCCCAGGAAGAAANAGAGGTTGAAGCTGCTGAGACAGCCGGGTCTGCGACAGAGCTAAATGCAACGGTGGACGAATAATAGAGAGTGTAGCAGAGGCCGTTATTAAGACATGTCCGCACTTGAAACTAAGCTAGAACAAAGGCAGCAGCAACGGCGCTGTATTGTCAGCGGCGAGACCTTGCCGACAGATCGTTTGATCCGGTTTGTGGTAGGCCCGACACAAGAGTTGGTTCCGGATATTCGTGGCAAATTGGGTGGGCGCGGAATATGGGTTGGAGCAGTGCGTGCAACAATCGACGTTGCGATCAGTCAAAATTTATTCAATCGGGCGGCTCGCGCAGATGTGAATGTCCCAGAGAACCTTGGCGAGAATATTGAGTGCCAACTATTAAAGCGTGTCCAAGGGTATTTGTCGCTTGCTCGCAAAGCGGGGCAAGCTATCGCGGGATATGAGAAAGTCTTGGAGAATGCGAGTAATGGGGGTTTTGCGCTCTTGCTGACGGCATGGGACGCTTCCTATAACGCGCAAAAAAAATTATCTTCCCTTGCGACGGGCCTGGCTCACGTAGATTGTCTTTCGGGCAATGAAATGGGCGTCGTATTTGGGCGCGAAAGAACGGTCCATGTAGCGGTTGCCATTGGCAGTTTGGCATCCCAAATTAAAATTGACGGTCGTCGGCTTGCCGAGTTTCGTGGTAAGCCTTCCTTAAACGAGGTAAGGTATGACGCAGAAGTCTGAACAAGAAGGCAAGCTTAGTTTAAACCGACCCGGGACACTTGAGCTCAAGAAGACGGTGGAAACTGGTCAGGTGCGGCAAAGCTTTAGCCATGGCCGATCAAAATCGGTGATGGTGGAAGTCAAAAAAAAGAGGTCCTTTGGCCGCGACTCCGCGGGCCGAATGCGGGCTGTTTCGGAAGAAAAGAGCAAGCCGCAACCGGAATTGGAAAAGCCATCCGAAATCGGTAACTTAACAGAGGAAGAACGTGCAGCTCGTATGCGGGCGATTCATGGAGCAGCCGAGGATGCTGAAAAGCGTCGCCTCGATCAACTGGAAGATGAACGCCGCAAGCTCGACGAAGAAAACAAAAAACGGGCACAGGCGGAAGAGGAATCGAAGCGACGTGCAGAGGAGGAAGCGCGCCTCAAAGCTGAAGAAGAGGCGCGCCTTCAAGCAGAGGAAGAAGCAAGTCGGCTCCCGCCAGCTGACGGACAACCCGTTATACGTAAATCGGGTGAAAAACCATCCGAATCCGAAAAGACCCCTCGTAAATCCAAAGCGGAGCCAAAGCGCTCGCGCCGGGCCAAAGATGAGCCGAAACGGCGGATGCAAGGTAAACTCACCATTGGAGATGCGCTTCGACAAGCGGAAGATGGTGATGAGGGGCGCGTACGAAGCCTGGCTGCCGTCCGCAGAGCCCAAGAGCGCGAACGTAAACGTCAGCAGGCCGAACTGTTAAAGGGCGAGGTTCAACAACAGGTGCGAGAGGTTGTGGTGCCCGAAACAATCACTGTTGCCGATCTCGCTAATCGCATGGCAACTCGGGTCCCGGAAGTGGTCAAGGCCCTTATGAGCATGGGTGTCATGGCCGCTGCAAACCAGACCATTGACGCGGACACAGCGGAACTTGTGGTCAACGAGCTTGGCCATAAGATTAAGCGGGTGTCAGAAGCTGATGTGGAGATAGGGCTTGAAGGTATCGAGGATGATGAAGATTCTCTTGAAGTGCGTGCGCCTGTCGTAACGGTTATGGGGCATGTAGACCATGGGAAAACCTCACTTTTAGATGTTATGCGGCAAGCTGACGTAGCTGCAGGTGAAGCCGGCGGTATAACGCAGCATATCGGCGCGTATCAGGTTATACTTGAGTCCGCAAAGGCCATTACTTTTTTGGACACACCAGGTCATGAGGCCTTCACTGCGATGCGGGCTCGTGGTGCCGGTGTGACCGATATTGTAATTCTAGTTGTCGCAGCCGATGATGGTGTCCAACCTCAAACGGCGGAAGCCATTAGTCATGCTAAAGCGGCAGAAGTGCCTATCATCGTTGCTATTAATAAAATAGATGCCCCAGGCGCGGATGTTAATCGTGTACGTAATGAACTGCTGAGCCATGAAATCGTAGTTGAATCACTGGGTGGTGATGTTCTTGATGTAGAAGTCTCCGCAAAAGAAAAAACCAATATCGATAAATTAGAAGAAGCCATTCTGCTGCAGACAGAAATACTTGAGTTGAGAGCGAATCCATCACGCCCGGCTCAAGGAATAGTCGTAGAGGCCAAAATGGAACAAGGGCGTGGACCCGTTGCAACAGTATTGGTTCAGCGTGGGACGCTAACTAAGGGTGATATATTTGTCGCCGGTTCCGAGTGGGGAAGAGTGCGTGCTATGATCAATGACCGCGGTAATTCCATCGAATCAGCGGGCCCTTCTCAGCCTGTTGAGGTTTTAGGTCTACAGGGAACGCCATCAGCTGGCGAAGCTATGAATGTCGTTGAAGATGAGGGGCGGGCACGTGAGGTTGCCGAATATCGTCAGCGCCAAAGTCGCCAGATGAGCATGGCTGCTGGTGCTCGCGGCACGCTGGAACAGATGTTTGATCAAATTAAGGCAGGAGATGGCTCTGAGATGCCGCTGTTAGTTAAAACAGATGTGCAGGGGTCTTTGGAAGCGATCATGGGATCTTTACACAAAATTGAAACCGATGAAGCTAAGGTTCGCATGTTGCATAGCGGAGTAGGCGGCATAACGGAGTCCGATGTTGTTTTAGCTNGGGCGTCTCAAGGTGTCATTATTGGNTTTAATGTGCGNGCNAATCCGCAAGCTAGAGANTTAGCCAAGCGCGATAATGTTGANATTCGCTATTACTCGATCATTTATGATGTGATNGATGATATGAAGAATTTATTGAGCGGCCTTTTGGCGCCGGAGATTCGTGAAAAACAGATTGGTTATGCAGAAATTCGCGAAGTGTTCGGAATAACGAAGGTCGGCAAAATTGGTGGCTGCATGGTGACGGAAGGCGAGGTAAAGCGCGGCGCGAAGGTTCGGTTGTTGAGGGACGAGGTAGTTATTCACGAGGGTAGCCTCAAAACACTAAAACGCTTTAAAGACGATGTGCGCGAAGTGCAACAGGGATATGAGTGCGGTATGGCGTTTGAGAATTACGATGATATTAAAGAAGGCGATGTGGTGGAATGTTTCGAGGTTGAAGAAATCTCCCGGACACTTTGATCCGGTCGAACTATTCTGAAACGTTCTCAGTCCATGCTCTTGATCTTATAGTAGGGAATCATGACAAAAAAAAGGGAACGTTCGGTGCGCCAGCTGCGTGTTGGCGAGGAAATACGGCATATTCTCTCTGAAATTTTAGCACGTGGTGATCTGCGTGATCCCGATTTGGTCGGCCTTTCCATCACCGTTTCGGAGGTTCGCATTAGTCCTGACATGCGCAATGCGACCGCTTTTGTACTACCGCTCGGAGGAGGTGAAGAAGATGCGGTTGTTGCAGCACTCGGGCGGGCTGCGGCATATTTACGCAATGAGGTAGGGCGAAAATTGCATTTGAAATATTTGCCGCAACTCAGTTTTCTTAGAGACATTTCATTTGATACAGCGCGGGACATCGATAAACTTTTAGCTGACCCAGCTGTTCTTCGCGACCTAACGTCCCCAAAACAGTAAAACGGATTTGTAAAAATGGGACGGCGAAACCGCAAGGGCGACCCAGTGCATGGCTGGTTTATTGTCGATAAGCCGGAAGGTGTTACGTCGACGAGAACCGTTGCTATCTTAAAGAGGTTAAGCAATGCGCAAAAAGCGGGTCACGGTGGTACTTTAGACCCCTTGGCGACGGGTATATTGCCGATTGCCATGGGTGAGGCAACCAAGACAATTCCCTATATTATTGATAATNCGAAAGAATATGAATTTACAGTGCGCTGGGGTGCCTCCACCTCAACAGATGATCGCGAGGGCAAAGTGGTCGCAACGTCGGATAAGCGCCCTGATCGAGCAATGATTGAGGGTGTTATATCGTCCTTTACGGGTGTGATCGAACAGGTACCTCCTGCATTTTCAGCTATCAAAGTGGCTGGTAAACGTGCCTATGACTTGGCGCGGAAGGGTGAACGCGTAGAGCTTTCCGCGCGAGAAATAAAAATCCACGATCTTTCCTTGGTCGAGATTATTGATGATGAGCAAGCAGTGTTTCATGTTGTATCCGGCGCGGGTGCTTATATGCGTTCACTGGCGCGCGATTTGGCTGTTGCTCTTGGCACAGTTGGGCATTTGATAAATTTGCGGCGTACCCGAGTAGGGCCGTTTTCTTTGTGTGAATCGATTTCACTGGACGAACTGCAGGGATTTAGGCACATTGCCGCCGTTTTAGAATGCCTTTTGCCAATTGAGACCGCGCTGGACGACATCCCGGCACTGGCCTTGACTGGCACCGAAGCAAGCCAACTGCGCCATGGCCAATCTGTGGCTTTGTTTCGGAAAGGTGATCTTGAACGCGTAGCGGAATTGAGTAAAGGGGACACGGTCCTAACAACGGATCGCGGGAAACCTGTTGCTCTTGCGGAATACTGCGCGGGCGAGATTCGGCCTTTCAAGGTATTAAACCTTTAACAAAGGAGTATGCGATGTCGATTACGCCAGAACGCAAACAAGAACTTATTGAAGAGTACGCGACAAAGCCGGGCGATACGGGTTCGGCAGACGTACAAGTTGCGGTTTTGACCGAACGGATTCAAAATCTGACCGAACATATGCAAACGCATAAGAAAGATTTTCATTCGCGCCGAGGCCTTTTGATGATGGTTGGTCAACGACGGCGTCTTCTGGATTATGTTAAGCGAAAAGATGTAAAGCGCTACGAATCGCTGATCAAGCGTCTCGAATTGCGTCGCTGAGGAGTTAGCAACGACCCTCCTCAANAGTGGTTGACCGTCAGTGTCTCCACCGTGTGCTGTTATCAATATGGACAGGTGCAGCATAAAATGGGTCAAGGTTGGAATGTATCTGACCTTTATATTTTAAGGCCGTTGCACGCCGCGCAATGGGAAATGACATCGCGGCAGTTGGTATGTGAAGGAAATATCTATGTTTAAGGTTACTAGAAAAGAAATCGAATGGGGCGGACGTCCCTTGGTATTGGAAACAGGAAAAATAGCGCGCCAGGCTGACGGCGCCATAATGGCAACTTACGGTGGAACTCAAGTGTTGTGCACGGCGGTTGCTGCTAAACAGCCGCGGGCAGGGGTAGATTTTTTCCCGCTGACTGTTAATTATCAAGAAAAAACATTTGCTGCTGGTAAGATTCCCGGTGGTTTTTTCAAACGCGAAGGACGCCCCAGTGAGAAAGAAACTCTGACGTCACGCCTGATTGACCGCCCGATCCGGCCATTGTTTCCCGAGGGCTTTCGGAATGAAACCCAAATCGTTTGCACGGTTCTGGCCCATGATATGGAGAACGACCCTGATGTGGTGTCCCTTATCGGTGCTTCAGCGGCTTTGACAATCTCCGGGGTTCCGTTTTTCGGGCCGATTGGTGCGACGCGAGTTGGATACAAGAATGGGGAATATATCCTTAATCCACGGCAGGAGGAGCTAGAAGAGTCAGACCTAGATTTGGTTGTCGCTGGCACACGTGATGGTGTTTTGATGGTCGAGAGTCAAGCGAACGAACTTGATGAAGAAGTCATGTTGGGTTCTGTCGTATATGCTCATGAGCAAATTCAGTCCGTAATTGATATGATTATTAGCCTTGCTGAAGGTTGTGCTAAAGACGCGTGGGACCTACCTGCTTCGCCGGAAGGTCAAGGAGAACTTTTGGAAGTGCTGAAAGAACGAGCAGAAAAACCATTGCGCGATGCATATGCGATTACTGCTAAGCAAGAACGTATGGAAGCGGTTGGAGTTGTGAAAAATAATCTCATGACTGCCCTTGCTGAAGAAGAAAAAGACATTGATATGGCTGCGTCACTTTTCAAAAAATTAGAAAAAGATGTTGTTCGCGGCAATATTCTCAAAACCGGCAAGCGCATTGATGGTCGGGATACAAGCACTGTGCGACCAATCGAGAGCGAAGTCGGTGTGTTGGATAGAAGCCATGGTTCAGCTTTGTTTACCCGCGGTGAAACGCAGGCCCTAGTCGTGACAACACTTGGTACCGGCCAGGATGAGCAGATTATAGATGCTATTGAAGGTGAGTATCGCCGTAACTTTATGCTCCATTATAATTTTCCGCCTTACTCGGTCGGTGAAGCGGGACGTATGGGTTCTCCAGGCCGCCGCGAAATCGGTCATGGTAAATTAGCTTGGCGTGCGATTCGCCCGTTGATGCCGGATCATGCGGATTTTCCTTATACAGTGCGAATTGTTTCGGAAGTGACAGAAAGTAACGGTTCATCTTCCATGGCAACTGTTTGCGGTTCATCCATGTCCTTAATGGATGCAGGTGTACCGTTGAAGCGCCCCTGCGCGGGTATTGCTATGGGATTGATAAAAGAGGAAGACGAATTTGCTGTTCTCTCTGATATTCTGGGTGATGAAGATCATCTTGGCGATATGGATTTTAAGGTTGCCGGCACNGAAGAAGGCGTCACTTCATTGCAAATGGATATTAAAATTACGTCCATTACTAAGGAAATCATGCAGATCGCTTTAGCACAGGCTAAGGACGGCCGCATGCATATCTTAGGCGAAATGAAGGCAGCCATTAATTCGGCGCGCGAGGATGTTTCAAATAATGCGCCGCGTATCATCACATTCCAGATCGCCCGAGAAAAAATTCGTGAAGTTATTGGTACGGGCGGTAAGGTTATCCGCGAAATTTGCGAGACCACCGGTGCGAAAGTCGATATTGAAGATGACGGCACGATTAAAGTAGCATCTGTCGATACTGATGCCGGCCAAAAAGCCATTGATTGGATACAGTCAATCGTGGCGGAGCCCGAAGTGGGTACGATTTACGAAGGTAAGGTGGTCAAAATTGTTGATTTTGGCGCTTTTGTGAACTTCCTTGGTAGTAAAGATGGACTTGTCCATATTTCGGAACTGGCGAACGAGCGCGTACCTTCTGTTGGGGATGTGGTTTCGGAAGGGCAGACTGTGAAAGTACTTGTTTTGGCTGTTGATGGCCGTGGAAAAGTAAAACTTTCCATGCGCGCGGTTGACCAGGAGACAGGTGAAGAAATCCCCGTTGAGAGGAAAGAGCGCGAGCCTCGCCGAGAAAGGGGGCCACGCCGCGATTAAGGCTATGTCGAATCAACATCAGGGAGGCCTATCAGGTGTCTGATTAGTCGTCTGATAGGTTGACCATTCCAATGACGTTGTAACCAGCATCTACATGGTGGATTTCGCCGGTTACTCCATTGGAGAGGTCCGAAAGTAAATAGAGCGCGGCACCACTAACATCTTCGAGGCTGATATTGCGCCTGAGTGGTGCGTGTTCGCCTTGCCACTTGAAGACAGTCCGGGCGCTGGCAATTGCGGAGCCTGCAAGAGTGCGCATTGGGCCCGCCGAAATTGCATTAACTCTCACGCCGACTCCGCCTAAATCCACTGCGAGATAGCGAACACTGGCCTCAAGGGCTGCTTTTGCGACACCCATGACATTGTAATTCGGCATAACGCGTTTTGACCCGGAATAGGTGAGTGTTAGCAGTCCGCCACCTTGGTTTAATAGTGGAGCGGCGCGTTGAGCGATAGCTGTAAAGGAGTAACAAGAGATGTCCATCGTCGTTCGGAAGTTATCGCGGCTGGTATCGACATATTTTCCTTTGAGCTCCTCTTTGTCAGAGTAGGCGATAGCGTGCAGGACAAAATCGAACTTCGACCACTTTGCTTCAAGCGTCGTAAATACGGAATCTAAACTTCCAGGATCCGTTACGTCGCACGGCAGAATGATATCCGACCCAACTGCTGCTGCTAATGGGGTTACCCGCCGCGCAATCGCTTCTGATTGGTAGGTAAAGGCAAGCTCAGCACCAGCATTGTGAAGTGCTTCGGCAATACCCCAAGCGATTGAATGGTCATTTGCGACGCCCATGATCAGACCGCGCCGTCCAGCCATGATCTTGCTTTTGG
Organism: Rhodospirillaceae bacterium; assembly: GCA_002715005.1. GTDB lineage: Bacteria > Pseudomonadota > Alphaproteobacteria > UBA8366 > UBA8366. Next base: position 169,449 of record PAXN01000003.1, read on the forward strand.
TCATACCTTAATACTTCCGCTTTGTTTCTTGCGCGAGTGGAGGGGCCTTCCCTACTGGAAAAATTGGCTATTTTATACGCCGTGGCGCTTAAAAACCAAAGTTGCGTTAGTGCCGCCAAACCCAAAGCTATTCGAAACTATGCAATCTAGGTTTACATCGTCTTGACGGTTGCGCGCTATGGGCATGCCCTCAGCGCCCGGGTCCAATTCTTCGATATTAGCAGAAGCTGAAATAAATCGATTTTCCATCATGAGAACCGAATAAATTGCCTCATGTACACCGGTGGCACCCAGCGAGTGGCCCGTCAAAGACTTAGTGGAACTGATCGTGGGTATAGTATCGCCAAAGACTTCTTTGAGAGCTTCAATTTCTCTAATATCACCTACCGGGGTGGATGTGCCGTGCACGTTGACGTAATCTACCGGCACGCTAATTCCACGAATAGCAATTTTCATGCAGCGGACTGCTCCTTCGCCTGACGGCTGCACCATATCAAAGCCGTCCGATGTAGCGCCATAGCCAACTACTTCTGCATAAATTGTTGCGCCGCGAGCTTTAGCGTGTTCAAGCTCTTCAAGAACAACGACGCCACCGCCGCCGGCAATGACGAAACCATCCCGGTTTACATCATAGGGGCGGCTGGCCTTTTGTGGCGTGTCATTATAACCGGCCGATAATGCGGGCATGGCATCGAATAAGGATGTCATCGTCCAGTCCAATTCCTCTCCTCCGCCAGCAAACATAATATCTTGTTTGCCCCATTGTATAAGTTCTGCCGCATTGCCAATACAATGAGCGCTGGTGGCGCAGGCGGAGCTGATTGAATAGTTCACACCCTTTATGGCAAAAGGTGTTGCAAGGGTGGCAGAATTAGTACTCGACATCGTTCTCGGCACCATGTAAGGGCCAATGCGCTTTGGGCTGCGTTCACGGGCGGTATCCCAAGCGAGTAGCAAATTTTTAGTCGAGGGGCCGCCAGAGCCCATAATCATTCCAGTCGTTTCACTTGAAACATCTGTTTCGCTTAAGCCCGCATCTGCAATGGCTTCTTCCATTGCTATATAATTGTAGGCCGCCCCGTCGCCCATAAAGCGTCGAATTTTTCGGTCTATATGGTCATCAATATTGATATTTACCGAACCGTGCACGTGGCTGCGAAGCCCGCGCTCCTTATATTCTTCGCAGAATTCTATGCCTGACTTCCCCTCTTTCAGAGAATTGAGCACTTCGCCTTTATTATTTCCTATGCTGGATACAATACCCAGGCCAGTGACTGCTACGCGTCGCATTTTGGGTTTCGCAAGCCTTCCTTAGGTTGATTCTTGTGGTGTGAACAGGCCAACCCGCATATCTTTGACTTCGTAAATGGGCTTTCCGTCGGCCTTGAGGACGCCGTCGGCAATGCCCATTACCAATCGGCGCATAATGACGCGCTTCATATTAATATGGTAGGTGATTTTTTTAACAGTTTTGAGAACCTGGCCAGAAAACTTAACTTCTCCTACCCCTAGGGCTCGGCCTTTTCCTGGACCGTCTTTCCAGCCTAAAAAGAAACCTACAAGTTGCCACATGGCATCCAACCCCAGGCACCCAGGCATCACAGGGTCACCTTCAAAGTGGCAACTGAAAAACCATAAATCCGGCTTGATATCCAATTCCGCAACAATTTCACCTTTGCCGTAATTGCCGCCATCATCTGAAATATGTGTTATGCGGTCAAACATCAGCATTGGTGGTAAAGGAAGCTGAGCGTTGCCGGGGCCGAATAGCCGTCCATGCCCGCAATCAAGCAAATCTTCCAAGCTGTAGCTGTTTTGTTGTTTAAAAGCCAAGGCCATATACCGATTTATTCACTGTTCCAGCTCGTAACCAATATCTCACGTGACAGCATAACTCAATGCAAACCTATCAAACGTTGATGAAAGGTACATTGGTTAAATATCTAGATTTTCAACACTTAATGCATTTGTTTGAATAAAATCTCGTCGGGGTTCCACCAACTCGCCCATCAGCGTCTCAAACACCGAATTGGCCTGATCGACTTGATTGACCTTTACTTGAAGTAGGACGCGTGCATTAACATCCATGGTGGTTTCCCACAGCTGTTCCGGGTTCATTTCGCCAAGCCCTTTATAGCGCTGAAAACTCAGCCCTTTTCGGCCATAATCTGTTAAATGTTTGATTAACGTTACGGGGCCTTCAACTCGTCTTTCATCGGTTTTGGTTTTAAGTTTTGCGACCTTGCCGTAGATCTTTTGTAGGCCTGGGGCCATGGTGTCGAGACTGCGTCCATCTCGGCTGCGAATAAGGTCGCCGTCGATCAGGTGTTTTTGTGTAATACCGCGCAATGTGCGTTGGAATAGAAGTCCGCCGTCTTGACTTGGCACTCCGCTCCAGCCTTGTTCTAACGGATCCGCGAGAGTATTCAACCGCGTGGCGACATACCTCGCGGCAGCGGTAGCGTTCTCCTCATCATCCAGGATATCACGACTCAAAGCAGCCGCGATGGCGGATTGTTCTACGACAGATCGCTCGCCGACTTTTTGAATGATAGGCTCCATATGATTCCGCGCAACCCGTGCATCCTCAATGAGTGACCAAAGATCGTCTCCGGCAATTTGGCTGCCGTCCGCTAATTCCAGAGTAATTTCGTCTAGACATTCTCTAAGGAGATAATACTCCATCGCCCGGTCATCTTTCAGGTAGACCTCCGAATTACCACGTTTCACCCGATAAAGCGGCGGTTGAGCAATGTATAAATAACCTCTTTCAATCAGCTCCGGCATTTGCCGATAAAATAAGGTGAGCAGTAGGGTTCGAATGTGACTTCCGTCCACATCAGCATCAGTCATTATAATTATTTTATGGTAGCGGACATTTNCTGGGTCAAAATCTTCTTTCCCGATGCCCGTGCCGAGTGCAGCAATCAACGTTCCAATTTCTGCGGAGCCGATCATTTTGTCGAACCGTGCCCGTTCGACATTCAAAATCTTACCGCGTAATGGCAAAATTGCCTGAAACCGGCGGTCTCGTGCTTGTTTTGCGGACCCTCCAGCAGAGTCACCCTCGACGATAAATAGTTCGCATTCTTCCGGATCACGAGATTGGCAATCAGCTAGTTTCCCTGGCAGATTAGCAATATCGAGTGCCCCCTTTCGCCGCGTCAGCTCCCTTGCTTTGCGCGCCGCTTCGCGCGCGGCGGCCGCTTCGAAGACTTTCTGGACGATCTTTTTGGCTTCCGTGGGATGTTCCTCGAACCACTCGCCCATTTTTTCATTCATGATCGACTCGACAACTGGTCGCACTTCAGATGAAACTAGTTTATCTTTCGTTTGGCTAGAAAATTTAGGGTCTGGCACTTTTACCGACAACACACTTGTGAGGCCTTCACGGGCATCGTCCCCAGTAATGGTGGTTTTTTCTCGTTTTGCTATGCCTGACGTATTAGCATAGCTGTTTACTTGGCGCGTTAGTGCGCCGCGAAACCCGGCGAGATGGGTGCCGCCGTCCCGCTGTGGGATGTTGTTGGTGAAGCAAAGCGTAGATTCGTGATAACTGTCGTTCCATTGCATAGCNAGACTAACTGTTATGCCGTCTTTCTCTCCTTGCACATCAATGGGCGCATTTATTAGAGCCGTTTTGGTGCGGTCTATGTATTCGACAAAGGCGGCGATACCCCCTTCATATTCCATATCGATTACGTCAGGATCCGGTTTTCGGGCATCTGTGAGCACAATTCGGACACCGGTATTTAAGAAAGCGAGCTCGCGGAGCCTGTGCTCTAGAATTTGGAAGTCGAACTCGGTTTGCGTAAATGTTTTTTTTGACGGCATAAAAGTCACCATCGTTCCAGATTCATCTCCACACTCGCCGGTCTCAGCAAGGGGCTTGACCGTTTCGCCGTGTTTAAAGCGCATTTCGTGAATTTTGGCGTTACGCTTAATTGTCAAGAGTAAATCGGAGGACAGGGCGTTTACGACCGAGACGCCGACACCGTGGAGCCCGCCAGAGACTTTGTAAGAATTTTGATCAAATTTTCCACCCGCATGAAGCTGGGTCATAATGACTTCCGCAGCGGACACACCTTCTTCATCATGTATGTCTACCGGAATACCGCGGCCGTTATCAGTAACGCTCACTGAGCCGTCTCCATTCAANACGACATCAATCTGGTCGCAGTGACCCGCCATTGCTTCATCAATAGCATTATCAACCACCTCAAACACCATATGGTGAAGGCCTGTCCCGTCATCGGTATCACCGATATACATGCCTGGACGCTTTCTTACTGCATCTAGACCACGTAAAACCTTGATGGAGTCGGCGCTATAATCCTCGGCGCCGTTGTCTGTGCTTGCGGTGGCGGCTGTTTCAGTCATGCTTTCCTCTTAATCTTCGCAGTCTTATGCAGCAAACGCATTTGGCGTTTCGGTTAAGCAGGCATCGGATACGGCAACATATTGTGCGCTGTCTCCAAAGGACTCGAACAGGCTGATATCTGTTCCCGTTAGCCAAGCTTGTGCCCCCATCATGCAAATTTCATCGAATAGCGCGCATCGCCTTTTCTCATCCAGATGTGCTGCCACCTCATCCAGCAAAAGCAAAGGAGTGTGGTTTCGTTCTTTGGCCTGCAAACGTGAATCCGCCAGAATAATTGCTATTAATAGTGCCTTTTGTTCGCCTGTAGAACATTGATCCGCTGGTAGTCCTTTCTCGTCGTGGTACACGGCAAAGTCACTTCGATGGGGGCCAGCGGAGGTTTGACTTAATTCAAAATCGTGCCTACGGTTAGATTTTAGTAATTCTCCAAAGCGTTGTTCCGCGTCTAAGGCCGGCATCTTGTCGAGCCAGCCCTCAAGCAATCCCATAGCAGCAACAGCGGCAACTGGGAATTGGCCAGGCGCTGACATTGATGCCTTGGCGATTCGCGCCGCGAGTTCTCTTCGTGCAGCCGCAATGGCGACGCCGCGTTCTGCCATAGTTTTCTCAAGCGTTAGCAGCCAAACATCGTCGTTCGCACTATCTCTTAGAAGGCGCATACGCTCTCGCATCGCGTGATTGTAGCCGGTGATTCGTCCCGCATGCGCTGGGTCAAACCCATATGCGAGTCGGTCAAAGAAGCGTCGACGGGCAGATGCCCCCTCTAAAAACAACCGGTCCATTTGTGGGGTTAACCAAACCGCACTGACATGGTTTGCCAGAGCATTCTGGTTGGAAACATCGACGGCATCGATCCGTACTTTGCGTCGCCGGTCATCAGTAGTTTCTTGCCCGGTGCCAATCTTTACTGGTCCACTCGGGGTACCAACGGATGCTGCAATACCCCATCCAGTTTCGCCGGCTTCGCCTTCCCTCTCCCGACGAACTATATTTTCTAATTTGGTGCGGCGTAATCCACGGCCTGGTGTTAGTAATGAAATTGCTTCGAGCAAATTTGTTTTTCCAGCTCCATTAGGGCCCGTAAGAACCACGCTCCGGTGATCACTTTCTAACGTTGCCCGTCTGTAGCACCGAAAATTCGTCAAGGTGATTTTATGAATAGCGATTCGCGCAGCGTTGTCTGCCGGCATGCTTACCGTCGCACAATCATTTCGGATTGTTCCGTGTCCGCAAGATTCTGATGCCCCACTCACTTAGACCCGCATCGGCATAAGGACGTATAGTGCTGTTGGGTCGTCCATATCGCGAACGATTGTTGGGGAGGCGGAGTCTGCCATAACAAATTGCGCCATCGCCCCTTCTATTTGTTGTGCAATATCAAGCAAGTAGCGGGCGTTAAACCCAATTTCTATCGATTCTTGAGCGTAATCAACTTCAATTTCTTCTGTCGCGGTCCCACTTTCGGGACTTGAGGCGGATAAAATGATATTGCCGGCCTCGACGGTGAGTTTGATAGCGCGTGATTTCTCGGTGGAGATTGTCGCGACCCGGTCCACCGCTGCCGCAAAGTCGTCGCAATTTACCTCAAGTTTCTTATCGTTGCCGTCCGGAATGACTCGGTCATAATCAGGAAAAGTGCCATCAATGAGCTTCGAAGTAAGAACCACGTCGCCAAATGCGAATTGAATTTTTGTATCCGATAAAGAAACCTCGACTTCTTCTTCCACCTCGTCGATGAGTTTACGGAGTTCGTTGACCGCTTTTCGTGGAACAATTATGCCAGGCATCCCATCCGCGCCATTGGGCAAGGGCATCTCTACACGTGCGAGCCTGTGCCCATCGGTTGCGACAACCCGGAGAACAGAAATACCGTCCGCATCCGCCTTATGGAAATATATTCCATTCAGATAATACCGAGTTTCCTCGGTGGAGATTGCAAACCGGGTACGGTCAATCAGCATTCTCAAATCGTCAGCGGGGAGCGTAAAAGCTGTGGGTAAATCCCCGCTAGTCATTTGCGGAAAGTCTGCTGTCGGAAGTGTCTGCAATGTAAAACGGGACCGGCCGGATTTTAGAACTAATTCGTCATTTCCACCGCTTGCATCGAGCTCAATTTGTGCCCCCTCAGGTAGCTTACGAACAATATCATAGAGAGTATGAGCAGGAGCTGTTGTCGCGCCACCGTTCTCGGATGCTGACACTACGGATTCTATAATCGCTAGATCCATATCCGTTGCGGTCAAAGCCAATTTATTATCTTCGGCTGAAAAATGTACATTCGACAAAATGGGAATGGTGTTACGTCTTTCGACAACGCTCTGCACATGGTTCAAAGATCGTAGCAGTGCTGTGCGTTCAATTGTCAGTTTCATTGCTGTATGTGTCTCTTACCAATAGTGAATGAGGGAAGAATTCTATCCCTAAATTTCTGATTATACCGGACCATTTCGCCTAAAACTAATTCTCATGTTCCGATACGGAAATAATTGCAGATTATAGCATAGAGAAAATCGCACTGCAGCAAATTTAGGGATTTACCCATAAATGCGCATTATGTCTATGGCATTGAAAAAATTGAAAAAATTGGTCAGTTGTGATGAACCGGGAATGATAACTGGAATTTCTGCTATTTAACCCTCTAGCATACGTCGCAGTAGCTCAATATCTTCTGCAAATGTATTGTCAATTGCGCGCAATTCTTCGATCTTCCGAACTGCGTGCATTACCGTGGTATGATCTCGGCCGCCGAATTTTCGCCCAATTTCAGGCAAGGACCGTGACGTCAGTTGTTTGGATAAGTACATGGCAACCTGGCGGGGCCTGGCTACCGCGCGCGCGCGCCTTGCCGAATACATTTCCGACTGGCGAATATTATAATGTTCCGATACTCGCTTTTGAATTTCTTCAATAGTAACCCTGCGGTCATTAGCACGCAAAATATCATGCAGGACTTCTTGAGTACCTTCGAGACTGACTTGTCGGCCGACGAGATTAGCGTAGGCCACAATGCGATTGAGTGCACCTTCTAGTTCGCGCACATTTGATGTAATTTTGTGTGCAAGAAACTCCATGACCTTAGGCGGAATTTCTACGTCGAGCTGTTCCGCCTTCACTTGAAGGATGCCGAGGCGCAGTTCGTAAGTGGTCGGGTGAATGTCGGCCACCAATCCCCAGCCCAGCCGTGACTTCATCCGGTCTTCCATACCCTCAAGGTCGTTTGGTGATTTATCTGCTGAAACGATTACCTGATGGTTCTGGTCAACCAGTGCGTTAAAGGTATGGAAAAATTCTTCCTGAGTATTGTCTTTGCCCGCTATAAATTGCACGTCATCAATCATAAGAACATCGACGCTGCGGAATTGGTCCTTAAAGGATACGGTATCTTTGTAGCGAAGCGCACGGATAAACTGGTACATGAATTTTTCGGCGGACAGATAAATTACGTGACGTTCGGGATTACGCTTGCGAATGTGCCAGGCAATGGCATGCATGAGATGGGTCTTTCCAAGACCAACGCCGCCATACAAAAATAATGGATTGAACGGAACAGTTTCAGCCTCCGCAACACGACGCGCTGCGGCAAAGGCTAGTTCGTTGGGTTTGGCGACAATAAAATTGTCGAATGTGAATCGCGGATCAAGCGGCGCACTGATATCGTCTTGTTGCCGAACTGCCTGATTAACCGGTTCGTGAATGAGGGTAGCCGCTTGATTCTCAACAACTTGAGCAGCAGCACTTCCCTCTAGCAAAATATCTACTTTCTTGACGTTGCCATTCTCACTGGCCCACAGGTTGACCAACCGTTCGCCATATTGTGCTTCCACCCAGTCCCGCATGAAGCGCGTCGGCACTGTAAGCTGAACAGTTTCGCCAGAGAGCCCACTTAAAGTTAATGGTTTCAGCCAACTTCTGTAGGCGGCCTCGCCATATTCCGCACGCAGCCGGCTCCGAATTCGAGCCCATTGACCGGGCAAACTATCAATCATTTAACGCTCTTCCCCAACGGGACGCTAAGCCCCTAAAAAATTATCCCAACGTCAAATGGTGACCGTGAGCCTAGCGAACAAAACTCCGATAACAAACAGCTTGTCGCAAGGTCTTGAGAATCAGCGGGCAACCTTTCCGCACTAAAAGATCGCATCAAAATATGCACCGGAAATGATAGTGCTCAAACACGCTGGCTAGCGTATTAAGTGTGCAATCTAATCTAATGAAACATTGTTCCGTAGGTCTTTTTTTTTTGGAACATGCGAATACACTTTTTACCCCATGATATCGGGTTAATTCTCAATGGCCTCCCTGACGGATAGTGGAACTACTCTAACCACGCCTCATTTTGTCTGCAATGGGATTCACAGAGAATCAGTAAAAGAATCATAAATAAATTGGTTGACATGTACGCGTTGGCAAAATTGTCATCAGAATTTCTGAAGTGGTACAAATTTTTGGGCCACTTCAGAAAGAAACCAAGTGTTTCAGATGCGTCTCGACACCATTTATGGGTCGTTGACGAGCGACTCGGAAACCGGTTTTGGGAATCGGAAAATTTATTAGGCTAGCGCGCGAATATTCTTATTAAGACGGGACAGCTTTCGTGCCACCGTATTTTTGTGAAAGACGCCCTTGGTCACGCCACGATGGAATTCTGGCATAGCGGCCTTGAAGGCAGCCTGCGCTTCCTCCTTATCGCCCCGTGTAATGGCTTCCTCAACCTTGCGTATGTAGGTCCGAATACGGTTTGTGCGCGCGCTATTTCTCTCGTTGCGACGTTCAGATTGGCGCACGCGCTTGCGTGCAGAAACGGTATGAGCCATTGTAAAACCTGATAAAATTAGTTGAGTCAGCTAAGCTGCAGTCTCAGACAGCGGCTTATAGACCGCTGCCCGAGTATCGTCAAGCGTAAGAGTAACTCTCAATAGGAGTNGCGATTAGCGGTTCTTAAATTTCGGCTTCCGTTTTTCCACAAATGCTTTCATGCCTTCTTTCTGGTCGTCGGTCGCAAACAACGAATGGAATGCCCTGCGTTCGAAAAGGAGGCCTTCTGAGAGGGTTGTTTCATAAGCGCGATTGACTGCCTCCTTTGCCATCATTGAAATGGGACGAGACATGGACGCGATCCTTTTTGCTGTTTTTATTGCGTCGTCTAATAGCTGATCCGCGGGTACAATTCGGCTGACGAGACCAGCGTGTTCAGCTTCCTCCGCATCCATTATGCGGCCGGTGAGGCACATTTCCATAGCTTTCGCTTTTCCAATAGTGCGGACTAGCCGTTGTGTGCCGCCAGCGCCGGGTATGGCGCCGATGGTAATTTCTGGCTGGCCGAATTTTGCCGTTTCGTCAGCAAGAATGATGTCACACATCATNGCAATTTCGCACCCGCCTCCCAGCGCGTAACCGGCAACAGCGGCTACGACCGGTTTGCGACAAGCAGAAACGCGCTCCCAACCTTCGGTTATGAAATTGCTCAAATATACGTCCATATAGGTTTTATCTTGCATTTCCTTTATGTCGGCGCCCGCAGCAAATGCTTTCTTTGAACCGGTTATGACAATTGCGCCAATGACATTGTTATCTTCATACTCATTAAGAGCATGGTCCAGTTCCTTTATAAGTGACGCACAAAGGGCGTTTAGTGCTTGAGGACGGTTAAATTTGATAAGCCCAACCGGCCCGCGTATTTCCGTAATAATATGTTCGTAGGACATTTTAAAACTCCCCCTAGCAGCGTGAGTTAAGATCTTTAGTTTCGTTGCTGTTTCCGCCCTAGGTTGGACTCGGGGCAGCCGCGGTTATAAACCCGAGATCTGCCGCCTAATTATTTTTTAGGCGTTAAGGTAAATCTTACTGTTAGGTCACCATCTTGACCAGTATACCCGATTCGCAGTCGCTCGCCATCTCGACTGAATTCTTGATTGCCTAAACGTTCCCAGCCCAGCTGCGGTAGCGTCGAACGGTAAAACCGTTCTACAGCAGTTCGTGTCACACTGCCGGCCGCATAACCTTCTACAATCCTACCTCCAGGCGTGTCGAACACGAGATCTTGACTTTGGACTTGTGCCATACCACGCATAACCGGCACGTCATCAAAGCCGGTCAAAAACTCCCCAGATTGGGCCGATACGGCTGAAAATACTAAAAATGTTGATAAGAGTATCGTTATTATTCGCATGATTAAGAATATTTAGTTATCGTTGCCATTTTGTGCAATAGAAGGTCGATCGTCCAGACTGCACAATCCGTTTTACCCCATTGGGACAGCAGCGATTTATCCCACGTTCCAATGGCATAGCGCTGCATTGTTTTCCCTCGCGTCCATATACATCCCACTGATTTTGAAAATATCCTAATTCTCCGTTGGTCTGTGCATAATCTCGTAAACTTGAACCACCAGCGGCAATGGCTTCGGTGAGCACCTCCTTGATGGCAGTTACTAACCTCTTGGATCTCACGCCTGGTATTGTGTAGGCAAGACGTCGAGGCGAAATGCGCGCGCGAAATAGCGCCTCGCAAGCGTATATATTACCCAGCCCTGCAACAATTTTTTGGTCAAGCAGAGCCGTCTTTATCGGCATGCGCTTGCCTTTCAGCTTCGTATTGAGCGAGGTAATATTGAAATCATCGGATAACGGTTCCGAGCCAAGGTGTCTCAACATTGGGTGGTTGGAGAGCTGTTTAAGGGGCACCAAATCCATGAAACCGAATCTTCGTGGGTCGCAATAGCGAATGGTTGTTTCGTCGTCTGTTATAAACTCAATATGGTCATGGCGACCCGCGGGTGGCGCCGCTTCTGGATATAGAAGCATTTTTCCTGACATGCCGAGATGGATGATCAGCACAATATTTTTGTCTAATCTGATCAAGATGAATTTTGCGCGGCGTTTGACCGAAAGGACCTTGGCGCCTTTGAGTATGTCCGCAAAACCCACCGGCAAGGGAAACCGAAGATCCAGACGACGTTGAATTACAGTTTTGAGCCTGCGCCCTTCCATGACTGGCCGCAGGCCATCACAAACAGTTTCTACTTCTGGCAATTCAGGCATAGTTTCCTGTTCTAGCAAACGCGGAGCCGGTGCGCTATCGTTCGATTATGTCGGAAGATTTTAAAGAATATGGACTGGAAAGCGCGGGCCGGACTCATTTTGGATTTCAAGACGTCGCACGTGATGAGAAGACTGGCCTTGTGCGGTCAGTTTTTGATTCGGTAGCGCCGCGCTACGACTTGATGAATGATCTGATGTCTGGTGGTGCCCATCGGATTTGGAAGGCGGCTCTGATTGATTGGCTTCGCCCGACGGCGCATATGGATTTATTGGATGTGGCCGGTGGTACCGGTGACGTAGCACTTGGGTTTCGCAAAGCCGGTGGTGCAAATGTTACTATTTGCGACATTAATGAACAGATGGTGAGCCACGGCAGGGACCGCGCAATGGACCGCGGGATCTTACAAGGAATTAATTGGTGCGTTGGCGATGCCGAGAGCCTACCTATGCCGGATCGCTCCGTAGATGCCTATACAATTGCCTTTGGGTTGCGGAACGTTACAGAGCCTAAAAAGGCCCTAACGGAAGCGCACCGCGTTCTAAAACCAGGCGGGCGGTTTTTATGCCTGGAATTTAGTCACGTCGTAATACCCTGGCTCGCTGAAGTGTATGATCGTTATTCCTTTAGTGTATTGCCCCAATTAGGTCATTGGGTTGGCAAGGACCGGGGGGCATATCAGTATCTAGCTGAAAGCATTCGTAAGTTTCCGCAGCAGGTAGAATTGGCTTCTATGATGAAAAATAGTGGCCTGGAGTTGGTATCGTGGCGCAATCTTACCTGCGGCGTCGTAGCCATCCATTCTGGTTGGCGACTATAAGATTAGGTATGCTTGATCCGATGCGCCGTGTTTTCTTAAATAGTTACCGTTTGTTCCGCATGATGAGGGTGCTTGGTCGTTACGGCGTTCTTCCCAATCTTGAAGATCACCCCATTGCCGCACGGTTAGCTGTATCATTGTTTCAAAGCAGAAAAGACTTTGAAGATGGCTTTGGAACTCGTCTTGCCACAGCGTTACAAGAGTTAGGGCCAAGTTTCGTGAAGTTTGGCCAATCTCTAGCGGTGCGGGCGGATTTGATTGGCAGGCAATCCGCAGACGAATTGGCACAGCTTCAAGATCAATTACCGCCCTTTGATGGAGATGTCGCAATCTCTATCGTTGAGGCAGAGTTGAATAATGGCATCAAGAGGTTATTTAATCGTTTCGACGCAAAGCCTATTGCTGCTGCTTCTATTGCGCAAGTTCATCTTGCCGAAACGGTGGACGGCGATCAGGTGGCGGTAAAAATACTGCGCCCTGACATTGAGAAGGCCTTTGCTAAAGATATCGATTTATTCGTTTGGTTGGCGGAGTGCGCAGAGATTTGGCTACCAAGCTTTGCGCGTTTTAAACTCCGCGCAGTGGTTGGTGAATTTGAAAAGACTGTAAGTGCGGAACTGGACCTTCGCATAGAGGCCGCCGCGGCATCTGCATTGGGTGATTCCATGCGTGATGAAATTGGCTTCAGAGTGCCGGCTGTCGATTGGAGTCGGACGGCCCATCGTGTTCTAACGATAGAGCGTATCTATGGCATTCGTATTGATGATACAGATAAAATAGACGAGGTTGGCTTGGATCGCCGTGAAATTTTGAAGAATTCCTCGGCTGCTTTCTTTCACCAGGTTTTTAGAGACGGGTTTTTCCACGCTGATATGCACCCGGGCAACATGTTTGTGACCGAGGATGGTGTTCTGATGCCCGTGGATTTTGGGATAATGGGGTATTTAGACCGCGCCACTCGGTTCTACCTGGCGGATATGCTTTTGGCATTCTTGCGTAAGGATTATAAAAGGGTCGCTGATATTCACTTTGACGCCGGCTTAGTACCTCCAAACCAGTCCCGTAGCGGGTTTGCACTGGCAATTCGTTCGGTAACCGAACCTATATTTGAATGTCCATTGGCCGAAATATCTATAGCTCAACTGCTATCACGGCTATTTCAGACTGCGGAAACTTTCCAAATGGAAGTACAGCCACAGCTCTTACTTTTACAAAAAACGATGTTAGTTGCGGAAGGTGTCGGGCGCAAGCTGGACGCAGATTCTAATATGTGGGTATTGTCACGCCCTTTAATAGAGAAATGGATGCGGCGATATCGCGGGCCGGAAGCCCGCCTACAGGAAGGGATTGAGGGTTTCACTTCAATTCTCAGCCGTCTGCCAAGCATAGCTGATCGTCTAGATCTTATTTTTTCTCGCTTAGCTACCGAAGGTGATGCAGTGGTCGACCGGCGGTCCTTTTGGGCTTTGGTCCGTGGCGCGCGAGGGCGCGCGCCTTTAGTGCTTTGTACATTCGTTATATGTATTATANTNATTTTAGCTGGGATTATAGCTGGANATTAAATTTCAGCTATATGCTTATTTACGCGGAATCTTTTTGCCAAAATCTATGGTCAAAACGCTGCGGCTGGGATGGCTAAACGCTTGCCCTGAAGTGTTCGAATCGGTAGAGTTCTAACACACTGAAACTGTGTAAATTTTACAGTCGATGGAGTTTGTGAACTAACTGATGCGAAAACGTGTATTACTTATAATCTCGGGCGGAATAGCCGCATATAGGAGCCTGGAGCTTATACGCCGCTTGCGGGAAAGAGGCTTGTCTGTGCGGTGCATCCTCACAAAAAGCGGCAGTAATTTTGTAACGCCGCTCTCCTTGTCGGCGCTGTCAGAAGATAGAGTTTACAGCGATTTGTTTTCGCTTACCGATGAAGCAGAAATGGGGCATATCCAGCTCTCGCGGGACGCGGACTTACTTATAGTTGTGCCAGCCACCGCCAATATTCTTGCAAAAATGGCTGCTGGTATTTCGGATGATTTAGCAACTACGGCTCTCTTGGCCACGGATAAGCCTGTAATGGTAGTCCCTTCAATGAATGTACGCATGTGGGAACATGCCGCTACTCAAGCAAACCTTCAAACCCTCGTTGCTCGTGGCGTTGTCCCCGTTGGTCCCGTTGAAGGCGCCATGGCGTGCGGTGAATTTGGAGCTGGGCGGATGTCCGAAGTGCCGGAAATACTTGAAGCGGTCGACGCTTTTTTTGCCGAAAAGGCGAATGAATTGCCACTTTTAGGCCGACGGGTTTTGGTGACTAGCGGTCCGACCCATGAGGAAATCGATCCAGTACGGTTCATCGCGAACCGGTCGTCCGGCAAACAAGGCCATGCGGTCGCGCAAGCACTTGCGGCTTTAGGTGCCGATACGACTCTTATTTCGGGACCGGTTTCCTTGCCGGATCCCGAGGGTCTAAGAACCGTGCATGTGCAAACTGCCCTTGAAATGTTGCTGGCTTGCAAAACTCAATTGCCAGTGGATGTTGCGGTGTGTGCTGCCGCGGTTGCCGATTGGCGGATCGCGGAAACGTCCGTTCAGAAAATAAAAAAATCTAGCGATCAACCCCCATCTCTAAATTTAACCGAGAACCCCGATATTCTTGCGACACTAGCTCAACGAACAGGTAATAAGCGTCCTGGCCTAGTTGTAGGATTTGCTGCAGAAACTGAGAATGTGATCGAAAATGCGGTGAAGAAACGAGATGAGAAAGGCTGTGATTGGATATTGGCAAATGATGTCTCGCCGTCTTCCGGTACATTTGGGGGTGACGAAAATTCTCTGCATCTGGCGCATGGGGAAGGTGTCGAAAGCTGGGAGAGGATGACTAAAACTGATGCGGCCCAAAAGTTGGCCCGCCGCGTTTGCGATTTTTTCGAAGCAGCATGAACAAAATACCGGTTCCTGTCATAAAGTTACGAAATGGTGCGGACTTGCCGTTGCCCGATTATGCCACGGCGGATAGCGCTGGCCTTGACTTATTAGCTGCAATAGACGCGCCTAAGTCGCTTGCCCCGGGCGAGCGGACGCTAATTCCAAGCGGCCTCGCCATCGCGTTGCCAGGGGGCTATGAAGCCCAGGTCCGCCCGCGTTCCGGCTTGGCCCATAAGAACGGTATCACGGTGCTGAATTCGCCAGGTACAATCGATGCAGATTACCGTGGTGAAGTTGGCATTATTCTCATCAATCATGGCGATGAGCCCTTTGTTATAGAACGCGGTATGCGTATCGCCCAACTAGTAATTACAGCAGTATCGCAGTTGATTTGGGACGAGACCGAAACCTTACCGGAGACTTCGCGTGGCGAAGAGGGCTTTGGGTCAACGGGCGTCAAGAACGGGTGAGGCTATGCGGTTGACGCGAAAATTGATGTTTGCCATCGAAGCGGTTNTAGANATTGCTTACAACACNTCGGACCGGCCTGTGCAAAGTAGTGAAATCGCGGAACGCCAAGGTATTCCCCGGCGTTATCTCGAGCATGTTTTGCAGCATTTAGTGCGAGCGGAAATTTTGTGCGGGGTCCGAGGGCCACGTGGTGGTTATCGCCTAGCCAGAGAGCGGCGGCGGATATTTTTAGGCGAAATCGCGCGCTTAATTGGCGAATTGGACGGAAGTATTAGTCTTTTTGAAAAACCCGTGGGTTCGGCCCTCGGCCAGAGCGTGTTGGTCCCTATCTGGCAAAACCTTCATGAACGGGCTCTTGTGCAACTTGATGCAATCAGTATTGAAGATCTCTGCGTGCAAGCGCGCGAAGCGGGCGTCAAATCTGCGGCAGATATACCTATGGATTTTGCCATTTAATGGCGCGTGGTCGAATTTATAACAGCATTTTGGAAACGATTGGATCCACCCCGTTGGTGCGCCTTTCGCGCTTGGCTAAGGATGCGGCGATCGACGCAAAATTGTTGGCGAAACTAGAATTTTTTAATCCGATGGGGTCGGTAAAGGATCGGATCGGTCTCGCGATGATCGAAGCGCTGGAAGCTTCGGGTAAATTGAAGCCCGGCAGCATTATAGTTGAGCCGACGTCGGGCAATACAGGTATTGCATTGGCGTTTGCAACGGCAGCAAAAGGGTACCGTTTAATTTTAACGATGCCCGAGTCACAGTCGGATGAACGCCGAAAGATGCTGCGCTTGTTAGGTGCGGAATTAGAGCTAACGTCGGCACATCAAGGGATGGCAGGGGCCATTGAACGCGCAGAAGCTTTAGTTGGGGAAATCCCAAATTCTGTAATGCCGCAGCAGTTCCATAATCAGGCTAACCCTGAGATTCATGCAAAGACCACGGCGGAAGAGATTTGGGCTGATGCAGAGGGTTGCGTCGATGTGATTGTATCGAGTGTTGGCACGGGCGGCACCCTCACTGGTTGCGGGCGAACATTAAAACCACGGAATACCTCGCTGCGCTTGGTGGCAGTCGAGCCGGAAGATAGTGCTGTCCTTTCGGGAGGCCCGCCTGGGGCTCATATGATCGAGGGGATCGGGGCTGGATTTGTGCCATCGACTTTGGATAGAACATTAATAGATGAAGTTTTGACTATTGCGAACGAAACAGCTTTTAAAACCGCTCGGAGAACTGCTCAATTAGAGGGGTTGCCGATTGGTATTTCGTCTGGTGCCGCTTTATCGGCGGCTCTTGAAGTGGGTGCTCGCCGAGGAATGGCCGGAAAACAGATTGTCGTAATTTTGCCATCTTTCGCAGAGCGATATCTCTCAACACCTTTATTTGAAGGGCTTTAAGTGCGGGTATGAACTTAGATTATGAGCAAATATCACGTTATGCTCGCCATATCGCATTAGAGGAAGTTGGTGAGGAGGGTCAGGCTACCCTTCTTAGCGCCCGTGTGCTCGTTGTGGGTGCGGGGGGCTTGGGGTCGCCGGTCCTACTTTATTTAGCTGCTGCCGGGGTTGGTACCCTTGGCATAGTAGATTTCGATACGGTAGATCTGAGCAATCTCCAACGTCAAATAGTTCACGGGGAAGAAACTATCGGTGAGCCTAAAGTTAAAAGTGCAGCAGAGCGATTAGCGGGGCTCAATCCAGATATCACTATCAAAACCCACCGTACACGGTTCACTCCGGGGAATGCATCGGATTTGGTTGGCCAATATGATCTGATCGTGGATGGTTCCGATAATTTCACGACACGTTATTTGTTGAACGATGCGTGTTATTTTGCTGGAAAGCCATTGGTAGCTGCGGCAGTGCTTCGTTTTGAGGGGCAATTATCCACTTTTAAACCTTATTTGGATGGCGAAAATCATCCCTGTTACCGGTGTCTTTTCCCGAGCCCACCCGCGCCTGGCTCTATCCCCAGGTGTGAGCAAGCGGGGATATTTGGTGCTGTGGCGGGCGTTATGGGAACGCTCCAGGCAAGTGAAACCATCAAGGAAATTTTGGGGCTTGGGGAAAGCCTCTCTGGAAAACTGCTTCTTTACGATGGCTTATCAGCCCGTTTCACCACACTGATGGTAAACCGTGATCCTGATTGTCCGTTGTGCGGTGACGCGCCGAAGATCACATCGTTAGTTCCTGAAGAAGATCTCTAACCAAACAATTTTATTATCTGTTTGGTTACGGACCCCACGGTACCGTTGCCAAGTGGGACCTCATCAACGGAAATCAGCGGACGAATGCTAAGGCTATTAGTCAGAAAACCCTCGCTCGCTTCACTGAATATTTGTGGTTTAATAGAGGCTTCAATGCAGTCAAGCTGTGAAAGAATATTGGCGCGCATTACACCTGGCAAAGCGCCGTCTTCAACCCGTGGTGTCGTGAGCTGGCCGTTTATTACGACAAACAGGTTTGAAATTGTTGCTTCGGCGACAAAGCCTTTGCTGTTGAGCAAAATCGCTTCATTGGCGTTTTTAGAGTCGGATTCGCGTCGCGCTATAATGTTCTCCAGATAACTAATAGTTTTAAGTTGCGACAAAGGCGACATTTCATTTCGCGAAATAGTCTTTGCGATCCAGGCATTTGCCGGGTCTGGCGATTTTGGCATATCGCCAGCCGTAATTATTAGGGTAGGTGGATTATTTTGTGCAATGGCCAAGCCTCGTCCGGCCGCACCTCTAGTTAGGGTGAGTCGCAGGACCCCTTCCTCGAGTTCATTAGCGACCAAGGTGTCTGTTAAGGCACTATCTAATTCGGCGGCGTGCAATGGAACCGTTATCCCCAAATAGGCGGCTCCATAATGCAAGCGATTTGTATGTAGCTTGAGTCGTTGGAGTTTGCCGTCACGCACTCGCATTGTTTCGAACAGACCATCGCCTAGCGTCAGGCCACGATCATTTGACGAGACCATTGCTTCCTCTTCTTTAATGAAGGCTCCATTGAGGTAAGTAATCATAATTCGCTCCGGCCTTCTGGGTCCAGGCAACGCAATAGTGCTGCAGCCTTTGATATGCTTTCCTCATATTCTTCTGCCTTATCTGAATCTGCAATGATTCCGCTACCCGCTTGTGCGATTACTTTACCACGGTCGATAATAAGTGTTCGGATGACAATATTAGTTTCCATCGCACCATCAAAGCCGATCCATCCGATGGAGCCGCAGTAAGCCCCCCGCCGTGCCGGCTCCAGCTCGTGAATAATCTCCATGGCCCGAATTTTTGGGGCGCCGCTTACCGATCCTCCCGGGAAACATGCTTGGAGTAACGATAGTGCGGATTCATCAGCTTTAAGTTTGCCGGTTACCGTTGAAACCAGGTGGTGCATATCGGCAAAACTTTCGAGCTGGCAAAGGGAAGGTACTTCAACGGACCCGACCTGGCACACGCGCGCGAGGTCATTTCGTAAGAGATCGACTATCATTAGATTTTCGGCATAGTCTTTTGGGCTGTTCAGAAGTTCTTCGGCGAAGGCTTTGTCTTCCAATAGGCACATGCTGCGTGGTCGCGACCCCTTGATTGGCTGCGTGTGGACGGTACGGTCGGAGTTGAGGCATAAAAATTGTTCGGGTGAAGCGGATAAAACAAACTGACCTTCACCGCATGCCAGGTAGGCGGCATACGGGGCTGGGCTCTCTTTTCTTAAGCGTCGATAAGCATCAAAGGGTTTCAAATCATCCGGCTTGGTGCAGAGAAAGCGTTGAGTAAGGTTTGCCTGAAAAATATCGCCGGCCCGCACATATTCGATGATTTGGTCGACCTTTGATTCGTAATGGGCACGGCTAAGTTCAGGTTCCCATAGGGCTGTGGCAGCTGGCGGTGGTGGCAGCGTAGCGGGAGCCAGGGCAATTCGGGCTATCATTTTGTTCGCTCGCTGTTCGGCGACAGCGCGTCGAAGCTTCTCATGGGTCTCGGGATAGCCGCTAGAAATTACCCAACCGCGTCTCTCAACTGTGTCGAAAGCTGCAATAACGTCGTACAGACCGACCGTAAATTCTGGCAGGCTATCGCCAGCCTCTTGGGGCGCTGGTAACCGTTCCAAATGTCGGCCGAGACCGTATCCAAAATACCCAATCATCCCGGTTTGGAAGGGCGGTAAGGACTGGTCCGGTGCTAATTTAAAATCCGCTAGCGCTGCTTCAAGTTGGGGCCAACTGTTATCTAAGGAGGCGTAGCATGCAGATATGATAGAAGTAGGTTCTGTAGCAATATAGGCAAATCTCCCTTTATTTTCTGGGCTATCTAGAAAAGCGCTGTATGGATCTTCGGCAAATAGTGAAAATGCTAAAAGTGGGTCACAGTAGGGAATTTCTATAGCGACCGGCAAACGTTCCATGGCCGTTATGCGCTGCTCGCGGTGTGGCTAAATGTTGAGGTCATAGAGGCCCAATATGCTATATCAACTAATATTAGTGATACGGGGGTCCTAACTCTAACGTTTTCAATATGAGCAAACATTTAAAATTCTTTGTCTGTGCAGCAGTGTTGTTCGCTTTTCTTAATCCAATTGAGGCGTTCGCACAAAAGACAAAAAAAGGCAAGCTCGTTCAGCGGTATGCTTCTTTACGAGCTAATGATGTAAATGTGCGGGCTGGGCCCGGTGTGCGTTATCATGTAAAATGGAAATTTATTCAGCGTCATGCCCCGGTCGAATTAATCGCCCAGTATGATACCTGGCGCAAAATTCGCGATTGGGAAGGGGGTGAAGGTTGGGTGCATCGGGCGATGATTGCAACCACACGAAGCCTCTTATTGAAGGGCGATGGTAAGACCATGCGACGTAGACCAAGCGATAGCGCGCCGGCCGTGGCGCGATTGGCCAGCAATATGATTGTTTTGGCCAAGAAGTGCGATATGGAATGGTGTTTGGTCTCTGCTCGTGGCCATACTGGCTGGATCCGACGAAAAGGGCTTTGGGGCCTCTATCCAAAAGAACGCATTCGCTAGGGCTTAGGCAAAGTCTGCTGCTAGTGCTTCGCGGACTGCATCTTGTATCACGCACATGTGGGAATATTCAGGGTTGCGGAAGCCGACCATCACTTGTTTATTCGTATTGCGGAAAGCTTTTGCTTGTTCATCTGAGAACGGAAAGTGGATAAATTGCACTGAAGATGCTTTGCCGTCCGTGCTGGTGCGGTCTAAATCTTTCTCAGGTACGCCGGTTACGGTTTCGCCAAGAAATTCAATGAACATGGTCTCTTCTACACCCCCTAGCCGACTAAGAAAATTCCGGCGGCGAATTTCATCATCGATCTCAAACATGACCGTTGTCACCAATTCCCGCCCTTTCGGAATGAGTGGGTTGTAAGCTGCCAATTCGTCGGCGATCTGCTCTTCACCGCCCTTTTCAATGTAGAGCATTTCCTGAACTTGCCACCACATAGTATCGTAGGATTCGAAATAGGCTGTAGCAACCGGGCCGATCTCGACGCGGCGATTTTTTTTTATGATCGACAATTCTTGGCGTTTTTGTTTGCGGATGGGGGAGTAGTCGGCAAGATCCATGAGGTCATCGCGGGTAATTTCGGTGCGTGGCACAGCTCTAATCCTTCGTCAGCAATTGGAAATTTTCGTCCATGAGCCCGTAGGCTAAAGCCAACAGCAATATGGGATGAGCAACGGTCTTCATTTGGCTCGGTTTTTCGTTAAGCCGGTTGATGCCTTGAGCGATATGTTCAACTGCAAGGGGACATTCGGACGCGAGAAACCTTTTGTCGTTCTTGGTTGCTTGTCTTGCAACTGGTTTTCCTACTTTAAGGGCAGTTTCAAAATTATCTTTCATAATACCCCAGGAGCCGCCATGGCCCGAGCATCGCTCGATAACCGCAACATCGCTGTCCGGCAACAAGCGCAACATTTCTGCCGCCTTGGCACCCATGTTTTGAGCGCGTGCATGGCACGCATGATGGAGAGATACACCCCCGTCTAGTGTATTGAAGCCATCAGCTAATCCACTGTCGTTAGCGATAGCTACTACATATTCCGAAAGGTCGAACACTGACTGAGATAGTTTTTTGATACGTTGATCATTGGGTAGGATGAGTGGCCACTCAAATTTCATCATCAACGCACATGATGGCACTAACGCTATTACGTCATAACCTTCGTCAATCCAATTTTCTAGTTCATTAGAAATCAGTTTAGCGCTCTCCGCTACACGCGCAATATTGCCTTTTTCCAACTGCGGCATACCGCAACAACCGGTATAGGCCACCTGAACTTCCACGCCATTGTGGGCCAAGACTGCACGAGCGGCATCGCCGATTTCGGGTGAATTATAGTTTCCAAAACAGGTAGCGTACAAAACGGCTTTGCGGCTTTTGGTTGTGGACGTTGTGCTAGGTGCAATTGGCTCTTCGGCTGCGCGCGCAGTTAAAGTCTTCCCATTGAATTTGGGCAGGACAGCCTCTTTATGAATGCCCGCCACTGCCTGTGCAAGCGGCCTTGTAAGCGCGTTCCCTTCTTTTGATAGCCAGTTTGCAATCGGTGCAGCTGTGCCTGCAAGGCTCCCATTTCGGTCGGTTTCGGTAAGTTGGTTTTCCCAAAAACTGGATTTGTTTTTTGCGTGCTGGATTGCACGGTAACGCAGCATTAAATGCGGGAAATCGAGATTAAACTCATGTGGCGGCACGTAAGGGCATTTAGTCATAAAACACATGTCACAAAGCGTACAGGCGTCTACAACTGGGTCAAAATTTTTACTGTCGACAGAATCAAGTTCACAGGTGTCTGACTCGTCGATTAAATCAAAAAGGCGGGGAAAACTATCACAAAGGTTGAAACAGCGACGACAGCCGTGACAAATGTCAAAGACGCGGCGTAACTCTTTGTCCAACTTTTCTTCATCGAAGAAGTCCGGGTTAGTCCAGTCAATAGGATGTCGTATAGGCGCTTCAAGGCTACCTTCGCTCATGGCGTTACCCTAAATTTAAAGTATCAAGTTTTGAAAGTGCCGGAATCTATTCCTACGCCGGCGCTTTCAAAAGAGAAATTTGATTAGGAGACTTCGTCGAATGCTTTTTGGAAGCGTCCGGCGTGGCTTTTCTCGGCCTTTGCCAAAGTTTCAAACCAATCGGCGATTTCGTCAAACCCTTCTTCCCTAGCGGAACGGGCCATACCCGGGTACATGTCTGTATATTCGTGCGTTTCACCTGCGATAGCCGCTTTCAGGTTGCTGGCGGTATCGCCAATAGGCTCGCCGGTTGCTGGGTCGCCAACTTCTTCGAGAAACTCTAGATGACCATGCGCATGGCCGGTTTCCCCTTCTGCAGTTGAGCGGAATACGGCGGCAACATCGTTGTAGCCTTCAATATCCGCTTTTTGCGCAAAATAAAGATAACGCCTGTTGGCCTGGCTTTCGCCTGCAAATGCTGCTTTGAGGTTCTCCTCAGTTTTCGTGCCTTTTAAGGACATTCGTCCCTCCTCAGTCTTTTAAAGTGAAAGTCATTCTATATTTCCAGAACACCTTCTCCAAAGGTGAACGAATTAGAAACTATATGTGTTAAACTAAAAAACAAGTCAATTATCTAGAATGATTCTAGAATTTAATAGGTATTTGCATTCACTTACCTATCGGACGCGGATTATCACATCCACACGCTTGACGCTGGTATTTTTGGGAAGTTTGGGCAGTGCTCCTAAAACAAGGTCGTCGACCGGAATATCTTCCAACTCCCCGGAGGCCTCGTGGAAAAAATGGAAGTGGCTCGTGGTATTTGTATCAAAATAGGATCGACCAGAATCAACAACAACCTCCCGTAATAAACCTGCGCCGGTAAATTGGTGCAGGTTGTTATAGACTGTCGCTAAAGAAACTTTTATGCCAGCCGCCATTACGTCCGCATGGAGTTGTTCCGCGGTGACATGTCGGTCCCCTCTCTCAAAAAGCAGTTTAGATAGCGCTAGTCGCTGGCGAGTCGGTCGCAATTTTGCCGCCTTTAGCCGGTCGATAATTTGAGTATAGGGTCTGATAGTATTCATCACCAATGCATGCTTCAAGCTGCTCTCTAAGGACCGACGGATCCTCTACTAAGTTTCACAATAAGCGAAATACTAGTTCCCAACAAAGAAATTAATTAGTCTGTCAGAGGCGGTATGTGCGGCACTATCAATATGTGTAAACAGCACCATCACCTGCTACAATATTTGGCATTTATAAAACTTGGTGGTGATGGCAAATCGGAAAAAGCAAAATTCGGCCCGGAAAGTTGGGCATTGCAGCAAACCTGTAAGACGGTATCGGATGATACGTTTCTTTTTGACACTTTCCTTATGGGTGTTGATTGGTGGCGGGCTATTGATTGGTTGGTACGCAATTAGTTTACCGAATCTTGCAGATTTGCGAGATGCAGGACAGCGCAAGGCTGTTGTGCGTATTCTCGCCGACGATGGCACATTATTGGCTCGATATGGCGGTGTACATGGCCGACCTGTCTTAATAAAAAATTTACCGCCAATGTTGGCAAGTGCAGTTCTCGCAACTGAAGACCGTCGATTCTTTGATCACTTTGGCATCGACTTTATTGGCGTTTTACGTGCTGTCATTCGCAACGTTTCCACTGGAGCTATACGCCAGGGTGGCAGCACAATAACGCAACAATTGGCAAAGAACTTATTTTTGACCCAGGAGCGAACACTGGGCCGAAAAATTCGCGAAACATTGCTCGCTTTTTGGCTCGAATACCGTTTCACAAAAAAGCAAATTCTTAACATCTACTTAAACAGGGTTTATCTTGGTGCCGATGTCTATGGTGTAGAGGCTGCCGCCAAGATGTATTTCGGAAAATCGGCAACGCGGCTTACTTTGTATGAAGCGGCCGTGATTGCCGGATTGTTAAAGGCGCCCAATCGTTATAACCCAGTCCAGCACCCCGAGCGCGCTGCGAAACGAGCAAATCAGGTTTTACGGAATATGGTTGCGGTCGGTTGGCTGAGCGAAAATAAAGCGAAACAGCATTTCCGAAAGAGAGTGCTGACGGTACGCGGTCCGGCAACCCGGCTTAATGCTCGTTATTTTTCTGATTGGATTTTATCTCAAGCAAGAGGTCTGGTTGGTGCGGCCAGCGGCGACCTGATCATCCAAACGACACTAGATGCAACACTTCAGCGCCAAGCAGAACGGAATGTAAAACAAATTCTTGACATTGCTAAACGCCGCAATGGGAGCGAAGCGGCTTTCCTGTCAATGAAGCCAAACGGCGCTATTCGCGCAATGGTGGGGGGTGCTGCTTTTGCGAAAAGTCAATTCAACCGCACAACACAAGCGCAGCGTCAACCCGGATCGGCATTTAAATTATTTGTTTATTTGGCTGGTATAGAAAGTGGCCTAAAGCCCGAGGACAAAGTTTATGATTGGCCAGTTGATATACAAGGCTGGTCACCGCGTAACTATAACCGTAAACATCTAGGGGAAATGACGCTGCGCGAAGGCGCGGCGCGGTCCTCGAATGCTGTCGCGGTAGCCGTTGCTGAACGCGTCGGGCGTCAAAAGGTGGTGCAGACCGCGCGACGCTTAGGCGTAACTAGTAAGCTTGGACCTGATCCGTCTCTTGCGCTTGGTGCATACGAAATGAAATTGATTGAGCTGATAGCTGCTTATGCAGTGATCGCTAATGACGGCCTCGGTGTTTGGCCGTTTGGCATTTTGGAAATTAGAGATACTGCTAATAAAGTTTTATATCGACGCCAACAAGAACAGGCGCCCCGAATAGTCGCGCAACGGCACGTCTCGCTAATGAATGATCTTCTTCATGCATCGATGACATGGGGAACCGGGCGGGCGGCGCGTCTCAAGCGCCCAGCGGCAGGCAAAACTGGGACCAGCCAGGGCAATAGGGATGCTTGGTTTATCGGCTATACGCGAGACCTAGTCGCTGGTGTTTGGATGGGCAATGACGATGCGTCACCTATGACGGGGATAACAGGAGGCACGTTGCCGGCCAACCTCTGGAAACGCATTATGATAAAAGCACACCGCTCCAGGCCGCCAAGGCCGTTACCCGGGGTTTCATCTAAATTATATGACAGTCGTTAAACCTTGCTCTAACTGAGGCTTAACCATACCGGTAAAGTGTATTTCCTTCATGCCTTAACCATTTCCGGCCGTCACGTTCAAATTCGGTCAACTCGCAAACATGTCGCCAAAAGGCTTTTGAATGGTTATGTTCGGCAAGGTGGGCAACCTCATGGGCCACAACATATTCCAAAACAAAAGGCGGTGCGAGAATAAGACGCCAGTTGAAGGACAAATTTCCATTCGCCGAACAACTGCCCCATCGGGTTTTTTGGTCTCGAATAGAAATGCGCCCAGCCCTTTTTCCGAGCTTAGCGCTTTTTGCGCCGACCAAAGGGTTAATATCCTCCCTTGCTTGGCGTTTTAGCCAATCTTTAAGGCGACGAGCCAAATGTTCCGGTCGGCCGAAAACGGAAAGACTTTTGTCTGTGCCCCGCACTATGCCATGCCCTTTGCCCCTATGGATGATTCTATGATCCTCGCCACGTATCGGAATGATGGCGCCGTCGGCAAAAGGAATAAGCTCGGGTAAATTTCGGATTTGAGCGGCTATCCATTGACGCTGCTGTGCAGCGAACTTTAGCCCCTCTGTTTCGGAAGCATGGAGCGGAAGGATCAGAATAGCGGTATGGTTGTAACAATCGATTTTGAGCGAAATTCGCTGCGCCTTCGGCGACCGTCGAATGATCACAGGAATATCCAAACCACATAGCTTTCTGGGCGGAATAGTCATGGTTTTCTAAAAATATTATCCTTATTGGAAACCCAATGCTGAACGTAATCTTCGATGTTATCGATTTCGTCTTCGGAAATCGCTTTATGACGAACCGAAATGCCGGCCCTGTGCACAGTGTCTTGCTTGCCTGATAGAAGCGGGTGCCACCAATGAAGGTCTCTCCCTTCCGCAACCAATCGATACCCGCAAGTTTCGGGCAGCCATTTCAGGTCCGGCACTAGGTCCGCTGTCAGGCTGACGCAGTCCGATACATTTTTTTTGCGATTGTCATAGTCCGAGCATCTGCAGGTTTTTACGTCAAGATAGCAGCAAGATACATTCGTTAGGGCAATATCACCGGTATCAATATCTTCGATCTTATGGAGGCAGCAGCGCCCACAACCATCGCATAAAGATTCCCACTCGCTCCGCGATAGATTTTTGAGTGATTTTTTCTTCCAAAACGGCTTGTCGGTCATTTGGCTCTGTCTATCAGGTGTAAAAAAGATCCTGCAATTTGGCCCACAATCATGCCTAATGGGCCAACACTCTCTCCTATTGAATCCTCACACTCAAAAAGCGCATCTGCTGGTTGGGATTCCCTTATTGAGCGGCAATAATGAAATTCGTGGCCGTTAAATTCTGTGTCTTTCGGACCGAAAGGTGTTGATTTCCTAGTTTTCGCACGACGATAACCTAAGCGAAGTTTCGAATCGCTGAAAGTTGTCTCCAATGGGAGTAAGTTGGCCATGGGATAACTGATGCCAGCTTTGTCGGTGAGGCTTTTGCCTAGTACCATATAACCGCCGCATTCGCCATAGATGAACGCCCTTGCTGCCGCCGTCCGGAGGCCCTGTAAGAAAACATGATTGCTGGAAAGTTTCGCTGCATGTAGTTCGGGATATCCTCCTGGCAAATAGACCGAGTCTGCGGCTTGGGCTGGCGCCTCGTCGGCTAATGGAGAGAAAAATGAAATTTCCGCATTCTGTCGTCGCCACCCTTCTAGAATAGAATTATATTTAAAGGAAAATGCTAGATCGTCTGCGATCGCGATGTGCTGACCCAATGGTGGTAGTGGCGTTTGGAGCTGATGGAAGCCGGCACACATGGGCCGCGCAAGATTCGCGATCTGTGCGAGATCGATATGCATGGAAAGGATAGAGGATGCAGTGTCTAGCCATTGCAAAAAATTTTCCTGTTCGGCCACCTGCACTAGCCCTAAATGTCTCTCTGGCAGATGCAAATTTTCGTTGCGTGGCACAAACCCAAGAATAGTAATTTCTGGGTTTACCCGGAGTGTTGCGGTTTCAAGTGAGTGGCGATGAGACGGTCCACCAACGCGGTTGAAAATGACGCCCAACAGGTTGATATCAGGGCGATGGCTTACAAAGCCTTGGATTAAGGCTGCTGCTGATGCGGCTTGGCCGCTTACGTCCACTACGAGAATTACCGGCCATCCGGTTAGGGCAGAGATGTCTGCCGTAGAGCCCACCCCGGAATAGGCGCCATCGAATAGGCCCATTGCGCCTTCGCAAATGATTAGGTCTGCATACTCATCGAGTGCGGTGCATAATCCCAACAGTGTTTTGTGCCTCATAGCCCAAGAATCTAAATTATAGCTGGGTCGGCCAGTAGCAACCGTGTGATAGGCGGTATCGATATAGTCCGGCCCAACTTTCGCCGAGGCAACTCGATGACCGGCCCGTTTGAGTGCTTGTAGAACGCCAAGTGTAATGACCGTTTTTCCGCATCCGCTTGAGGGTGCGGCGATAATGAGTCCGTTTGAGGGGCACGATTGGGGCATTTTAGTACTCTATCATTATCCGTTTTTGTCGGCGACGACCCATTAGGCTTTTTCAAATAATTGTTGATAAGTAGAATTGGTCTAATGTTTATGTTGAATTGGTATGAAAAGAGGTTCGATGTGATTTTTAAGTCAAAGAAAATACAAATGATTGTTTTTAAAGTGCTGTTTGTGATCTTGACCTGCTGTCTTGCTTCGGTTCCTCAAAAAGCTGTGCATGCACAATTGGGCGGCGTAAATTTTCAAGATATCGGGCCCAGCCCTATTTTTGGGCCTGTCCGAGCTGGGGATTGGCAATCAGTAGACTATCTATTGAAATCGGGAGTTAGCCCAAATGTAAAAGAATCAGAGGAGGGTCAAAGCCCGTTGGTGCTGGCCACTATCGGCCGGCATTTGGATATTGTCGAGACGCTGTTGCAATTTGAAGCCCGTATTGATGTACCGGATAATTTTGGTCGTACCGCGCTGAGTTGGGCGGCGGTAAAGGGCGAATATGAAATAGCCAAGATATTATTAGTCGCAAAGGCTAACCTGAATCATCAAAACAATGAAGGGCTTACGCCTCTCATGCAAGCTGTCAAAAATAGCCAAATCGAATTAGTTCAGCTGCTTTTGCAGTGGAAACCTGATTTTAGCATTCGAGACTATACAGGCCGGGGCCCGATGGATTGGGCGCGCGCGCAACGCAATCCACAAATTGAACTTATGCTGAGACAGGCTGGCGCTCCTGGTTGATTATTTGGCGCCGGCTTTTGTGAATTCGGTTTTTAGGCCGGTAATAAGCTCGGTTAAATCACTAAGCGTTTCCTCATCAATTAACCCTAGTTGTCCAGCAAGCAGCACAAAATATTCTAACCTAGCTGTGGCCCCAGATGCATTCTTGATTGCCTCCACTATTGCTTCTTCGCCCCCCCGTCCGCATCCTTCGGCAAGGCAGGCCGGGACTTGCAGCGAAGCTGAGCAAATGGCCTTGCCCAACGAAAACTGATTATCTGCAGGAAATGACTGGCTTACATCGTGAATTTCCACGACTAAATCGTGGGCAGCATGCAACGCATCGAGGTCACGAAAATCCATATTTATCCAAGCTAATAATTTATACTAGCAGCTAGAAAATGTGAATGTATACGGAAGTGCCGCAGATTCCAGTTATTTTTCGAATTCACCCGAAACCCCGAGAATCCAAGCTTCTTGTTGCTCTACGGCAGATTTTTCGGCCTTAGATAATGCTATATCTCCGTGAAATAGCGACTCGAGCGTGCCAAGCTGGTCAAGAGCGGCCAAGTATTTTACCACAGCTGATACCTGTGCCGCGTCCATGGGTTTTCCAGGAATTTCTTTAACCGGGAATAGAGAGGGATATACTTCTGCGAATATAATTTGCGCGGCAGCGCTGTAATTTAGCCCTGTCTCGAATGGCCAAATATGAGTTCTGAAAGCAAGACGCGGGTCACACCGTAGAGCCCAAACCTTCGGAATTCCCGTTAAAGTCTGGCTGCCGACAGAACCAACTCCGGCTAATTTCCAGACTGGTTGAGCACCTGGTGCTCGCTGGTCGACAATGCGTTGCTCAGCAAGATCCATGGGTTTATGCGGCCGACGTCCGCGGCGCAATAAGTATCGTCGGTCCTCTTCTCGTACATTACCCCAGAAGGGAAAGGCTTCACCCGTTAGGCGCTGATTGAGATGTTCCGCAACGTCAAAGCGCGAATTTCGGTTGTGCTGATCATCTTCAATTTCATCACTTAATAACCGCCACAGCTGCCGCCATGGCAGACCCGATAACCCCAGAGCTTGCGCCGTGCCATCAGGGAAACCAAAAGGAAAATCAAATCCAGTTAGAATACGGTCCCCCCTATCTGCCAATACCGCCAGGCGATTGCCGAGCCACAGCGTTGCTTCACAGCGTGTTGAAAGGTTTTTTAAATGGGCCAACCGAAGACGGTTTTGACGGCGCGAGAGAATAGCGACCCAGATACTATCTTTACCGGTCCTCGGTGAGTTGGCACCGCTCCAATCGATCATGACATAACTGTCAAACAACATTTTGAGTGCCTAAAAGCTTTTGTTCACTTATTTAACCATTGATCTATTGACAGATGAAAGTATCGCCATGATTTGGATCAACGGATTTGTACCGGATCAATACCAACTTTTGTTTGTAGCTTTGTTGCTAGATGCTTTGGTTGGGGAGCTGGGGTGGATTTTTAAAATAGTACCACATCCTATCGCTATTCTGGGACGTCTGATTGGTATTTTGGAAGCAAAACTAAACCGCGCACATAGGAGCGATAAAACTCGGTTATTAAGTGGCGGGNTCGTCGTGGNTTTTATTTCGGCCTTATCGCTAATGGTTGGGTGGGGATTGACGGTTTTCGTCGAAGCCCACCGGCTCTGGGTTTTAGAACTATTGATTATTACCATTCTCGTCGCTCAGCGTAGCCTATACCTCCATGTTCGTGCTGTTGCGGTGGCATTGGACAAAGAAGATTTAGCGGCTGCACGGCGGGCCGTTGCTCATGTGGTGGGGCGCGACCCTGAGAAACTAGATAAAGGTGGTGTTGCACGCGCTGCAATCGAGACGCTTGCTGAGAATTTTGCAGACGCGGTCATAGCCCCAGTATTGTGGTATTTGGTGTTTGGGCTACCGGGTCTACTTTTTTGTAAAGCCGTCAATACTATGGATAGTATGCTTGGCCATCGATCCAAGCGTTATGTCATGTTTGGCCGTGTTGCGGCCCGTTTGGATGACGCAGTCATGTGGATNCCAGCCCGGTTATCTGTGATGTTTCTTATAACCGCGTGTATTGTTACACCCACGGGAAAGCCCTTGGAGGCCATTCGAATCGTCAAATCGGATGCTGGAAAGCATCCATCGATAAACGCCGGCTGGCCGGAAGCTGCATTGGCTGGAGCTCTTGGTTTTGCGCTTGGTGGGCCACGTTACTATTCGGAAGGGCAGAAGGAGACGGCATGGATTGGGGNCGGCCGTGCCGATCTAAATGCCGAGGATATAAAACGCTCGCTCTATTTGTTTGTCGCTGCCTGTTTGAAGAATGGCATCTGTATTGCCGCATTGTCTCTAATTTCTCTATGAAGCCGCTATCGCAGTTTTCGCAATGAATCCCGAAGTTTATCCGCATGTACGTTTTGATATCTGCCCCGCAACACAATATCCTCAGCGCTAACTTTTGGATTACCGTAATAGGCACGATTTTTGGCTTTTCTGGGATGGATAATAGCCCCCTCAACGCTCGCCCCTAGGAACGCACCCTGGTTCATTGAGAAGGAATAAATATCAGCGCGTAGATTCGTCGTTGTCGATGCTTCAGCACCGACCCCTTTCGGACCTGCTGCGGCGCTGATATCAGCTCCCAATTTAACTTCATTGCTTAAAACTGATGAAAGGCCGCGTTCTGACATGATCAGCAGTATAATTTCCTGGCTTTGACCACCAATTTGCAGTCCGAAGCTAGCTGATCCCATCGTATAAAACGCTGGATAACCCCAATTTCCGCTGGCATTTTTAGCGACTAGGACCCCGTTGCCTCCTTCAGCACCGAAGAAAAATGCGCCTTTAAGGACATTTGGAAAAACCATTACCGCTTTAGCTCTTTTGATTAGATTGCNTACATTAGGACCGACGTCCTTGTCCTGAGACATACGCTCTACAGTATACTGCGCCTTCGTTACCAATTCTTTTTCATCGAGCGCAGACCCAGCAAGAACCTTGTCTGCTGCAAAGATGGCAAAAAATAAAGTGGCAATGGCACCGGTAAGTTTCATCAAAGGGTCTCCTTTGGGTTGGTTGCGCATCTTGGATTGGTAGGCGGCAACATGGTGATATAATTCGTTATTTGGTGGTGATCATACTCAATTGCGAGCTTTTTCCTTAAAAATATGTACCTGCCAAACTGGCAATGTCGCCACCCATACCAAGCTTGAAACGAGCAATGCCGGGTAGGGAGCGTGTATCGATCCCGCCTAAGTCAAAGAAGCTGACATTCTGATTTTTTAGGACAAGCATGCCTTGCCAAAGTAAAAGCGCGTTTGCATTAGTTTGTCGGCCTACGTCGTTATTCCAGCCGATCACATAGGTTGCTGATTTTCCATGCCGGACAAGCAAAATGGCAGCGANCACCTCGTCTTTTAAGCTCGCTTGTAAGACTATAAAGTTGCTGCGATCTGAGGTGCACTTGTGCGCTGCGCGAAGAAGGGTGGCAGATGCGCCGCCGAAGCGGCGTTTTTTTCTCAGCACCTCGTATATACCTGTTATCCACTCGATAGTTTTTAGGTCGCTGCTTTCGCGTATTTTCAGGCCCTGTTTTTCTGCCTTTACGAGACCATTCCTCCAATTTCCCTCAAGCTTTTGCCTAAGCCTTTCAGAATTGGAGTTGAGGTTAAGCCAGATCGTATTGTATCCGGTCATTATTCGGCGCAATTTGAGACTTTGGAATAAAGAATCATTATTCGGTGATTCTAGGATTTCCGGTGTCCAGAATCTTATCATGCGAGTTAATCGTAGATCGCTTTCCTGCAATAAACGTAAGGAATCGAAGCGATCTGCTAAATCAGGCGCTTCGGTAAAAAAGACCGGGCCTCGTAAAAGCTGAACAATATTGGCGATTGCTCCAATTTTTTTTGTGAAAAGCTGGGCAAACGCGACGGGTTTACGGTTTTTACGAAATATAGCGCGTTTTACCCCGCTGCCCGTGGTGACCATTGCTTCGCCGTAAGACCAGCTTTGTTCGAATGGACATTTGCAGGCGTCCGCAACATAGCGATTCCAATCCGTTCGTGAGGCTGTATCCCAGCTTATTTCCAAGGCACTAATTTCCTTTGCTATACTGTCTAAATGAAATTACTTAGTTTTTTGCTCAAAAAGGCGCACTCGGTTAGAGGAATTTACCTTCCGGGACCCCGTTTCACGCGTTGGGCGTGGATTTATTTTGTGGCGTATGTAGCTGCTCCTATTCTTGCCATTGGATTGATCGCAGATTTGGTACTTTACTACATCTTCGATCAATGGTTCGGGGCGTGTTACGCAGTGTTGTGTCTATTTTATTAGATATTTAAGCTGCCGGGTCGTGGTTAACGGTTACAATTCGCCACACGCCGACATCATCGCCGCTTTCATCAAGTATATGGTCCAGCCGGGTAAGGCCGCAATTGGCGGTTCGCAAAGCTAATGCTTTGTCTGGGGCCAGTCCCAGCGCAAAGGCAAGCGCGGCACGAATGGTGCCGCCATGTGCGACACACAAAATATCACTCCCGGCATNNTCNGCNGTCAAGCGAGTGATGGCNGGCACGACCCGAGCGACGAGGTCCGCAAAACTTTCGCCTTCCGGTGCGCGTTCAAAAGCAGGAGCTATCCAAAACCGGTGCATCATCGCGCCAGTTTCTTTACTGAACTTATCGCGCTTCAGTCCTTGCCAAACACCAAAATGCTGTTCTCTGAAGGCTGGCTCCTTAATTGGCTCGGGCAGGTTTAAGCCGGCTTCGGCGATTGCACCGGCTGTAAGCGTTGTCCGCTGCAAGTCGGATGTCAGTAGTACCGGGTTTTGCGGCAGCAGTTCACTGAGCCGTTTGAAAATGCGGACGTCGCTGACGTCTGCTGCAAGATCAGTTTGCCCATAAATCCTACCCTCGTCCCCTGTCACCGGGGCGTGGCGCACCCACCACCAACGTGTTTCGATTATAGAAATTTCAGTAGGCCTTTTTAGAGAATTGCTGAAGCGATTGTTAGGGTTGTGACATCAAGAATTTGTTGCTGCGCACCGAGCACATCACCATTATAGCCGTTAATACGATTAATAGCGATGATGATGAACGCTGCGCATAAACCTCCACCTATAAAAACCGAGAATACGGTGGTCCCAAATCCCAAACATAGAAGGCAAATTAACACAGAGAGGCCTGCTGAGATCAACATGTCTTGCTGGCTTGGATTTCCCGCGCTTGCGGCTCGCCCTTTCTCAGTGGCGAGTGGCGCTAAATGCATAATGCAAGGCAAAAAGCCGCGCGAAATGCTTGCTGCCGCCAGAATTGCCAGAACCGTGTTCCACGTTCCTGCATCGGTGAGTAGATGCGCAATCGCCGCTGCCTTTAACCCAAGGATAAGCACCAAGGCGATGACACCGAAGGCACCAATTCGGCTGTCGCGCATAATGGTTAAGCATTCTTTGCTGTCCTTGCCACTCCATAATCCATCCGCACAATCAGATAATCCGTCTTCGTGGAGTGCGCCGGTTAAACAAACCATTAGGCCTATGGCCAGAAATGCGAGTATCAGAGGCGGTAGGTTTAATCCTGCCCCGAATGCTATGGCAGTGCCGCCGNAAAGGCCGATTATTAATCCGACAATCGGAAATGCCCAGCTAGCATGGGCTAACGGGCGTGCTGCAGTTTCCTTGTCTAATGGCACCGGCAGGCGTGTGAAAAACCCCATCGCCAGCAGAAATTCGCCCAACCGTTTGTCAATGGCGAGGGCCTCATCAAAAGTGACGGATGACTTTTCCGAAGTTAAATTTCCCCGGCTGTCTTCAGAATTGAGGGAGTCGCCATTGTCCGCAAGTACTTCATCAGTGTTATTTGGTGTAAAGGGCGCGTTTGATTTTGGGGTCTCTGTCATGATGTCTATATTATTTGCTGCAAAACCGTTCTTCGTACAGTAGGGAATTATATAAATTGGAAAAAATCGATGGAAATTTTCGATGAATGGAACCAAAGACGCATCACTAGAAGAAATTCGAACGCTTTTAAACAACTTACCACCGCCAGATGATGCCGCCGCCGCTGCGGCGTCGGCAAGAGAAAAATCACTTACAAAACCAGAAGGGTCGCTGGGTTTATTAGAAGGGCTGACCGAATGGTTTGTCAGCTGGCAAGGACGCCACCCCCCTCGGCTAGAGCGACCGCGCGTTGCGGTATTTGCCGGCAATCATGGCATTGCACAGCACAATATCTCCGCCTACCCAGCTGAAGTAACCGCGCAAATGGTGGCAAACTTCCAGGCCGGTGGGGGGGCGGTTAATCAACTATGCCAACTATATGATGCGGAGTTGCGGGTCTATGAGATGGCGCTTGATCAACCAACCGCTGATTTTACAGAGACAGCAGCCTTGAGTGAACACGAATGCGCCAGAGCCATGACTTACGGCATGATGGCGATCGAGGACGGTATCGATGCAGTTTGCCTAGGAGAAATGGGCATCGGCAACACTACAAGTGCGGCCGCTTTGTGCTGCGCTTTGTTCGGCGGCGAGGCACGAAGTTGGACTGGGCCTGGCACTGGCGTAGCCGATAGTGCATTGACCCGTAAAATTGATACTGTCGTTGCTGGACTAGATTGTCACCGCGAACATCTCGACGACCCCTTTGAGGTCATGAGGCGTCTTGGCGGCCATGAATTAGCGGCAATAGTTGGCGCGGTGATAGCCGCGCGGATCGGACGCGTTCCAGTGATACTAGATGGTTACGCGGCGACGGCGGCCGCTGCGGCCCTGCATAAAATAGATAGTAGCGCCCTTGATCATTGCATCGTCGGCCATTTGTCGGCGGANCCCGCTCATGGTCGTTTNCTAGAATGCATCGNTAAATCTCCNNTNTTNGAACTNGGNATGCGATTAGGCGAGGCTNNCGGNGCGGTTATGGCGTTGGGCNTATTACGCGGNGCGATTACCTGTCATANGGGCATGGCAAGTTTCNCAGAAGCGCAAGTNAGCNGGAAACTATAATCACCGAATAATTTCTCATTCACCCATTTGAAGGAGCTTTCCATCTCGGCGCGCGACACGGAAATTGTGTAAAAATATAAAACTACTCAATGTGAGATAGAAGACGTTCAGTCCGAATGCGTTTAGCCAGAATTTGACTTCAAAAGTGCCGCTAATGAGGATAGCCCGCATACCTTCGAAAATATGCGCCGGTGGAAGCGCCCAGGCCACGACTTGAAGCCAATCGGGCAAAATTGCTACGGGATAATAAATCGCGCTTACTGGCGCAATAAGAAAGATCATTGCCCAAGCAACACTCTCCGCCCCAAGGCCAACTCGCATCAGCAAAGCGGTAACTAAAAGACCTATTACCCAACCGAACATCATCAGATTAGCGAAGAATATGATGAGCGGTAGCCCCAGAACGAATATAGAAAA
Organism: Rhodospirillaceae bacterium; assembly: GCA_002715005.1. GTDB lineage: Bacteria > Pseudomonadota > Alphaproteobacteria > UBA8366 > UBA8366. The sequence goes on from PAXN01000003.1 coordinate 205,811, forward strand.
GTTATAAAGCGGAATAGCTAGTAGTATGGCGGGACCCACGCCAATTAAAACCCTAATTAAACTTATGGTCATAAGCGCGGCTATGAATTCATGCGCCCGCAATGGTGTTACAAACAAGTGGCCAAGATTACGGGACCAGAGTTCCTCAAGAAATGAGATGGAGAACCCTAGCTGACCCCGGAATAGGATATCCCACAAAAGAACTGCGCCAATCAAAGCACCCGCAGCGCCTGCGAGCGCGGATGATTGGGAAAGGAAAAACTGTGAAATAAACCCCCACAAAATGAGTTGGATGCTGGGCCAGTAGGCGAGTTCCAATAGACGCGGTGCGGACCCTTTAAGCAGATACCAGTATCGTAGCACCAACCCATAGACTCGGCCCACCGAAAAATCGAGACTTCGGAGATGCTTATTTTTCATATCGAACGCTCCGGAGTGGCGTATTTTTGTTTTGTCGGGCAACTGCCAGGAATACCTCTTCGAGAGTTCCTGCTCCATGCGTCTTAATCAACTCAGCCGGCGTGCCCCGAGTGATGATATTTCCACCTTGTAACATCAGCACCTGATCGCACAACTGCTCCACTTCTGGCATGTTGTGACTGGCCAATAAAATGGCTGCGTTGGTGCGGCGCTGATAGTTAACGAGATATTGCCTAATCCAGTCAGCAGTGTCCGGATCCAGGCTTGCGGTCGGCTCGTCGAGTAGCAAAAGCTTGGGTTCGTTCAAAAGGGATTTTGCCAGCATAATTCGTGTCTTCTGACCCGACGATAAGGTGCGGTATGGCCGGTTGATAAAACCCGATAAATGTAGTTCTTCAGCTAGTTTGGCCAGGCGGTGCGGAATATTCGAAAGCCCATATAATCTTGCGTAGACTGTAAGATTTTGCGTGCCCGTTAAACGCTGAGGAAGGTCGATGTATGGCGAGGAAAAGTTCATGTGCGCTAATGCTGTATGACGGGTTTTGAGCATGTCGAGTCCGAATATTTCGACTTTGCCACATGTGGGAATGATTAAACCGAGCAACATGGCGATGGTTGTAGATTTGCCGGCACCGTTCGCACCGAGTAAACCGGTGATTGAACCGGCGCTGACGGTAAAATTGATGTTGTCGACAGCGCGAACAGTGCCGAATATTTTTGAAAGGCCGGACACCGAAATGATTGGGTTTCCATGAGACATGAGGGTTATATGGTTGGCGGATAGTTGATTTGGCAAGGTCTTTTAAACGAATGGGTCAGATGGAGTAACGATGTTTAAGCGGGACACCTATCGGTTTGATAGCGGCGGTACGGGATTGAGCGTAATTCAGGCAGGACGTTTACACCTGCGAACGCTAATTCTATTGCGATGGGTGGCTGCAGCGGGGCAAACCGCAACAGTGATCGTGGTTGACTTCGGTCTCGGCTTCGATTTGCCGCTGGTTCCCTGTTTGGCTGCAATCATTACCTTGGTAGCCTCTAATTTGATTTTGGCACGGCGTGGTAGGGGACGTCAGAGAATTTCTGATCGGGAAGCGGTTTTTCTTTTAGGATTTGATGTCGTTCAACTTAGTGCATTGTTATACCTGACCGGTGGCCTTGCAAACCCGTTTGTGACATTGATTATTGCGCCTGCCATGGTGTCTGCAACTATCCTTTCCCGAAGCGCTACGATTGGGCTCATATTATTGGCAATGTTGAGTATTTCGCTTCTGGGGCGCTATCATCTCCCGTTACCATGGAGTGGCTGGCCGCTCGCTTTAGAGCCAACATATTTACTGGGAATTTGGACCTCATTAGCTGTCGCCGTAGTGTTTATTGCCACTTATGTATGGTCTGTTTCTGAAGAAGCGCGGCGTATGTCCGACGCTTTAGCGGCTACGCAATCTTCTTTGGCCCGCGAACAGCGAATTTCTGCCTTAGGAGGGCTGGCCGCGGCTGCGGCTCATGAATTAGGTTCGCCGCTAGCGACAATTGCGGTGGTAGCAAAGGAGTTGTCCCAAGAGGTTCCGAAGAATAGTCCTTTTGCAGAAGACGTTGAGCTTTTGCTGAGTCAATCGGATCGATGCCGGGAAATTATAACCGGTCTCGCGAAAACACCAGAAGCTGTAGCCAAAAATCCATTTGCTCGTCTCCCTTTTTTGGCTTTGGTGAAGACGGCGCTCTCTCCGTATAATTCTGAAAGCGTGGCGGTGGTCGTGCAGATAGATGAACTAGCGAAAGGCGAAGAACCCTACCTTCCCTATGGGCCGGAGCTAGTTCATGGTTTGGGAAATTTGATCCAGAACGCGATACAATTTGCGGAAAACTCCGTCGCCTTGTGTTTATATTGGGATTTGGGTGAGGTGAGGCTCATAGTGCAAGATGATGGCGCGTGGTTTGCCCCGTCGGTGCTTTCGGCAATCGGCGAGCCGTATATTTCGACTCGGACAGGCGACGGCGAAAATTTAGGATTGGGTATTTTCATTGCACAGACATTATTGCAAAAGACCGGTGCAAATTTAACCTTCACTAATGAAAAAGGCGCGAAGGTTGTCATTAGCTGGCCAAGGGCTATTTTGGAAGAAACAAATATAGAAGGAGAAGGCCATTGAACGATATATCTCAAGGCCTGCCCGTGGACCGTACGCTGTTGATCGTTGATGACGATGCTCCTTTGCGCAATCGTCTGGCGCGCGCTATGGAGAAGCGAAACTTCATTCCGGAAGTTGCTGCGAGTGTTGCCGAAGGTATAGATAGCGCTTCCCAAAGACCGCCTGCTTACGCGATTGTCGATTTACGGTTGGAGGATGGTAATGGCCTTGAAATTGTAAAAGCGCTTAGGGAGGTGCGAGTAGATGTACGCATTGTCATGCTGACGGGATATGGCAATATTGCAACAGCGGTGGAGGCAGTCAAAGCAGGTGCTGTCGATTATTTGCCAAAACCAGCGGATGCGGATGCTATAACCGCAGCGTTGCTGGAAACAGAGCGGCCCTTGCCGCCGCCGCCCGAGGATCCCATGTCGGCAGACCGGGTGCGATGGGAGCATATTCAGCGCGTCTACGAACAATGTAATCGTAATGTTTCTGAGACCGCGAGGCGGTTAAAAATGCATCGGCGAACCCTTCAGCGCATATTGAATAAACATGCACCCCGAAATTAGTACTATCATCAATGATAATAACCGGGAGCTTGTTGGATTTGAGGTCGGTGCGTTTGGGGTTTTGTAAAAAATAAAACGATATATCGAGAGATGCTATAATCTTTCATGCATCAAAATGATTGATACCAAATCAGAAGGCTCTGATTTATGGGTGGTCTTTTAAATAAAGTGATGTTCAAGGAGGCTGCTCCATTTGGGGAATTTTATGAGCGAAGGCGATGTCAAAAGAGAAACCGCGGATACGTCTCTCGCTGGTAAAAAAATTATCTGCACGAGTGCCGCTGTAGCAGCGGTTTGGAGTGGCACACGAATAATGAAAAGCACACGTGTTTTTTTGCTGGTGCGGTTTGTCGCTCCAGGATTTCAATGGTTAGGTCACAATGAGCGATATTGGTAGTTTATCCTCTTTATTAGGGCAGCTGGCGTTGTCGCGCGTAGTTTGTGTTGGCGATGTCATGCTGGATCGATTCGTCGAAGGCGATGTGGAGCGGATTTCACCAGAAGGACCAATACCAATTTTCAGTGTAACGCGTGAAACAGAGATGCTAGGCGGTGTTGGCAATGTGGCGCGGAATATATCGGCATTCGGCGGCAGAGCTGCCTTAATATCAGTTGTTGGTGATGACGCGGCTGGACTTCGGTTATGTGCCCTTATTGAAGATACAACGGGCGTTACGCCCTCCATTATAAAAGATACAGCGCGGCCTACGACGATTAAAGCCCGATATGTGGCTGCCGGACAGCAATTGCTCCGAGCGGATAGGGAAACAATTGAGCCCTTATCTTGCCAAACGACAGAAGCTGTTCTGCGCGCTGTCGCAGAAGCTTTGGCCTCAGAAAACAGTGTTTTGGTACTCTCCGATTACGGCAAGGGCGTGTTGGGCGATGGGCTTATACGTTCCCTCATCGAAGTTGCCGAAAAAACTAAATCTATGATTTTTGTCGACCCTAAGGGGCGCGATTATGCCCGCTATAAGGGCGCTAACGTTTTAACGCCAAATAGGCAAGAGTTGGCGCTGGCGAGCGGCATGGCGACAGACACGGAAGAAGAGGTGGTCGCCGCCTGTCGTCAAACAATTGAAACGGCTGGGGTTGAGGCCGTGCTGGCGACGCGAAGTGAGCAAGGAATGAGTTTGGTTACGGCCGAACATGTTGACCATTTGCCAGCTCGGGCACGCGAAGTGTTTGACGTGTCCGGCGCGGGTGACACGGTAGTGGCTGCAATTGCGGCCGCTTTTGGAACTGGCGCCTCTCTATCAACTGGTGCCGCATTCGCTAATATTGCAGCCGGAGTGGTGGTTGGAAAAATCGGCACCGCTACCGTGTATCCGTCAGAAATACTATCTGTCTTGCATGAAACTGAAATGCGGGGAGCGGAAAGCAAAATCCAAACGTTAGATAAAGCAGCCCTTAGGATTACAACCTGGCGGCGGAAGGCGTATCGTTGCGGTTTCACAAATGGTTGTTTTGATTTGCTTCACCCTGGCCATATTTCTTTACTGTCCCAAGCAAAAGATTCTTGTGACCGATTAATTGTTGGTCTCAATAGCGATGCGTCTGTACGCAGCTTAAAAGGGCCAGATCGACCTATCCAAAATGAAACCAGTAGAGCTCAAGTTTTAGCTAGTTTAGAAATGGTCGATATGGTTGTGATTTTTGATAATGAAACGCCCCTGGCCTTGATTAAATCTTTGCGGCCGGACGTTTTGATCAAAGGGTCAGATTACAAGGTTGATGAGGTGATTGGCGCTTCGGCCGTTCGGTCATGGGGCGGTGAGGTCTTGCTGGCCGAGTTTTTGGATGGTCACAGTACTACACGTACAATACGAAAAATGGGTGCTGATACTCAATCCGAAAGTAGCCGTCGGGGCCCTTGATCGGTTAAGTTGGTTAATCGTTGGGCGGCGGTTCGCGCAAACCGCAAAGTCATCGCTCTACGTCGCGCCGAATGCATTTTATCGACCTGGCAATCGCGTATAATCTCTGCATAATATTCGTCCGCAATGATAAGGCCGCACGTAGATGGGATTATCTCGTTGGGAAAGGATTGGTCGACGGCAAAATAGAAGCGGTCGCAGAATTCCAGGTAGTCCTGCCATTTGTGATCGGTTATAAAGTCACTTCGGCCGGATTTAATTTCCACGATCGTAAAGAAGCCCGCTTGATCGAGCGCGACAATATCCGCGCGTCGCCGGTTTTTTAAGGCGAATTCACTTATACAAACTTGGCCTAAACCCCTAAAATACCGAGATAATCCTCGTGTAAGCGCTGCGGCGGTGTGGTCGTTTTTATCGTTTATTTGCGAAGTTGGGTAGGCATTCATCCCTAGAGAGTATCAGAACAAACAAGAATAAAAAGCCTTTGTGACAGGCTCGCCATTAGGTGGGTTTCGCAGCTCTCATATTTAAGCTAACGGAAATGTTATTTAATTTTTCCTGACTGGCATCGTCAAAAAGGCCAAAATCTTCGACGCATTTTATGTCCTCAAAGCCAGCATTAGTGAAATAAGATGCTAAAAAATCGGCAGTAAACCCAATGGCATTATAATCGTCGTCATCCATTTGACCGCCAAAGAGAATTCGCATCAGGTGCCATTGATGGTCCGGAGTTATTTTATCGTGCACGAAAAGTGCTGCGAGTGCCACCATATCAGGGACCGCGATCATGATTTCGCCACCGGGTTGTAAAATGCGGAAGCATTCGGCCATTGCTTGAGGGAGCTCTTCATTATAGCCCAGCCGCTGCAAGAAATGGCAGCTATAAATTGTTTCTGCCGAAGCATCTTCGAATTGACCAAGATCGCTAAAATCACCCTTGATGTCGGCTTCCCCGCTCGGATGCATGGTTTTCCAACCTGTAGCGGGCGAGAGTCCTCCAATATTGAGTTTCATAATGTCCATTTCCGCCTTTACCATGAAAATTGGCGCGCCCGAGAGGATTCGAACCCCTGACCTACGCCTCCGGAGGGCGTCGCTCTATCCAGCTGAGCTACGGGCGCCTAGTTTCGGGCGGCAATTTAAGGCAAGCGGGGCTTGCATGCTAGTTTCTTCTGTGGTTTTGAAGTTTGCAATGCGAGCGTTGCTACTGAGTTTGAAACCCAAGCTATAATGTCTGTCCAGACTATCCTGGCTTCGAGGTCACGCAACAGCATGTGATAGCCGGTTTCATAATCTTTTATATGAATCTGACAATTATCTGAAGGAAGGCGAGCTTCGAGCGCTTTTCGGGCTGCGTCGGGAATAATATCTTCGTGTCTTCCGTATAAAATCAAAGCGGGGCCGGAGATTATTGGTGTGGCTGCTAGTGCCTTATCCATTAAATTGACCAATCCGTGAACCGCATCCAAACGCGTTCGTTTAATGACTTTAGGATCTAGTGATAATGCCTTCAACATTTGAATATTATCGGACGGTTTTCGCCTGAAGCCGCTGCTACTGATGCGAAGGCCCGGTGCAGCGTGTGCAAATACCCAAAGCGACGCTCTTTGCCAAGCAGGCATAATACTGCGAGACCAAACTGCAGGGGCAGATAGGATAATGCCGTCTATTTTGGGTAGGGAATTGGCATCCGCAGCTGCCATGATAACCGCGCCTCCCATACTTTCGCCTAGGAGAAAGAGTGGGGTGCTCGGATGACGGTTTTTTACTAGAATCGCTATCTCGGCGAGGTCATCAACCAATGCGTTGGCACCATGCCAACGGCCAGGAAAGGGGGCGTCTCCGAAGCCGCGCTGGTCAAATGCATAAGTGAGAACACCACGCGCCGCCCAAAATTGACCGGCATTTTCGAATGCTTTTGAATAATCGTTAAACCCATGCAGCGCGATTATAACGGCCTTTGGCGCTTTAAATTTTAGTCCGGGTTTCCAGCGACGTAACGGCAGGGCCGCCCCGTCAGCCATAACGAAGCGATCATTTTCGATCGTTGGGCTTTGTATCGATTTCCCGGGGGGCATGATCCTTGGTGAACATGCACTGCAAATTAGTAGGACCAAGGCGAACAAGGTCACCCTAGTATTCATTTAGCTCTGTATTCCTGGTTCGAAAGGCCGGTCAGTGTGCTTCCCTTCGTGAGCTGGAGGAAAATATCGCTCAGAACTGTTTCCTCGGTTTTTATATCATCTATAGGCAGATTTGCTGCGCGACAGGCATCGAGAATTTCGCCGGCACTCGTGAGGGTTTTTTGATAGCGTATTGTGATTTCGCTTGAATTTGATAGCTCGGGATTAAAATGCTCAAGAGACTGTGGTACCTCGGTCAAGGGCCGGTCGAGAGTCACGATCAGAGACTTACTGTCTATTCTTGCCAGTAAGGCCGATTTTTCTTCACACACAGCAAGACGGCCATGATTGATGATGGCAATTTGATCGCAGAGTTCTTCTGCCTCTTCCAGGTAATGGGTCGTCAACAAAATGGTAACCCCTCCCTTGTTTAGTGCGCGAATATTTTCCCAAAGCTGTTCGCGAAGTTCGATATCTACGCCGGCCGTCGGTTCATCCAAGACTAGGATGGGCGGGTTGTGGACCATTGCTTTTGCAATTAATAAACGTCGACGCATACCGCCTGACAATGTACGTGCATAAGAATCCGCCATGTCTGCCAGGCCTACTTGCTCAAGTATTTGGTCCGTTTTAGTTTCTGCAGGTGGCACTCCATAGAGTCCTGCCTGCATTTCGAGGTATTCGCGCGGTGTGAAAAATGCATCCAAATTAAGTTCTTGCGGCACGATACCTATTGCTGCCCGGGCGTCGCGGGGCCTTGAATCAATATCGATATCCCAAATACGTGCGCTGCCCGATGTTTTGATCACTAAACCGGCAAGAATATTGATGAATGTAGATTTCCCCGCGCCGTTTGGCCCCAGTAGCGCAAAAAGAGACCCTCGCGGCACACTAAGGTTTATTTCGTCTAAGGCGGAGACCATCCCGCGTTTTTTTGTGCTCGTATAAACTTTTTTGAGCTTTTCTACCTCGACGGCAAATTCAGGGGGCATATTATAGGAAATCCTTCAGAGATTGATTGTCGTCGGGCATTCGCTATCATCCGGACTTGTGATCGGTCAACTGGAGGTCACAAATTTGTAGGTAAATAAGGGTAAGAAAAAATATGAAGCCGCCTGAAGAAATTGAAGTTTCCAAACGTGAAATTAGCTGTGATGGGGGTGGGGGGGCCTCTGCCCACCCACGGGTTTTCCTTAATATGGGGGATGCGCATTTTATAGATTGTCCATATTGCGGGCGTCGATTCGTCCTCAAGGAAAGGGCCGGCGTTGCGGCGGCCCATTAGAGGTCAATAAAATCAGCCCACCACGAAAGGCAAACTGTGGCCAATGACCGGACCCTGCATTGTTACTTTGAGTAAGCCGATAGATGAAAATGTTAAGGACGCCTTATGAAACACCTTTATTTGGTAGATGGCTCGGGATTTATTTTCCGCGCTTTTCACGCGGTTCGTCCGTTGACTCGGTCCGATGGAACGCCGGTGAATGCGGTCTATGGCTTTTCGCAAATGTTGATGAAGCTTGTAGGCGATAGTGATGCGGATCATATCGCTATTATTTTTGATGCCGCCCGCAAAACATTTCGCAATGATATATATCCAGACTATAAGGCGCACAGGCCACCACCACCTGATGAATTGATTCCGCAGTTTTCCTTAGTTAAGGAAGCGGCGGAAGCATTCGGACTGCCGGCGATTGAAATGTCTGGATACGAGGCAGATGATATTATTGCCACCTACGCGCGGCTCGGTGCTGAGGCCGGCGCGAAGGTGACGATTGTTTCCTCCGACAAGGATTTGATGCAGCTAGTCAATGAAAATGTAACGATGCTGGATACTATGAAAAATCGTCTTATTGGCAAAGATGAAGTCTATGAGCGGTTTGGTGTAGGGCCTGAAAAGGTAGTCGAGGTCCAGGCTTTGGCGGGCGACTCGGTAGATAATGTGCCCGGAGTCCCAGGTATCGGTGTGAAGACAGCCGCCTTACTCATTAACGAATATGGTGATTTAGAAACGCTGTTGGAGCGCGCCGGCGAGATTAAGCAAAATAAACGCCGAGAGAATTTGCTCGAATTCGCTGACCTCGCGCGTGTTTCGCGGTCATTGGTTGAATTGAAGCAAGATGTGCCGGTTACCGTTGATTTAAGCGAATGCGTGCGCAAAGAAATGGATATAGACCGTGCGGCGGCTTTTTTGACTGAGCAGGGTTTTAAATCAATTGTCTCGCGTTTGGCGCCGGATGCGGCGGGATCAGCAATTGCGGATGATGCGCCTCCTAAAGATGTTTCCTACGAATTGGTTGTGGATGAACAATCATTGCAGCCGTGGATCGACCAGGCTATTGCAAAAGGATTTGTGGCGGTCGATACGGAGACGACCTCTCTCGACGCCATGGCGGCCGAATTGGTTGGCATCTCGTTGTCAGTTGAGCCGGGCAAGGCGTGTTACATACCCGTTGCTCATAAAGGCAGGGTTGCTCAGGGTAGCCTCAACTTGGGAGGGGCCAAAAACGAAGGTGCCGAGGCACTAAAGCAAATCTCGCGAAAGAAGGCGCTCGATCTTCTGCAGCCGCTGCTGGAGGATACTTCTGTTCTGAAAATTGGGCAGAATATCAAATATGATGCTTTGGTTTTCTTGCGCTACGGGGTGGCTATAGCGCCGGTCGATGACACTATGCTGTGTTCCTTTGTCCTCGAGGGCGGTGCCGGTAAGCATAGCATGGATGCGCTGGCGGAGCGGCATCTGGGACTACAAACCATCAAATATAAAGATGTAGTGGGCACGGGAAAGAAACAGATAACGTTTGACAAGGTGCCATTGGAAAAGGCTTGCGATTATGCGGCGGAGGATGCTGACATAACGCTTAGGTTACATCGTCACTTAAAGCGGCAGTTGATTGAAGAAAAGATGGTTACTGTTTATGAAACCATCGAGCGCCCCCTTATTCCAGTCCTAATCCGCATGGAGAAGGTGGGGATTCGCGTCGATCAGGCAATGCTCAAGAGGTTGAGCCGCGACTTTGCACAGCGGCTAGGAGGACTTGAAGACGAGATCAAAACGCTTGCTGACGAGGACTTCAATGTTGGTTCACCGAAACAGCTGGGTGAAATTCTCTTTAATAAATTAGAGTTGCCCGGGGCAAAAAAAACTAAAACTGGCGCATATCAAACCGATGCTAAAGTTTTGGAAGATTTGGCAGCCGGTGGCTACGAGCTGCCCGCCCGTGTGCTCGATTGGCGACAGCTCTCTAAACTCAAGACCACATATACGGATTCCCTAGTGGAAGACGTTAATTTGGAAACAGGCCGCATCCATACGTCTTATTCCATGGCGGGCGCTCAAACGGGACGATTGTCGTCGACTGATCCAAATTTACAAAACATTCCAATTCGGACCGAAGAGGGGCGCAAAATACGCCAAGCCTTTGTGCCGAAGGAGGGGTGTAAATTAATTTCACTTGATTATAGTCAAATCGAGCTTCGCGTTGTCGCGCATATGGCGGGCATAGATGCGCTTATTCAGGCGTTCCATGATGGTGCGGATATTCATGCCATTACGGCGTCACAGGTCTTTGACGTTCCTATCGAAGGGATGGAGCCGATGGTGCGCCGCAAAGCAAAGGCCATCAATTTTGGGATCATATATGGCATAAGCGCCTTTGGTTTGGCGCGCCAGCTTGGTATAGAGCAGAAGGAAGCGAAGGCCTATATTGAGGCCTATTTTGAACGCTACCCGGGCATAAAAGATTATATGGAACGGCTCAAGGCGGAATGTCGTAAATCGGGTATGGTTAAGACTTTGTTTGGCCGCCGCATTCATTTGCCTGGTATTAATGATAAAAATCATATGACCCGAAACTATGCGGAACGCCAGGCAATTAACGCTCCAGTACAGGGAACGGCGGCCGATATCATAAAACGGGCCATGATCCGCGTGCCCCAAGCGTTGCAACAAAAGAAACTGAAAGCTGAAATGTTGCTGCAAGTGCATGACGAATTGCTGTTTGAGGCACCGGTGGCGGAAGTAGACGGCGTGATNGAGATAATTTCTCAGGTGATGGAAAATGCGGTTGGGCCTGCCGTATCATTGAGTGTACCTCTCGACGTTGAGGCTGGTGTCGGTGACAATTGGGATGAGGCCCATTGATTGCTAATGCTTAAAATCTGGGGTCGTCCCACCTCGCTAAATTCAATTAAGGTTTTGTGGTGTTTAGATGAGCTAAGCCTTGACTATAAAGTTGAGCTTTCTGGGCTTGGGCATCGCAGCTTGGATGATCCGGCCTATTTGCAACTTAATCCCAATCAAATGGTTCCCACAATTGTCGACAATGGATTCATTTTATGGGAATCGCATGCCATTATTCGGTATTTAGCGGCAAAGTATGGATTTGGCATGCTTTATCCGGCCGATCTACAAGCTCGCGCTGATGCGGACAAGTGGATGGAATGGATGGTGCAAAACATCAAATACCGCTTGCGTGCGATATTTCATAATCGCTTTAGGCCCGGTTCGCCCGATGGCGGCGGAAAGGCAGCGGCACAGGGGTTGTTGGAAATTGGTCACTGGTGGGATATTTTGAACATTCATTTATCAGACAGAAAATTTGTTGCAGGCGACTGCTTTACCATGGGTGATATACCACTTGGTTGTGCTGTATATCGGTATCGTGAGATGGTTCCAGAACGCCCTAAGATGCCTTATTTAGACACTTGGTACGAACGGTTGGCCGCGCGACCGGCTTATCAATGCCACGTAATGCAACCATTGGCTTAAAGTTTTTAGGGAGAATGCCGAAATGTTGAAAATATTAGGGCGCAAAACCTCATCGAATGTCATGAAAGTGCTTTGGCTTTGTGATGAGCTGGGTATCGCGTATGACCGAGAGGATGTGGGCGGTCCGTTTGGAAANAACGATCAGGCCGAATATCTGGCTAAAAACCCGAATGGGCTCGTGCCGACGATTATTGATGAGGGTTTCGAGCTCTGGGAATCGAATGCGATAGTCCGCTATCTCGCTGCAAAGCATGGCGAAGGTTCTTCAATTTGGCCCAGTAACCCGCAAACGCGTGCTAGTGCGGATCGATGGATGGAGTGGTTGAGCACCACAGTGGGCCCAAACATGGTTTTAATTTTCCGTAATCTTGTGCGCGAGTCGGATAAAACCAGAAATATGGATGAAGTGGCGCTTGGAATAAAAAATTGCACGAAGTACTTTGGCATCATGAATGAGCTGCTCGCAAAACAAGATTATGTGGCCGGCTGTGGCTTTACGGTAGGGGATATTCCGCTTGGGGTCCATACGCGCCGCTGGGTAGAGTTGTGCCCGGATCAGGCTGGTGACATGAAAAATCTGATGGACTGGTTCGAGCGTCTGAAGGTGCGCCCCGCCTATCACCATTGCCTTATTCCGTTGGAATAAAACCGGAGAATGAATAGCATTCTCGCGCGCAGCTAAAGTGGGGCGGCACACTGAAGATCGGAGGGAGCAATTGATGGCGCATCAACGAGCTGTGCATGATATAGGCGGTTTAGAGGCAGGTCCGGTTGATTCTAATGACTATGATCATGCGCCCTGGGAAAAGAAAATTGATGCGATTCGAAATTTGTTGTCTGAGCAAAACTGTTTTGGCGTTGATGAGTTGCGCCGAGCGATTGAGGCATTGGGGCCGGGTGTGTATGACAATTTGAACTATTATGAGCGCTGGACGGCCGCGGTCACCCGCCTGCTTCAGGAAAAAGGCGTTATCACGACTGATGAGTTGGGTCGTATGATGGCGACGGTTGAGCGGGAATGGCAGGAGGAAAGAAAATCATGACGAGCCAATTTGGTGAAGGTGATCAGGTCCTAGTACGCATGGCGTTTCCGCCAGGTCATATTCGAACTCCCTTCTACGCTCGCGGAAAACCGGGCGTTGTGGAATCTTACGTAGGCAATTTTGCCAATCCGGAAGAGCTCGCTTTTGGGCAAAAGAATGGGGCTAAATTACCGCTCTACCGGGTGCGATTTCGCCAACTCGATTTATGGCCAGATTATCAGGGTCCCAAACAGGATACTGCGGTCCTTGATTTATATGAGCACTGGTTAGAGCCACAAGGTGCAAAGTCGTGAGTGATGGTGTGAAACATCACAATCATAGCCGCACCTTCCAACTAGACATTGAGGATAGACCCTATTTTGCCCACCAATTAATGGCCGAAGCGGTGGAGCGTTTGCTGATCGAGAAAGGTGTCTTTACGGCCGAAGCGTTGCGTCGGCAAATCGAACTTCAGGATTCTCGAACCCCTGCACAAGGTTCCGCTCTGGTAGCGAAAGCGTGGGTTGATCCATCCTTTAGGCGTCATTTACTGGAAGACGTAAATACGGCGGCGGATTCTGTAGGTATAAGAGCGGGGGATATTCCCATCCGAGCTTTAGAAAACACGGCGGACTTGCATAATGTCATAGTTTGCACGTTATGCTCCTGTTATCCGAGGCAGCTCATTGGAATGCCACCGGACTGGTATAAGTCGCGCGCCTATCGAAGCCGGATGGTGCACGAACCAAGAGCGGTTTTGGCCGAGTTTGGGACCGAGATCGCCAACGATGTTGAAGTCCGTGTACATGATAGCACGGCGGATTTACGATTTATCGTACTGCCTATGCCACCCGATGGCGCTGAAGAAATGGATGAAGCGGATTTGGCTGCTCTTGTAACGCGCGATTGCATGATCGGGGTCTCTGTCCCTAAGGGGACCGTTGAATGATCCAAATTTTGCGATTTTCTCTATTGTGCGTCGCACTTTTATTTACAGGGTGCTATCTCCCAACAGATTTCGAAGCGCAATTGCAGATTGATAAGCGCGGTAATTATATTTTCCGCTATGACGGGAAGCTTACTCATCTTGGCTTATTGCGGCAATTGGCGCGAAAGGAAATTACACAACAGGAGGGAGTGGAGAAGGTCGCTTTCATTCGCCGCGATCTTGCGCGTGACAAAGCCTTTGGTTACGGAGCAACCATTAAGGAACGAATGGCGAATATAAAGCACATTCGCGACGCCACGTTTAAGGTCAAATACAAGCGCTCCAGCAATATAAATCAGGGGCGGTCTTATAACTTCATCAGGTTTAACTCTCGTATGCTTGGTATTAGCCGCATCCCTGATAAGCGAAAAGGCCGAGAGGGTTTTTTGGTAAAGGTATTTGGCGATAAGCCGAATACAGAATTGATTGAAACGCTTGAGAAGGCAAACTTAATGGCCAATGGTCGGCTCCGCATACAGACCGATGCACGGGTTTTGAGACATAATGCAGATAAACAATATTCTTCTGGAGAGCTTCGCGTTTATGTTTGGAATATCAAAAGCCTTAAGAGGTCATCCCCGCATCTGAGCTTTGCTCTGCACCAATAAAAAGGCCAACCCAGTCGCTTCCGACCAGTCAGCCTTTTCTCGAAAAGAGATATGCGAAAAAAGTTAAGCTGCGGAGAAAATCCCCGCCTTTTTAACGTCATCATTCACATACTCTTCGAATTGTTTAAAGTTCGACTCGAACCGGCCACGGAGGTCGCTTGCCGTCGAGTCATATGCGGTTTTATCTTTCCAAGTGCTGCGCGGGTTCAACACATCATTCGGTACTTCTGGACAATTTTCCGGCACCATCACACCAAAATTTGGGTCTGCTGTGGATGCAACTTCGGCGAGTTTCCCATCAAGGGCTGCGCGAACCATGGCGCGTGTGTAAGCAATCTTCATTCTCTCGCCGGTACCATAAGCGCCGCCAGACCAACCGGTGTTGACCAGCCAACATTTAGCCCCAGATTTTTCGATCCGTTCGCCAAGCATCTTAGCGTAGACCGATGGATGACGCGGCATGAATGGGGCGCCGAAGCATGTGGAGAAGGTGGCCTCAGGTTCAGTGACACCTTTCTCAGTGCCCGCCACGCGTGCCGTGTAGCCCGACAGAAAATGATACATCGCTTGATCAGCCGATAAACGGCTGATCGGGGGCAACACACCAAACGCGTCTGCGGTTAACATAACCACATTATCTGGTTGGCCGCCCTTACCACTTGCCTCAATATTTGGGATGAAATCGATTGGATAAGACGAACGGGTGTTTTCGGTTTTGCTGTCATCAAACAAGTCGAGTGTGCGAGTTGTCGGGTCCATCACCACATTTTCTACAATAGTGCCGAAGCGGTGCGAGGCGGCATAAATTTCTGGCTCGGCATCCGCTGATAAATTAATGACCTTAGCATAACAGCCACCCTCGAAATTAAAGATGCCATTATCGGACCAACCATGCTCATCATCACCGATGAGTATCCGAGAACCATCTGCTGATAGGGTCGTTTTGCCTGTACCTGAAAGCCCGAAGAAAATGGCGACGTCGCCCGCTGTGCCGATATTGGCGGAGCAATGCATTGGCAACACACCATTCGCCGGTAAAAGGTAATTAAGATAGGAAAATACAGATTTCTTGATTTCGCCCGCGTAGACGCTACCAGCAATAAGCACCAATTTTTCGGCGAAATTCATCATAATGGCGGTTTCTGAGTTGGTATTGTCCCGCTCCGGAACCATGTGGAGGTAAGGTGCATGCAGGATAACCATTTCTGGCTCGAACCCGGCAAGGTCTTCCGCCTTCGGGCGAATAAACATGTTTCGGGCAAACAGGCTGTGCCAGGGTACATCCGTGATTACACGAACTCGGAGGCGATGTGCCGAATCAGCACCTGCATACACGTCTTGAACATACAGTTCGCGTCCCTGGTAATAGGAAAGAATCTGGCGATGCAAGTTCTCAAAACTTGCCTCGTCAGTGGGCTTGTTAATTGGGCCCCACCAAATATCATCTTTACTGGACGGTTCCTCTACAAGAAATTTGTCATTTGGTGACCGACCTGTATGTTTGCCGGTATCGACCACAAGCGCACCACCAATCGATAGCTTGCCATGATTTCCTTTTATAGTCGCTTCGTAAAGTGGCTCCGTCGTCAAATTCCAATGAACGTCTTTGGCATTAACTACGCCTTGGGCTTCAAGCCCGTTATTGCTGTATGATGTCACGCTGGCGCTCCTCTAGTTATCCGCTGCCGCGTTTGCGACTATTGCGAATAACGCATTCCCCAAAATCAGTATCTACATATCATTGATATCGAATTGCAAATCAATAGAGAATAACGCTTAAGATGTCGCGGCTGCAAAAATGGTACTATTACCAGCCACATTTGTCCCTAAACAGACTTTTCTCGGGCTTGCTCAGCGCGTTTTGCTAACATTAAGTGGGCGGAGTCGGCATCGTAAATGGGGTTATCAAAGGTTAATCGCCCCACCTGCCCGCCTGCTCGTAAATCTAGCCCTTTCGGGTCGATCCCCGTCATTACACACGGCCCTGGCTCAATACTTGCTAGCTGGACAAATAAATTGACTGCGTATGAGTGGTCTGTGTTCATATGCGCTAGGATATCCAATTCTGCGTTCGCGATTGCGCCGAAACGCGTTAGGTCGAAAGGGATATGAATGTTTTTTACCTAATGAATATGACCAAACCCGGCGACGATATGCACACGTTTAATGGCGAAGGTGTAAAATGAGAAATCACTAAAGTTTGTATAATCAGTTGCACTAGAGTGTCGGTTTATAAACCGTTGTCGATCTGATTCTGCTTCACTTTTTGTGACATTGCATGGCAGGGTAACGCGCGAACCAGTTAGCGGGTTGTCCAATCCGGCCGTGCGGTCGATCAAGAGAGAAGCCTGCTGGTTTTCTTTGATGTTTTGAGTGTGTTCCGCAAGGCCGGACAGCAATAAAATCGGCGTAGAATCCTGACGACAGGCAACCATGACCAATGATGCATAGGGCTTTTTAGCTGCAGTGTGTTCTATCGTCGCCAGTATTGCCCTATCCGTGCTCCGCAACATTTTGCGACATTCTCTTCCGATTGCCTCGGGATCCTCATTCCCCAGTTTTGATTTTTCTCAACCACTCAATGGTTTTACCACCCTTTGTTAAACGAGCCTTTTATCAGGCGTTTAACTTCGCCCATGAATCTCGTCAGCAATTGCTTTAGCCATAATGTCTGGGTTGGTCTCATGGCGGAACATCAGCGCTAATTTCCCCTTTGGATTCATGAAATAGGTGAAAGTCGAATGATCCATCAAATAATCACCAGAGACACTAAAACCAACTTTTTTGCGAAATATTCGATAGGATTTTGCGATATTCTCGATTTGGACTTCCGTTCCGGTAAGTCCTTTTAGTCCGGGATAAAAATGCTCAACATAGCCTGATAACTTCTTCGGTGTATCTCTTTCGGGGTCGATAGTTACGAAAATTGGCTGAATTTTATCGGCATCTCTGCCGAGTTTTTCCATAGCTGCAGTAATTGTAGAGAGCCCTGTCGGGCAAATATCGGGGCAAAATGTGTAGCCAAATTGAATCAGCATATATTTGCCTCGAAAACTCGTCTCGGTCACCTTTGCACCGGTATGGTCAGTTAAGGTGAAGGGACCGCCAATTTCGATGACTGGCTTAAAGCCAACTTTCTGCGAAGCGCCTAAAGTATTTCCAGGCTGACCCAGTTGATACCAAATAAGCAGTGCCGCCACCGCAATTGCGATAAGTGCAGCAAGAGATACACAAATAACTGATATGGATGCGGTACGTCTCATAATCAAATAGAGTTCGCTGTGCGATTGTTACGTTTCAGCAGCGTTTGAGCCGACAACTGTCGAAATTCTGTTACTATTTTTATATTCGGCAAGCTCTACAACTATAGAGGGCAAATCGACGCACGGATGCGCTTGATTGTCGCGCCCCAGGGCTGGCTTAAAAATTTGCCCTAACATTGCCGCAATGATGCCAAACTCGGGTCACGGGACTGTATGATTGTCCGTTATAAGAAGCAGGGGCTAGAATGAAGTAGGAAGGTTCATATGCAAAAATTGATTGCGCTTGTCGATGACGACCAAAATATTCTCACGTCCGTTTCCATGGCGCTGGAGGCGGAGGGCTACAGAGTTTTGACCTACCGAGATGGAGAAGAAGCGCTAGATGGGCTCACGACGACACCGCCTGATCTTGCAATACTCGATATCAAGATGCCGCGGATGGATGGTATGGAACTGCTGCAACGTTTGCGCAATGATTCGCAGGTGCCGACGATATTCCTTACCTCTAAGGATGATGAAATTGATGAGATTTTGGGCCTGCGAATGGGGGCTGATGATTATATAAAAAAGCCGTTTTCGCAGCGCTTGCTGATCGAACGTATTCGAGCAATTTTGCGCCGTTCCGAATTACCCAGCGAGACGGAAGAGGGCGTGTGTGAAGGGCTTATTGAGCGTGGAAAGTTGGCACTAGATCCGCAGCGTCATTCCTGTCGCTGGGACGGCACAGAAATCCAGCTTACAGTGACGGAGTTTTTGCTGTTGCAATCTCTTTCGCTACGCCCCGGCCACGTTAAAACACGGGATCAATTAATGGATGCCGCCTATGGCGAAAGCATTTATGTGGATGATCGAACGATTGATAGTCATATAAAGCGGTTAAGGCGAAAGTTCCGTGAAACAGATAAAAATTTTGCACAAATAGAAACGCTCTACGGCGTTGGATACCGATATAGCGAGTCATGATGGACAAATTGGTAGAGCGGCCGAAAGAAAAGATAAATAAGAACGGTGAGGAAGAAAATTCGCCTACCGTAATCAGCCGCTTGTTTCGTCTGGCTCCAAATTTTCGTTGGCGGCCCCGAGGGAGTCCGGCTCGGAAGACGGCCTCGCGGGGGCGATGGGTGGTGTCACCTCTCACGATTCGTATTTTAGCGGTTAACGTAGTTGCCTTGCTAATTCCTGTAGGTTTTTTGTTTTATTCAGGTCCCTATCGAGATGGGCTGATTGATGCTGAACTCGAGGCAATGCGCGATAAGGGCCGGCTTGTCGCCGCTGCAATCGGGGAAACCTCGGTTCAGGCGACACGTTCGGGACGCCAATTCATCAATCCGATCACGGCGCGTGACATTATTCGCCGGTTAAGCAATACACCGAAGTTACGGACTAGGCTTTTTGTCATCAACGGCGAACAAATCGCCGATAGTAATCAGCTTGGTAAAGGGGGTGCAATTCAGGTGGAGATGCTGGACCCACTTACCCAAGAGCAGAATTTTTTTGATTGGATGCTCGGCCTTATCGAACTGAGTATCGATTGGATACCGCGTCATGATGAATTGCAGTCTTATAAAGAGCTAGCTTCCCCGCGTGCGACTAATTATGAGGAGGTCATTCGGGCCTTTTCGGGCGATATAATTGGGGCGGTCCGGACTGGCGGGAAAAGTGGTTTGGTTCTGTCGGTTGCCATTCCTGTGCAACATTACCGCCGCGTGGCTGGGGCGGTGATGTTATCTCAAGACGCGACCGAGATTGAGGCTGCCATTCGGGATTTACGTTTGAAGGTGCTGGCTATATTTGCTTTGGCGTTGGTGATAACCACTCTTCTATCCTTTTATCTTGCGGGTACGATCGCCCGTCCAATTTTACATCTTGCTGCGGCTGCCGAAAGAGTACGTCGAGGGTTTGGCCGTGAATCTCAGCAGATTCCGGATTTCTCCGCACGTGGCGATGAAATTGGCAATTTGTCCGGCGTATTACGCGAAATGACTGATGCACTGCATGAGCGGATGGATGCTACGGAACGGTTTGCTGCGGATGTGAGCCATGAAATCAAAAACCCGTTAACGTCTTTGCGAAGCGCAGTTGAGACGGCGGCCCGGCTAAAAGATCCCGAACAGCAAAAGCAGTTAATGAGTATTGTCCTTGAAGATGTTCAGCGCCTTGATCGACTTATTACGGATATATCGAATGCGTCCCGTTTAGACTCGGAGCTTAGCCGTGAGGAAATGGGACAGGTGGAAGTGGGGCGTATGATGAGGGCGTTGGTGGATGTCCATCAGACGGTTGCGGAGAGTGATGCGCCGACGATGACGTTGGTGACTGATAAAGCTTCTCCTCTTAGAATTATCGGTGCAGAGGGGCGGCTGGTGCAGGTTTTCAGGAATCTTTTGGGCAACGCGGTAAGCTTTAGCCCAGATGGTGGTGCTATAACTGTGACGGTTTCAGAAATTAATAACATGGTGAAGGTCATTATTGAAGATCAGGGGCCTGGATTTCCTGAAAGTAAACGAGAAGCCATATTTGATCGCTTTTATACAGAGCGCCCAGAAGGAGAAAAGTTTGGCACACATTCGGGACTGGGTCTTTCAATTTCGAAACAGATCGTCGAGGCACATAATGGCACTATAGTTGCTGAAAACTGTGGGAATGATAGCAAAACAGGGTCCGGTGGGCGTTTTACCGTTACCTTGCCAATTGAGTAAATCGGTCATGGATGAACGCCGTAAAACTGTTCATGGCACCGTGATCGCTATTGACGGCAACGGCGTGTTGCTGCAGGGAAAGTCCGGTAGCGGTAAATCTGATTTGGCGTTGCGGTTTTTAGAGGTGGGCGCAAGGTTAGTGGCTGATGATCAAGCAATTTTGCGGGTTGCTAATGGCCAAGTCTTTGCGGAAGCGCCGCCGCAGCTAGTTGGCCGCATGGAGATTAGGGGAATAGGTATCGTTGATGTGCCCGTGATCTCCAAAGTTTGTGTAAGAATGGTTGTATTGCTTGATTCCAAAAACGAGATAGAGCGGTTACCAGAGCCAGTTACGATAGAAATTTTGGGTGTTAAAGTGCCTGTTATTTTTATTTCAGCGTTTGAGGCATCTGCGGTTGCCAAAATCAGATTTGCAGTAAAACTTAGTGGGTCCGGAGAAATAGGGTGAGTCTATAAGCGGATTTACACTTCCAGCCTTTACCGACTCCAAAGGAAGGACTGATGGGTGAGCGAGTAGTATTGGTGACGGGGATGTCGGGGGCAGGGCGGACAGCGACCCTCAAGGTTTTGGAAGACCTGGGCTATGAAGCTGTCGATAATTTGCCGCTTTCAATGCTCAACCGCCTGGTTGATTTGCCTGAACAGGCAAATTTACTGGGTGGAGGACGTCCAATTGCGATAGGTATAGATCTTCGGACGCGCGATTTTGCGGTCGATCTCGTGATTGATGAGGTGGAGCAGCTAGCGTCGAGTGGGGATCGGGCGGTCACTTCTATATTCGTTGATTGCGATGATTCGGTGCTGGTTCGTCGTTACACGGAAACGCGCCGCCGGCATCCGCTCAATGCGGACCGTCCCCTGTCCGATACGATCAAATTAGAGCGAAGTCTTCTCGCTCGACTTAACAGCCGGGCGGATTTAATTGTCGATACAACGGAGACTACGTTGGCCGAATTAAAGGAGATTGTTTCGGCTCACTTTGCCTTAGATCGGAGCCCGGGGTTAAATTTGTGCGTAACATCCTTTTCGTTTCGCCATGGGGTGCCTCGGGAGGCTGACTTGGTCTTCGATGTTCGGTTTTTGCTCAACCCTTACTATGAGGACGCTTTGCGGGATCGCACAGGCGAAGATGATGATGTGCAGCGCTATATTAAGGGGGATGTGGACCTGAATGCATACTTTGAAAACATAAAATCTATGCTTAGTTTATGTTTGCCGCGCTATGAACGGGAGGGCAAAAGTTACCTCACTATAGCGGTAGGATGCACCGGTGGGCGCCATAGGTCTGTCTATGTGGCAGTCGAATTAGCGGAATGGCTTGATCAGAATGGTTGGTCTATGAGGTTGCAACATAGAGATATACATCGAGATGCAGGTAGCAATATGGTGTGATGAATGAAAGATCGAACGAAAAGGTGAGTTGATGATTGGTGTGGTTTTAGTAACGCACGGTCGATTAGCAGAAGAGTTTTTGGCAGCGGTGGTTCATGTGGTTGGTCCGCAACCTCACTTTGCGACCGTATGTATCGCTGCTGATGATGATATGGAGGCGCGGCGCCAAGAAATTATGGATATGGTGCAATTGGTTGAAACCGGTGACGGTACCATTTTGTTGACCGATATGTTTGGGGGTACGCCGTCGAATTTAGCGATTTCGTTATTGGACAAGGATAAAACGGAGGTGATTGCTGGTGTAAACTTGCCGATGCTTATTAAACTAGCAACAATCAGAGGGTCTAAGGCTTTGCCGGAAGTGGTGGAAGAGGCCCAAGGTGCAGGGCGTAAATATATAAATGTAGCGTCTAAGCTATTATCCGATGGCGTGATTTAGAAGTATCGTTCGTAAAAATGGCTAGTCCACTAAGCCGCAAACTCACAATCGTAAACGCAAAAGGTTTGCATGCGCGCGCAGCTTCAAAGCTGGCGAGACTCGCAGGCGAATTCAACGCGGCAATCTTAGTTTCGAAAGATGGTATGGAGGTGCCGGGGAACTCAATTATGGGTCTTATGATGTTGGGCGCAGGACCAGGCAGCATAATCTTCGTCAGGGCGACGGGCGAGGAGGCGTCTTTGGCATTAGACGCTATCTCGAATTTGGTGTGTGAAGGATTTCACGAAGAGTAGAAGTTGGGAATATGGCAAACGCAATTTTCAACGGGTTAGTCATAGCTGGATCTTTCAAGTGGAACCGTTGAGGAGACAATGTATTTCCCGCCGAGCGCGATTAATTGGTCTGTGTTCAAACAAATCAACCAACTATACGACCGTCTGCAGTTGGGAGGGGACAGCGTGATATTATTCCGTAACGGATAATGCAAAAATCGTAAGAATGTGTCTTGGAGCTATAAAGACGCAAAATTGAAAGCGGCTAACATCACGGAATTTTTAGTTTTTATCCAATTATTTTAAAAGAGACCTACACGACGCGCATATTCATAACGATATAAAGATATTGTTATATTTTTCTTGCAATATTCACCTGGGCGCTGTTATACCCCCCTCGCGAGAAAATGTAGGTAACGCGATTAACCCGAAGTTCCAGATCAAACTGAAAAGAGGTCCTAATGGCTACGAAACAGGATTACAAAGTCGCGGATATTGAGCTAGCCGAATGGGGTCGCAAAGAGATTGCAATAGCAGAAACGGAAATGCCTGGCTTGATGGCAATACGTGATGAATTTGGGGCTGAGAAGCCGCTGGATGGTGCACGTATTTCTGGGTCTCTGCACATGACGATTCAAACTGCCGTTTTGATGGAAACACTTGTAGCCTTAGGTGCGGAAGTGCGTTGGGCCTCTTGTAATATTTTCTCAACGCAGGATCAGGCTGCGGCTGCGATGGCTGCGATGGGCATCCCTGTTTTTGCCTGGAAGGGTGAGACCGAAGAAGAATATTTGTGGTGTATGAACCAAACCATTACTGGCCCCGATGGTTGGGTGCCGAACATGGTACTAGATGACGGTGGCGACCTAACAATTTTGATGCATGAAGAATATCCTGAATTATTGAAAGCCGTACGTGGAATTTCTGAAGAAACGACCACTGGCGTCCATCGCCTGCATGAAATGGAAAAAAATGGCACCCTCGCGGTTCCAGCCATCAACGTCAATGACTCTGTAACAAAATCCAAATTCGACAATTTATATGGCTGTCGTGAGAGTTTGATTGACGGAATTAAACGCGCAACCGATGTTATGTTAGCGGGCAAAACGGCAGTAGTATGTGGTTATGGTGATGTGGGTAAAGGGTCTGCGGCAAGTTTGAGGGGCCAAGGGGCACGTGTTCTAGTGACCGAGATCGACCCCATTTGTGCGTTGCAGGCGGCAATGGAAGGCTATGAAGTAACAACTATTGAGGATGCTGCGCCTAACGGCGATATTTTTGTGACGACCACGGGCAATATAGATGTGATTACGCTTGATCATATGCGCGAAATGAAGGATCGGGCGATCGTTTGTAATATAGGCCATTTCGATTCGGAAATTGCGATCAACGATCTCAAAAATTATAAATGGCATAATGTGAAACCCCAGGTGGATGAGGTGGAATTCCCTGACGGAAAAAGATTGTTGGTGTTAGCAGAAGGGCGTTTGGTTAACCTCGGGTGTGCGACAGGTCATCCAAGCTATGTAATGTCGGCTTCTTTCTCCAATCAGGTTCTGGCGCAAATCGAACTCTGGCAAAACTATGAAAAATACGAAAATAAAGTCTACGTTTTGCCTAAGGCGCTTGATGAAAAGGTTGCTCTTCTCCATCTATCGAAGCTCGGCGCGAAGTTGAGCACACTTTCCAAAGAACAGGCGGCTTACATCGGTGTTGGAGAGACTGGGCCCTTTAAGCCCGATTATTACCGTTACTAGAATTCCAAACTCTCATCTCCAACTTTGGTAGCACGGTTTTTCTTCGTCTAATCACTAATTCGTAGAATCCCAAAGAGCGGGGTTTTATCTGACGTTAGCGTCGTCCGTTTTTAGCCGCGCCTTTCGTGCGGCGATTTGACCATCTTTACCGCCGATGCTCGGACAGAATTCAACCCGATAACAAAGACTGGTTGTTCAAAAAGTTTAAAGTGGGTAATACCAAACCCTGAGAATTATTCCCTGGCCTTGACCCTATGTTTGCCAAGCTTTTGATCAAACTGCATCGAGGTAGTCGAATTGCAAGCAATTACTAATGAGGCCTCGATAGCTACCTTAAGAATTCCCGCAGGAACCGCACCAGTCTAAATTAAGGACCCGCTAACACGATGATCGAGTTACCTGATGAAGCCGCCACGTGTACTTTTGCAGCTTGCCTTGCTTCGGAGGCAGTAGCCGGTGACATTATCGGTTTGTCCGGTAATTTGGGGGTAGGAAAAACCGTATTTGCTCGCGCTTTTATTAGGACATTGACTCGACCCGATGAGGTTGTTCCAAGTCCGACCTTTACACTGATGCAACACTATGACTCGCCCCGGCTAGCCGTTTATCATTATGATCTGTACCGCGTAGAATCCGATAATGAGGTGGAGGAGTTGGGGTTTGATGATGCAATGGCCAATGCAGTGTCGCTAATCGAATGGCCAGAACGGGCTTCCGTCCCCCAAACAGAACAGCGGCTCGATATTCTCATTAAAGAAGTGTACGGCGCGTGCGCGGAGAAACGACATCTAAAAATTAACGTGGGCGAGGGCTGGAGCAAGCGCTTCCAGTCCATACTGGCTGTGTTTGAGGCAACAGCTAATGACTGAACGTGCCCAAGAAATTGAGCGGTTTATAGCCGCATCTGGTTGGCAGCATGCCGAACGCAGTATCTTAGCCGGAGATGCTTCGTTTCGACGTTATGATAGACTTCGTAATGGTACCCTATCCGCAGTACTCATGGATGCACCACCGCCTAAAGAAGATGTTCGCCCTTTTGTCAGCATAGCAAATTTACTTCGATCACTCGGCCTGAGTGCGCCGAAAGTCATTGGGGAAAACTTGGAAGCTGGTTTACTCTTGTTAGAGGATTTTGGCGATCCAACATACTCTCGCTGCTTAAGCGAAGGCGCTAATGAATTTGAGCTTTATAAGCTCGCGGTGGACGCCCTCATTCACCTTCATTCTGCCTTTGACCCCGAGGATGCTGAAAATATACAGCATTATGATGACTCCAAATTTCTCGAAGAAGCCTTGCTTTTTACTGATTGGTATTTACCAGCTGTTAGAGGGATCGATACTACGTATGGAGAGCGGTCTGAGTTTGCTGCTCTGTGGCTGTCAGTGTTTCCGCAAGCACGTGGGGTACCGGAAACTTTGGTTTTGCGAGATTTTCATGTCGATAATTTAATGTGGCTAAAAAACCGGCCTAGCGTCGCTGCATGCGGCCTATTGGACTTCCAGGATGCAGTCCAAGGGCCCGCTTCCTACGATTTAGTGTCTTTATTCGAAGACGCTCGTCGAGACGTTCCTGACGCTCTCACAATAAAACTATTGCAATATTACTGCGCCGCACATCCAAAACTGAATCAAGACTGTTTTTTTAAGTCATATGCGGTGCTCGGCGCGCAACGAAGCACTAAAATCTTAGGCATATTTACCCGTTTGGCCCTGCGCGATGGGAAGCCTCATTACCTTTACAATATCAGTCGTGTATGGCGATGGCTTGAGGGAAATCTCGAACATCCGACTTTGGCCCCTTTAAGGGAGTGGTTTGAAAAAGTTGTTCCCGGCGATCATCGCGTCATTCCTGTCCCGGAAAAAACCTTGTGACTGCGCCCACGCACGCGATGGTCTTAGCAGCGGGCCTTGGTACCCGCATGCAACCAATTACCGACAACCTTCCTAAGCCGCTGATTCAGGTTCTTAGAAAACCGCTGATCGAGTATAACCTGGAGCGTCTTCATAGCGCTGGAATTTCGAGCATTGTGGTAAATACGCACTATTTACCAGAGAAAATCGAAACTTATCTGGCGGATCGCGGGGAAATACAAATTTCGCGCGAGGTAGAGCGACTGGAAACTGGGGGCGGAGTTGCTTGTGCGCTGCCTTTATTGAGCAAGCAACCATTTTATGTACTAAACAGTGATGTGCTTTGGACCGATGGGCCAACGCCGGCACTTGATAGGCTAGCGGCAGCATGGAATGGGCAAAAATGGATGCTTTGCTTCTGTTTTATCCAACACCCCGGTTGCTCCACTATTCCGGCTTAGGCGATTTTCATTTGGATACAAATAATTTGGCGCACCGCCGTCGCGAAAACCAAGTTGCCGCTTTTATTTTCGCAGGCGTCCAAATTTTGCACCCGCGGTTATTCGCGGATGCGCCTTGTAGATCGTTCTCCCTTAATATTCTTTACGATAAAGCTGAGGCATCGGGGCGTCTTTTTGCCATTGTTCATGACGGAGACTGGTACCATGTGGGTACGCCAGAAGAATTGAAGATAGTTGAGGAAACTATGGTACGAGGCAATAATGCCGTGAATAGCCGTTGAGCCGGCTTAGAAATTGATGGTCAATATTTCTCAAAAGGCGCGTCGTGCGTCGGTTTATACGGTTTCTGCTAATCGTTCGTTTGTTGATGTCTTGGCGGCTGGGTTGATTAATGAAACCGCAGATGATCAACTGCGGCTGGCAAATTATACCATTTTATTGCCGACCCGCCGAGCTTGCCGTGCTTTAACCGAAGCCTTTCTGCGGCAACGCGGCGGTGCACCATTGATCTTGCCTTCGCTGCTCGCTCTTGGTGACACGGATGAAGAATGCATGGCGCTTGAGGAGACGCCGGGCCTAGATTTAGCGACTCTCCCGCCGGTGATGCCGGATATAAGGCGTATTTTGACCTTAGCGGACCAAATTCTTGCTTGGCGGTCGCCCGCCAGTGGTGAACAAGGATTAGTGTCCACTCCAGGCCATGCTTTGCTATTGGCCGGCGAGCTGGCGCGATTCCTAGATCAAGTGCAGACCGAACGTCTCTCGTTTGAGGGGTTGGAAGCACTGGTTCCAGAGGATTTAGCGGCACATTGGCAGGATACATTAGAATTTCTTCGCCATTTCACCAAAGTATGGCCGCTAGAGGTCCAAGCGTTAGGGTTTCTCGAACCTATCGAGCGGCGCAACCGCTTGTTAGAGGCAAAGGCCGAGCAATGGATGGCTAGTCCGCCTCAGAGTGAAGTCATTGCCGCTGGGTCCACGGGTAGTATACCGGCTACGGCAGACTTATTGGCAGTGATAGCGGGTTTGCCGCTTGGACGTATTTTGTTGCCGGGCCTTGATATTCATAGCGATGAGGAGAATTGGTCGGCTGTTGAGAGGGAAGCGACCCACCCACAATTTGCGATGGCTAATCTTCTAAAACGTATCCCAATAGAACGCAAAGAGGTTAAAGAATGGTGTGTTGAGGGCTCGCCTGAAGCGGGGTCTCGTCATGAAACACCCCGCATAAGCCTCCTTAGAGAGTCGCTGCGCCCTGCGGAAACGACAACGGCCTGGCAATCCCTTGATCAAATCGCGCCCGAAGCGTTATCTGGTCTTTCGCTTCTAGAATGCGCTAATGAAACAGAAGAGGCTGGTGTTATTGCACTCCTGCTGCGTCATGTTCTGGAGACTAATGGCAAAACCGGTGCATTGGTAACCAGCGACCGACGCCTCGCACGTCGTGTAGCTGCAGCCCTTGGCCGTTGGAATATCTCCATAGATGACTCCTCAGGCATACCTCTATCTGAAACACCGCCAGCTATCTTTATGCGCTTGATTGCCGCTATGGTGGAAGAGGACTTTGCTCCTGTTGCGTTTCTCGCTTTTAGTAAGCACCCGTTAGCTGCCATAGGCTATGAAACTGAGCATTTTCGATCTTTAATTCGTATATTTGATCGCTATATCCTTCGAGGGCCACGTCCATCTGGCGGTATCAGTGGGCTGCGCGGTGTGTTAGCGTCGGCCGATAGTCGTCGGCTAAATGAGGATACGAAGCATTCTCTTAGTGCACTGTTGGACGCGTTGGAACGGTGTGTGCTGCCTGTCATTGAATTGGCAAAACGTAAGGCGTCGCTGAATGAAATCGTAGACGCCTATATTGCTATCGCCGAAAGTTTATCGACGACGGATACAGAAGCGGGTGCGATCCGTTTGTGGGCGGGTGAGAACGGTGAGGCATTAGCGCTATTTTTCGCCGAACTCCGGGCAGCGGCAGACGCGGTCTTGGTGCGCTCACCGACAGAGTATCCGGCCATTCTGGAAGTATTGTTAGGACGGCATGTGGTGCGCCCCCGCCATAAAAAACATCCGCGTTTAAATATTTGGGGGCCACTTGAAGCGCGTATGCAGCAGGCAGATTTTTTAATTATTGGTGGCCTGAATGAGGGAAGCTGGCCAAGAGAGCCAAATCCTGATCCCTGGCTCAGCAAGCCGATGCTTCAGCGCTTCGGACTCCCCTCGCCGGAACAACGAATCGGTCTATCAGCACACGATTTTGCGCAGGCGATTGCGGGCCCTAACGTTGTCCTAACCCGAGCTCGCAAGGTGGACGGCGCCCCTACCGTGCCGACCCGATGGCTAAGCCGTTTGCGATCAGTGCTTACTGCGGCGGGCCATGATGTCGGTCTTGCCACACCTCACCAGTGGATAGAGTGGCATCAAATGTTGGGCCGGCCGAAGCAGACCAAACGCATACTACCGCCGGCACCAATACCGCCAATAGCAGTGCGTCCCAAAAAACTATCGGTCACGCGGGTCGAAGAATGGATGCGTGACCCGTACAGCATATACGCGCGCTATATTCTGAATTTAAGAAAACTGGATCCACTGGAAGCGGATCCAGGCGCTGCAGATCGAGGTACCATTATTCATGAAGCTTTGGATGTGTTCCTGCGCAAACATGCCGATCACTTTCCGGATGATGCTTTGACATCTTTGCTCGACATAGGCAAGACGGTTTTCGGTGCCTCATTGGGCCGGCCAGCCATTCGCGCATTCTGGTGGCCGCGGTTCGAACGTATCGCGGAATGGTTTGTCGAAAAAGAAAGGGGTCGGCGTGCCGGTATTAGCCAATCTTTATCGGAGGGGAGGGGACACATTACAATCTCGACTGCCAACGGACCGTTTACTTTGACCGCTATAGTGGACCGGATTGATAGGCGAGCCGGAGGCGGCATGGAGATCATCGACTATAAAACAGGTGCCGTGCCCTCGCGCAAAGAAGTTGAGTACGGCTATTCGCCACAATTGTCTCTGGAGGCAGCGATCGCGACAAGCGGTGGTTTTGAAAAGATGGATGGCGGCGATGTAGAGACGCTCGCTTACTGGCGTTTAACCGGTGGTGACCCGTCGGGCGAGATTAGAACCTTCACAAATGATGATGGCACCTTATCGACGAATGCGCTTCTGGGCTTAGAAAGGCTCCTTGAGGTCTTCAGTAAAGCTGAAACCGCATATCAAGCCATCCCGGCACCTGCCTATCGTCCGCGTTACAACGATTTTGAGCATCTGGAGCGTTTTCGTGAATGGGCTGATGTGGAGGGTGACTAGCAAACAATGGTTGATACAGAGGATGTCCTCAATCCAGACCTTCGACAGCGCGAAGCGGCGGACCCAGAAAAATGCGTCTGGCTCGCGGCCAGCGCCGGGAGTGGGAAAACCAAGGTTCTAACCGACCGCGTCCTCACGCTTTTACTAGGTGGTGCATTGCCGAACCGTATTTTATGCCTAACCTTTACGAAAGCGGCAGCTGCAGAAATGGCCAACCGAGTGACTGAGCGGCTGGCCGCCTGGACAGTGGCTGATCCGGGAACTCTCGATGGTTTATTATCAACCCTATTGGGTCGCGTGCCGGGGCCTGGGGAGATAATTAGGGCGCGTCGCCTATTCGCCGAAGTGCTTGACGTTCCTGGCGGGTTGAAAATTCAAACAATTCATAGTTTTTGCGAATCATTGATCGCGCGGTTTCCTTTTGAATCTGGCATTCCGCCGCATTTTGAGGTCATGGATGAACGCACAGCAGCTGAACTGATGATTCGATCTCGTGATCGTGTTTTAGCGGCTGCTAACAGTGATGATAAGTTGGCTGATTCCCTATCAGTGCTCAGTCGTTTTGTGCAAGAGGATCGTTTTGCCGATTTGATTTCAGTTCTGCAGCGAGACAGGGGACAATTGCAGCGCGCCTTAGACGATTCCGGTGGTATTGGTCCGACAGCCGATGCTATGCGCCGGGTACTTGGAGTTTCTGAAAAAGAAACGGTGGAAACCGTTAGGGCGGAGGCTGTTGATGCGGCGGCATTCGATAGCACTGCTTTAANNCAGGCTGCAAAAGCGCTNNTGCAGGGAACAGNAAAAACCGATCAACCGCGAGGACAATTCTTAATGGATTGGCTAGCCTCCGACCCACTAACCCGTGCATCTCGATTTGTTGCGTACTGTGATCTTTACTTTACTAGACGCGGTGAACGCCGTACGCGGCTTATAACTGCTGGCGCTGCTCAGGCAAATCCCGGCGCTGAGGAGATTTTAGTACGGGAGGCTGAGCGTCTGGAAAATGTGCAAGAACATCTTAAATCCGTTTTGACAGCCCAAAGTTCAATCGCGCTGTTACATCTGGGTGGAGCTCTATTGAACGATTATGAAAGTATAAAAAGGCATCTTGTCTGTCTAGATTATGATGATTTGACCTATCGCGCTCAATGGTTATTACGCCGACCGGGGATCGCGCCATGGGTTTTGTTTAAGCTGGATGGTGGTTTAGACCATATATTGATAGACGAAGCGCAAGATACGAATCCGGAACAATGGGATATTGTGGCTGCGCTTGCGGAAGAATTTTTCTCCGGTGATAGCGCCAGACCGGAAACGCGCACTTTATTTGCCGTCGGAGATGTAAAACAATCCATCTTTAGTTTTCAACGAGCCGCACCGGCACTTTTTAATCAATATCGGAAAGGTTTTTCTGATCAAGCACGTGCGGTTCAACGGGACTGGCGCGATCTCGATTTGTCTGTTTCTTTCCGCTCCACCGATGCAGTCTTGGATACTGTCGATATGATTTTTTCCACCCAACCGGCAAAAAATGGTGTGGTTGAAAATGCGGAACGCCTAAAGCACCAAGCTTTTCGCAAAGGGGCAGCCGGGTTGGTGGAAGTCTGGCCGCCGATTGGCCCGGCGCCTACCGACCAACAAGAGCCTTGGGTGCCACCGATAGAGCGGGCGGTGGAGGATAATCCCTCGGGCCGCTTAGCTGCGCTTATTGCGGCAAGAATCAAGGCCTGGATAGGCGTTGAAATATTACCCGATCGTAGTCGTAGCATCCGGGCGGGCGACATTATGATTTTGCTGCGCCGTCGTAGCGGCTTTATGGAGCAAATTGTCGCGGCGCTGAAGGCGTGCGATGTGCCGGTGGCCGGCGTTGATCGAATGATGCTGGCTGATCAACTCGCTGTTATGGATTTACATGCACTCGGACGGTTTTTGCTGTTGCCGGAGGACGACTTGACATTGGCGACGATTTTAAAATCGCCGTTTATTGGATTCGACGAAGAACAACTCTTTCAGCTGGCCCATGGGCGCGGGGACGAGAGCATTTGGAGTCGGCTGAAACAACGCGCTGAAACCCAATCACAATTTGCAAATGTGCGAGATTGGTTAAAGAATTTGCTAGCGAAGGCTGATTATGACCGCCCTTATGAGCTTTTTGCCAGTCTTCTTGCGGAACCGGTTCCGACTGGAGCTAGCGGCCGAGAGTCCATGTTGGCGCGGCTAGGCCCGGAAGCTGACGACCCGATAGATGAATTTTTGAATCTGGCGATGACTTATGAATCGGTTCACGTGCCGTCCCTAGAAGGATTCCTGCATTGGATGGCGGAAGGGAAAGTTGAAATTAAACGCGATCTTGAGCAAGGCACTGCAGACGAAGTTCGTGTTATGACGGTCCATGGTGCGAAAGGCCTTCAGGCACCGGTCGTTATTTTATCTGATACTATGGCAAAGCCTGTTTCAAGCCCAGAAGTCTTATGGCAGAATTCCTTGCCGTTTTGGGCACCTCGTCGTCAGTTTGAGCCCCGCCTATGCCGCAATTTAAGGGAAGAAGCAGAAGCAGCGCGTGACCAAGAATACCGGCGCCTGTTATACGTCGCGCTGACGCGTGCTGAAGATAGGCTTTATGTGTGCGGTTATCACGGCATCCGGCCCCCATCCGAAGATTGCTGGTATACTTTGATCTACGATGGCCTCTCGAAAATAGCTGAGCCAGTATCTTTCGATTTTGGGTCGCTAATTAACGGAGGCTGGAAGGGAGAAGGATTACGATATGAAACCTCTCAACGGCGCAAGGTTGAAAAACATATTGCAGATAGTGGCCAGCTAATTAATAGCGGAACGTTGCCTGACTGGTTGTACGCTTTAGCGCCACGGGAAGCGACGCCGCCAAAGCCATTAACGCCATCTCGTCCTGTTCAAGACCCACCGGCGGCATCTCCATTAGGTGATGACGATGGACGGCGATTTAAGCGCGGTCTTATTATCCATCGGCTTTTACAGATATTGCCCGACCTGCCATCAAAGGAACGGCGTCTGGCGACAAAAGGGTTGTTGGGTAGCGCATCGCTAGGACTGGAGCAGCCAGAACTGGAAAACATCCTTGAAACGGTTTTGACTGTTATAGATGGTCCGGGGTTCAGTGACTTGTTCGGATCAAATTCAAAGGCGGAAGTGCCGTTGGTTGGTACGGTGGAAATGGCACATGGGCCGGAGGTAGTAGCGGGGCAGGTCGACCGTCTAATTGTTCGGGATGATGAAGTTTTGGTAGTTGACTACAAATCTATGCGCCCGCCACCAAAGTCTAAAGGTGATGTTCCCGAAGCTTACCTCAGGCAAATGGCAGCTTACCGGGCGGTGTTGCGAGGTATCTGGCCTGACCGCCAGGTCAAATGCGCATTGCTGTGGACCGAGAACCCCAGTCTTATGGTGCTTGATGATGTACAGCTTGATTCCTATTCGGTGGCTCCCTAGATTGAAAGCAGGGGATTGGGATGTATTAGATTGAATAATGGCATCCTATAAAATTTTGANAGGGACCTTTTATGGCTGACACGGTAGCGGTAAGTGACGAGGAGTTTGAAGCAAGCGTATTGAAGGCTGCAGGGCCAGTACTTGTAGATTTTTGGGCTGAGTGGTGTGGTCCNTGCAAAATGATAGCGCCGGTGTTAGAAGAAATCGCAGCGGATATGGGCGAAAAAGTGACCGTGGCCAAAATCAATATAGATGATAATCCTGATACGCCTTCAAAATACGGTGTTCGTGGAATCCCTACCCTGATGATTTTTAAGGACGGGGAAGTGGCATCGACAAAAGTGGGTGCGCTACCGAAAAGTCAAATCATGCAATGGGTAGAATCAGTGGTATAAGTCTTTACTAGGTGTTACGGGCCACCGTTTTCATTTAGGTCATAAATATGACCTAATAAGTAAAGCGAACCGCACACGAGAATGCGTGCGGGGCCAGATTCGTTAGCCAAAATGCTCTCTATAGCAGATTGGAAATCGTAGGCCGTCTCGGTTTTAAGACCGGTAATTCGCGCCGCCCTTGCAATTTCTGTGGCTTGTGCACTAGCTGCTTCACCCGGAATTGCGATGGCTCTTAGGCTTGCAGCGTGCGGAGAGAGAAACCCTATAAATGTTTCGACTTGTTTGGACTCCATCATGCCAACCACCAGGTGGGTTGGTTGGTCTTGCCAGGCAGCTATAGTCTCTGCAAGTGCTGCGCCGGCAGCTGGATTATGTCCNCCGTCTAGCCAGAGTCTCCAGCCATGAGGTAGAGATTCTACCAGCTTTCCTTCGTTCAATTTTTGAAGGCGACCAGGCCAGAACGTGTGGCCTATCCCTTCTGTTATTGATCCATCGGTGACATTAGCGTCGGGGAATTGTTCTAAACAGGCGATTGCGGTTCCGGCATTCGTTAGTTGATGCAGGCCATCAAGTGACGGCATCGGTAAATGCAAAGTAAGGGCTCGTGAGCTGTATTTAAAGCCGTTTGGTTCTTCTGTTATTTGCCAATCACGACCTTGGACAAATGGCAGCGCGCCGACCGCGGTGGCGCTCTCTAGGATGACTTGGCGCACTGAGTCCTCCTGAGAGGCGACGATGGACGGGGCTCCTTGCTTCTGGATGGCGGCCTTCTCAAGGGCGATAGCCTCGAGAGTATCACCAAGGAAATGCATATGATCCATTCCAATAGGCGTAATGGCCGTGATTGCTGGCCGCTTCACTAAGTTAGTCGCATCCAGCCGGCCGCCTAGACCGGTTTCCAACAGAACTATGTCTGCATCTACTTGCGCAAAAGCGAGAAAAGCGGCAGCCGTAGTAATCTCGAAAAATGTAATTTCCTCACTGTCATTGGCTCGTTCGCATTCACCTAATACTTCAGCCAATGCTTCTTCCGAAATCATTTTCCCAGCTAGCACTATCCTCTCGCGAAACTGGACTAGATGTGGTGAGGTATAGACATGCACTTTATGGCCCGCTGCTTCCAGAATGAATCTCAAGAAGGCGATTGTGGATCCCTTGCCGTTGGTGCCGGCTACGTGAATGACTGGCGGGAGGTGGTCTTGTGGTGATCCCAGCCGTCCTAAAAGCCTATCGATACGCTTTAAAGAAAGATCAATGAGCTTTGGATGCAGCGCTCGCAGCCGCTTGAGAATGACGTCGCTTGGGTGGTCCATTAGGGGAAATTTAATCAGGCCGTGGTGGTTCTGATGTAGGAGGTATCGTGCGGGCCGCAATCGTCTCGCTTCCCTCCGCGTGGCCTGATTGCTGAAGGGCCAAAATCTTGCCGGACGGTGTCGGCTGGCGAAGGAATGTCACGATCCGTATGAGTTTGTCTCGCAGTTCATCTCTATCCGTGACAATATCGACCATGCCGTGTTCAAGGAGATATTCTGCGCGTTGAAATCCGTCGGGCAGTGTCTCCCGGACGGTTTGTTCAATTACCCGGGCTCCAGCAAAACCAATCATTGCACCCCTTTCAGCAATATGAATGTCTCCCAGCATTGCAAAACTCGCGGAGACACCTCCGGTGGTTGGGTCCGTAAGGACAACGATATAAGGTAATCCAGCCTCTTTGACTTCTTGAACAGCGATTATGGTGCGCGGCATTTGCATAAGGGATATTGCGCCTTCTTGCATGCGCGCGCCACCGGAGGCGGTAACGGCAATTAATGGTGCTTGTTGAACTATGGCAAGGCGTGCGGCTGTTATTAGGCCATCCCCCACCGCGGCTCCCATAGAACCACCCATAAAGTCAAAATTGAGGACCGCAATAACGACAGGTAGATTCCCCATCGTTCCGTGGGCGACTATAATCGCATCTTCTTCTTCAGTCTTGTTACGTGCTTCCTTGAGGCGATCAGCATAGCGTTTCTGATCGCGGAACCTGAGTGGATCATTTGGTGCTTTCGGCAACTCAATGCGTTGGTATTTGCCGTCATCAAACATCAATTCGAGGCGTTTTTTAGCGCTAAGCCGTAAATGATGACCGCATTGTTGGCAGACTGATAAATTCGCTTCAAGATCACGATGAAAAATCATGTAATCGCAGGCTGGGCATTTATGCCAGAAATCTTTTGGTACTTCGCGTTTAACCAGTTTCTTCAACTTTGG
This sequence comes from Rhodospirillaceae bacterium, assembly GCA_002715005.1. Taxonomy (GTDB): domain Bacteria; phylum Pseudomonadota; class Alphaproteobacteria; order UBA8366; family UBA8366. Next base: position 241,883 of record PAXN01000003.1, read on the forward strand.
TCTAACGAAGTTAGTGAGCCAATTCATGTGCCGTGTAACCCGGTTGCTAGTCTTTTGACAAATTGCAGTACATTGTTGACGGTCGTATCTGTGGGTTCGTTGTCGTTATTCAGATGTGCTGCGATAACATTGACGATGGCAGAGCCGACAACAGCGGCATCTGCAACGGATGTAATGGCACGAACGTCTTCGGGTGTTTTGATGCCAAAGCCAACGCCTACCGGTAAGTCCGTATGTTGTCGCAGTCGGCCTACTGCTTTTATAACATCGCCCTCATTGGCAGATGCAGTCCCGGTAATTCCCATGATGGCGACATAATATACAAAACCGCTTGTGTTTGTCAGAACGATAGGCAGCCGTTCGGCATCAGTTGTCGGTGTCGCTAATCGAATCCAATTCAGCCCTGCATTAAGGGCGGGAATACATAACTCATTATCCTCTTCAGGCGGCAGATCGACAATTATTAGGCCATCTACGCCCGTCTCAACGGCGTCCCTGAGAAACTCATCAACGCCATAATTATAAATTGGATTATAATATCCCATCAGTACGATGGGCGTATTCATATCATCTTTGCGAAAGGCGCGGACAAGATCGAGTGTCCCTTTAAGGGTCATGCCTGCAGCCCGCGCTCTTTGTGAGGATGCTTGAATAGCCGGTCCGTCTGCCATAGGATCAGAGAATGGCATGCCGAGTTCGATTATATCAGCACCTGCAGCCGGCAATCCTTTAATAATTTCCAGCCCAGTTTTTGGGTTTGGGTCACCTGCGGTTAAGAAGGTTACTAGGCCGCCGCGCTCTGCGGCCTTTAATGCGGCAAAGCGCGCGTCGATCCTTCCTGTCATATCTTGACCCCTAGCATATCCGCTACGGTGAAAATATCCTTATCGCCACGTCCGCACATATTCATACAAATAAGGTGGTCCGAGGGCAAAGCGCCTGCAACCTTTGCGACGTAAGCAAGGGCGTGTGAGGGTTCAAGGGCTGGTATTATACCTTCCAGTTTGGCGCATAATTGAAACGCTTCGAGCGCTTCCGTATCAGTTGCGGACACATATTCGACCCGTTCGTTATCTTTAAGCCAGGCATGCTCGGGACCAATCCCCGGATAATCTAGCCCGGCAGAAATAGAATGTGCATCTTTAATTTGGCCGTCATCGGTTTGGAGCAGATAGGTGCGGTTTCCGTGCAGAATGCCAGGTCGGCCACCAGCCAGCGAGGCTGCGTGGGCGCCGCTATCGATACTCTTACCGGCTGCTTCGACGCCGAGCATGCGCACGTCTTTGTCATCCAAGAATGGGTGAAACAAGCCCATAGCATTAGAGCCACCACCTATGCAGGCAACAAGTGAGTCCGGCAACCGGCCTTCGGCTTCCATCATTTGCTCACGGGTTTCCAAACCTATAACCGACTGAAAATCGCGGACCATTGCAGGGTAAGGGTGTGGGCCTGCAACGGTGCCGATGATGTAGAATGTGTCTTCCACGTTAGCAACCCAATCACGGAGTGCTTCGTTCATGGCGTCTTTAAGTGTCTGGCTGCCGCTTGTGACCGGCACGATTTCAGCGCCTAGCAATTTCATGCGAAAGACATTTGGTTTCTGACGTTCCACATCTGTTGCACCCATGTAAATGATGCAAGGAAAATCAAAGAGGGCGGCAACGGTTGCTACCGCTACTCCATGTTGCCCGGCGCCGGTTTCCGCAATGATGCGCGTCTTTCCCATACGTTTTGCGAGGAGTATCTGGCCGAGGCAATTATTGATTTTGTGGGATCCGGTGTGATTAAGCTCGTCACGCTTGAAATACACTTTTGCACCACCGAAATGCTCTGTTAGGCGTTTAGCAAAATAAAGCGGGCTCGGGCGGCCAGCATAATGGGCCAACAAACAATCAAGTTCCGCTTGAAAAGTTGAGTCTGCTTTTGCAGCTTCATAAGCTTCTTCGACTGATAAAATCAATGGCATGAGCGTTTCGGCGACGTAGCGTCCGCCGAAAATACCAAAATGACCCTGATCGTCAGGACCGGATCGAAAAGAGTTGGGCTTTGACATGGTTGGTCGGACTCGCCGTTTTTGCTGGATGTTTTTTAAGCGCGGAACCGGCGTAATACAGCACCATAAAGGCGAAGTCTACCTTAGCTGTGCGCTCATTTCCGCTATTTATGCCTTTGCTACCATTTTCAGGAAGGCTCTGGTTTTGGCTGGATTTTTGAGGCCCGGCCTGTCCTCGACTCCCGAAGATGTGTCGACAACAGACGCACCCGTCAATCGAATGGCCTCACTCACATTGTTGGCGGTTAGCCCCCCAGCCAGCATCCAGGGTTTTGGCCAAGATTTTCCGCTCAAAAGCGACCAATCGAACGAGACTGCATTGCCTCCGGGAAGTGCGTTTTTCAGAGATTTTGGCGGTTGGGCATCAAACATGAGCCAATCTGCTGCATCCAAATAGGTGTTTGCTTTTTCCACATCTTCTCTCTCGGCAACCGATAAGACCTTCATTACGTGCAGTCCAAAACGGGTCTTAATTTCTGTTGTGCGTCTCGGCGTCTCGGTTCCATGCAATTGTAAGAGATCAAGTGATACAGTGTTCAATATAGTTTCTAAAGTCGCATCAGTTGGGTCAACGAATAACCCTACACGAACGGCACGTCCCTGGGCCTGATTGCTTAATTCATTTGCTTGTTCCACTGTCACTGCGCGTGGACTCTTTTTATAAAACACCAGCCCTACGTGGCTTGCGCCGCCATCAATGGCAGCGGACATTGTATTTGGGTCGTTAATACCGCAGATTTTAGCAGTGGTAGTCATGGCGTGATCGTAGCTGCAATGGTGCGGGCCGCTTCAGCAGGATCTTCGGCTGTGGTAATTGGGCGGCCGATGATTAAAAAATCGGCTCCGTCGTTGATTGCATCAGCGGGTGTCATAGTGCGTTTCTGGTCGCCGGCGTCGGCACCTGACGGGCGAATGCCCGGCACAACTAACTTAAACTGAGAGTTACATGCCGTGCGGATCGCCTTAATTTCGAGTGGTGAGCAGACGACGCCGTCGAGACCGCAATCTTCCGTAAGCTTAGCCAAGCGAACTACTTGTTCCTCTGATGCCCCTCGCTGTCCTACTGCGGCAAGGTCATCATCGTCGAGGCTTGTCAGAACGGTTACCGCTATCAGCATTGGTTTTGCAACACCTAAAGCATCTGCGCTTTCGGTGATTGCAGTGGCGGCGGCTTTCATCATGGCTGCACCGCCGGATGCATGGACGTTGAGGATGGCTGGTTGCAGTGAGACAGCAGCGCGAATAGCGCCGGCGACGGTGTTAGGTATGTCGTGAAATTTCAGGTCGAGAAAAAACGGCACACCAGTATTGGCTACCTTTCGAACGCCATCGGGACCATTGGCATTGAAAAACTCCAAGCCTATTTTTACCCCGCTTACAACGCCGGCTAGTGCGGCAGTTAAGTCAGCGGCGCGCGCAGGGTCTTGGGTATCAATAGCGGCAAAAATCTTATTTTGCATGTGTAAGCTCCAAAGTTTCGCCTCTTTAACGTAGATTACCTATTATCGAAAGTAATTCCCGTATCGCCTATGACGTCAATTTCGGCGACCGCCATGGCAAGGTGATAGAGGCTAGACCCAGGAAAGTCAGTCCGAATGGGTTCTCCGCTTTTGCCTAAATGTTCGCGCCACGCACCGTTAGGCATAGCTTCCAAGTGATTTTCATGTAACGTTTCAATTGCTTGTTCCAAATTGCACGCCGCCCCCTTTTCACCAAACCGGCGTCGTGCACTGTGGGCCTTGAGGATTTCTGTTTGGGGCCAAAGACGGCGGAATGGTTTGATCACTTCACCGCTTGCGGAGATTTCATCAAAGACCCCGCCAGACATTTCATCAACACCGTTTGCGTTTGCAAAATGATATAAGTCAGTGGCTGTGGATATAATCGATATGTCGTTTGTGAGTGCTGCATATTGGTGTAAAAGCCATACCCATTCGTAATGATGACCGGGTTCGGTGATGCGCCCCATCGGGCCTGGCACGGGTGCCCAAGTATCGGTAAAATACTCTCGTAGGCTGCCTTCAACAAAAAAATAGCGCTTCAAAAGGGCAACTATTCTAGATGCACGCTCTAGCCACCAATCATCTCCTGAAGTTTGAAAGAGGGCTAAAAAGGCCTCGAGTAAGTGCATATGGGGATTCTGCTTTCTTGGCCCTTTCGGCCTATCCAGATTATCCATCGCGCCAGGGACTGATTCCACATAACCACCTTTCGGGTGCGCCATTTCTGTTTCCATAAAGTCAATTGTTGCGTCAGCGAAGTCCAGGGCTAAGGAACTACCATTTGCCCTGCCGAACCAGGCCATGGCGAATAGTACAAAGGCGTGGTCGTATAAAGACCGCATGGGATCAACCGGGCTGCCCTTGCGATCGACTTTGTGATGCCACCCACCCTGAGCGTGAGGGCCGTATCGGCTCAGAAATTGGAAGCCACACTTTGCATTTTCGAGATCAATGGGGTTTTGGGTCCGCAAGTATGCTTGGGAAAATACGAAAATCTGACGTGCCTGTACCATCATGCGCTTACCGTCCGCACTTTCAGGCACTAAAGACGCATTTAATTTTTCGTGGAATCCCCCCTGCTCTTGGTCAACAGCAAGCGCACGCCATACCGGGAGGGTTTTCTCGTAATACCATTCAGACAAAAAACGTGTAGCTATCATTTTGTACTTAACAGCTACTGATTTTGCTGTTGTCGAGATTGGAGCGAGTCTTGTGTTGGCATCGTCTGTCTGTCTCGAGCTTTACCATGGGTGCAGGTTTCTTTTCGGCGCAATTGTTCATGCACGTCTTGAAGCTTAGACTTCAATTGCACCACTTGTTTTTCGGTTTGCCTCGCGCGAGCCCATAGTTTTGTTTTGCTCAGGGAAACCAATAGACCACCTAATAGGAATGTGATGAAAGCGGGTAATAAAATCACTAGCCCAGCTTGCACCGGCAACGCAAAAGGAAATGGCCAAAGATAAATATTGGTAAGATGGCGATTTGAAACTGCAAATATAACGCAGAGAATAATGAAACACGCACCGACGACCGATCGAATAAAATTCATAGCCGTTTCTCGTCGTTTTTCAGTGTTAACTCCGTACTTAAGGGCGGTTTAGCATCTCCCGCAGTTTCTTACCGGTCTTAAAAAAAGGTACAGCCTTTTTAGCGACATTTACCGTTTTTCCGGTTCTTGGGTTGCGTCCAATGCGAGCATCCCGGTGTTTAACGGAGAAAGCGCCGAAGCCGCGGAGTTCAACACGGCGACCATTTGCGAGCGCAGACGAAATATCGCCAAAAATGGTCGAAACTATGCGTTCCACGTCACGTTGGAAGAGGTGCGGATTAAGCTCCGAGATACGTTGTATAAGTTGTGACTTTGTCATAGACCCATCCCCCCTGACGATAGCGTATCCTCATGCGTGGATATCGCATAAACCTTTTGTTGGAACGAAAGTTATACGATAACCGTGCCAGAGCTATTTGACGCCGTCAAGCGCGAAGCCCATAAAATTTAGAGATTCCCTGATAGCCAGCAGTGCGAGGAAATAGGGTTTGATCAAAATTCAGCCGATTTTGTGCCTACTTTTCTTTTTCATTAGTTTCTGTTGATTCAACACTAGTTTCCTCCTCAGGTGTAGGTTCCGAAGCTACTTCTTCCACCTCATCCTTGGTCGG